>CAZBHZ010000007.1:10475-70590 GCA_964492085.1 uncultured Gemmatimonadaceae bacterium | reverse complement strand
GGTGCCGAGGATTTCTCGTACTTCGCACAGCAAGCACCAGGACTCTTCATCAGCCTTGGCGTGGGCGCGGACGATCCGTCCCTCGTGCACCCGAACCACTCCCCCTACTTCTACGCCGATGAGCGTGCTCTGCCGATCGGTGTACGAGCGCTCGCGAGTCTGGCGGTGGACTACCTGACGGGACGGCCGATCTCGGAGGACTGAGGACGCCGCATGACCTCAGCGGCGTGGCTGAGTCGTCCGGACCACCCCCGAACGAACGCCCCCGGTCGCATCACGCGGCCGGGGGCGTCGTCGTATGAGGATCTGACTCGATGAGCCCGACGGCGGCTCCTCAGTCACCCGCCTCCACGTAGATCTCCCCACCCTTCTCGCGGAACTCCTCGGCCATCTGCTCCATCCCGGTGTCGATCGCCTCGGACTCCGCGAGCCCCTGCTCGCGCGCGAACTGGCGGATGTCCTCCGTGATCTTCATGGAGCAGAATTTCGGGCCGCACATGGAGCAGAAGTGCGCGACCTTCGCACCCTCGGCGGGCAACGTCTCGTCGTGGTACTCCTCCGCCGTGACCGGGTCGAGCGCGAGGTTGAACTGATCCCGCCACCGAAACTCGAACCTCGCCTTCGACAGCGCATCGTCCCACTTCTGCGCACCGGGGTGTCCCTTGGCGAGGTCCGCTGCGTGCGCCGCGATCTTGTAGGTGATCACCCCGCGCTTCACGTCCTCCCGATTCGGCAGTCCCAGGTGCTCCTTCGGTGTGACGTAGCAGAGCATCGCCGTGCCGTACCACCCGATCTGCGCCGCCCCGATGGCGGAGGTGATGTGATCGTACGCCGGGGCGATATCGGTGGTCAGCGGCCCGAGCGTGTAGAACGGCGCCTCGTCGCACCACTCGAGCTGCTTTTCCATGTTCTCCTTGATGAGATGCATCGGGACGTGGCCCGGGCCCTCGTTCATGACCTGAACGCCATGTTCCCACGCGATCTTCGTCAGCTCGCCCTGCACCTTCAATTCGGCGAACTGCGCTTCGTCGTTGGCGTCGTAGATCGAGCCGGGGCGCAGACCGTCTCCGAGCGAGAACGAGACGTCGTACGCCGCCATGATCTCACACAGCTCGGGGAAGTGAGTGTACGTGAAGTTCTCCTTGTGATGCGCCATGCACCACTTGGCGAGGATCGAGCCACCGCGTGAAACGATCCCGGTCATGCGGTTCGCCGTCATAGGGATGAAGCGCAACAGAACGCCCGCGTGAACGGTGAAGTAATCCACGCCCTGTTCGCACTGCTCGATGATCGTGTCGCGGTAGATCTCCCACGTCAGCTCCTCGGGCACACCATCGACCTTCTCGAGCGCCTGATAGATCGGCACCGTCCCGATCGGGACCGGGGAATTCCGAAGGATCCATTCTCGGGTCTCGTGGATGTGCTTCCCCGTCGAGAGGTCCATGACCGTATCGGCACCCCACAGGGTGGCCCACCGCAGCTTCTCCACCTCCTCGTCGATCGAGGACGAAACGGCCGAATTCCCGATATTGGCGTTGATCTTCACCTTGAAGTTGCGGCCGATGATCATCGGCTCGATCTCCGGGTGATTGATGTTCGCCGGAATGATCGCGCGCCCTCGGGCGACCTCGTCGCGGACGAACTCCGGTGACATCCCCTCGCGGATCGCCACGAACTCCATCTCGGGCGTCACCTCACCGCGCCGTGCGTACGTCATCTGCGTTACGGAACCGCTGCCCCGCAGCGTCCGCCGGCCGAGGCCCTCAGGCATCTCCACCAGATCGGAGGGCGTGCGGGTCCGCGCTACCTCGGTCACGTCTCCACGTTCGAGGATCCAGGGATCGCGAAGGGCCGTCAGTCCTTTCCGCACGTCGATGTCACGAGGGCCGCTCGTGTCGTATACGCGCAGTGGGGCTTCCCCACCGGTCAGATGGATCTCCCGCATCGGGACCTCGACGCCCCGCGAGCCTGCTACGTGGATCTTCTTCGAATTGGGGAAGGCACCGGGATAGTCGCTGCCCACGTCCTCGGTCTTCGGGGCCACCCGCGCGCGCCCGTTTTCGTTGAGGGAGGTACCGCTGCCGTTTGTTTCACTCATCGCGCTCACCATTCGACGGGGCGCGCGATCGGAGGGCCTGCCGCCTGGGAATCGTGTGGCCTCGTCTGCGCCGCGCTCCCTACGCCGGTCTCAACCGGATCAGGTTCCAAGGGTCGTTCTCAACCGAGCCCGTGCATCCTCAGGATGTCGGACGTGGTGCCCCTGGCGGCCCGTTCAAGCTACGACCGTCCCGGTTGGCCGCAACGTCAGAGCCGGCACGTCACCGTGTCCGGATCGAGATCTGTGACCAATCCGGCCCAAGGCCCCGGCTCACCCCCGTAGATCCCGCAGTGGCGATCGTCCTCCCGCAGCGGATGTGTGGCCGAGGCGATCCATCCGTCGCCCCGGACGCTGACGTCGAGGCTGACTCCTTCGGAGCCCACGAAGCCGAGTGCCTCCAAATCAGCGGAATATTCGCCGTGGTCAGCGAAGTAGATCTCCTGCTGGCTCGCGAGGATCCTGAGATCGGATCTCATCGCCGCGACATACCGGAGTGAGCTGTCGCAACGGCGAAAGACGGGGCCGAAGCAGGAGCACACGACGGGTGGAAGCGTCCACAGGTAGAGCGGGATCAGTACGACCGACGCGAGGAGGGTCCGCCCCATCCCGAACCGACGCAGGGAGAGGACGGCGGCGAGAAACAGGTCGAGGGGGGACAACGGTGTCATAACGACCTCCGGGCTGGCATCCTGCAACATGTGACCCGTTTTGCACGCCCCCGAATCGCCGAAGCATGAACGCTTCGCGCGCAGTCTCCGACAGGCGGCTTCAGGACCCCGGTGAGGTGCATCAACCGTGCCGCCGCACCCTGGCACCGTCGATCAGGTCCCGCGCCGCTCGACCACCCCGGGCTAGCTACCCGTGTCGTCCCTCAGCACGCCGCCGAGAATCATCGTGACGATCGAAATGATGATGCTGCCCAGTACCGCTGCGCCGAGGCCGTCCACAACCAGATGATCGGTCAGACGCGCAGTGATCAGGAGCAGCGCGCCGTTCACGATGAGCGCGAAGATGCCCAGCGTCACCACGATGAACGGAAACGAAAAGAAGATCAGGACGGGCTTCAGGATCGCGTTCAGCAGTCCGAAAATCAGCGCGACGAGCAGGATGTCGCCGAAGTCCGCACTCAGCTGAACGCCTCCGATCAGCCACGCTGCGGCCGACAGAGCAAGCCCGTTGATCAGCAATCGAATGATGAAGTTGCGCATCCACCCCCCTGTAGACCGACCCGGACACCCCGTTCAAAACTGGCGAACCCACTCGAAAGGACAAAGGTTACGAAGCTACAGGCCACCACGTTTCGCATGAGCCAGCGGGTACCCGTTGTCCACTGAGTTCGAACGACTTCAGGCTGCGCTGCCGCAGCGGTACACCCTCGTTCGCGAGCTCGATCGAGGGGGGATGTCGCGCGTCTATCTGGCACGCGAATCCCTGCCCGAGCGGGACGTGGCGATCAAGGTGCTGGACGAAGAGCTGTCCGCCCGGCTGGGTCGGGAGCGTTTCGTGCGTGAGGTGGAAGTCACCTCGCAGCTGCAGCATCCACACATCGTTCCGATCTACGCGGCCGGTGACGCGGGCGGCACGCTCTACTACGTGATGCCGTACATCTCGGGCGAGAGTTTGCGCGATCGCCTGGTGAAGGAAGGTCGACTCCCGATCCAGGAGTCCCTGAAGATCACGCATCAGGTGGCGGACGCTCTCGAGCATGCGCACCGCAAGGAGATCGTCCACCGCGACATCAAGCCGTCGAACATCCTGTTCCAGAGCGGGCACGCGGTCGTCGCCGACTTCGGGATCGCACGCGCACTTCGGGCCGCCGAGAGCGGTGGCGAGTTCACGCAGAGCGGTCTGCCCATCGGCACCCCGGACTACATGAGTCCGGAACAGGCGGGGGGTGACGACCCGATCGATGGGCGCACGGACACGTATTCCCTCGCGTGCGTGCTGTACGAGATGCTCGCCGGGCAGCCGCCGTTCCACAGTCGCACCGCTCAGGCGACCCTCGCGCGTCACCTGACCGATACGATGCCCTCGCTGCGCTCCGTGCGGTCATCCGTACCCCGAGCGCTGGAGCAGGTCATCGCTCAGGCCCTGGCCAAATCCCCCGCCGACCGCCCGAGGGCCGTCTCCCACTTCGCCGACGCGCTGCTCGTCGCGAACCGCTCGGGGGCTCTCCGCGTCGACCGCGAGTCGGGACAAAGACCTCGGATGCCCATGGCTTCGAGGGTCGCTGCGGGCCTCGCGCTGATCGCCACGATGGGTCTCGCGATTCAGTTCTGGTCTGCCAGCGCGTCCGCCAACGGTCCGTACGAGTCGTCCGTGGCCGTAACCCCGTTCGAGAATCGGACCGGAGACGAGTCCTTCGACCTTCTGGGCCTCTCGATCGCGGAAGAGGTCATCACCCGCCTGACGACCGTTCCCGAGGTCTTCGTGAGCGACATGTACTCAGCAGCCTCGGCCATGAACGACAGCGTGGGCACGAGGACGCTGCTCGAGTCGCTCGACGTGGAGCACGTCCTGCGCGGATACATCGAGCGGCGCGGAGACGAGCTGGTCGTGAATGTGTCCGAGTCGAACGCCGAGGGCTTCCTGCACGCACGCACGCAGTACTTCGTCGACCCGGACAATCGCGCTCGAGATCAGGTCGTCGTGGCGAACGAGGTCGCCCGGGCCTTCCTGGAAAGCGTCGGCCTCGACGACCGGTACGACCCCGGCGGCTCCGTCATCGGTCCGGGCCGCGATGCGTATCTCGCCGGTAACGCCGCGCTCGGGCAACGGACGCC
Organism: uncultured Gemmatimonadaceae bacterium; assembly: GCA_964492085.1. GTDB lineage: Bacteria > Gemmatimonadota > Gemmatimonadetes > Longimicrobiales > Gaopeijiaceae > UBA2589. The sequence continues at coordinate 65,709 of CAZBHZ010000007.1, read as the reverse complement.
GGAGGGCATGCGCGAGGCCGTGACGCGGTTCCGCGAGGCGATCGAGCTCGAGCCTCGTTCAGCGGCCGCCTTGTCCGCGCTGTCGTCGACCTACGCCCTTTCGCTCTACTACAAGTACGACGTGGGGCTCACCCCCTACGAGCTGGCAGCCCGCTCACTCGCCGCTGCAGACCAGGCGATCTCCGCCGATCCGCGTGTTGCAAACGGTTATTCCGCCCGCGGCTACATCAGGGCACTCCTTGGTCTGGACCTCGAGGGCGCAGCCGCAGACTTCGAGCAGGCAGAAGCTCTGGCACCGAACGCACCGAACGGCCCCAGCTGGTCGGCCCGGATCCTGGCGGGGCAGAATCGTATCGACGAGGCGTTCGCGGAGGCGGAGCGTGCCCGTGACCTCGATCCCCTGCAGGCAGGACGCCGCACCGCCCTGGCGTCCCTGGGGTTCCAGCTCGGCCGATACGCCGTGACGATCAACGAAGCCCGGGAGGCTTATCGCTTGGAGGACAAGCTTCTGCTGGCCAAGGCGTTCGAGGGTCGCGCCCTCGCGATGGTCGGGGAGCCCGATGAGTGTCTCGCGATCGACTTCGGCGTCTACAACCTCGTACGGGCGCTCTGCCTGTACGCCGATGGGCAGTCGGAGGAAGCCAGAAGGATCGTGGAGGACGCCGAGCGTCAGCTGGAGACCAGCGGAAGCCCCAGTCCCGACTACACGGCCGAACTCATCGCCCAGGACCTCGCCAGCTACTACGGAATGACCGGCGACCCCTCCAGTGCGACTCGATGGCTCCGGTTCGCCTTCGATTTGTCTCCAGCCGGGGTCGACACGCGTATCCTGGGGTCCGCCCTCTTCGACCCGGTGCGCGACGCTCCGGAGTTCGCGGACGCGGTGGACGACGTTCAGCGGAACGCCCACGAGCGCGTGATCGACATGCGGATGTCCCTCAGCGGATCACTCTGAGGATCTCCACGGACCCCGCCCGGTACGAACTCTTATGAACCGCTTCGTACGGCTTCTCGTCTCCGCGGTGCTCATCATGGCACCCGCTCGGGCGTCCGCTCAGGATCAAGCGGGCGTCGCCGACGTCCTGTCCGGCCTGCGTAGCGGGGGTGGCTGGGTCGGCATTCCGATCGTCGAGGGCCAAGGAAGCTTCAGCACGGTCCGGGTCCCCACGATGGCGCTCAGCCTCGCCGGTTGCGTCAACATCTGGTACGGCCACTCCGGCAGCTGGGAAATTGAAGCTCGCGAACAGATGCTGGGGTCCGTGCTGCGCATCGAAGCCGAACCGGGTGTCGGGGTCCCGTTCGAACACGACTTCGGCCTCCAGGCCCAAGTCGACATCGACTTCCGCTGGAGCGAGCCCCGCGATACGACCCTCCTTCTTTGGGTCGGGATCGACCTCGCGGGCGAAGGGAGCGAGTCCGTGTGCGAGCCCGATTACGGCACCGCGGGCCGCTGAGTCGATCGCTTACGAGATGGGGCGCTGACCCGATCCCAGAACGCGACCTGCGAGGCGCCCGGTAGGTTCACCGGCATCGATCGCGAGCTGACCGTTCACGAAGACGTAGCGCATCCCCGTCGCCAGCTCGGTGGGTTCCAGAAAGGTCGCAACGTCACGCACCTGCTCGAGGTCGAACACCGCGATGTCGGCATACGCGCCCTCCGTGATGACTCCCCTGCCCTCCAGGCCGAAGACCCGCGCCGGCATCCCGCTCGACGCGTGGATCATTCGGGAGAGAGAGATCACGCCATCCTCCAGCACATACTTCCGGATCTTGCGTGGATACGTCCCGTACTTCCGCGGGTGACCGTCCGACCCGTCCGACCCGGTCATGACGAAATCCGCCGCCATGAAGGTGGCGATATCGTCCTCGTTCATGTTGAACGAGCCGATCGACGCACCCCCGGACCGGATGATGTCAATCGCAGTCTCGACGGGGTCTTGTTCGCGTTCTTCCGCGATGTCCGCCAGCGTCTTGCCACGCAGAGCGGGATCCTGCCCGCCGGTGATCAGCATCGCGTCGGGCCCGTTTCGCCGGCGCATGTTCTCGCGCATGTCGTCCACGAGCCGACGCCGCAGCTCCGGATCGTCGAGCCGCTCGAGGAGTGCCTCTCGGCCACCGGCCTGGGCCCAGCGCGGAAGCAGGGACGCGTTCAGAGACGAGCCACTCGCCTCGTAGGGATACTGGTCGGCCGTGATCTCCAGCCCCCTGGCCCGAGCAGCCTCCACTCGCGCGATTACATCGGAACTCTGGCCCCAGACATCGACCCCGAGCGCCTTGATGTGCGAGATGTTGGCGCGGATCCCACTCTCTTCCGCGATCCCGATCACCTCGTCGACCGCGCCAAGAAGGCCGATCGTATATGAGCTCTCGTCCCTCATGTGAGAGTCGTACACCCCTCCGTACGAAGCGGCGATTCTGGCCAGTTCGACGACCTCTCCCGTCGTGGAAAAGCTCTGCGGCGAATAGAAGAGACCGGTGGCCAGTCCCACCGCTCCGTCTCGCATGGCCCGATCGACCAGCGCCTTCATCTCGTCGAGTTCCGCCTCGGTCGGGCGCTCGTCCCGCATGCCCATCACCTCACCGCGCACCGACCCGAAGCCGACGAGCATACCCGCGTTCGTGCCGATGCCCGGTGACTCGAACCTCTCTCGCTGACCGGCGATATCGAAGGTGCCGTGTCCATCGTTCCCGACGATGACGGACGTGACGCCCTGCGCCAGGTAGTTGACGTTTTCACGTCGGATCCGTGACTCGGAGGCCAGATCACCCTGGGCGTGCGCATGCGGATCGATGAAGCCCGGCGCCACCACCAGGCCCTCGGCATCGATGATCCTGTCCGCTTGGACCGAAGCCGCCATCGCATCCCCGACGAAGACGATCCGGTCCCCGGACAGCCCGACGTCCAGCTGACTTCCTTCCGCGCCGGTTCCGTCGTACACGGTGCCGCCCCGAATCAGAACCTCGACCTCCTGACCATCTCCGAGGAGGGACTTCGCGACCATCGCGTGGACGCCAACGTTGTAGTCGACGAGTTCCGTGATCCGCAGGTCCACCGCCATCGACACCACCGAATAGGCTTCCCCCTGCGTGAGGTCCGTTCGCTCCATCAGGAACTCAACCGTCTCGCGGATCGCGATCTCCGTCGCCGCCTCCAGGTCGGGGTCGAAGCCCATCAGGATGTGGTGTGTATCGGTCTCCGCACGCGGCCAGTCGAGCGACATGTCCTTATGGAGAAAGAACTGAAGCTGCCCCTCCAGTGAGGTCTCCAGGCCGGTCTGGTTCACCTCGCCATCACCCTGGGCGGCGTGCCCGTCCCCGACCTCGAAGAGCGCCCCCGCAACCCACACCGGGATGAAGAGTCGTGTGCCTGCGACGAGGTCCTTGAGATCCATGTTGCCGGCGTGCCGTCCTGGAGGCACCGAACTGACGCGTCCCGAATCGGGTGGCGGCGCGACACCCATACTCCCGAAGAAGGGACGGGTCTCGATGGTGATTCCGGGCGCGATTTCCGCTCGATGGTTCTCCGTGTCGATTCGGATGAGTCGTGACCGACGATCCTCGTCACACAGGTCGCGCACGAAGCCGCTGCATCCGTTGTACCCGTAGGGGATCGAGTAGTCGACGGAAAGGATCCGAACCTCGAGCACGTCTCCCGACTCCGCACCTTCGATATGAATTGGGCCGGTCAGGATATGTCCACCCGGGCCTCGATCCGTCACCTGGTCGTAGATCGCGGCCAGGTTCGGTTGCACTTCGTCGGCCGGAAGCCCCATCTGCTGAAGTCGATCCGGATTGCTGGTGAGCATCGTCGTGACCTCGACGATGTCTCCCGGCTGAATCCGGATGACCCCCGGCTTTTCCGGATCGTAATGGCCGAAGGCCACGGTTTCGGGACCGGCCACGAGCCGGTGCACGGTCTGTCCGAGCAACGGTGCCGAGACCCCGAGTGAAACGACACCCGCGGCGAGGAGCGAGAAGAATCGGGGAGCGGTCATGACGGCGATTCGGTAAGAGGAGCAGCCACGATACGGTGCACCTCCCGCTCCGTCACCGGTCGGTCAGCGAACCTCGACGACCGACACCTTCGGGTACGGCTCCACGGACACCAGATAGAGACGGCGACCCTGTGCGCCCAGAACGAGGGGGAGGTCTCGGGTCCGAGCTACTTCACTCCCATCGGCGAGCCGCAGTAGGCGGGACTCGAAGACTTCGATATCTCCCTCCTCAGGGATTTCGCGCAGTCGAATCTCGTGCTGCACCAGGACCATCGACGCGCCCCAGGGGACGACGGACCGCAGGAGGTGGGACCCGTCCACTCCGTCAAATTCCCGCCCCAGTCCGATCCCGTCGTCACTGTAGACCACAATCGGATTCACGTCGTCGAAGCCGCGACTCCACATCTCGACTCCGTCCATGTCGTGCAAGCGGACCAGTGACTGGACGAAGCTGACGTCCAGCACCCCCTCCGGCGTGCACAACAGCGCGGAGGGCGTCAGCTCTTCGATCGCGATCTCCCGGAGTTCGGGACCGAGCACATCCGCCCCCACTACGGCGGGCGCGACACCGAACGACCGGACTGGACCGTCCGGCCCCAGCTCGTGGACGACCTGATCATTCAGCCAGAAGCTGATGAACGTGCGGTCCCCCGACACGCAGAAGCCGGTCTCACCGAACGCGAACGCCCGCCAGCGATCCTCGAACTCGATCGAGGCACCCACGTCGAACGACGAGACCCACGAGCTCCCGGGATCCCATACCATCAACTCGCCCGGCTCACTCCACGCGATCCCCGACGGTCGATCGAGTTGCCCCTCCTCCAGCCCTGTCGCGTCGAGCGACGCAACGTGCCTGCCATCCGAGTCGAAGACGTGCACGGCAGGTCCACCCAGGTCGAGAACCGCAAGCCGACCCTCCGCATCGGCCTCGATGTCCCAGATGCCCTGGAACGTCTCGTATGAAGCTCCCGACTCCGCCCCGATCTCGACCAGCGTGTCGAGCATCAACCCCTCGAGCGTTGTCGGAAGCTCGGCAGGAGCATCGCCGCAGGCGCCGAGACCGAGCACCCCCGCTCCGGCGAGTCCCCACAGCACTGCGGGGACCCTCATCTGCTGCGGGGCATGCCAGGGATGGTGAGTCCCGGTCCCCCTCCGCCCCCACTGAGATGGGCCGCGTGACCATCGACGTTCCGTTCACTCTCGGTCATCACCGTGAGCGGGTACCCTCCCTGGAAGAAGATCCCGTGACGTAACGCCATGATCTCCCACTCATCCTGATCGGTGACGGCCAGTTCGGGATCCTGGAAGAAATCCGTCGTGGCCTCGATCGCGCCCGGCACATCCGGAGTCGCCGGTGCCGCGAGCACATCGGAGAGGACCTCCAGATACATGCTCAGATTGTCCCAGATCATCGCCGCGTCCGCGCTCATCCAGATCAGGCCGGGGGCAATCGCCGGCGCCAGCGGAATCTCACTCGGGAAGAACTGCGGCGGCTCCCCGTACGTCAGCTTGGCGAAGTATCGCGTGGTGACGGTATCGATGCCCTCCATGCGCTCCGGACCGGGATCGATGTCCGTCAGTGGTTCGGTCACCGCGAGACGGAACCAGTGACCCGCCCAGATGAACCCGTCGAGGTCCGCATACCCGGTGCGAAAGCCGAGCGCATACGCATGGTCATACAGAATGTCCATGTTCTTGGGAGCGCTGGTCAGCGCCGCCTCGGGACGACTCCGGTAGACCTCCACAGCGGCTGCGAGCGCGTCGTTTCGGTCCACGAGCGTTTCGTCCGCGAGGATCGAGATGACTTCTCGCTGGAAGGCCTGTCCCCAGCGAATAATCCCAGCCGCTCTGGGCCCGAGCGCATCGAAACCCGCCCGGGCCAGCTCGCCGTCCTCCGGCACGCCCTCGCCCTGCACCAGGAACGTCATCCGGTCGATCATGTCGAATTCGAACCCGAACGTCGGCAGGTCGCTTCCGCTCCCACGAACGACCTCCCCTTCGATGGCCAATTCGTGAAAGAGCAGCCCGTGCGCCTGATCGAGCCGGTCCAGCATCTCGACCACGTCGGGATGCCGCGCGCGAAGCGCCTCGGCCGCCCCGAATTCCCCGGCCTGCTGCGCCTCCGTCTCGACGACGCCTGCCGACGCAGCGACACCGAGAGCGAGGAACACGCGAAGGATCGGAGAAGTCATACCTGTAGGCCGACGGCTCGGGGGTTGTTGCTCGGAGAGCTCAATCCCATGATGGCCAAGGTGATTCGAGGCAGCAACCGGGCCTTCCGGGGCAGAGGTGCGATGAGTCGTACAGCGCGATGGGGCAAGAAGTTCGGCACTCTCGGGGTGCTTTCGCTTGCGTTCGTGGTACTGGGCGCAGCCGCACCGTCGACGACGACACTCGAGCGCCCTGCTCTGCCCCCTCATGCGGTGTCGAGCGCGACCGTGACACCGCATATCACCCTGGAGGCCTCCTTCCCCGAGGATGATCAGACCGTCGACGGGGGCGTCACCGAGGTTCGGCTGTTCTTTTCCGACGCGCCCCTGATGCGCGGGGCGTCGATTCGCGTGGTCAATTCATCCCGAAGGCTCGTACGCAGCAGTCCGCCCGAGGCCGACGCGAACGATCCGAAGCAACTGTCCGTTCAGCTCGACCCCGCCCTGCCCGCTGGTCGATACGTCGTGCAGTGGCGGTGCATCGCCGACGACGGCCACGTTATGCGGGGTGACTTCACCTTCGAGGTGGCCGGCCCTTGATCTGGCTCCTTACGACGGTCCAGCAGGCACTCCTCTTTGCTGCGACCATCCTCTTCGTGGGTTGCGTGTCGTGGCGCGTCGTCGTCGCCCCCGGGGCCTCGGTCAGTGCGGTCGACGTGGGCGCCGAGCTCAGCGCCATGGCTCAGACGGTCCTTCACTGGACACGACGGACCGCCCTCGCCCTGATCGTGGCGTGGGGCCTTCGCATGGTGGTTCAGGTCATGGCCTTCCGTGACCCCTTCGCTCCGCTGTGGGACGATGTTTCGCTTCTCCTGTTCCAGACCGCCTGGGGCACGGTGTGGATGGCTCAGGGCGTGGTGATCATGAGCATCACCATGACGCTCTGGCTCGGTCTGCGACCCTCGGCCGAGGTGGAGCGCGGCGCCTCCAGCCTCCGCGTAGGCGCCCCCTGGTGGGTGCTCACCCTCCTCAGTTTCGCGCTCGTCACGACGCTGGCCACGTCGGGGCATGCGATGGGCGTGGACTCGTGGCGCACCGCCGCCCTGGCCGCCGACGCCTTGCACACTCTGGCCGCTGGAAGCTGGATCGGGACGCTCGCGGTGATCCTCATGGGCGCGAGATCCAGCAGGGGCGAGGGACAGAGCCCGGCCACCTTCGGGGCACAAATCCAACGCTTCTCCCCGATGGCGCTCGCCGCGGGTGGGACTCTGGTCATGATGGGCATCGGCCTCTCATGGACGCACCTCACTGACGTGTCCGATCTCTGGACGACCGGGTACGGCCGCGTCCTTTTCGGCAAGATCGGGATCGTCCTGGCCATCCTGGGGCTCGGGTTCTGGAACTGGCGCCAGGGGGTGCCCGTCAGCGACCGTGCGGAGGGGGTTCGGATCATCCGGCGGCGGGGAGCATGGGAGGTCGGTCTTGCAGCCGGCGTCATCGTGCTCACGGCGATATTGGTTCACTCCACCAAACCTTGATCCACTTCAGCACTTGATCCCTTTCAGCATATGAACAATCAGGCCGACGTGAGGGTGTGGATCTCGGGTCTCGCGATCGTGTTCACACTCGGAGCCTGCGGTGGTGAAGAGGCTGTGGTGGTCAGCGAAGGCGCTGCGCTGTACGAGACCTACTGTGTGGCTTGCCATGGCGATCGAGCGCTCGGGAACGGCCCGATCGCAGCGAACCTCCCGATCGCGCCTCCGAGCCTGCTGGACCACCTCGGGCATCACCCGATGGACCAGCTGGTGCAGCTCATCCAATCAGGCGTGCCCCCGGCGATGCCACCGGCCCCGCTGACCGACGATCAGGTCCGGCTGGTCATCGACTACACGTGGACGCTCGTACCCGACTCGATGGTGGCGGGCCTCCGCGAAATGCAGCGCCTGGCCGAAATGGGGATGCCGATGGACATGCCGATGAGCGGGATGCCGATGGACGCGGACTCTTCTCCCGGAATGTCCGGCATGGACCACAGCGAGCACATGATGCCCCCGGACACGACGGGGCGCTGAAGCTCGGGGGTAGCGTCAGGCGTCCTTCCCCGACTCCACCGGCTTGGCCGAGAGCGTCGCCTTGATCAGATCACGATTCAGCTGGGCGATGTAGTCGATCGAGATCCCCTTGGGACACGCTTCCTGGCACGCGCCGTGGTTCGTGCAGTTGCCGAACCCTTCGGAATCGTGGGCATCGACCATCGAGAGCACGCGGTCCCATCGCTCGGTCTGGCCCTGAGGAACCTTCGCCAGGTGCGTGACCTTCGCGGCGGTGAACAGCATGGCCGATGCATTGGGACACGCCGCGACGCACGCGCCGCACCCGATGCACGTCGCCGCGTCGAAGGCCGCGTCCGCGTCTTCCTTCCGGATCGGGATCGCATTGCCGTCGGGAGCCGACCCGGTCCGAACCGAGATGTAGCCGCCGGCCTGAATGATCCGATCGAAGCCACTCCGATCGACGACCAGATCCTTGAGCACCGGAAACGCGGACGCGCGCCACGGCTCGATCCAGATCTCATCACCGTCCTTGAACGATCGCATATGAAGCTGACAGGCGGTCGTCAGCGATTTCGGACCATGCGGAACTCCGTTGATCATCATGCCGCACGTGCCACAGATGCCCTCGCGACAGTCGTGCTCGAACGCGATAGGCTCCTTGCCGTCCTCGGTCAGACGCTCGTTGACGACATCGAGCATCTCGAGGAACGACATGTGCTCCGAAACGTCAGGCGCCTCATACCGTTCATGTCGTCCGGCATCTCCGGGTCCGTTCTGACGCCAGACGTGGAGAGTCAGCTTCATCTATTTGTAGCTCCGCGTGGAGAGCTGAACGTTGTCGAATACCAGTTCTTCCTCGTGCCGCGAGGGCGCTTCTCCGACGCCGTTGAACTCCCACACCGCCACGTGCGCGAAGTTCACGTCGTCTCGCTTGGCCTCGCCGTCCGCCGTCGTGTGCTCGACACGGTAGTGCGCCCCGCACGACTCGTCCCGCGCGAGAGCGTCGTAGCACATCACCTCGGCGAACTCCATGAAGTCCGCCACCCGGCCGGCCTTTTCAAGCGACTGGTTCAAATCGGCCGCCGAGCCCGGCACTCGGACATCCTGCCAGAATTCGTCGCGTAGTTCGGGAATTCTTGCGAGCGCATCCTTGAGCCCGGACTCGCTCCGCTCCATGCCGCACGCATTCCACATGATGCGACCCAGCTCGATGTGGAAGGAATCGACCGTCCTCTTCCCATCCGCGGACATAAGCCGGTCGAGGCGGTCCTTCACCTCTCGCTCCGTATCCTTAACCGCCGCGTGATCCTCGGGCACGTCGGTGTGACTGATGCGCGCCAGGTAGTTTCCAATGGTGAGCGGGATCACGAAGTAGCCATCTGCGAGACCCTGCATGAGCGCGCTCGCGCCGAGGCGATTGGCCCCGTGATCGGAGAAGTTCGCCTCGCCGATGGCAAAGAGGCCGGGCACGTTCGTCATGAGGTCATAGTCGACCCAGAGTCCGCCCATCGTGTAATGCGGCGCCGGATAGATCCGCATCGGCTGCGTGTACGGGTCCTCGCCGGTGATCTTTTCGTACATGGCGAACAGGTTGCCGTACCGCTCACTGATCGCATCCTGTCCGAGTCGGGCGATCGCGTCCTTGAAGTCGAGATAGACGCCGTTCTTGAGCTTTCCGACCCCGTGCCCGTCGTCCACCATCTCCTTGGCTCGGCGCGACGCGATGTCACGGGGTGACAGGTTCCCGAAGGACGGGTAAAAGCGCTCGAGGTAATAATCGCGCTCGTCCTCGGAGATCTGACCCGCGGGGCGGCTGTCTCCCGCTTCCTTCGGAACCCAGATGCGTCCGTCGTTCCTCAGCGACTCGCTCATCAGGGTCAACTTCGACTGATAGTCTCCCGACGGTGGGATACAGGTCGGGTGAATCTGCGTGTAGCACGGATTCGCGAAGCCGGCACCCCGTCGATGAGCTCGCCAGGTGGCGGTGACGTTGCAGTGCTTCGCGTTGGTCGAGAGAAAGAAGACGTTCGAGTACCCGCCGGTGGCGAGGACCACGGCATCCGCGGTGAACGACCTCATCTCACCGGAGACGAGGTCACGGGTGACGATGCCGCGGGCGACCCCGTCGATCATGATGACGTCCATCATTTCATGGCGCGTCGCGATCTCTACCGTGCCCTCGTGGATCTGACGCTCGAGCGCCTGGTAGCACCCGAGAAGCAGCTGCTGACCGGTTTGGCCACGCGCATAGAACGTCCTCGACACCTGCGCACCACCGAAGGACCGGTTCGCGAGGAGTCCGCCATACTCTCGGGCGAAGGGCACCCCCTGCGCGACCGCCTGATCGATGATGTTCAGGCTGATCTGGGCCAGCCGGTACACGTTCGCTTCACGTGACCGGAAATCACCACCCTTCACGGTATCGTAGAAGAGGCGGAAGATGCTGTCGCCGTCGTTCTGATAATTCTTGGCGGCGTTGATGCCTCCCTGCGCCGCGATCGAATGCGCGCGCCGGGGCGAGTCGTGGTACGTGAAGACCTTCACGTTGTATCCGAGCTCGCCCATCGTCGCGGCCGCAGACGCACCGGCAAGCCCCGTACCGACGATGATGACGTCGTATTTCCGCTTGTTCGCCGGGTTCACCAGCTTCATGTCGAAGCGATGCTTGTCCCATTTCTGGGCGATCGGTCCCGACGGGACGTGGCTGTTCAGCTCCATATCGGACTGACCCTTCTCAGCGCCGAAGCGCTACGAAATGACGCCGGCGAGGACCAGCGTCGGCGGCGTGAGAAACCCGACGAAGACCACGATCGCAAAGCCCGCTGCAAAGGGGCGCCGAAGGTGGTTGTACTTGGGGTGGCTCAGGCCGAGCGTTTGAAAAAAGCTCCAGACTCCGTGATACAGGTGGAGGCAGAGTGCCGACTGCGCGATCAGGTAGAGGAAAAAGATCGCCGGGTTCTGGAAGGCGTTGACGTAGTTCTGGTGCACCGCGCCGTACTCGAAGGACGAGTGCGCCTGACCGGTGGTGAAATGCAGGATATGATACACCACGAAAAGAAGCAGGATCACCCCTCCCCAACGCATCGTGCGGGATGCGTACGACAGGCTGAGACTGTCTTCCCTGGCGTAGCCGGAGGGGCGCGCCGCTCGACTCAGCTGGGCGAGTTGCACGGCGGAGAGAACGTGGATTCCGACGGCACCGAGCAGCACCAGTCGGGCAATCCAGAGCAGGCCACCGTGAGGCAGCAGTGGGTACCCGGCCTCGCGAAGGAACTCTGCGTACACATCCATCGCGAAATGCCCGTCCGACGGTGGAACGAGCATCTTGAGGTTGCCGAGCATGTGCGCGAACACGAACCCGAACAGCACGACTCCGGACAACGCCATCAGGACCTTCTTCCCGACGGTGGTCCGATAGAGTGTCGCCACGCGGCCCATGAAGACTCCAGTGGTGTGCAAACGTCGATCAGAGCTCAGTGCGCGCCTTCGTCGTCGCGGCCCCGGTGGTCCCTCGCGCGCGCTGAGCCCAAGAAAATTTCTTGAGTGGCACAGATTGCTCTGCGCCGGACTGGGTTACCCCGGATTATACAATCGGTTACCACCGGGGCGCGAGTTCTCGCTCGACCGTTTCGTCGGCGTGGCCGCCCCTTCGCGCGCAGACGAGCTCAGCCCCCCGATGCCTCGTCTCATTTCGACCCGCAATCACGCACCCGCGAGGCGTCGGTTCACGCGGTCGGTCTCATCCACGAGGTGGGCCTTCCTTGAGGCGACGTGTCCGGGCGCGAGCCATCCTTCGGCGAGAGCCCGGCCGAGGTTACCCCCGCCGAGGATGGCGATCGATGGCCTGATGTGGGCTCTACTCTGCAGCCTCTTGCTCACGTTCCGCGCGAACCTTCTGCACCACGGAATCAGGCGCGGGCTCGTACCCGGCCAGCTTGCGGCTGTGGTGAGCCCGTCCCTGCGTCATCGACCGAAGTGTCGCGGAATACTTGTACAGCTCGGATTCGGGGACGAGCGCACGCACGTGGGTGCGGCCCGAGTTGGGGTCCATGCCCTGAACCTTGCCGCGTCGTGACGTGAGGTCGCCCATGACGTCACCGACGTACTCGTCCGGGGTCGTGACGGTGACCTCGACGACAGGCTCGAGAAGGACGGGGCGGCACTTCTCGGCCACCGACCTGAAGGCGATCGAGCCAGCCAGCTTGAACGCGATATCCGACGAGTCCACCGAGTGGTACGAGCCGTCGTAGCACTCCGCAGCGAAGTCTACGAGGGGGTACCCAGCGATCACACCCCGAACGGCGGCCTCGCGAATCCCCTTGTCGACGGACGGGACGTACTTGCCCGGTATCACCCCGCCCTTGATCGAATCGACGAACTCGTACCCGGCCCCACGAGGATTCGGCCGAAGGCGAATCCAGCAGTCTCCGAACTGGCCGCGCCCGCCGGACTGTTTCTTGTGCCGACCCTGTCCTTCGGCCTGCCTCGTGATCGTCTCACGGTACGCAATCTTCGGCTGCTCGGTCTCGACCTTCACCCCGTACTTGCGTTCCATCCGCTCGAACTGGACGTCCAGGTGAAGCTCGCCGACACCCCGGGCGATCGTCTGGTGAAGCTCGGGGTTGAACGCAGCCGAAAATGTCGGATCCTCTTCGTGAAGCTTCGGCAGCACCTCTCCCAGCTTGTCCTCGTCCCCACGAGTCGCACCTCTGATCGCGATCGCGATATCCGCGCTCGGGAATTCGATCGGGGTGAGCGGGGTCTGCTCGCCGACGCTGCACAGCGTGTCGTTGGTATGCGTGTGCTTGAGCTTGGCGACCACACCGATATCTCCGGCGTGCAACGTGCCCACCTCGTTCCGCTCCTTGCCGAGCGGAATCGACAGGTGATTCAGCTTTTCGGTCTTCCCATCCGACGCGTTCGACACCTCCGCCCCGTTGGACACCGAACCGGAGAAGATCCGGAAGTAGGAGAGTTCGCCGACATGCGGCTCCGCCGCCGTCTTGAACACCAGAGCGGCCAAGGGTCCGCCGTCCTCGGCGACGTACTCGGTCTCACCCACGACCTCGGCCGCCGCTTCCGATGGATTCGGACACAGCTCGACGAGCTTCCTGAGAAGGGCGCGAATTCCATAGGTCTTGTTGGGGGCACCACAGAACACCGGGAACACTTCCTTGCGGGCCATGCCCCGAGCCATGGCGTCGATCGCTTCCTCGCGAGAGATGTGGCCGCCCTCGAGATAAGCTTCCAGAAGCTGTTCGTCCGTGGTCGCGAGTGTTTCCTGTAGCTCGGTCTCCCACTGGGCTTCCTTGTCCTGGAGTTCGTCGGGGATCTCCAACTCCTCGTATTCCCCCGTCGTCGTGCCCGCCTTGTAGATGTGGGCTTTTTCGCTGAAGAGGTTGATGATGCCGTGGAAATCGTCGCCCTCGTCCACCGGGATCTCGACCGGCAGCGCCTGCTCCGTGAGGCGGGTCTTGATCTGCTGAAAGACGCCTTCGAAGTCCGCGTGCTCCTTGTCCATCATCGAGACGAAGAAGATCAGCGGGATCCCGCGGTCCTCGCAGTACCGCCAGACGCGCTCCGTCCCGACTTCGACCCCCGCCGTCGCACTCACCACGATGATCGCCGCGTCCGCGACGCGCACGGCAGACAGCGCCTCACCCGTGAAGTCCAGGTAGCCCGGGGTATCAAGAAGGTTGACCTTCGTATCCATGTGCTCCGCGTACGCGGGCGTGAGCTGGATGGAGATCTCGTGCGCGTGCTCCTCCGGCGTATGCATCGTGAGCGCCGTACCGTCGTCCACCTTACCGAGGCGCTTCGACGTTCCGGATACGAAACAGAGCGCGTCGATGAGCGTGGTCTTACCCGAACCACCGTGACCGAGGACCGCGACATTGCGAATGTGGTCGGTGGTGTACTCCTTGGCCGACGCCATGCGGAATCCTCCTGCGTTCGATGAGGCAGGACCCGCACGTATCCGGCTTTGGCTGACGGCGGGCCCCTTCAAGCTGTCCCCGGGGACCTCGCGCGAGATCCCGCGACAGGGGGAACCGATTGTAGGCGGGCCGATTTCCGCTAGCAACCGGGGCCTCGGGTTCCCGACTCACAGCAGCGGCGAGGCCGGGATCACATCGGGTCAGATGGCGTTTCGGCGACTCGGGGACGCGGAGACGACGCAGCAGCCGCGATGACCGGACTAGTTGGTCCGGTGCTTCCTCGACACCTGGTCCAGAAGCTCGAGTTCTTCTGGTGTGAGAGCGGACATGCCCTCCGCAGAGATCTTGTCGAGCACCGCGTCGACCTTGTCGTACAAGGCCGTCTCCCGGTCGTGTTTCACGCCGACACGTGACCGAACCGGCTCCTCATCGGACTCGTCCCGCGGAACAATCGCCAGTCGACGCGTTCTGGTCGCGGCTTTACGCACGTTGCCGATCGCTGCCCCCGCCCGCCAATCGGCCTTCAGGTAGATCCATCCGGTGATCAGACCACCGAGGTGAGCGAGGTGAGCGACGTTGCTTCCTTCCGCACTCCCCGTCGCGCTGAGGAGCGCAACCAGCGCCATGAACCCGACCAGGAACCGCGCCTCGACGGGAAAGATGCCGAATACGTAGATCGGTGCCCGCGGCCAGTTCATCGCGAATGCAATCATGACGCCGTACAGCGCGGCGGACGCACCTACGATCGAATTCGGCAGAAAGAGAAAGCTGAGAACCGCGCCGCCGAGCCCGCAGATCAGGTAGAACTTCAGAAACTCCCGCTCCCCCCAACGCCCCTCGAGCGGAGGGCCGAAGAAGAAGAGCATGAGCATGTTGAAGAACAGGTGCCCAAGGCTGGCATGAACGAACATGTAGGTGAGCGGCGCCCACGGCCGGAAGACGATCCGGGTCGGCTGGAATGCGAGCCAATCGCCCACCACCGCCGGGAGCAACAGCGTCACCGCGAAGACCACGACGTTCGCGATCAGCAGCCTCTTCACCATCGGCGTCGGACGCAGCGACATGCCGAGGGAATCGTATCCGAAGCCGCGTTGGTAGCTCATGGAGTCCGGTTCACCTGATCGTCTGTTGGGACATCCCGATCACGGGAGCCTATCGAACCCCCGCCTGAGGAGCAGGTTCCTGAATGTCCGCCCTGCTCGCCCCCGAGGCTCGAGTGGCCATCCACCGCCCGAGGAGGTCAGGAAGGATGGCGCCGTGACCGTGCATGCGCGAGTCGGGTGATCCGGTCGCATAGCTCCGGGAACCCGATTCCGGCCGCTGCAGCGCCCTTGGGCAGAAGGCTGTTCGCCGTCATGCCGGGTAGCGCGTTCGCTTCCAGGCACCACGGCTCGCCGTCGCCGTCGACGATGAAGTCGACGCGCGAGTAGTCCCGCAGCCGCAGGGCATCGTGAACCTCGAGGGCCAGCGAACGCAGCCGATCGGACAACGCAACAGAGATCTCCGCCGGGAAGATCTCCTGGGCCATGCCCGGCTGATACTTGCATTCGTAATCGAAGATTTCGTGCTTCGGCACGATCTCCCCGACCGGATACGTCGCCCGTCCCACGACACCGACGGTGAACTCCCGACCGGCGTGGTATCGCTCGAACAGGACGACGTCGTCCCACCTCGCGCTCTCGGCTATGACGTCGTCGAGTTCAGATCGGTCATGGGCGAGCACGAGTCGCAGCGACGAACCGCCACCGGCGGCTTTGACGATCACGGGAAGACCGAGCGCCTTTTCAACTTCGTCCGCAGTGGCCGGCCCAACCAGCCAATCCGGTGTCGGAATGCCCGCATCCCTCAGGAGACGCTTGGTGACTTCCTTGTCCATCGCGAGCGAGCAACCGAGTCGATCACTCCCCGTGTACGCCACCCCCGCTACATCCAGGAGAGCCTGAATCGTCCCGTCCTCACCACTCCCACCATGAAGCGCGAGAAAGAAGACATCCACCTCGGAGAGTGCCGCACTTCGTACGAGTTCGACCGTCCCGCCCTCGTCCATCGACGCGAGTGCGTTCGCCTGGGGTGGAAGCTCGCCCACACCCGACGAGACGAGCGCTGCCTCGGTCTCGGGCGGGAGGAGGCCGAACACCGTGTCGACCGCAAGGACGTCGTGCCCCGCTTCACGTAGCGCGGCGGCGACCTGCGCACCCGAGGCGAGCGAGACGTCCCGTTCGTCGGATGTCCCACCCATGAGGACCGCGACCTTCACCGTCGAGCCCCGCCGGTCACGCCGTCATCGCACGAACGAGGTCGTACCGGGTGATGATACCGACCAGAGCCCCACCCTCTCGTATGAGGCACGCGGCGTTGTCACGTGCCAGCAGAGGCCGGACCTCTTCCCCGTCAACATGACCCTCGAGCACGGGGAACGGAGCACCCATGATCGACTCGACCGGTTTGTCGAGGAGTGTCGGATCCTCGATCACCTGGGCCATGAGTCGACCCTCGGTGATCGACCCGAGGCACGTATCGTCCCGAATCACCGGGAGCTGACCGATATCGTGGGCCGTGATCGCCGAGAGAGCGATCCGAACAGGCGTCGTCGGCTCGACGCTGACCAGCGACCCGACCCGGCTGTCTTTCGCCTCGAGCACCTCGAGCACCGTGTTGCGCTTCGGCCGCTCCAGAAAGCCGTTCTCGCGCATCCAGTCGTCGTCGTAGGTCTTACTCAGGTATCGCTCCCCCCAGTCGCACACGAGGGTCACGACGAACGCGTCCGGATCGTCGACCCTTCTGGCCACGTCGACGGCCGCATGTACCAGGAGTCCGGCTGAGCCCCCGGCGAACAGTCCCTCCTCCCGAGACACCCTGCGCGCCATACGGAACGCCTCGCCGTCGCCGAAGCTGAGGTATTCATCCACGACGTCGAGGTCGAGCGTGCCCGGAATCTTGTCGTTCCCGATCCCCTCCACCTTGTAGGGGTGCCCCTCGACCTTCTCTCCCGTGTTGAAGAACGGCGCGATCATCGAGCCGTCGGGGTCGACGCCGACGATCGTCACGTCCGGATTCTGCTCCTTCAGATAGCGCCCGACCCCCGTGATCGTGCCGCCCGTACCGGCTGACGCGACGAAGTGGGTGACACGCCCCTCGCTCTGCTCCCAGATCTCGCGTCCTGTCGATGCGTAATGCGCATTCGGGTTCGCCTGATTGTAGAACTGGTCCGCCATCACGGCCCCCGGAGTCTCGGCCGCAATGCTCCGGGCCTTTACCAGATAGTGATCCGGATGATCGGGCGGTACGGCCGTCGGCGTGATCACGACTTCGGCCCCGAACGCACGCAGGAGCTTGACCTTCTCGCTGCTCATCTTGTCGGGCATCGTGCAGATGCACTTGTATCCCTTGAGCGATGCGGCCATCGCGAGTGCAAGGCCCGTATTTCCTCCGGTCGCTTCGACAACCGTACCGCCGGGCTTCAGCGTGCCCTCGGCTTCCGCGGCCTCGATCATCGCCACCCCGATTCGATCCTTGATCGAACCGCCGGGCCCGAAGAACTCACACTTGGCGTACACGGGCGTGGGACTACCGTCCGTGACCGAGTGCAGACGGACCATCGGCGTCCAGCCGATGAGGTCGAGGACGCTGTCGTACGGCCGGAGATGGCGCTCAGCCATGTGTGTTCCTTTCGGAGGGGCTCAAGGGTTCGGTTCGATACCCAATGTGTCCGGCCGTGGACGTTTGGAGAACCGGACGGGCACATGAGCCCAGACCTCGATTCGCTTTCCGTCCTGCCGTGCCGGCGAGAACCGCAATTCGCGTGCCCCCCGTACGGCGGCAGAGTCGAACGAGAGGTGCCCCGAGGATTCGACGACTTCGACGCTGTCGACGCCGCCGGTGTCTCCCACCCGGACTCGGAGGAGCGTCTCCCCCTCCATGTCCTCGTCCCACATCTGGAGAGGGTACTCGATCGGAATCTCGGCCGAGAGGGGCCGGGGCTGTTCGATCTCCGCATCGACACCGCACGCAACGGACGTCGCGCCGACAATCAGACCCAGAACTGCTCGGGTTGGCCTCAACCGTCATCCCCGCGTCGCGTGACGCTGCCAAGTTCGTACAAGATCGCGAGAGCATCCCGCGGCGAGAGTTCGTCGGGATCGAGCGCCCTGAGGCGCGCGATGATCGGGTGCTCTGCACCAAACATGGAAAGCTGATCCGGTGGCGGCTCCGATTCCGGCCGGTGTACGCCGTGGCGCCCCAGCCCCTCACCGCCTCCGGTATGTGTTCCCTCCAGCTCGGACAGAAGTTCCCGCGCACGAGCCACGATCCCGTCGGGAAGTCCGGCCAGGCGGGCCACCTGGATCCCGTACGAACGGTCGGCGCCCCCGTCGGCGAGCCTGCGCAGGAAGACGATCTCGTCTCCGACCTCGCGCACGGACACGTTCATGTTCTTCACGCCATCCAGCAGATCCCCGAGCTGTGTGAGCTCGTGGTAATGGGTGGCGAAGACCGTCTTGGCACCGATGTGCTCGTGCACGTGCTCGGTCACCGCCCACGCAATCGACACCCCGTCATACGTGGACGTCCCGCGCCCGATCTCGTCCAAGAGGACGAGGCTCCGGTCTGTCGCCCCGTGCACGATCGCCGCAGTCTCGCTCATTTCCACCATGAATGTGGACTGACCGCGAGCCAGATTGTCGGACGCGCCGACACGCGTGAAGATCCGGTCCGCGATCGGGAGGCGGGCGGCATCCGCCGGTACGAACGAGCCGATCTGTGCCAGGAGTTGAATCAGGCCGATCTGGCGGAGAACGGTGCTCTTACCCGCCATGTTCGGCCCGGTGAGTACGACGATGTATCCGTCGTCATCGAGCACGAGATCGTTCGGGATGAATTCCTCGCGAGGCATCATCGTCTCCACGACCGGGTGTCGGCCGGCGCGGATCTCCAGATCGAAACCGGTGTGGACCTCAGGGCGAACGTACTCGCGGCGGACCGCCACCTGGGCAAGCGTGCTGAGAACGTCCAGGGACGCCACGCGCGCGCCAGCATCCTGGAGGCGGGTGACGGCCTGACCGACCTGTTCGCGCACGGCGGAGAAGAGCTCGACCTCAAGGCCTCCAATCCGGTCCTCCGCCCCGAAGACCTTCTCCTCCCACTCCTTCAGCTCGGGCGTGAAGTACCGCTCTCCGTTGGTGAGCGTCTGCTTGCGGACGTAATCGTCGGGGACCTTGTCCAGGTTGGCCTTCGTGACCTCCAGGTAATATCCGAAGACCTTGTTGAAACCGACCTTGAGTGAGCCGATCCCCGTCCGTTCTCGCTCGCGCACCTGCAGGCTCGCGATGAAGTCCCGCGCTCCGTCCCGCACTGCACGGATGTCATCGAGCTCGGACGACCACCCCTCCCGGATGACACCTCCGTCCTGGAGGGTCGCCGGCGGATCATCGGCGATCGCCCGGGCAAGCAGGTCCTGGACATCCTCCAGCAGGTCGATCTCCACTCCGAGCGAGCCGACGAGCTCGGACGACGCCCCGGAACACGACTCCTTGATCGCCGGGAGCCGCTCCAGTGACCGACGCAGGCTCATGAGGTCTCGGGGAGCGACGCGCAGCGTGCCGAATTTTCCAGCGAGACGCTCGAGATCGCTCACACCGGACAGAGCATCGCGGAGACGCTGCCTCAGCTCGGGTGTCTCCACCAGTTCGGTCACGGCGTCCTGGCGAGCCCAGATCTCCGCGGACCCGACGAGCGGTTCCAGCACCCAGCGCCGCAGCTGACGTCCACCCATCGCCGTCACGGTGTCATCGAGCACGTCGAGGAGCGTGCCTCCTTCCTCCCCTCCGCGCATCGGCTCGATCAATTCGAGGTTTCGGCGCGTCATTTCGTCGAGCAGCATCACCCGCCCGGGCCGCTGGATGCGGACCGGCTTCAGGTGCGTCACGCCGGCCGGCCGGATCTCTCCGAGGTACTGAATGAGAGAGCCCGCCACCCGCACCAGCGCGGTATCGTCCGACTGGAAACCGAGACCGTCCAGCGATTGGAGCGCGAAGACGCGAAGCAGCTCCGGGCCACACACGTCCTCCTCGAACATCCAGTCGTCCCGGACGGTCCGCGGAACGCCGGCTGGGACCGCACGGTCCAATTCCCCATCCTCGGCGAGGGCGCGAGGCACCAGGACTTCCGAGGGCTCGAGTCGCCCGAGCTCGGCTCGCAGTTCTTCGGCGGGGACCGCCTGAACCACCATCTCCCCGGTGGAGACGTCGAGCGCGGCGACCGAGTACGCGCGGTCGCCGGCACCCACCACCGAGACGAGGAAGTTGTTCTTGCGCTCGGTAAGGAGGCCGTCGGCCAGCACCGTGCCGGGCGTCACCGTCTCCGTGACTTCCCGCTTCACGATGCCCTTGGCCTGAGCAGGATCCTCGACCTGATCGCAGATGGCGACGCGGCGCCCCATCTTCACGAGTCGGGCCAGGTAGTCGTCGAGCGCCTTGGCCGGGACGCCGGCCAGCGGCACGCGAGCCGCGGCTCCGTTGTTCCGCGACGTGAGCGTCAGACCCAGAAGCCTGGCGCCCTCCTCCGCGTCCCCGTGGAAGAGTTCGTAAAAGTCGCCCACGCGGAAAAAGAGCAGCGAATCCCGATGGCGGGATTTCGCTTCCCGCCACTGCTGCATGAGGGGTGTGTCGCCCGAAGCCATCTGTGAACTTATCTCGGTAGGAAGGGCGCTCAAGACGAGGTCGCGGTAAGATGACCGGACTCGGTCTCGCCTGCGCCTGAAACCACTACTTCGAGGAAGTCCAACATGATCCGGATACCCGGTCTCCTCACGCATCGGGCGCGCCCTTTCGTGGCGCTCGCCGCGGCCACCGCGCTGGTCCTCGTACTCCCGGAGGCGATGCGTGCGCAGGACGCCGATCCGGCAGACGTCGAGTCAATCGACGCCATCATCACCGCCGTCTATGACGTCATTTCCGGAGACGCCGGAGAGGCGCGCGACTGGGATCGCTGGAACACGCTCTTTCTGGAAGAGGCGACCCTCAGCCCCACCGGACCGACGGATGACGGGCGATGGGGCCGTGCCATCATCCCCCCGAGCGACTACCCTCGCCGAATCGGGGAGACCCTCGAGCGGGACGGGTTCGTCGAGGCCGAGGTAGGCCGCGTGACCGAGCGTTTCGGCAACATCGCCCACGTCTTCAGCACATACGTGTCGTTTCGCAGTCGCGCAGACACCCGGCCCTTCCAGCGCGGGATCAACTCGTTCCAGCTCCTGTACGACGGCACCCGCTGGTGGGTCGTCTCGGTCTTCTGGCAGGCCGAAACGAGAGACTATCCCATTCCCGCGAAGTATGTCGGAACCATCGGAGACGCATGATGAGCAACGAACTGAGCTATGGCTTCAAGAAGATCCTGAACGCATCGGTCGAGGATGCCGAAGCGAAGGTCCGGGACGCTCTGGCGGCCGAGGGCTTCGGCGTCCTGAGTGAGATCGACATCCAGGCAGCCTTCAAGACCAAGCTCGATGTCGACTTTCGTCCGTACCGGATTCTGGGCGCATGCAACCCACCTCTCGCACACCAGGCGCTCACCGAAGAGGACGACATCGGTCTCCTCCTGCCGTGCAATGTCGTCGTCTACGAGGGGGCCGAGGCCGGCACGTCCGTCGTCTCGATCCTCGATCCGGTCCAGCAGCTCGCAGTCGCGGGCAGGGACGACCTCGGTCCGATGGCCGAGGAGGTCCAGATACGGCTGAAGCGTGTCATGGAGGCGGTATGACGCGGGCCGGCGAAGGGCGTGGCATCCTGCGCGCAGTCGTGACGACACTCGCCGTCCCGATCCTCCTTACCGCCTGCCAGTCGGATACCTCGACCGCGGCAGACACGAGCCGCGAGGCGGAACTCGAAGCCCTCACCGCTGCTGCGCTGGCGTACCAGGCCGCTGCATCGGCGAAGGACTCGGAGGCGGTGGTCGCGATGTATGACGAAACCGCCATCATGATCCCGCCGAACGCGGAGATCGTCGACGAGGGGCTCCAGGGTGTGCAGAACTACCAGTTCGGCTTCATCGTGACGCCGGGGGTCGAGCTCGATTTCGAACTCATCCGTGTGGAGGTCGCGGCCTCCGGAGACATCGGATGGACCTTCGCGATCGGTGACATCACCATACATCGTGACGGTGAAGAACCGGGGCGTGACGTGGTGCGGGACTTCCACACGTGGAAGAAGCAGGCCGACGGGTCGTGGAAGATCGTCGTGGACCTGTGGAATTCCGGGATGCCGGCCGGCTGACCGGCTTCCTCAGTTTCCGGCCGGCCGCTCCTCGCGGTCGTCACGGACCAGCGCCGCTCTGATGCCCTGTGCGGTCAGCTCCTCGAGGAGTTCGACAGCTGCCGAGCGCTCCGCGAATCGGCCCACGCGCACGTGGGTGAACTGACTACCCTCGACGCGCACGACCCGGACATCGATATCCCGAGCCGCGACCTCCTCATAGAGCGCGAGGGCCCGCTCCTCGTCACCGAAGGCGCCCAGCTGGACGAAGTAGTTCATCACCGGGGCGTCTCCCTCGGCGGCGGCCTCCTCGGGTTCGGCCTCGCCCGGATCGGCGACCGAGGAATCCGCGGTGACCGGCTGGGTGGGCGAGTCCGTCTCGTCCCGGGCGATGGGCTCCACGACACGGGTCGGCGTGTCCCCCGCCGGGGGGAGAGGGCCCGCGTCCGCGATCCACTCCTGCGCCAGCTCCCACGCGTCGGTCCGACGGTAATCCCGCTCCAGAGTCTCCAGATACCGCCGGGCGGCAGCGTCGTCTCCCATGGCCCATGAGGCCTGCGCCAGTCGGAGGACGGCGTCCGGGGTGAATTGGCCACTCGGGTAGAGGAGTGCGAGGCGCTGGAAGTCGAGCTCGGCCTGCACAGGATCGACGGTCAGCCGGCCCCGAAGCCACAGCCCACGCTGAAGCTCGCGACGCGACGCATCTGCCCGGCCGTTGTCCCACCACTCGAGCAGGACCGCGCGTGCTTCGTCGGTCCGACCGAGTCGTGTCAGGCGCTCGACCGTTTCGAGTCCGGATTGAGCCGAAGCGGGGGCGGGGTCCACGCCGAGGCCCATGCTCGACGCGAGCATGATGACCGCGACGGACACACCCACCCGCTGGGAGCCTGACCGCGAGTTCCGACTGACCGTCATACCGCCTCCGCGCGGACTCGAAGCCCGAGAATCCACGCTTCGAGGAAGTGTTCGTCCGTATGCGGGCTCGCCTTCAGGAGCCGGTCCACATCGAGTAGACCGGCCAGCGCCGCGTCGATCTCCGACGCCGTCCATCGACGAGCCTGGGTCGCGACCCGACCGGCGAGCCACTGCTGGTGCCGCGGCAGAGAACGCTCCAGTCCTGCTGCGCCCTCCTCCACCGCAATGCCGAGCCGCAGGAACTGCGTCGCCAACCCGATCACCAACCCGACGCCATTCTCGCCCTGTTGCAGGAGAATCGGAAGAGTTCGGGCCGCCTCGTCGAAGTGACGGTCACCGACCAGATCGAACCACCGCCAGCGATCCTGCGACGGGAGCTTCGTACCCGCCGCCTCCACATCCTCGAGGGTGACCGTACCACGGTCCCCGATGAAGTCTGCGAGCTTCGACAGTTCCTGAGACAGCACACCCAGATTGTTGCCGATCGCCGCGCCGAGCGCCTGCGCCGCATCGGGAGCGAAGGCGATGTCGTGCTCCTCCTTCGCCCGATCCATGATCCATCCGGGCACGTCCGCGTCGGTGATCGCCTTGAACTCGACCGAACGAGCAGCTCGGGCGAGGGTCGAGTAGAACTTCGCCTTCGAGCCCGAGGGCACCGTGCAACTCATGATCAGCGCCAGACCGGGCGGCGGGTTCTGCGCGATCCGGACGAGTTCATCGCGCGCGTGCTTCGACGACGCCAGCCCCTCGACCTCTCGGAGTACGACGACGCGCCACTCGGCCATCATCGGAGGGGTGGCGATGACCGAGGCCAGCGTCTCCGTATCGACCTCGTTGCCTCGCAGTAGATCGAGATTGAAGTCCCGCGTGGCTTCATCCACGTGTGCGTCGATCAACGCACGGACGGCCTCGTCCTTCCGGAAATGATCCGCCCCGTGGAGGTAGAACGCGCCGCCGAGCTTCTTGCCCAGCGCTGGGACCGCGTCGAGGGCGCTCAGCGGTCGAACTGACCGACCCGGCGCACGCTCGAGCGCCGTTCGTAACGCTGAGACAGCGGCGAGTAGTCGTAGATGAGCTGGTTAGCCCAAAGTCCGTCATCCAGGTCGGGCGGAGACCCCGTCGTGGTGAACACACCGGCGGGCATCACGCTCACCGGGCGAGCCGCGCCACGGGCCGGTGGGTCATCGACCACGATGACCGGAAGCTCGACCGTCGGCGCGCGCATGAAGAGCGTCGGCGACCACGCCACGACGGTCAGCAGAAGCGCGATGCTCAGGACCGTCATCGCCGGCGTCCGGGATGAAGCGTGCGGGGTGAGGACGCGCTCCTCGTCGACGTGATAGAGCCGGTGCTCCAGCCTGGGCTCGAAGTCGTCCTGGAGCTCGGGCTCTGGCAGGGCCCGCAGAAGCTCGGCGCCATGGATCAGAACCTTCCGGTACCGCACACATCTGGAGCAATGCTCCAGATGCTCCTCGATCGCAATCTCCTCGGCCGGCGGGGACACGCCGTCCAGGTAGTCCGTGAAACGCGTTACGACGTCGGAACAATTCATTCGCATCGGCTCGCCGATCCGGGCCCGGACTCCAACGGCCCGGGAACCTCGCTCAGGTGATACTGAGCGACTCCCGTCGGGTTCCCCGACATCCGGATACGAGCGAGCCCCCGCCGAGTCTCCCCGGACGGGGGCTCTCCCCCCCTCACCCAACCCCACATCGAACATCACTCGTTTCGACCGCGATCCTCCACTCAATCAATCATCGGTGCGATGATGTGCGCGAAGTTGTTGCGCGCACGGTTCAAGCGGCTTTTCACCGTTCCGAGGTTGCAGCCGGTGATGTCGGCGATCTCCTCGTACGTCTTCCCTTCCATCTCACGGAGGACGAAGACGATCCGATGGTGTTCGGGAAGCTGCTTCACCGCCTCTTCGACCTTGGCCCGCAAATGACGCTTACGGAACAGGTCATCGGGCTTGTACTGCGTGTCTTCCCACTCAAGCGGGCGATGGTCAGCGTCCCAGTTCTTCTTCAGCGTCTGGAAGAGGACCAGGGGATTCCGCGACCGGTTCCGCAGCTCGTTCTTCGCCAGGTTGCTGGCAATCGTGTAGATCCACGTCGAGAACTTCTTCGTCTGATCGAAGCGGTGCAGGTGCCGGTACACCCGGACGAACGTCTCCTGCACGAGGTCCTGACCACGCTCCCGGTCCCCTATGGTCCGATACACGAAGTTCAGAAGCCTCTGGTCGTAGCGGCGGACGAGTTCACCGAAGGCCCTGGGATCCCCATCGAGGGATGCCTGGACGACCTCGGAGTCGGTCATCTCACCCAACTTCAACCGGTGTTCGCGAGCCTCGCTCGTGACCACCTGAAGTTCCGTCTTCTCTTTCGCTCTAGCCCTGGCCACCTGTCACCTCCTCGTCGCGGCAAGCCGCCGTTTCGGCAGATGCACTCCCGGTACGCCTTCTGAGACTTGCAGGGGGCGTGCCAACTCCCGAATCCCGCTTGTTCCGGCGCCTTTCAAAACCCCTGTCCTATCTATGTGACGTCCCGGAGAGACGAATCAGGACAGGTTGGCAGCGACCGATGTCCGCTACCCTTCATATGTGGGATACGACAGCCACCGGAATCGGTTGCAGCCGCGTGCGGGGTTCGGGCCCGTCCGGCCCAGCAGGCTCAGTCCGCGCCGACGACCTGAACCGGGGCCAGAGCGAGTTCCTCCAGGGGCTGCCCGATCACCTCGGCATCACCCACGACGACGATCTGCGCTTCCATCGGCCGCATGTGGGTCGCCGCAGCTGCCTTTGCCGCGTCCGCCGTCACGGCCCGCACGTCGTCCCGGTAGCGGTCGTAGTGATCGTCGGCGAGCCCGTAGATCAGGAGCTGATTCACCCGGGTTGCCACCTGCCCGGACGTCTCGAGCTGAAGGCCGAACACTCCGGCCGCATAATCACGAGCAGCCGAGACTTCGTCCTCCGTCGGGCCGGCCTCGGCCATCTTCGTGAGCTCACTCATCGCTTCGCGCACTGCCGGCGCCGTCACGTCGTTCCCGACCGCGGTCGAGATCTGGAACGGCCCCGGGCTGGACCGGAAGGTGAACCGGGACCGCACTCCGTACGTGAAGCCGTTCTCCTCTCGGAGATTGAGGTTCAGGCGGCTGGTGAACATTCCGCCCAGGACCATGTTGGCGATCGAAAGGGGGTAGTAATCCGGCGTCGACCGGGACGTCCCCACATGGCCAATCCGAACCTCACTCTGCACCGCACCCGGACGGTGGACGAGGATCACGCGCCGAAAAGTCGTGGCAGGCTCGACCTCGAAGTCCGCAACGTGTGACGGGGATCCGGTCCAGTCGCCGAAGTGAGTCATGACCATCTCGGCGACTTCGTCGACCTCGACGTCACCGACCACGACCAGGCCACCACCTTCGGGGCGGTAGTTCGCCTCCACGTAGCCACGAAGCGTGTCGCGTGACATCGCCTCGATCGACGCCACCGTCCCGTCGACCGCGCGGACGTAGGGAACGTCCGGGGCGAAGTACGCTGCCCGCGCCGAGTCGGTCGCGAGTGCTCCGGGGTCCATCTGCCGCTGCCGAATCGTCGCGAGCTGCTGATCGAGCGCACGTCGTACTTCGCCCTCCGGGAAGGACGGCTCGCGGACGGCTTCCGCCATGATGGCAAACGCTTCGGGCAGCCGATCCGCAAGGCACGAAATCCCCACGGTCGTGCCCTCCCAGCCCGCGCTCGCGGACACACGAGCCCCGATCCTCTCGAGCGACTCGGCGAGTTCGGAGCCGCTGCGCTTCTTCGTGCCGCCTTCGAGGGCGTCCGCCGTGAGTACCGCAAGGCCTGCCCGGTCGGAACTGAGCGCATCCTCGCTCGCGCGCATGAAGAGGCTGACGTTCACCATCGGAAGCCGGTTCATCCGCGCGACACGCAGGTCCAGACCGTTGGCGAGTTCCTTCCGATCCACGGCCGGAAAAGAGAAATCCCGGAGCGAGCCGCTGGCCGGCGGCGTCGATCGGTCGAGAACGCTCATCGTCCGTCCTCCGGCACGTAGGTGAGGATCGCACGGTTGTCCGGTCCGAGCTGTTGATCGACGAAACCGCGGACATCCTCCAGGGTGACGGACCGGAGTCGATCGAGCTCTCGATTCAGGCGCCCCGGGTCGTCGAAGTACAGGTCGAACATCGAGAGGAGGTCGGCCCGGTCCGCGACGCGCTCCAGTGCCCGGACCAGGTCGGTCTCGGTCAGTGTGATCGCACGGTCGATCTCTTCCTGACGAGCGTCGATCAGACCCTCGAGCTCGCGCGTCATCGCTGACTCAAGCTCCGCCGGATCGCTCCCCGGGTATCCCGTCCCCCACACGAGCAGCATCGAGGCACCGGTCATGAGCGGGTACGCGTAGGTCACCACGCTCTTCGCGATCTGCTGCTCACGGACGAGGTGTCTGTAGAAGCGTGAGGCGCGCCCCATGCCCAGCAGCGCCCGCGCGATCTCCGCCGTGGCGAACGCGTCGGACGAGTACGGTGGAATCCGGAACGCCATGATCACCCTCGGCAAGGGCACATCGGAGACGACTGTGTCTCGCACGGTTCCTCCGATCACGTGCTCCAGCTCCGTGCGGCCCGGGATCGGCGGCACCTCCGCGCCGGCCGGAATTTCCCCGAAGTATCGTTCGATCGACGCCAGTGCCTCGGCCGGGTCGATGTCGCCCGCCACCGTGAGCACGGCGTTGTTCGGGACATAGAAGGTCTCGAAGAACGATGCGACGTCATCGAGCGTCGCCGCCTCGATGTCTTCCATCGATCCGATCACCGTGTGGTGGTAGGGATGATCCTCAGGGTAGACGAGGTGTTGCAGTCGCTCGCTCCAATCCCCGTACGGCTGGTTGTCGTACCGCTGGCGCTTTTCGTTCATCACGACGTCGCGCTGGTTGTCGAGCTTCTCCTGATCCATCGCGGGAAGCATCCACCCCATCCGGTCGGATTCGAGCCACAGGCACAGGTCCAGCTCGTGTGACGGCACCGTCTCGAAGTAGTTGGTGCGATCGAACCACGTAGTCGCGTTCAGCGTGCCGCCGACACGCTCGATCAGTTCGAAGTGCCGGTTCTTGGGCACGTGTGCCGAACCCTGAAACATCATGTGCTCGAAGAGGTGTGCGAAGCCCGTCTTCCCTGCCGGCTCATTCCGCGAGCCGACGCCGTACCAGAGATTCGTGGCGACCACCGGCACGGTCCGGTCCGGAGCCAGCACGACCTTGAGGCCGTTATCAAGGCGATGCCGCTCGAAGTCGATGGAGAGAAGGGTCACAGGAAGGCGTCCGGGGTCAGGGGCGTTCGCGCAGTCGTGTACGCAGGAGGTCCGGTGCGAGATCCTCTTCGAGCAGTTCACGCGCCGCATCGTGTCCGGCGTCAAGCCGGTCCTCGACCGATGTGAGGAGTGCCAGATCCGGCTCCACCGCCCGAATGCGGGCGCGCTCGAGCATCTCGTACGCCGTGCCGTCGCGACCGGTCGCCGCCGCTGCGAGTGCCGCCAGGAGCTGTGCATCGACGTCGTCCTCGCGGATCCGAGCACCCGACATCAGCTCCCCTGCGCCTTCCTCGAAGCGGTCGGCTTCGAGGAGCTCGAGGCCGAACACGACGCGCGTCCACCCGTCTTCCGGGTCAAGCCGCACGGCATCGGCGAGTACGTCGGTCGCACGGTCGTGATCGCCGGCCAGCGCCCATCCGACCCCGAGTTCGAAGGCGATCTGCGGATCGTCCGGGTCGAGCTCGCGCGCGGCGGTCAGCTCCTCGATCCCCTTCTCCGTGAAGCCTTCACGCGCGAGATACGCCCCGTACATCAGGCGCGTCACGGGAATATCCGGGCCGATCATCGATGCGGTCCGCAGCGCCTGCTCCGCGTCGGGGTCGTCGAAGTACGCGATCCCGTTGCCGGCGGTGGCGAGCACATACGGATCCTCGGATCCGAGTGAGAGCGCGTGCTTGAAGCGCTCGTAGGCGACGCCCCCCATGCCCAGTTGCTGCTCGGCGACCCCCAGCCAGCAATGGACCGCGGCGTCGTCCGGGAAGTCCTCCAGGTGATCCCGGAGCAACTCGGCTGCGTCGTGCCAGTTGCCCTCCTCGCCGAGCCCGAGTGCCTGCTCCAGTAGCTGATCGCGATCCATCAGTCAGCACCCGGTCGCACGGTGAGATCGCGGCCCGTCATCTCCGGCGGCGGGT
Organism: uncultured Gemmatimonadaceae bacterium; assembly: GCA_964492085.1. Classification (GTDB taxonomy): domain Bacteria; phylum Gemmatimonadota; class Gemmatimonadetes; order Longimicrobiales; family Gaopeijiaceae; genus UBA2589. The sequence continues at coordinate 36,197 of CAZBHZ010000007.1, read as the reverse complement.
CGATCCCCATCCAGCCGAGCACCGTCGGGGCGATGTCGCCCAGACGCCCACCGTCGGCGAGCGACGCCGCCCGCGCTACCGGATCGTACAGAATGAGATCCACCGGGCTCGTGGTGTGCGCCGTGTGCACATTCCCCTCGGAGTCGATCATCATTTCGCAATTACCGTGATCGGCCGTGACGAGCGCGACCCATTCCGGGTGCGCATCGATCGTCGTCAGGATGTCCGCCACGCATGCGTCGACCGCCTCGACCGCCTGCACCGCAGCGGGAATCACGCCGGTGTGCCCGACCATGTCGGGATTCGCGAAGTTCACGAGGATGAAGTCGTAGTCACCCTTCAGTCCGGCGATGACGGCGTCCGCGACGCCGGGGGCGCTCATTTCGGGCTGAAGGTCGTACGTCGCCACCTTAGGGGACGGAATCAGCGACCGGTCCTCCCCCTGCCACGGTGTCTCCTCCCCTCCATTGAAGAAGTACGTCACGTGGGCATACTTCTCGGTCTCCGCGACCTTCAGCTGGCGCTTGCCGAGAGAGGCGAGGTACTCCGAGAGGCCTGTCCGCACATTCTGCGGGGGAAACGCGACGGTCACGGGCAGACCGTCTTCGTACTCGGTCATCGTCACGATCGTCCCCGGTCGATCTCCCGCTCGCTCGAACCCGTCGAAATCGTCCCTCGAGAGTGCGGCCGTCAGCTGACGCATCCGGTCGGACCGGAAGTTCATCAGGATGACCACATCGTCCGCTGACACCCCGTCCTCGGCGACGCCACGTATCCCCGTCGGACGTACGAACTCGTCGGTGGTGTCATCGGCGTAGCTGTCCTGCATGAATCCGAGGTCGTCGGCCCAGACCTCGGCCTGACCCGAAATAAGCAGGTCGTACCCTTTCTGAGTCCGTTCCCAGCGGCGGTCACGATCCATGACCCAGTAGCGGCCGCAGACCGTTGCGATCGCCCACTCCTCGCTGCGCGCACATGCGTCATCGATCTCGGCCAGGTAGCCGGCGCCTCCTGTGGGCGACGTGTCACGTCCGTCCGTGATACAGTGCACCCGAACCGGCACGTCCTCCGGAAGCAGATCGAAGAGCGCAGTGAAATGACGGATATGACTGTGAACGCCGCCGTCGGACACCAGCCCGACCACGTGGATCTTTGAACCGCCTGCCCGAACCTGATCCACCAGAACCTCGAGCCCCAGGGCAGTCGCGAATTCGCCGTCGGCAATCGCCTTGTCGACCCGGGCGATATCCTGATATACGACCCGGCCGGCCCCCAGGTTGAGATGCCCGACCTCCGAGTTACCCATCTGGCCCTCCGGCAGTCCCACGTCCCCGCCCGAGCAGGCCAGCCTCGTTCGGGGGAACCCGTCGTACAGGCGACGGAACGTCGGAACGTTCGCCAACTCGACCGCATTCCCTTCGGTCGGCTCGCCTTCGAAATCGGAGTGACCCCAGCCGTCGAGGATGACGAGGAGGACCTTGCGCATACGAAGTCTTGGTGGAGTTGAACGACGGGTTCAGCCCCTGAATGTCGCCAAGAACGACTCCGCCCGCATCGTCACCCTCACGTCACTTCTGCGATCTGCCCCGCCATTTACTTGGCTCAACGCGCCACCTACGATCCGTCTCTCTCGAGGGGGCAGCCTCGCCCTCCTCACTTGGCCCTACGAAGGAGCAGGTCGTGCGCTATTCACCTTTCCGAATGGAACGGTGGCAGTCCACCTACGAGCACCGCGTCGAAATCAACCTGTCAGAGAGCGGGGTACACCCGCTCACCACCGATGAACTCATCGAGCTCTCCGGACGGGACGTCGACGTCGGCTCGACGCTTCTCGGCTACGGTCAGTCGAACGGATCGGACGAGCTCCGTTCCCTCATCGCCGGTCAGTACGAAGGCGCGAGTGATGCCTCCGTACTCGTCACGACGGGTGGGGCCGAGGCGAACTTCACCTGCTTCTGGCACCTCTTCGAAGGCGATGCGAAAGCCGCCATCATCCTGCCTACCTACGGTCAGGTCCCCGGTCTTCTGGAGTCGTTCGGCAGTCGTCTGACGGGCGTGAATCTCCGCGAGGAGGATGGCTGGCAGCCGGACCTGGACGCCCTCGAAGCCGCGCTGGTGGACGGCGCTTCGTTTGTCCTCATCACGAACCCGAACAACCCGACGGGCGCCTCCCTCACACGCGCTTCGATGGATGCGATCGCCGAGATGACCGAGCGGCACGGGGCGTGGATCCTCGCAGACGAGGTGTACGCCGGCGCGGAGAGCGGCGAGGAGCGGACACCGTCCTTCTGGGGCGTCCATGACCGCGTGCTCGTGACGAACTCCCTTTCGAAGGCGTACGGGCTTCCCGGCCTCCGCCTCGGATGGATCGTCGGCCCCGAGAGCATCATGGAAGAGCTCTGGGGTCGGACCGATTACACGACGATCGCGGTGGCGTCGATTTCCGACCAGCTGGCGTGCGTGGCGCTCCAGCCCGATACCCGCGAGCGCATCGGCGAGCGGACGCGCGGGATCGTCCGGAAAAACCTCGGTGTGCTCGAGGAGTGGATGTCCGCCCAGGGAGGCCGCTTCCGGTACCGGCCACCGGACGCGGGCGCGATCTGCTACACGCACTACGACGCGCCGGTGAACTCCAGTGAGTTCGCGGAGAAGCTACGCGTGGAGAAGTCGGTGCTGGTTGTGCCCGGTGATCACTTCGGCATGGACCACTTCATCCGGCTCGGTTTCGGGAATCCCGAGGACGAGCTACTCGAGGGGCTGGGGAGGATCCGGGACGCGTTCGACGAGGTGAGCTGAACAACAGGAGCTAGAGCGCCATCCGCGCCGATCGTACCACCAGGTCGACGGCCCCGGTCAGCTCTGGCGAGGCCTCGGGCCATTTCGATAGCAACACCATCTGGTATCGGTCATCGTGCAACACGGTGTATCGAAACGGCGTCACGACCGAGGCAGCACCAACCGTCCCGGTCGAAGTATTGGATTGAAGCGGGCTTCGTCTCGTCACCGTGAAGCCGCTCATCCCATGCTGCTCGTAGACGGGGTCACTGTCGACCAGCTCCCCCATCAGCGACGCGAGCGTGCTGTTTGCGAGCGAGTCGTACGTGGCGAGGATCGGCGTCTCGAAGATCTCCGCGTCGACGACACACCCGCTCGGCCCCTCGATCCGCACCATGTTCCAGTCGGTCGAGTCCCCGAGGCTCTTCCACTTTTCGGAGTCCAGGAAGGTCTTCCCGAATGGTTTCTTCTTCTTCCGGACCTGGACCGACCAGGTATCGGGATAATCGATTGTCATACCCGTCTCCGGGTGGCGCAGCGTCGCCACTCCCGAGGGCGTGGCAAAGCTCGACGGACTCTCGTCGTACTGCGCCTCGAGGAAGTCCGAGACCTCGTCCGCAGCCTCCTGCAATTCCCCGGCAATCCACTCGATCAGTCGATCCCGGACCTCCTCGGGGTTCGGTAGCGCCTTGAATCCGACCGACTGCCGAACCCGCGACACCGGATCCTGGTTGCGGGACGTAGTGCCCGATGACGTTCGCTGGCGCGCGAAGATCACGTCGCCATAGCCGTTCTGCCGATCCACGACACGGGGTCGATCGAGTTCGTCGCCCGCGAAGGCCAGCACCATGTCCTTCTCGATCACCAACACGCGCTGGTCGGTCACGCCGTAGGTCAGGTTCTCGAAGTGGCGCCGCACGCGCGATCGCCCGTCCAGCTTCAGGGCCCGCAGGACGATGGGGAGCAGGACCATGCCCCCCATGATGTAGAAGAAGCCCGGCACCCGGTTGCGCAGCTCGTCGATCAAATCCGCGGGAGCGATGCCGATCTCGCCCGCCTGGTACACGCCGACACCCGCGACGAGCGCGAGGATCCCGATCGTGACGAAGGGGCCACGTCCCCGGCGGGATCCGCCCACCGCCGCCTCGACATTCGGGCGACCACACCAGATGATGCGTTCACCGGGCTCGAGCACCGACTGGACGACGTGTTCAGGGTTCCGGGTCTGCACAGTCTTCCCCCCCGGGGATCGGTCGACACGCTCGGTCGCCCCGAGCGTGGTGGGCGGCGCACGGAGGATAGGTGGCCAGCATCGTGCTGGCGACCACTCGCGGTCGCCGGTACGATCCGACTTGCACCTCCCAACGGTCTGCCGACCCCATCGCCCAATCCGCCGAGAAGCATGAAGAATGCCGCCCTTTTGACCCTGGTCCTCGCGTTTGCCATCCCCCTGGTCACGCCGCCGGCCGCGCAAGCTCAGGACGCCGGCCCATTCGACCTGCTCGTTCGGGGCGGTCGCGTTCTCGACGGCAGCGGCAACCCGTGGTTCCGTGCCGACATTGGTGTGAGAGACGGCCGTATCGTGGCGGTCGGGATACTGGACAATGCATCCGCTGACCGAGTGATCGACGCCACAGGGCGATATGTCTCGCCCGGCTTCATCGATATCCACTCGCACGCGGACGATGGCAGCGCGCGCATCGGCGGATCCACGATCCGCACCGATTCGATCCACCGGAAGAGCGCCCCGAACGTCATCTCCCAGGGCGTGACGACCGTGGTCGTGAACCACGACGGGCGCTCCCCGTGGCCGATCCGTGATCAGCGCTCGATCCTCGAGCGGCAGGGTGTCGGCCCTAATGTGATGCTGATGGTCGGGCACGGGACCGTACGGCGGGAGGTGATGGGTGACGATGTCCAGCGGCCGGCGACGGACGCCGAGGTGCGGGAGATGCAGTTACTCGTGAGGCAGGCACTCGAAGAGGGCGCAGTCGGGATGTCCGCAGGGCTCGAGTACGCTCCCGGACGTTGGAGCACCACCGCGGAAGTCGCGCGCGTCGCCGAGGAGCTCGTCGCTTTCGACGGCGTCTACATCTCCCACGAGCGCTCGGAGGGTGCTGACCCGATGTGGTTCTGGCCGAGCCAGGATGAACCGGGTCCGCCTACGCTGCAGGACGCCGTGATGGAGACCATCGAGGTCGGCCGCCACTCCGGGGCCCGAGTCGTTGCCTCACACATCAAGGCCAAAGGTGCGCATTTCTGGGGATCGAGCGGCAGCGCGATTCAGCTCATCCAGCGGGCGCGCGACGAAGGTATCCGCGTCTGGGCGGACCAGTACCCCTACGCTACCAGCGGCTCCGACGGGAACACGCGTCTGATCCCGGCGTGGGCCACCTCGTCCCGAGAGATCGAGGCTCCGCCGGCGGAGCAGCTCCGCAGGGTCCTCGCCGATCCGGAGCAGAACGCGATGGTGCGGCGCGACATCGAGCACGAGATCCGTCGTCGGGGTGGAGCGGATCGCGTGGTGATCTTCGAGTACCCGAGGGAGGACTGGGTCGGTAAGAACCTCCAGGAGGTCGCGGACGAGCGTGGGGTGGACGCTGTCCAAATGGCCATCGACCTGCAGCTCGAGGGTGACCCGGAGCGTCGGGGCGGCGGTCGGCTTCGAGGCTTTTCCATGTCCGAGATCGATGTCGAGAACTATGCGGCGCAGCCGTGGGTGGCGACCGCCTCGGATGGAGGGATCGCAGTCGAGTCGGACGGCTCCGTCCACCCGCGCTACTACGGGACCTTCCCCCGCAAGATCCGTCAGTACGCGATGACCGCGGGCGCTCTCTCCGTCGAGGCGGCGATTCGTTCGCAGACCTCCCTGCCCGCCCGGATCATGGGTCTTCAGGACCGCGGCGAGATCCGAGTCGGCAACTGGGCGGACATGGTGGTATTCGACATGGAAACCATCGCCGACGAGGCCACCTTCTTCGACCCCCACCGGCATTCGAGCGGGATCGACCACGTCATCGTCAACGGGGAGTTCGCCCTGGAGGACGGGGAGATCCTGTATACGCTGCCGGGACGGGTCATTCCCTCGCGCCGAGGAGGACCGCCCGCGAGCTGAGCCGGAACGGACATCGGCACAGAGTCCCCCTCCCGGTCCGCGCGGGCTACGTCGCGCGGATCAACTCGCGCACGTTCTCCACGGGCCGTCCCAGTACTGCCCGATCGCCCTTCACGACGATCGGACGCTGCAGCAATCCCGGATGTGCGACGATGGCCGCGATGATCGACTCGTCGTCGACCGACTCGTCGTCGAGCCCGAGGTCCCGGTACGCGGCGTCGCGCTTTCGAAGTACATCCCTGGGAGAGAGATCGCCCTTGGCGAGGACATCGCGCAGCATCGCCTCATCGAGAGGATCGACGAAGTAGTTCACACGATCGAAATCCACACCTTCATCTTCGAGAAGCTTCACGAGCTTCCTGCAGGTGGTTCAGGTGGGTTTCTCGTACACGGTCAGCACGGCAGCCCCGGGTCAGTCGGCAGCGGACGATCAAGTTCCGCGGAAGGTAACGCGGTCAGCCGCTGGCCGGCGCAATCAGTGACTCGTCGTCTTCGGACGGCGAGTTCACACGTATGCCAACCGCGTGAGCCACGAACATTCCGTCCGGTGGCGACCTAAGGAGAGCCTGCGCGTCGCTCGGCAACGCACCGCGATCCAGCCACGTCCCGCGATCCGCCTCGTCGATCACGACCGGCATGCGATCGTGGATTGGCCGCACGTCGTCGTTCGCATCGGTCGTGAGGACCGCAAAGGTGTGCAGCGGTTCATGCCCCGGCCTTTGCCAGCGTTCCCACACGCCGGCGAACGACACCACGCCACCGCTGGGAGGGTGAATCCAGAACGGGGTCTTCGGGCCACCGCTTTGAGCGGATTGCCACTCGTAGAAGCCGTCTGCCGGTATGAGGCAGCGCCGCCGAGCGAACGCTTCTCGAAAGGACGGCTTCGTCGTCACGGACTCGGCCCTCGCATTGATGAAGCCACGACCCGGTTCATCCATCCACTTCGGAGCCAGCCCCCACGTCATGAGCCCCATGCGACGGCCTCGGGCGTCCTCAGCTACGATGGGAGCCTGCTGCCCGGGAGCGACGTTGAAGCGCGGCGGCCACTCGAACGTGAGTTCAGGAACGTCGAAGGCCTCCACGAGATCCGTGGGAGGCGTTGCGAGGGTGTATCGACCGCACACGACCGGTCAGTCCGATCCGGGTGGAGTCTCCAGGGACGTCGGGGCTGGGGGGTGCTTCAGGTAGCGTCCCTCGTCGAATCGCCGGCGGCGCATCAACAGGGCCGAGCCCGCGTCCTGCAGCTGGCGGAAGCCGAGGAGGTGAAAGAGCTGTCGAGCGAAGAAGCGCGCGATGCGCTTGTTGACGACGACCTCGTCCTCGGAGCCCTGAACCCTCTTCACGCCCGGAAGCCAGAACGCCACGCGAGACAGGCCCAACCTCCTCATGACATGAGACACGCCCATCCAGAATGCGGGAAATTCACGCACCAGGAAGAAGCCGTCTTCGCCCTGCTCCTGATACAGCGGCATCAGAAGCCGGCCGGCCTCGGCAACGATGACGTCACCCCCGGCGTCCCCCGCAATGAGATCTCCGGCCTTCACCGACTGGAAATTCATGAACCCCGGCCTCATGGCGAAGCCGTCGCCGTCTACGACGTCACGCCTGTACCGCATCTCGAGCGCACGAGGGAGATGCCCTGCGTCTCGACGCAGCAGCTTACGCGCCTCAGTGACCTCGGGGACGAGCCGCTCCGGAAGGACCCCCGCGGACACGATCGCGATCCAGATGGCGGCCTCGGCCCGGTCGATCGCCGCCGACTCTTCATGCTGACCCGTCTCCAAGGTGAGGGCGACCACACCGTTCTCACTCAGGAGATTGAGTAGAGTGCCATCGACCAGCTCCTCGAGCCCGAAAATCATCGGGACGGGGAAGTTGCTGGCGAAGGCGCGGTGTGGGAGAGAGTCGGTGAACACGGAGAAGATCCCACCGGGCCCCGACGTCGTGTGCAGATCCAGAGCGAACACCGGTCCACCCGCAGACCGCAAGACCCCTTCGAGCTCGCCGAGAAGCTCCACCTGCTCGAGGTCTTCAACGGATGCCCCTGCCACTCTGCTGCTACGAAGGCGTTCCAGTCGATCCCGCGTCCACGCCCGGTTCAGATCCCGGTCCACGAAGCGTCGGCCGACGCCGAGTGCTGCCATGTTGCCCGCGAGCGCCACCAGAGAGCCCTCCAGCAGATGTCGACGGTCCTCGATCGCAGCGAGTACGCGACGGACCGCGTAGACACCGGCCGGCTCATTGCCATGGATCCCTGCGACACAGATCAGAACGGGGCCTCCGGCAGGCCCCGTCGCCTTTCCAATCAGGCGTTCCTCGGGCTTCGTTCCCCGTCTCGCTTCCATCACCACCCCGGACACTCCTCTAGCGACTCAGGCGATCGTGCAGGAGGTCGTACGCCAGGGGCATGAAGTCTCGTTCGCTCACGATACCGACAAGCTTCCCATCGGACACGACGGGAATGACGGAGACTCGCTGCGCTCTCATCAGGTCGATCACGTCGAGCGTAGGCGTCTCCGGGGAGACCGATGTGGGATTTCGCTCCATAACGGCGGATACCGGCGGTGTGCCGTCCGTCTCGGGGTCGAAGCCCTCGGACATCAGTCGCAGCACGGAACGGTAAGAAACGAGGCCGACCAGATTGTGTGCATCGTCTTCGACGAGGACGTGCCGGATCTGCTTCCGATCCATCAGGAACGCGACCATGTCGACGAGCTCCTCTTCATGCACCGTGAAGAGCTGCGTCGTCATCAACTGTTCGACTTTCTCGTAATTCAGACGCCAGCCTCCCGCCTCTCGAATGTCCACGTCGTCCCACTCGTGGACCGGCTTTCCTTCCTTCTGGCGGGAGATCGTGCCCGACGTGACCGCGGCCAGCCGCTCGGATCGAGTACCGTTGTCACCAAGCCCCCGAAGCGACCGCACCATCCAACGAGAACCCGTGGTGCCCGATTCCACCCGCTCGTGGATGACCCCCAGGTATCGGTCGATGTCGTTCGGACTCACACCCGCTGTCGCGAGCCCAGCGCGCGCAATCGGCAGGGACTCTTCGAGAATCAAATCGGGGGCACTCCTGGTGGCTCCATCCAGCCACCGGAACCCGGCCTTGAGACCATTGCGCGCGGCAGCCAGGAAGTTCGACTTGGCCTCCATGAAGTCAATCCTTTCGCGGACGTCTCCGTACTCCTCTGCAGCACCGAGTACGTAACCGATCCAGAATGCCGCGTTCGCCACCTCGTCGACGACGGTGGGACCCGATGGAATGACGCGGCACTCGATGCGCAGATGGGGCTTTCCTCCCCCGATGCCGTAGCAGGGACGATTCCATCGGTAGACGGTCCCGTTGTGCAGGCAGAAGGCCTGCAACGAAGGGATTCCGCCGCCGTCGAGAATCTCGATGGGGTCTTCCGTGACGTCTCGCGTGAGAAGGACGCGAAAGCGGGCGATGTCCTCCTGCACCAGGTCTTGAACACCGCGTTCGACCCAACGCTCGCCGAACCGGACGCGAGGGGCGAGGTCCCGGAGCTGCACCGATCCGGAGCGCGTGTCGATCGACTGCTGGAACAGGGCGATCCGGGTCTCGTGCCACAGGTGACGACCGAAGAGAAGTGGCGAGTTCACGGAGGCAGCCATAACCGGCGCCGTCACGACCTGCGCAACATTGTAGATGTGCGCAAATTCGTCGGGCTCGACCTGCAGGTGGACCTGGAAGCTGGTGTTGCACGACTCGAGCATGACCGAGTCGTGCTCCGTGTACAGCTCGTCCGCACCCTGGATGCGTAACTTGTAGGGCTCGCCCCCGCGTGCCTTCGAAAAGGCCTCGTTCAGTGCGTAATAGCGAGCACGCGGCGTAATGTTCTCCAGTGTGACGTCCGACTTGGACAGGGTCGGGAGGATGCCGGTGAGCGCGATCTCCGTGCCGACCTCTCGCGCCATGTCACGGGCATCCCCAACCAATTCGTCAATCCGGGCGTGCAGATCCGAAAAGCACCGTCCCTCGAGTTCACGCGGCTCTACGTTCGCCTCGAGGTTGTAGAGAGCAAGTTCGGTTGTGAACGGCCCTTCGAGTCGTTCGAGTACCTCCAGAGCCGTCGACGCGGGCCGCCACGCCTCGTTGACGAGGAACATCTCCTGTTCCGCGCCGATGCGGCGGATTCCGGTCTCGAAGAGCCCCTCTTCGAGCATCCGTTCGAGCGCCTGATAGTCGCGCAGCAATGCCTTGGAAAAGGCACGAACCTGGGCTGGTGTCTGAGCCTGCCCTGATACGTCCTGGCCCACGTTCCTCCTCCGAGCTCTACTCGATGAACACCGCGATGTCCTCGATCGGCTTCTTCGTAATGTCGGGTACCATGGCGTCCTCCCCCGGATAACCCGCGACCAGAATCAGGAAGGGGCGTTCATTGTCCGGACGACCGAGGAGGTCATTGAGAAACTTCATGGGGGAGGGCGTATGCGTCAGCGTCACGAGGCCGGCGTGGTGAAGCGCCGTGATCAGCATCCCGGTCGCGATACCCACGGACTCGGTCACGTAATAGTTCTTCGTCTTTCCACCTTCGTCCGTCCGCTCATAGCTCTCGGCGAAGATGACGATCAGCCACGGCGCCTGCTCGAGAAACGGCTTGCATTCATCCGTGCCGAGATGCTCGAGCGCGTCCAGCCATTCCTGGGGGGCCTTACCGCCCTTATAGAAGGCGACCTCTTCGACCTCCGCAGCTTCGCGGATCCTCGACTTGATGTCGGGATCTCCCACGACGACGAAACGCCATGGTTGCCGATTCGCGCCATTGGGGGCCGTACCGGCCGCCAGCAGGCAGTCTTCGATGACTTCCCTGGGAACGGGCCGATCTGAAAACTCTCGTACCGTGCGCCGGCGCCGCATCACTTCGAGGAAGCGCTTCGCGGCGCGGCGCATCTCCTCTTCCGGAAGTTCCTCATACGTCTGGAGGGGAACGAAATCGGCTCTTGGCATGAGTCCGGGTCAGCGCTTGAGGTGCGCGTAGAGTTCGACGTACGTGCCGACGGATCCGGTGCGCCCCAGGACTCGTTCGGCGGGAAGGCCGAGAGATTGCGAGATCAGTCGTACGTTCACCAGCCCCACGACGTCTTCGTCCGTCAATCGGATCGTGCTCCACCGGGCGACGGGCGTACCTCGATACTCCTGGTACGCGCGCGCAAGCGAACCGGCGGAGGCATCGTCCGGCACCGGTACATGGAGAGCCGCGGGCCCGACTCGATATCGCGTCGCGAGCGTGGCCCAACTCTGCCCGGCCTCGCGGAGCGCGACGAGCGCCTCAGGCGACACCCCACTCCGACGCGCCATGAATAGCACAACGGGAATCTCCTGAGCGGGGATCTCCCATTCGCTCAGGATCGCGACCTCGGTGGGCGGCAGGTTGAAGAAGCTGGCGACGGCAGCGAAGTACTCGACCTGGGCAGCCGGAGACTCCTGTGCAGCGGCCGGTGCGATCGAGGCCGACAGGAACGTCATAAGGATGAACGCGCGCCGCATGGAGCCGGGTTGTACCTCCGGTAAGAAAGTCCCGGTGACAGTATGTGGCAGCCCGCTCACCGGCACCAGATCGTGCCAGGATGGCAGATTCTGGGCCAAAACAGCGTGGCACGACTCTTGAGGAGTGAGAGGGCACGCCTCGAAGTGGAGTGTGAACGAATCGATGGGAGGCACCGATGAGAAACGACGAGAGAAAGCGGCTGGCGCCGCACATCGTCAGCGAAGAGGCCCGGAACGACAACGATGAGCATGTGGTCTTCGATCTCTCCGGAACGGGGAAAGCGAACATCGAGGACATTGCCCTGATCCTGACGGCACGCCTCCAGTCCGCTCCCGCCGATCATGTCTGGGTGCACTCGATCCCGTCGAGAACCGCACAGATCCTCAGGTTCCTGCGACTGGAGCACCTCTTCCGCCTCGTCCCGGAGAATGACGGCGAACTGAACTGATCCGTCGGTCCGGTCGCATGAGGGGCCCCCGCCGCGTGCGGCGGGGGCCCCTTTTCTATCCCCTGCGCCCGCATCGACGCGGTACTCTATCGAGTGAACCGGCCCTGAATGTCCCCAAACGTGGACATCTCGGAGTCGAGCGGCCCTCGACGCAACGTACGTTCGGCCTGCGAGCGTGCAGCCTCCAGCGGTGAGCAGGCCGTACGCGCCGACTCCTCGAAGATGCGCTTGAGATGGCTGCCGATAGACAGGACCCGGTTCTCGACGGCAGAGATCGGCTCGAGCCCCTGATAGATCAACGTGAACGCCATCGCGCCCCCTCCGTTGATCACGTAGTCAGGCGCGTAGAGGATGCCCCGCTCCGACAATCTCTCCGCATCCTCCCGGGTCTCGAGCTGGTTGTTGGCCGCTCCGGCTACGATGGAACATCTCAGTTCTGGGATCGTTCGCGTGTTCAGCGTCGCACCGACCGCGCAAGGCGCGTACACGTCGCACTCGGTCGAGTACACGTGCCCCGGCGCGATCACCGAACCAGAGCACGCACGCGCGACTCGGTCGGCGGCCGCGGCGTCCGCGTCGGAGACGAGGACCCTCGCCCCCGCGTCGGCCAGGTGCCCGGCGAGTGGGGCGCCGACCGCGCCCACGCCCTGCACGAGCACGCTCCGACCCGAAAGATCGGCGGAGTCGAATCGATGCTCGACCGCGGCCCGAATCCCGGCGAAGACGCCGAGCGCCGTGAACGGACTCGGATCCATGGGGCCCTCCGAGCGCCCGTGAACACCGATCACGTATTCACTCACCTCGGCGATGGTCTGCATGTCCCGGGTCGTCGTGCCCAGATCGGCACCCGTCCCGTAGCGCCCCCCAAGAGAGTTCAGCAGCGCACCGAACCGAAGCATCAGCCCGCGGCGCTCGTCATCGTCGAGAGGACGCGGAATGGCGAGCACGGTCTTGCCACCCCCGAACGGAAAGTCCATCGCAGCCCATTTGTAGGTCATCCCCTCGGACAGGCGCAGGGCATCGCGAAGGCCATCTTCCGGACGGTCGTACACCTTCATCCGGAGTCCGCCGGTGGCGGGTCCGAGCGTGTCGTCGTGAATCGCGACGAAGATCCACGTGCCGGTCGGATGATCTCTCCGGACGAGGACGCCCACGCCGTCCCAGGGCTCCAGGATGTCCAGGAACGTCGACTCACTCACGAGGACCGCTCTCCTTTGATGCGGTGACGGCCGGGATCATCAATCCGAGACGATTCGAGCGTAGCTCTCCGGATTCCATTGTGGGCGCTCGGTCCGATTCCCGACCTCAAGCCCGAGATAGAACACGAGTCGACCGATCCTGGCTGCCTTCTCCGTGTCGATCCGGTCGGGCTCGTCGTCCCGGCCATGATAGTCATCGTGCGTGCCGTTGAAGAAGAACAGAACCGGCACCCCCTTCCTCGCGAAGTTGAAGTGGTCCGAGCGAAAGTAGAAGCGCTCGTCCGGCCAGATGTCGTCGATCGCCGTCATCCGAAGCTCGGGATGAGCCTCGTTGACCGAATTGAGGGTCTCCCCGAGATCAGAGTGCTCCTTGCCGATCGCGACGATCGTGTCGGGCCAATTCCGGCCGACCATGTCGGTGTTGAGATTCGCTACCATCGACGTAACGGGTACCGTGGAGTTCTCGGCATACCATTCACTCCCCCACAACCCTTTCTCTTCTCCACTCACGAGGAGAAAGAGCATCGAGCGCCGCGGTGGGGTCGAGAGCGTGACCATCGCCTCCGCCACCTCGATCACCGCCGTGGTTCCCGACGCATCATCGTCGGCACCATTGAAGATCGAGTCACCGTTCGCGTCCGGCGCGCCCATCCCCACGTGATCCATGTGGCCCGAGTAGACGACGTATTCGTCCCGAAGTTCCGGGTCGCTACCGTCGAGGATCGCCACGACGTTCGGCGCCGTCACCTCCGCACCACGCGTGCGCTGCACGATGGTCATGAGGAGCTCCCCCGTGTCATGCACCTCGACATCTCGACCGGCACCGCGAGCGAGCGCCTCCAGATCGATGTCTCTCCCGGACAGGACCCGGGCCAATGCGGAAGTACGGATCTGGAGCATCGGGGCAAACGAACCCATCTCGCCCGGCCCTTCTTCGCTTCCCCAACCTTTCGACACCGAGGGCGACAGTGAGCGACGGACGCTCGCCGCCCACCGAACGTCGTCCGATGAGTTCGTGACCAGCACCGAGGTCGCACCGGCCTGACGGAGTGTGTTGAGGAAGCCGAACATCTGACGGTCGACCCCGGCGACATCGCGACCCAGCACAACGGCCACATGACGCCCGTCGATCTGCCGCCTCTGGGCTCGACTCAGACGTCCGGAGCCCGAGACGACCACGAGGTCCGCACCAGCCTCTCCCTCCTCCATGCCGAACAGGGGGAGTACGTCCTGGCCATAACGAAGGCGCTCGCTACCGGATGCGACAAACGAGCGCTCGAGGTCGAGTTCGATCGAGCGAAGGGGATACCGTTGGATGAAGGAGCCGTCCGGCATGCCTCCGCGCAGGCCCATCCTGCGAAACTCCGACGCTGCCCACTCCGCGGTCATGTCCAGCCCGGGACTCGGCGTATCTCGGCCACCCATCGAATCGTGTGCGATCACACCGATGCGCCACGCGAAATCGGCCTGAGAGATGGTACGTGCCGCACCTTCGACCTCGACCGGGCCGGCAACCTGCGCCTCCACGGCGGAGGCTCCGAGCGTGAGCGCCACGGCCGAGACCGTCCAGATCGCGACGGTGCCAGAGAACCAATACGACGTCTTCATGAAAACTCCGGGAGCGTGAAGACCCCGTGCACACTCAGTGCGCACGGGGCCTCGAAAGATCAACCGGCGGGCCGGCTTCGTGAACCGTCAGCCCGGGAAGAGTCGCATCAGCAGAGTCTCGAGTTCGTCCTCCGAACGCGGTCCGCGCAGGACGACCCACCCAGTCTCCGCAGGAACCCTGACTTCGTTCAGGTTCGCATTCAATTCGGGGAGCACGTCGAGGCTGATATCGGGTTCGAGCAGGAAGACATACATCACATCCTCACCCTCGAGTCGCTGCGTCGTGACCGTACCGACGAACTCTCGCCCATCGCCCACATTCTCCGTGAGCACGACCTCGAAGCCGGGCACGGCCTGGAGAGGCTCATCCTCGAATCGATCGTCGCCTTCGGCCACGACCCGGACTCCTCCACGACCCGCACTGAACTGGCTGGTGAACGCCGTGGGAGACTCTGAACGTCGGCGCTCCGGGCGCACCTCCTCTTCCGCGGGTTCCGCGGCAGCTACGACGTCGGCCTCCGACAGACGGGATGCCCCACTGTCATCGGTGACGACACCCAGCGGGGCGGTCGCGCCCATGCCGGCCGCTGCGGCTTCTGCGATAACCGCCTCCGGACGCGCCGGAGCTGCAGCGGGGACCGTGGCACCGTCGGCGACCATCGATCGACCAGCCGACGCGTCGGCGTCCATCGCCGTGGCCAATACGACCCCCTCGGCTCCGGAGGCCCGCTCCACCGGGACCGCAGCGCCCTCGAGGTCCACCCCCGACGCATCGTCGACGACGTCGTTCTCGGCCTCGACGGCACCCGCCACTGATTCCAACGACGCCGACGCGACCGAACTCACTGGAAGATCCAAGCGGGAATCGAAGGCGTCGGAGTCAATCGTCTCCGAAAACACCGTGCCCCCCGAACCGACTCCCTCCTCGGCAACCGGAGCCGTCGTCGAACCATCATCCGACACTGCCCCCCGGGCGAATACCGTAGCGTCCCGGTCGACGCCAGCCATCGGCGTGCGGCTCGTGTCAGCCATCGGCTCCATGCGGCCACCACGCAGCGCCCAGCCGACGCCGAGCGCCAACATGACCGATGCCGCCCAACTCAACCGAACGACACGGACGGACATCCGGGACGGTGCGGGCCTCGTCCGCTCGACGTAGGCGCGCAGCTCCTCGAAGCTGGGCAGCTCGACCGATGGAACCGCCATGCCGAGCATCACATGCGCATCTGAACGCAGCGCCCGTTCCACTTCCAGGCGCTCTGCGCACTCCGCACAAATATCGAGGTGGTCTCTGATCCGGCGCGCATCCGCCACCGGGTATTCGTCGAGCGCGCCGTCCAGATAGGCGTGCAGAGCGCCTTCATCGACGTGCGACATCGTCGTTCTCCCTTTCCCGTTCATTGTATGCCTCTGCCAGCCGCTTACGGGCGCGGGCGAGTGTGGTGCCCACCGCTCCTACGGCCAGATCCAGCTGTTGCGCGATCTCCGTGTAGCTCTGCCCCGCGTCCCAGAGCAGAAGTGCCTCACGGTCTTTGTCTGAAAGCGAATCCAGCGCCTGACGAACCGCGCCCCACCGCTCCTTCTCGGCGAGCCGAGCATCCGGATCTCCATGAACCGAAGAGCCCGTCGCCTCGGCATCGCTTTTGAGAAGCACCAGGTGCTTCTTACGCCGAATGGCCGTGCGCGCCTCGTCTCGGGCGAGATTGGCCGCAACCTGAAACAGCCAGGCCCTCGGCTTCTTCGGCTCGTGCTGTAGCGCACGGACAAACGCCTCCTGAGCGAGGTCCCTCGCCCGCTCCTCATCCCACACCTTTCGATGCAGAAAGCGAACGAGTTCCGGGAACGTCGTCCGGTAGAGGTCATTCCAGTCGATGCTACTCATTCTCGTCTGTCGATCCTCCGCCGCAGGCCGGTCGGATGGAGATCCGAAGCTGCCCACGCACAGATCAATCTCCCGACATGATGGCTCGGGATCCAATGGTCCTGTCTCGACCCATGAGACGAACAGGAGATCCCCCCTTGCACACGATCTCGAGTCTGGAGTGATTTTCCAGACCTGACGTGATGCCGAACGGAGGACGGATCCTGAACATCGTGGTGCTGGGCGGAGGCCGTGTGGGAAGCGCAATCGTACGCGACCTGACTGCCGAAGACGACTTCGACGTGCTTGTCGTGGACATCGATCCCGTAGCGGTCGAAAACATGACGCACTTCGGAGCCGACGGAGTTGTGGCCGACCTGACGCAAGTCGAGAACGTCAGCCGGGCCGTGCAGGACGCCGATCTCGTGGTCGGCGCCGTCCCCGGATTCATGGGGTACCGAACGGTCAAGCGCGTACTGAAGGAGGGACGTCCCATCGTGGACATTTCCTTCTTCGAGGAGGACTCGGCCGGGCTGGAAGAGCTCGCGGAGAGCGCCGGGGTGCCATGCCTCGTCGACTGCGGAGTCGCACCGGGACTCAGCAACCTGCTGCTCGGTAACCGCGAAGAGCACTTCGACGATACGGAACTCTACGTCTGTTTCGCCGGCGGGCTGCCGAAGGAGCGGTTGTGGCCGTGGGAATACAAGGCGCCCTTCTCACCCGCCGATGTGATCGCCGAGTACGTCCGGCCTGCCCGGCAACGCAGAGCCGGCCAGGAAGTCACCAAGCCCGCGCTCACCGACATCGAGATGATCGACATACCGGGTGTCGGTAGCCTTGAGGCCTTCAACACGGATGGCCTGCGGTCCCTCCTGCGGAACTGCTCGACGCCCAACATGGTCGAGAAGACGCTGCGCTATCCCGGGCACGCAATCCGGATGCAGGTCCTGCGCGAGGCCGGCTTCTTCTCGACCGCCCCGATCCAGGCAGCCTCGGGCAGCGTGATTCCCCGGGACGTGACCGAGTCACTCCTCTTCGATGCGTGGCGCTTCGACGAGGGGGATCTCGACCTGACGGTGCTCCGTATCGTCGTCGAGGGGACTAAGGACGGCCAGCAGGAGCGCCACACCTACAACCTCGTGGACCACTACAACCCAGCCACCGAAACGATGTCGATGGCGCGGACAACGGGGTACACGTGCACGGCGATGGTCTATCTCGTCGCGCGCGGCCTGTGGACGCAACCGGGGCTGGTCACGCCCGAGATCGTGGGACGGAATGAGGACGCGTACGATGCGGTCATTGCACACCTCCGCCAGCGTGACGTCTACCTCGACCTGGAGATAGAGACGCTGTAGGTCGGCCTACCGCGACCGAAGTACCGGGTATTCACCCGCTTCGATCTGCTCGTCGAGCAGTGCCCAGTTGGCAAACCCGTCGTCCGATCGGGGCTCGAGAAGCGTGAACGCCAGTCGCCCCAGGGGCTGATCCACGCGCACCGATACCGTGCCGGCGGGCAGCTCCATCGTTGTCGTCCGCCACGAGCCGTACAGAGTGCGCTCGTTGTGTCCCTGAAACGCACGTGCGGCAACCGTCGTCGAGTCGATGACGAAGCGCTCGAGCTGAACGGTCCCACCCGGCGCGGGGCTCATATCGACGCCGTGAGCGCCGAGGCGAACGATGGCGTCATCCGCTTCCGGAAGGATGTAGTAGACGGACGGAGCCGTCTCGACATCGGTGGGGGCGAAGGAGCCGTACTCGTACATCGAGACAGGATTCGACACATCCTGCCGCCGAAGCATCACCTCACCGGTCTGCGGGTGTCGTTCCTCAGCGACTTCGCCCATGAGAATCGTGACTTCCTCAGCCGACTGCTCGAACGTGGCCCTTGTGGCGAGTTCGCTTCCGACGACGCTCGCGTCGGCGGCCTCGACGATGTCCCTGATTCGCCCGGCGTTCTCCTGAGCGAAGTCGAGAATCTCCTCGACGAACCAGAGCGTGCTCATCACGCGATCCTCGAACGTATCGTAGGCATACGCTTCCGACAGAATTGCCATCCGGTTGCGAAGTCCGATGTAGTTGTTGTTGAAGCGCGGGCGATGGTCGAAGGTGTACCAGCCGGGGCGTCGCGGACTCGCGTTCCCGTAGTAGTAATAGTCCCACCCGTGCTTCTGCTTGATGCGATCGGTGACCGTCGGTAGCCACTCGTCGCGCAGAAAATCGTCGATCGACGCCGGTGTGTTGGGATGCAGCGGCGGCGAGTACGTGAGGTGATACGCATGCCGGGTACCGTTCGTGGTGTGCAAGTCGACACCCACGTGCGGATCGTACGCCGTCATCATCCCCACCAGGGATCGGGCTTCCGGAGAATCGAGCTTCATGTGGTCCCGGTTCAGATCGAGCCCCTGAGCATTAGGGCGCTGGCCCATCCCTCCCAGAGGACCATGCTGACGAGGCCGGTTCCGAAGGTCGACGCGCTCATTCCCGTCCGCGTTGTACATGGGCGCGACCAGGAGCACGAGATCGTCGGTCCACGACGGATACTCTCCACGGGCGAAATCCCGAAGGAGCATCTGCAGAGCCTCTTTTCCGCACACTTCACCCGCATGGATGTTGCCCTGCAGGTAGACGCGCGTCTTTCCGGTCGCACGCACTGCCTCAGGGGAAGCATCCGGGGCCCCGAGGACGAGAAGCGGCAGCCGCCGACCCTCGTTCGTATACCCGAAGCTCGTGAGGTGGATCGCGTCGGATCCCTCGGCGAGTGCCTCGGCGAACGCCATGACGTCGTCATAACTGCTCGTCTCGACGAAGTCGGTCGCCTCGGCTCGAGTCAGGAGGTCGTCGAACGAGGTCTGCGCATTCAGTGGCGAGGCGCTGATCGAGCCGACGCCCGCGGCAAGCGCCAGGGCGAAGAGTGTGCGAAGACGAGTCATTCCGAGGTCCGGTGCGAGTGCGTGCGTCGCAAACGTAGTCCGCCTCCAAGGATCCGTATAGCTTCTGGCGCGCTCTGCGAGACGCTTCGTTCGCAGCCCTCGAAATCCTCGATCGAGACGGCACGGTGTCGACGGCACTCCCCATCTTCTACGACTGCCTCAACTGCCCGTCCTACTGCTGCACCTACCCGAGGATCCCGGTCACCAAGCGTGACATCCGAAGGCTCGCGAAGCACTTCGAGATGGACGAAGACGAGGCGACCGAGACGTTCACGAAGAACGGATGGACGTCGCGAGAACGGATCATGCAGCACCAGCCCGACGAGATCTTCGGGAGCGCGTGTCGCTTCCTCGATCTGGAGACCCGTCTCTGCACCGTCCATACGGTGCGCCCGTCCGTCTGTCGCGGACACCCGGACGGGCCGAATTGCGGCTATTACACCTTCCTGATGGCGGAGCGACGAGACCAGGACGATCCGGACTTCAACGCACGAGCGTACAACGTGCCGGGGGAATTCCCGAAGCTCGAGGCCGGGGATCAGTGAAACGGGCCAGACCCGAAGTCTGAGCCCCGGGCTCCCCGGTGCCCCCCTCACACCGTCATGGCATCCGCCCTCCGGCAAGCGCCTCGACATACCGGTCATGATCGGCATCCAGACGTGCCGCCGCTTCAGAGAGCGCGAAGAGGCCCGCCAGTGCCCGCTCCCGTTCGTCCGGCCGCATGCTCACCAATAGCGCATCCACGCGAGAGGGATCGAGCGGTGGGGCTGCATCGCGGATGGCTCGCCCCTCCTCCGTGAGGAGGACGTTCATCACACGTCGATCGGCCGGATCCCGACGCCGCGTGACAAGTCCCGCGGCCTCGAGCCGCTTCAGGTTCAGTGACATGGTCGACGGTGTGACGCGCAGATAGTCCGCCAGCTCCCCTACCATGACAGGATCCGTGTCGTCCAGCTGGCGGAGGAGACGAAGCTGGTGGCCGGTCACGCGCCCGGTGCCCGCGTCCGACTCCCACGACCGCACGCGCAGCAGCTCGGCGAGTCGCGCCAGCGAATTCATAACCATGTCCACATTCGACATGGTCAAATTATAAATCATTTTGATTCGTCAAATCAATATATATATGAGAACAAATCTCTGGGACACGGCGCGGGGGTGGTTGTCCGGGCGATCGTCGACGGTTTGCCTCGGGTGCGAGCGCACGGCCCGGAACGCCCCTTGGGGTCGGCGGCCTTCGGAGACTACCTTGACGAGCGAGCGAGAGGCGCCCCGGCGCGGCGCCGTCATCTGACCCCTGCCCGATTCGGCCATGTTCGAGTGGATCAACAGCCCAGAAGCCTGGATCGCCCTGCTTACGCTGACGATCCTCGAGATCGTCCTCGGGATCGACAACATCATCTTCATCGCCATCCTGTCGGATCGCGTGAAGGAAGAGCAGCGCGCACGCGCTCGGAGGGTCGGGCTGACGATCGCCATCTCGACCCGGATCCTGCTGCTCTTTTCGATCGTCTGGATCATGCGGCTCACGGCGCCGCTCTTCACCGTACTCGGCCACGATTTCTCGGGACGTGACCTGATCCTCATCCTGGGTGGTGTCTTCCTGCTGTTCAAATCGACACGGGAGATCCATCACAAGCTGGAAGGCAACGATCACCAGCGCTCCTCCGACGGCTACCTATCCTTCGGGGCCGTGGTCGCCCAGATCGCCATACTCGATATTGTGTTCTCGCTCGATTCCGTGATCACCGCGGTGGGGATCGCGGATCATCTTCCGGTCATGGTCATCGCCGTGCTGATCGCCGGATTCTTCATGATTGTCTCGGCAGAGGGCGTCAGCGCATTCGTCAGCGCGCACCCGACCGTGAAAGTCCTGGCGCTCTCCTTCCTCCTCCTGATCGGGATGTCACTCGTTGCGGACGGAATGGGACAGCACATACCGAAAGGCTATATCTACTTCGCAATGGGCTTCTCGGTGTTCGTCGAGATGATCAACCTTCGAGTCAGTCGCTCTCGTCGAGCGCCCGTACATCTCCGCGGGCCTCGCATGGACGATGCGTCACCTCCTCCATCCGTCGACTGAGGTATCCCCCCCGGTCGTCGCTCTCACCGCGTTCAAGAAAGAACGGGCGCCACCCGCGAGGGTGACGCCCGTTTCTCATCGTGAGTCCGGTAGACGCCGGACGCTTGCCTTCTACAGGCCCTGGACTCCCGCGTCTCCGTCGCCGGAGACGTTGAAGAAGAGCCACATACCGATCGCCGAGTGGCCGGCGATGTAGCACACCATGGAGTAGTTACCCGCGGCGTCCGCGACGAACGTGATCGTCTCGGTTTCGCCCGGCATCGTTGCGTCGATCATCGATTGCGGGTTCTCCGTCATCGCACCGGCGAAGACCGGATCGGGCGTCGGCGGAACGGTGAAGTTCACCAACTCAGTCGAGATTCCGAGGCTGTGTGCCATGTTCGGGTCCCGGTTCTCGAGATCGATCGTAACCTCGTATCCCTCCGGTACGGTGATCGCGAGCTGGCCGCGAATCGCGCCGTTGAAGTTCCAGTAGTTGTTGTCCGGGGTCTGACCCGCAACGACGGAAAGCCTGACGGTCTTCGCGTCGTGATCGACCTGATACCAGTCGGGGATCGTCATCGGACCGGTCGGGGCTGCCGGGCCAGCCGGCGCAGCCGCGGCTGCCGGCTCCGTGGCAGGAGCCTCAGGGGCACCCGAATCTGCGGGCTCGCCGCCTCCGCACGCGACCAGGAACAGAGCCGCGGCAGGAATCAGCTTGAACGACTTCATTGCTTGATGTCCTCTTCTCGGTGTTGGGCCTCGGTCATGTTTCCGGGGCCAAAACGGTCATATAAGCTACCTAGATCCGGGAGCGGATGTATCCGGGAACGCCCCTACGACCCGCACGAAAGCATCTCGCAGAATGGACATTCGCCTCACCCATCTCAGGACCCGTGCCGTGCTACCCCGAAGGCTCGGATCGGTGCTCCTCCTTTTATTCACCGTCCTGACGGCACCGACAGTGGTCGCGGGCCAGAGTGAGCGGCTCTCGATTGACCACGTGTCGTTCCTTGCCGGGTGCTGGGCTGGAACGATGGGAATGCTGGACATGCGGGAGCAGTGGACCGAGCTCGAGGGCGGCGTGATGCTCGGTACGACACGGTACTATCGCGAGGGCCAGCTCGCGGACTTCGAGTTCGCCATGCTGTCCGACGTTGGCGGAGTGGCAACACTACATCCGTACCCCAAGGGTGAACGGTCACCCCGAGGGTTCCCTCTCGTTGCCGTGGGCGAAGAGTACGTGTTCGAGAACCTCGAACACGACTTCCCCGTGCGTATCGTGTACGCACGAAGCGGCGAGGCCGGCTTGAACCCGCGCGCAGAGGGACCGGACGGGACCGGGCCCCGATGGGCATTGCATCGGGTGCCGTGTCCTGGCGCGTGACGGCCCACCCGTGGCCGAGAACCGTCTACTGCTCCATTCCATCGCCCACGGTGCACGCGAGCCCGGCCGCCTTCCGACGACCGGGCTCGTAACCAGGCTCTGGTTCGACCCTCGTGCTAGTCGACCGAGGCCCCCAAGACGGGGCTTCGGGGCGCGAGGGCGCTCTCACCAGTGCGCAAATCCTCCGCCATCCGTCTGAACAGCACAGCGACTTTCGTCTCGCCAACTCCCTCTGCCCGGAGCGCCGACCGAAGCAGAAAACGAATCCTGTCTTCCACCTTCATCATCATCCTCCCAGTCGCTTTGGGTCGAACCCACCCCACCGCCCGTCCTCAATCATCCGTACGAACGACCCTGTCTCACCGTTTCAGCCACTCACAAGGTGAGATGCAACTCGGAGTGATCCGGTTGCATGGAGATGAGACGAATCAGCGAAAGCCATGGAACGTTCGAGCCGCGGCATCCGGCAGTTCCGGTGGACTCCAGCGATCCGATTCGAAGTCGAGCCAGCGATCGAAGAGCGCATCGGAGTAGGTCGGCCCGAACGCCGGACCGGCCATGGCGCGCCCGGTCTCGGACATGACTGCGGCGTACCCACCGCGAGCCACGGTGACCAGTCCCACCAGACCGTCGTAGGCCGCCCGGAAGTCGGATGCCTCGAACGTCACTCGCTGATCCGCGTAGTCGATCCCGGGCACGGAGGCCAGCATGGAGAGGTCCGCCGGCGGGACCGCATGCAATTGCGCCGTGGCGGGCTCCGAGAGTCGCATCGCCCGGGCGCCCCGGTAGTTCGTCATCGCACGCGCGGCCGTCTCCTGCATCTCGGCACGGGCCTGTTCGACCGGTCGGGGATTAGCCGAGGAGGCAGATGTCGCGGTCTTGACCGTGACGAACTCTACCCATGGCATCGGCCCTGCGAGGTCAGCAGCCAGCCGGTCATCTCCGGAGGCGAAGATAACCGGCACGCCGACGCGCCCCCACGAGTACCCGACGAGTTCCGTCTCCGTGACGGCCATCCCGTTCAGGAGGAAGTCGATCCCAAGCGTGTACGTGTGTGATGCAAAGCCTCCGCTGCCCGTCTTGGCGTGCATCCCGACCACGGCGATCGCGTCGTACGCACCCGGCTCGGTCAGATCCACGTAGGCGTCGAAAACCTCATTCCGGCTGACGAGTTCGGCACGCCCGTCCAGCTGATCCAGGAGCAGATCGGGCTCGGGATTCCCGCTGCCGTGGCCGTCAACGATATGCACCTCGTCGGCACCGCCGTCGAAGAGTCCCGCTACCACGGCGTTCACGTCTCCGGTCAGATACGTCCGTCCGACGGCGTAACGCTCCGGATGGCTGAAGCGGAACGTGTTCGGATCGGACTGACCGGTGAGCCCCTCCATGTCGTGATAGACGAGGACCCGAAGGACGCCATCCATATCGGCGGCCGGGTCCTCGAGCGTCCTCGGTTCGCCCGACGCCGCAGGGTCACCCGAGCCTGGGGGTGAGCACGACATGAGCAGAAGAACGAGAGCCAGCCGGGTGATCGGCGTCCTCATCGGCGGTCCTCCCAACCGGTCCAGCCGGGACCTCGTACAGCGCGCCCGGGCATCGCACCCGTGTGTTGACCGTCTCTGACCACGGCAACGCCGTTCACGAAGACGTGCTCCACGCCGGTCGAAAGCTGGTGCGGCTCGTCGTACGTCGCGTGATCACTCACCGTCCGCGGGTCGAAGATCACGACATCGGCGTAATAGCCTTCGCGAAGAAAACCGCGGTTACGGATCTTCAGCCGGGTCGCCACGGCCGAGGACATCTTCCGAACGGCGTCCTCGAGGGTCACGACGCCATCCTCCCGTACATACTTGCCGAGCACGCGGGTGAAGGTGCCGTACGCGCGAGGGTGAGCCAGACCCGTCGCGACGGTCGGATCGATGCCGCCTGCGTCCGTTCCGAACTTGATCCAGGGCTGGGCGATCTGCATGGCGACATTCTCCTCACTCATGAGGAAGTACATCGTACTCACACGCTGGCGCTCCGCGAGCACGAGATCCATCGCTGTCTCGGTCCAGTGCTTGCCCATCTCTTCGGCCACGTCGGCGAGCCACCACCCACGATACTGCTGGTGCTCAGGGAGATTGAGCCCCAGGAGCATGGTGCCCTCCGGAGTGGCCAGGGAGCAGAACGCTTCCCACGGCTCGGTCTGCTCCTCCATCTCGGCTCGAATCCGCGCGCGCATCTCCGGGTCCGCGAGATTGTCGTAGAGGAGCCCATCCGCCGACGCCCATGGCGGGAAACAGGCGTCGAGACCGGTTCCGCCTGCCGTGTACGGGTACATGTTGGCCTGGACGTCCACGCCGGCAGCGCGTGCCGAATCGATCTTGGCGACCGCCTCAGCCGCCTTGTGCCAGTTCCGGCGACCGCCCGCCTTCAGGTGGTATATCTCGATCGGGACACCTGCCTGCGTACCGATCTCGATCGCCTCGTCGATCGCCTCGAGGAAGTTGTCGGCCTCGGAGCGCATATGCGTGATGTAGACGCCCCCGTAGGGCGCCGCAGCCGCGTTGATCGAAATGAGTTCTTCCGTCGACGCGAAATTGCCCGGGGGATAGACGAGCGCCGTCGCGACACCGAACGCGCCATCCTCCATCGACTGACGGACCGCCTGCTGCATGAGACGGCGCTCCGGGCTTCGCGCCTCTCCCATCGCCAGCCCCATCCCCAGGACGCGGATGGTCGACCCGCCCACGAAGGAGCCGACGTTCACCGAGGAGCCGTGGCGCTCCATCGCCTCGATCCACTCACCGAACGTTTCGAACTGTGTCACGCCGACCGCCGCGCC
>CAZBHZ010000007.1:0-10375 GCA_964492085.1 uncultured Gemmatimonadaceae bacterium | reverse complement strand
ACGATGCGATCTCCCCGAACGCCGACGTCGCCCGGGTACCATGCGTTGCCGGTGCCATCTACGATCTGACCGCCTTCGATGACGACGTCGTATTCCCCGGGCGGGGCGGGCGGAGGCGCGCCGGGTGCGGCAGCGGGGACAGACGAGGTCGCAGGCGCGCACGCGGTGAGTGCGGCGAGAAGCAGAGGAAGACGACGCATGAGTTCCGAGGTCGTGGACACGAGACGTACTGCGACCAATACCGGCCGCGACCTCACCCCGTCAACGCCGTGTGACGCTCAGACCTGATCCAGCTGGGTGAGCTTCGCTCGAATCCGGTCCAGGTAACTCGTCAATGTCTCCAGCTCTTTCTCGCCCAGCGCCTCCTCGAGCACATCGTCGACCGAATCGATCGGCGCGTCGAGATGAGTCAGCAGCGCCAGACCTTCGGCGGTGATCATGCACCAGACTCGGCGCCGATCCTCCTCACACCGGTTGCGCATCACCCAACCCTTGCGCTCCATCCGATCGAGCAGGCGCGTCACCCCCGGCGTACGTTCGATCATGCGCTCCCCAACCGACAGCGTGGGGAGTCCAGCGTCACCGGCACCACGCAGGATCCGCAGCACGTTGTACTGCTGCAGTGTCACGTCTTCGGCGTCCAGGAGATGCGACAGGAAGCGTTTCGAGTCGTCGGCGGTCCTCAGCAGCGCGACATACGCCTCCTGGCCTCGTGACCGGAACGGCTTCGCCTGCTTGAGGTCTTGCTGGATCGTCGTGGTGTTCGGGGGCACGAACTACCTCTCTTACTCATCTCTTCTCGCGAGCTCTGTTGAAGTTTAGAGCAGAAAACCCCGAGCGCCAGCGGACCGAGACGCGTATGTTGCCGCGCCTCAAGAGTATCGGGGTAACGATACGATCCCACCCAAACCCCACGGCACATGCGCGCACGTCCCTACGCCTTCCTTCGAATCGGTCCACGCTGGGTGAATATGTGCATGGTCACGGACATCGAGGACCACGGCGACGAGTTGAGGATCTTCGTCGCGGCGGACATGGCCCGTCTCGCCGGGACGGACTCCCCTGAGGCCATCGACGTGGCTCGGCGCTTCTCCGTGAAGGACGAGGAGGATATCGCCCGCGTGAAGCAATGGCTGCTGCTGAACGACGAGGACTGAGGCGACGCTCTTCAGCCCATGACGAGGACCGCCGAGTCGAACTCGTCAGTCCTTCAGACTTCTCTCCCGGACCTCCGGCTCCGTCAACCCGTACAGCGGAGGAACGTCGACACCGAGCTGCCCGAGGAGCTCGTACAGCTGCCCTCGATGATGGATCTCGTGCTCCACCATGAGCCGGAGCCACTTCCAGACGCGCATCTCGACGCCTCCGACCGTCTCGCACCGCCGCTCGAGCTGCTCAGGCGTAAGCGGCCGAAGGATCTCGACGGTCGCTGCTTGCGCCTCGTCCAGGTACTCGAGCACGGCGTCCTTGCCGGAGGCGAGTTCCGCACCGTGGCCCGGGTACCGTGACGGTCGTAACCACGCGTTCTCTGCCCACATCCAACGCTCCGCCGCGGCGATGTGGCGGATGAGATCGCCCGGTGAGAAGCGACCCTCGGCCGGCTTCCACTCCAGATGCACCTCGGGGATGTATTCAGCCACGTTCCGCGTGCGCCGTCGTACGCTCTCGAAGTACCGCAGGAACGAATCGATCTCCCGGAATTCCACAGCGTGCCTCAGACCAGGAGGGCGACGCTCACCGCGCCGATCACGACGACCGCGGCGGTGACCTTCAACGCGACCGCAGCTGTCCGCGCGAGCAGAACGCCCCACCCGACACGTGCTGAGCGTTCGAGCGACATCGTTTCGAGCCACGTGACCGCACCGGCCCCCAGGAACGTCCCGAGAAACGCGGTGATCAACGGGCCGATCAGTGGGATCGGAACACCAACGAAGAGCCCCACCATACCGCCGACCACCGCACCCCAGAAGGCCCGGCTGGAGCCGCCGAACGCCTTGCCGAATCGCTTCAGCACCAGGATTTCGGCTACCTCGACGATCAGGACCGAGCCAGCCACGACCAGCCCGAAGGTCCAGGTCAACTGCCCCCCCAGCACCAGGCCGAGCGTGATGACCAGAATCAGCCACAACCCCGGCAGGCCGAGCGGAATGACCGCCAGACAGGCGAGCATGGCCAGAACGGCGGTCAAAGCGACGATGATGTTCATACCGCATCCTACGGCGTTTCGGGCAGAGATGTTCTAAATTGTGCGCCCCACCCGATTCGATGGACCGGTACGATGCGACTGAAGATTACGCTTCTCGCCGCCCTCACGGCACTTGCGGCCGACGCGACGTCCGCGTCGGCTCAGTGTGACAATTGCGTCTTCCCCGGCGAGTCCTGGGAGGTGCTCCGCGGGCCTGAGCTGGCCCGTGCCGGCTGGGACGTCGATGTACTGCGGGGGCTCAACGTCTTCCTGCGGGACTCGGCAAACTCGACCGGTGTCGTCGTGGCAGAACGAGGACGCGTCGTCTTCAGCTTCGGGGATATCGAGGAGCTGTCCTACCTCGCGTCCGTGCGGAAGAGCATCCTGGCCATGCTCTATGGGCCGTGGGTCGAGAACGGGACGATCGACCTCGACTGGACCCTCGAAGACATCGGAATGGACGACATCGGTGGGCTCCTGCCGGTCGAGCGGCAAGCCACGATCGACCACCTGGTAACGGCTCGCTCCGGTGTCTACCACCCCGCGTCGAACGGCGGAGACAACCTCGCCGATGCGCCCGAGCGTGGCTCCCAGGAGCCAGGCAGCTACATGCTCTACAGTAACTGGGACTTCAACGCTGCCGGCGCCGTGTTCGAGCAACTGACCGGGCGAGACATCTACGACGAGGCACAGGCACAGATCGCGACACCCATCGGCTTCGAAGACTGGGACCGGAGTGCACAGAGGAAATCCGGCAACCTCTCGATCTCGCGGAACCCGGCGTACCACTTCTGGATCTCGACCCGGGACATGGCCCGCATCGGCCATCTGATGCTCAACGAGGGCGCGTGGGACGGGCGGCAGGTCATCTCGCGAGACTGGGCACGTCGCATCGTCAGTGTCGTGACCCCGCTCGAAGAAATGAATCCGGTCGGACGGCGCGACGGCTACTTCGGATACGGATACATGTGGTGGGTATTCGACGGGCCGACAGCCGTGGGGCCCTTCGAGGGCGCCTACACGGGACGCGGCGCCGTCGGCCAGTGGATCACCGTCCTCCCAGCCATCGACCTGGTGATCGCGCACAAGACGAACAACGCCTATGGCCGTACCACGGCCTGGGACTCGTGGCACCGTCTGATCGAAATGTTGCTCGACGCGAGGGGCATTCAGCCTGAAGCGGACTGGCCGTGGGGGTGACGCGCCACGGACGCGGCTCGACGTCCAGGAAGAAGCGCCGCCCGCCTCCGGACGTCCTCGGATGGCGGGAGTGGGCGAGCCTACCTGACTTGGGTGTCGATTCGATCAAGGTCAAGCTCGACACCGGCGCCCGGACGTCGTCCTTACACGCCTTCGACCTCAGGCACTTCACGCGCGCAGGCCAGCCGATGGTCCGATTTGAAGTACACCCCGTGCAGCGCTCGGCCGAAGGTGCCGTCGAGGTGGAAGCTTCCGTCGTGGACGAACGATGGGTGCGCAACTCCGGCGGGGTACGCGAACTTCGCCCGGTGATCGAGACGACTGTGAGCATCGGCGGGCGGGCATGGCCGATCGAGCTCACACTCACGCGACGGGACGAGATGGGATTCCGGATGCTGCTCGGGCGACAGGCGCTGAAGAGGAAGGCGCTCGTCGACCCCGGACGGTCGTTCCGAGCTGGACAAACCACCGAGAGGACATCGTGAAGCTGGGTATTCTGTCCCGAAAGGGATCGCTGTACTCCACGTCGCGGCTAAGGGAGGCCGCAGAAGAGCGTGGACACGACGTGTCCGTCATCGACTTCCTTCGCTGCTCGTTGGGAATCGAAGGGAAGCGGGGATCAATCCTGTTTCGGGGAGAACAGATCCAGGTCGATGCCGTGATTCCCCGAATCGGCGCGTCGGTCACATTCTACGGCACGGCGGTCGTGCGGCAGTTCGAGACGATGGGTGTCTACTGTCTGGCTTCGGCCTCCGCGATCAGCACGTCCCGGGACAAGCTGTGCGCCCACCAGATTCTGGCACGCACCGGGGTCGGCCTTCCGGTCACGGCCTTCGCACGATCGGTGAAGGACACGAGCAGCGTAATGGAAATGGTCGGAGGGGCGCCTCTCGTCATCAAGCTGCACGAGGGGACCCAGGGCAACGGCGTCGTACTGGCCGAGACGAAGAAGGCAGCCGAATCCGTCATCGACGCCTTTCGCCAACTCGATGCGAACATCCTCGTTCAGGAGTTCGTCAAAGAAGCAGGCGGTAGCGACGTGCGGTGCATCGTGGTCGGTGGCCGAGTCGTTGCCGCAATGGTCCGCCACGCGGCCCCGGGTGATTTTCGTTCCAACCTCCATCGTGGCGGATCGGCCGAGGTGGCCAAACTGACGACGAAGGAGCGCCGCACAGCCGTGAAAGCGGCCAAGGCACTCGGGTTGAACGTGGCCGGGGTCGATCTTCTTCGCTCCGATCGGGGGCCCCTCGTCCTCGAGGTCAACTCCTCCCCGGGACTGGAGGGTATCGAGAGGACGACCGGGATCGACGTAGCCTCGGAGATCATCGAGTTCGTGGAGAACCACGCGGACGACGAGTGAGCACGAACCCGTTCATCGTCGCCGGCCAGCGCGTGCAGCCGGGCACGCGGCGACAGATCAACCTGCCGGCCGGACGCCTGCCGTCCGGCACCGAACTGTCGCTCAGGCTTCAGGTCCTCCATGGGATCGAGCCCGGCCCGACCGTGTGGTTCAGTGGCGCGATCCACGGTGACGAGATCGTCGGCGTCGAGATCATCCGCAGGATCCTCGAAACGCTCGACGAGCGGGATCTCCGGGGCACCATCATCGCCGTACCGGTCGTCAACGTATTCGGGTTTGTAGCAGAGTCTCGCTACCTGCCGGACCGAAGGGACCTGAACCGTTCCTTTCCCGGGTCGCGGCGCGGGTCCCTGGCCAGTCGACTCGCGCGCCTGTTCGTCGACAACGTGCTCGAGCCGACCGTCTTCGGCATCGACTTTCATGCCGGCTCGGACGATCGCACCAACCTTCCTCAGGTACGCGGGAATCTCGATGACGAAGAGACGCGTCGGCTCGCGATGGCCTTCTCCGCCCCGCTGATGCTCCATGCCAAGACGATCCGGGGCTCACTCCGTGAGACGGCAGTGAGACGCGGAAAGCGGGTGCTTCTCTTCGAGGGTGGTGAGCCGCGGCGATTCAATCCGGGGCCGGTCCAGGCCGGCGCGGATGGTGCGCTTCGCGTTCTTCATGCGCTCGAGATGATCGGAACGTCTCCGCCATCCTTGATCGCATCCGCCGAAGCCCGATCAACGAAATGGATCCGCGCGCCCCGTGGCGGAATCTTTCACCTGCAGACCCGTCTCGGGGCCCATGTGAGGCGGGGGGACCTCATCGGCGTTATCACGGAGCCGTCCGGTCGAGGAGGTCGCGAGGTCCGTTCGCGTGCATCCGGCATGATCATGGGACACGCTGTGAACCCGCTCGTGCACCAGGGTGACAGCCTCGTGCACATCGCGGAAATGGAATGATGCGCGTCACTCACCGACGAACGGTTCCAGGCGGGGCCGGCCGACGCAGAGAGGGGCGCGGTGTTCCGGGTTGGATGCTCGTGTCAGTGGGCGCACTCGTACTCTCTCTCACTGCATGCGAACCCACCGACGTGTCGCGGGGTTGGGATTGCATCGCGCC
Organism: uncultured Gemmatimonadaceae bacterium; assembly: GCA_964492085.1. Classification (GTDB taxonomy): domain Bacteria; phylum Gemmatimonadota; class Gemmatimonadetes; order Longimicrobiales; family Gaopeijiaceae; genus UBA2589. The sequence goes on along the minus strand of CAZBHZ010000007.1, from coordinate 4,523 downwards.
CGCCAACGCAGGCGGAGGTTGGGACCTCACCTGCCGCTCCGTGGGTCAGGTGTTATCGGATCTCGGGCTCGCTCCCGGACTTGTGCGAACCACGAACGTCCCCGGCGCCGGTGGAGGCGTGGCCTTCGCGCGCACGGTGGCGCAAAGGTCGGAGGATCCGAACGTCCTCGTCGCAGCGTCCCCATCCACGGTGCTTCGACTGGCCCAGCGTCAATACGGGAGCCTGACCGAACACGACGTTCGCTGGGTCGGAGCACTGGGTGCGGAGTACGGCGTGCTGGCGGTCGCAGCCGATGCACCCTGGCAAAGCCTGGGCGACCTTCTCGACGCCTGGAGGCGTGATCCCGGGTCCGTCGTCGTCAGTGGCGGATCTGCGGTCGCAGGCCAGGATCACATGAAGGTTCTCCTGCTCGCGCACCGGTCGGGAATCGACCCACGGCAGATCCGTTACGTGCCCTTCGACGGGGGTGGTGAGGCCATGACAGCCCTTCTCGGGGGGTTCGTCCAGCTCTTCTCGGGTGAGGCATCAGAAGTCGAGGGTCAGGTCGCTGCCGGAAGGCTTCGCGTGCTCGTTGCCCTCGCGCCGGAGCGAATGGAGGGCCCGCTCGGGGACGTACCCACGGCGATCGAGTCGGGTGTGGACGTCACCTGGGTCACATGGCGGGGCTTCTACGTTCCCGCGGGGATCACGGACGAGGAGTACGCACGGTGGGTGGACGTCATCGAGGAGGTCGGAGGCTCTGCCGAATGGGAGGAGGCGCGTCGGGCGAACCGGCTACAACCCTTCTTCCTGACCGGGAACGACTTTTCGGACTTCGTCGAACGTCAGGTCACTGACTTTCGAGCCATGTCTCGCGAGATCGGGCTCATCGAGTGAGCGGCCCCAACGGCCCAACGAAAGGGTCCCCACAACACGATCGCATCGCAGGACTCATGCTCGTACTGACCGGGGTGGCTACGGCCCTGGAAGCATGGACGTTCAACGTCGCGTTCATGACGGATCCGGTCGGGCCCAAGGCTCTTCCCCTCCTCGTCGCCGGGGCCCTCGTCGTGGCAGGAGCGCGCCTGATGGCCCGGCCACGATCGACCGTCCAGCTACCGGATACCGGGCCGGCACGCAGGATGATGCTGGCCGCTGCCGCGTTCATCTCATACGGCCTCGTTCTCCCCTGGCTGGGCTTCTTCCTTTCGACCACGATCGTGGTCGGGGTGCTGGGGGTCCTGTTCGGCGGCCCGCGGGTCGGGAGCGCCGTGGCCGGTGCAGGCCTGTCCGCCGTGCTCTGGCTCCTCTTCGTGATGGTCCTCTCGCTCCCCCTGCCGATCGGCGCCCTGTGGATTCGCTGAGCCACCTGATCTCGGGCTTCGGGGTCGCGCTGCAACCGTTCAATATCCTGCTCGCTGCCGGCGGCGTAGGTGTGGGTACCTTCGTGGGCATGCTTCCGGGCATCGGACCGATCAACGCGATTGCGATCCTGATCCCGGTGACCTTTGCGTCCGGAATGCCCGCCGAGTCGGCACTGATCCTGCTCGTGGGCATCTACTACGGATCGCAGTACGGGAATTCGATCAGCACGATTCTGCTCAACGTGCCCGGGACCGCCTCGGCCGTGGTCACGGCGATCGATGGACATGCCATGACCCGTGAGGGCCGGGGTGGCGAAGCATTGGCCATCTCCGCGGTCGCGTCGTTCGTGGGCGGCACCCTGTCGATTCTGGGCCTCGTCCTTTTCGCCCCGCTCCTCGCGTCCTGGGCGATTCGATTCGGACCCGCCGAGTATTTCGCCCTCATGGTCTTCGCCTTCTCGGCCCTCTCGAGCTTCGCGGGGGCAAGCATCTCCCGGGCGCTGGCATCCACAGCCTTCGGACTCTGGCTCGCGACCGTCGGTCTCGATCCCAACAGTGCCATTCCCCGCTACACCTTCGGGCAGATTCACCTCCTGGACGGAATGGACTTCGTCGTCGTGACGATTGGGTTGTTCGCCGTGAGTGAGGTATTCCAGCTGCTCGAGGAGTCCGATGCCGGCCAGGCGGCCGCGTCCATGACGGGGCGGGTCGCGATCTCGCTTCGGGATCTGGCGGCGAACGGGTGGACGATGATCCGGGGCAGCGTGATCGGCTTCCTCGTGGGGGTCCTCCCCGGCGCAGGTGGCACCATCGCGTCGTTTCTGGCGTACAGCGCGGAGGAGCGGGTCGCGGGATCGACGGGTGGTTTCGGCCGGGGTGATCCGCGCGGCGTCGCCGGGCCCGAGTCTGCGAACAACGCGGCCGCGAACGGTGCGCTGATCCCTCTCCTCACACTCGGCGTACCGGGAAGCGGAACCACCGCGGTCCTCCTCGGAGCACTACTCGGACTGGGCGTGACGCCGGGACCTCTGCTTCTCGAGCAGGAGCCCGACCTCTTCTGGGGGCTGGCCGCATCGATGTATGTAGGTAACGCCTTCCTTCTCCTGATGAATCTTCCGCTCGTCGGTGTCTTCGTGCGCGCCCTGACGATCCCCCGGTGGCTTCTGATCCCCGGTGTCTCGGCCCTCGCATTCGTCGCGGTCTACGCAGTCAACACGAGCGCGTTCGACCTCGTGCTGATGACGCTCTTCGGCGTGGTCGGCTACCTGATGCGAAAATTCGACTTTCCTCTGGCGCCTGTCGTGCTGGGTCTGGTGCTGGGACCCTTGATGGAGAAGAATCTCCGTCGCGCGATCGCTCTTTCGGGAGGAGACTGGTCGGTCTTGTTCGACTCTCCGATCGCGATCACGCTCTGGGGGCTCGCGCTGGCGAGCCTGATGGCGCCGGTCCTGCTCCGGCGATGGACGAACGACCTGCCCGGAGTCGACGCTCCGGACCTCGGAGAATCTTGAGATGACCCCAGAGGCCTACCTCTCGCGCTTGTTCGGCGTGGCCGAGGACGCACCGGAGATCTCGCGACGGACGTTCGCGCAGGTCTTGGGAGCTTCTACCATCCTCACCGCTCTCTCCGGATGTGCGAGGAGCGACGCACGGATCGGTCCCGACGGCATGCCGGAAGACGGACCGTACGGAGTGCACCTCGAGGATGGCATCATGGTCCCGATGCGTGACGGGGTCAGGCTGGCCACGGATGTCTATTTGCCCAGCGACGCAGACGGCATTCTGCCGGGCCCCTGGCCGGTCATCCTCGAGCGCACCCCGTACGGGCGAAACCGCCCGAGCCGATCCGAGCGGTCCCTCGCGGAGCCGGACGAGGCCCGGAGTCGAGCGGCCGTCGCCGAGCTCTTCGTACGTCGGGGATACGCCGTGATCTACCAGGACGTTCGCGGCCGCTATGACAGCGAAGGGGAATATCAGAAGTACCTGGACGATGCAGCGGATGGGTACGACTGCTGTGCGTGGATCCTCGAGCAGCCGTGGTGCAACGGGCTAATCGGGACGAAGGGGCTGTCCTACGCCGCGCATACTCAGGCTGCTCTCGCCTCAGCCGCGGCACCGGGTGTCGCTGCCATGTTCCTCGACTCGGGCGGCTTCTCCAATTCCTATCAGGGTGGGATCCGTCAGGGGGGCGCCTTCGAGCTCAAGCAGGCGACGTGGGCCTACCGGAACGCACTCGTGGCACCCGAGGTCACCTCAGACCCCGCTGTCCTGGCGGCCATGCAGGAGGTCGACGTGCATCAGTGGTTCCGAGAGATGCCATGGAGCCCGGGCCGATCTCCAGTCGCACTCGCCCCGGATTACGAGGCGTACCTGTTCGAGCAGTGGACCAAAGGAGCGTTCGACGACTACTGGAAGCAGCCCGGAATCTATGCCGAGGGGTTCCACGATGTGTGGCCGGATGCGCCCATGGTGCACATGTCGTCATGGTTCGACCCGTATCCGCGAACCGCGACCGACAACTACATCGGCCTCAGTGCATCGAAGCGCGGGCCCGTGCGACTGATCCTGGGCCCGTGGACCCACGGTGATCGATCACTCACGTACGCAGGCGACGTAGACTTCGGCCCCGCCGCCACCCTGGATGGACAGCTCGCCACCGACTTCTGGGAACTTCGGGTGCGTTGGTTCGACCACTGGCTGAGGGGCGTCGACAACGGTGTCGATGCCGAGCCCACCGTGCACTACTTCGTGATGGGCGGGGGCAGCGGCCGGCGGAATCCCGATGGCCGGATGGACCACGGGGGAGAATGGAAGACGGCGACTGACTGGCCGATCCCGGAGGCCATCGACACCCCCTATTACCTGCACGGTGACGGGCGGCTCACGACGGATGCACCCGGTGAGGACGGGATGGGACTCACGTATCGGTACGATCCGAGGCAGCCCGTCCCGAGCGTCGGTGGAACGATCACGTCCGGCGCACCGATCATGGTCGGGGGCGCCTTTGACCAACGTGAGGGTGCCGACTTCTTCGGTTCGGAGCCGCCGTACCGGCCTCTGGCCGAGCGCGACGACGTTCTCGTTTTTCAGACTGAACCGCTCCGCGAAGATGTCGAGGTCACGGGTCCTCTCGTGGTCACTCTGTGGGTCTCGTCCGACTGCCCCGACACGGATTTCAC
>CAZBHZ010000006.1:0-147058 GCA_964492085.1 uncultured Gemmatimonadaceae bacterium | reverse complement strand
TGCGGACCTGCGAGTAGTACATGGGCCGCGGGTTGGTGTCCGACATCTTCTCCCATGTCGTCCCGCGATCCGTCGATCGGAAGAGGCCACTTTCGGAGGGCCCACCACCGCCGCCGAAGCCCTGTCCGGCGCTTCGGGTGTCGGCCTCCACGAGGGCGTACACGACGTTGCCATTCTGGCGGAAGACGTCGAGACCGATTCGGCCCTTGTCACCCCCGGGCAGTCCTTCGGTCAACTCAGTCCATGTGTCCCCGCCGTCCATCGTTCGGTAGATCCCGCTGCCGGGGCCGCCACCGTTGAAGCCGAAGCCCGTCCGGCGGCGCTGGTACATCGCTGCGAAGAGCGTCGAGGGATCGCTGGGATCCATTACGAGGTCGATGGCCCCGGTGTGCTCGTCGACGTACAGCACGAGCTCCCACGTCACGCCGCCGTCTCGTGTGCGGTACACGCCCCGCTCGGGGTTGGCGGCCCAAAGGTCCCCGACGGCGGCGACGTACACGGTTTCCGGATCCCGGGGATGGATGAGCATCCGACCGATATGTCGCGTGGCCTCGAGGCCCATATGCGACCACGTCGAGCCGCCGTCCGTGGATTTGTAGACGCCGTTGCCCCACGGCGAGGATTGCCGGTTCTGCGGTTCGCCGGTTCCGACCCAGACCAGATTGGGGTTGTTCTGGTCGATCGTGACGTCGCCGATCGTGCTTGTCGGCTGGTCGTCGAAGAGCGGGGTCCACGACGTTCCGTGGTTTTCGGTCTTCCAGAGGCCTCCGGTCCCTGTGCCCAGGTAGAACACCTGGGGCTTCGATTCGACGACGGCGAGGCTCGAAATGCGGCCACCCATCAGGGCCGGTCCGATCTCGCGAAAGGTCAGAGCCGACATGGTTGACTGCAGGTCTGGAGCCTGAGCGAAGGCTGGGGCCGTGAGGCCCGCTCCAAGCGCCAGGGCGCCCAGCGCACCTCGGCGCAGGCGCGCCCGGGTCGATCGTGAGATGTGCGGGGAGCACGGGATTCGGGGTCGGAACGTCATGATCTGCCTCGGCGAACGTGGCGCGGCCGGTTCGTCGACCGCGGACGGGTATTCTGCGGTCACTCGTGGCCCGCGCAAGCGTGGGGACGGCCGATCGGGCAACTCGTGGACGTACCCTGTTCCCGAGCGACGTGAACCGAGTAGATTTCCTGCGGATCAGTGGCTGGACTGAAGGAGTCCCGCACCATTTCCAGGCAGCTCTCCACCGCGCAGGCGGCCGTCATTCCGGTCGGCTTCGCGGCCGCCCTTGTCGCAACCACCCGCCTGCTTCCCCAGGTCGGCGCGCACGCCACGATCACGGCCAGCTTTTACGGGGCTGCCGGGGTTCTGGGTCTTGGCGCCCTCATGTTCTTCGTGGCGGCGACTCGCTCGGGCAGAGACCTCTCGTGGGAGGTCATGATCAAGACGCCCCACTGGCTGCAGATGATGGCCCAGGGCAGCCTGATGGTGTACTGGGGTGCGTTCCTGCCGGCGGTGTACGGCAACATGCAGTTGATTGTCGGGCAGCTACTGTTCGCGTACGGCTTCGACGCGTTGCTGCAGTTCATCCGGGGCAACCGCTACAAGCTCGGGTTCGGCCCGTTCCCGATCCTGTTCAGCATCAACTTCTTCCTCTGGTTCAGGCCCGAGTACTACTACTGGCAGTTCGTAGTCATCGCACTCGGTTTCGCAGCGAAGGCGTTCATCCACTGGGAACGGGACGGGCGGACGAGGCACATCTTCAACCCGTCGTCCTTCCCGCTCAGCGTCTTCTCTCTTGTGCTGATCCTCACGGGAACGACCGGTGCGACCTTCGGGCAGGAGATCGCGCAGTCCCTGTTCAATCCGCCGCACATCTATCTGGCGGTGTTCCTCGTCACGCTTCCCGCCCAGATCCTGTTCGGGGTTGCGACGATGACGATCGCGGCCGTGACGACCGCGTTCGCGTTCAGTGCAGGCTTTTACGCGCTGACTGGAGCGTACTTCTTCCGCGACGCGTACATCCCGATCGCCGTCTTCCTGGGGATGCACCTCCTGTTCACGGATCCGGCTACATCGCCGCGTACCGAACAGGGACGCGTGATTTTCGGCGTACTCTACGCGTCGTTCACGATCGCGCTGGCCGGGATCCTGGAGTTCGCGGGTGCCCCCACGTTCTATGACAAGCTGCTCCCGATCCCGATTCTGAATCTGATGGTGCGCCGCATCGATGCGGTCGCAGTGACGGGCGTGTTCCGGTACCTGGAGCCTGCGCGACTCCTGGGCCTGCTCGGTGTCGCTCCTGCCCGGCTCGCGACGGCGGGGCTTTGGGCCCTGATGTTCGTCGGACTGGGTACGTCCGGCGGCGTCGGGGACAGTCACCCCGGACAGTACCTCCCGTTCTGGCAGGAGGCGTGTGCGGAGGGCAACAATCGAGCGTGTGAGTACGTTGCAGATGTCGAAACCGTCTACTGCGAGCGAGGGTCGAGCTGGGCGTGCAACGAGCTCGGCGTGACCCTGTCGTCGCTGGGGGGTGATCCGACGATCGTGCGCGCGGCGTTCGAGCAGGCGTGCGCGATGGACTTCGGGCCCGGGTGCGAGAACAGCCTCCGGCTGACCACGCGGCAAACGGAATTCGTGCACGCGAATCCACCGGACAACGAGCTTCCGATCGTGATCCGCGGCAGCAAGGGCCCGGTCACGGAAACCGACATCGGGGTGCTCTATTCGCTGGCGTGCGAGCGTGGGTGGACGGCGCATTGCACCGGTCCGATGGCGAGCATGTAGCCAGGGCTTCGCCGCCTCTGGCGCGTTCGAAGAATCGACCGCAGTCTCCCGGAGACTCGACTCCCGGGAGAACCCCATGAAGAAGATCCTTCTCGCGACCAGTGGGATGGCGCTCGGCGTGCTGCTGTCGGCGCCCACGCCCGCTGATGCTCAGCAGCAGCGTGATCCGCGGTCAATGGGCGGTGGCGACTGCGCCGGCAACGTCTACAACTGCATGGATACGCCCAATCCCCTGCCCGCGCCGAACACGGTGTGGATCGAGGAGATGACGTGGATGGATGTCCGCGACGCCCTCGAAAGCGGGATGACGACGGCGCTGATCACGACGGGCGGTGTGGAACCGAACGGTCCGTTCCTGGCGACCGGAAAACACAACTTCGTGCTTCGTGCCAATTGCGACGCGATCGCCCGGGAACTCGGGGACGCGTTGTGCGCCCCGGTGATCAAGTTGGTCCCCGAGGGTAATCTGGAGCCGCCGTCGGGCCACATGACGAGTCCAGGCACGATCTCGATGACCCAGCCGACCTTCGAGGCGATGCTCACGGACGTGGCCCATAGCCTGAAGATGCACGGCTTCCGCAACATCATCTTCTTCGGTGACAGCGGCGGAAATCAGACCGGCATGCGCAACGTCTCGGAAGCGCTGAACGGGATGTGGGACGACGTCGTCGTGGCGCACGTCCGCGAGTACTACGATTACGGTGCGGTCGGCGCATACATGGCTGCGCGAGGCTTCCCGGACGGGGACGGCGATGGCCTGCACGACGACCCGATCATCTCGCTCAACATGTTCGCCGACGATCCGTTCTCGATTCGCTACGACGAGCGCGTCGAGGCCGGCCTGACGACGATCAACGGTGTCTCCCTCGAGGACCGTGTGCAGAATGTCGAGTGGGCTCGCGATATCGTTGACTTCCGGGCCGATTGGACCGCCGGCTACATCCGAGATGCGATCGCGATGGGCGGAACGAAGCCGATGCCGCCGCAGGCTCAGAATCAGCGACGGCAGGGGCCTCCTTCGGGCTTTCAGCGTCCCGAGCCGGATCCGCGTGACATGGGTGGCGGCCGTTGCGCCGACAATGAGTGGAATTGTGCGGATACGCCGAACCCGCTGCCCCCGACGGAGACGCTCTGGATCGAAGAGATGACGTGGATGGATGTTCGCGACGCGCTGCAGGCCGGTACGACGACGGCCATCATCTCTACCGGTGGCGTGGAGCCGAACGGCCCCTGGCTCGTGACGGGCAAGCACAACTATGTGCTGCGTGAGAACTGCCCTCGGATCGCGACGTATCTGGGGAATGCGCTGTGTGCCCCCGTCCTGGAACTCGTGCCGGAAGGGGGCATCGAGCCGCAGACGGGTCACATGACGAGCCCCGGGACCATCAGCCTGCGGCAGGAGACGTTCGAGGCCGTGCTGACTGACATGGCGGAAAGCCTGCACCAGCATGGCTTCGAGAACATCGTCTTCATCGGGGACTCCGGCGGGAACCAGCGCGGCATGCAGAACGTGGCCGAGGCGCTCACGGAGAAGTGGGCGGGCAGTGCCCGTGCGCACTTCATCGGAGAGTACTACCGAGCTCCGCAGGGATCGCGGAACGTGCTCCGAGAGCTCGGCGTCACGAGGGAGGGCATGCCGAGCGACAACATCCACGATTCCCCGGGCATCACGCTCAACATGATGCTCGACGATATCGACTCGGTACGGTGGGCGGAGCGTGTCGCCACCGGACAGGCGACGATCAACGGCGTGGACATCAGTGACCTGACCCAGGCGCTGAGCTGGGCCGAGGAGATCGCCGACGCCCGCTCCGAGCGTACCGCGAACATCATTCGGGAGCGGATCGGACACTGATTCCGAATCACGCATGGAGGGCCCGGTGAGCGGGAAGCCTGAGCCGCTGGACATGGACTTCGTCCGCGGTCGGTTTCCCGCGCTCGCCGGGCCCTTCACGTATTTTGACAACGGGGGCGGTTCGCAGATTCTGCAGCCCGTCCTGGATCGCCTGAATGACCACCTCGTTCGGCGCAACGTGCAGCTCGGAGCGAGCTATCCCCTCTCGGTGGCGGCGGGTGAGGCGCTCGAGGAAGCACAGCGCGGGGTCGCCAATCTGATCCATGCTCGGGACCCGAGCGAGGTCGTCATGGGATCGTCCACGACGGCGTTGCTGCGCATGATCGCGGGGAGCATCGGCCGGACGCTCGAGCCGGGCGACGAGATCGTCGTGACGTCGGGGGACCACGAAGCGAACATCGGACCGTGGCTCGAACTCGAACGCGTGGGAGCACGAATTCGCTGGTGGGATGCCGATCCGGAGTCGGGTGAACTCGAGCGGGCGGGGCTCGAACCGCTCCTGAGCGCCCGGACGCGGCTCGTCGCGATGACCCACACCTCGAACATCCTTGGGAGCATCAATCCGGTGAGGGAGATCGCGGAGCTGGTTCACCGATCCGGGGCCCTGCTCTGTGTGGATGGGGTCGGCTTCGCTCCTCATCGGGCGGTCGACGTTCAGGCGTTCGGTGCCGACCTCTATGCGTTCAGCTTTTACAAGACGTTCGGTCCGCATCATGCGGTCCTGTGGGGGCGGAGAGACCTGTTGCGTGAGCTGCCGGGTCACGGCTTCGGCTTCGTGTCCGAGGACGATGTCCCCTACAAGTTCCAGCCGGGAAACGTGAACTACGAGCTGAGCGTCTCCGTACTCGGCATTCTGGATTACCTGGCCGAGTTGGAGACGACCGAGGGGGCTTCGCCGAGAGGGGCGAACGTACCGCGCTCGACGGTCGAAACCGCGTTCGACAGGATCGCCCTTCACGAGGAGGAGCTGATTCGTCCGCTCATGGCGCTCCTGGCCACGCGCGATGGCGTTCGCGTCATCGGACGTCCGGAGCCCGATCGGGGTTCACGCGTGTCGATCGTCTCCTTCGTCTCGTCCCGTCGCTCGAGTCGGGACATCGTGACCGCGGTCGATGCCCACGGCATTGGGATTCGGCATGGCCATTTCTATTCCGAGCGTCTCGTCGACCGGCTCGGGATCGAGGGGCCGGACGGCGTTGTGCGGGTGAGTATGGTACACTACAACTCGCCCGCCGAAGTCGACCGCCTGATCGATGCGCTCGACCCTCTGATCTGAACCGCGCAGGACCCCTCCGTGCCTCTGTACCCGCTGCTGCTCGCACCGATCTACAAGGAAAAAGTCTGGGGCGGCCGAACCCTTGAGCGGTTCGGCCGAACGCTCCCGGGCGGACCCGAGACGTCGATCGGGGAGTCGTGGGAGTTGGCGGATCTGGCTGCGACGAGCCCATCGGGAGGGGGAGGAGAGGCCGCCCGCTCCGTCATCCGGAACGGTCCGCTGATGAAGCGGACCATCGGAGAGGTGATCCGGGACTTCGGCACGGTCGTGACGGGTTCGATGTCGATGACGCCCGACGGCTCCTTTCCTCTCCTCTTCAAGTACCTGGACGCCCGCGAAAATCTCTCGGTCCAGGTGCACCCGTCGGAGGCGTATGCGGCCGACCACCCGGACGCGCACCTCAAGTCGGAGGCGTGGTACGTCGTAGCCGCCGACCCCGGGGCGACAATCTACAGGGGCGTCGTCGAGGGCACCGATCCCGACCGGTTCCGTGCCGCCATCGACGACGGGTCGGTTGCCGATCTCCTGAGCCGCGAGCCGGCCGAGCCCGGCCAGTGCGTCTACCTCCCGAGCGGTACGGTCCACGCCCTCGGTGCCGGCGTTCTCGTGGCCGAGGTCCAGACCGCCTCGGACACCACCTTCCGAGTCTTCGACTGGGGACGTACGGATCGTGACCTTCACGTCGATCAGGCGATGGCGTGTATCGACTTCACACCGGTCGGGGAGGCCGAGGCGCGTGTAGTCGGGGCGCCCGGGGTCGACGGTGACTGGGTTCGACGTGCCCTGGTCGCGTGCGAGCACTTCGAGCTGTCCGAGTGGAGTGCACGTGCGCAGTCCGTGCACGCGTTTGTGTCCGACGAGATGGCCGTCCTGATGGTGATTCGAGGGTCGGCGACGATCTCGTGGGGTGAAGAGACGCGCCGAGCGCTGCCCGTGAGTGCCGGGGATACGGTCCTGATCCCGGCGGGTCTGGCCGCCGCGGACGTCGACGCGGAGGAGGATCTGACCCTTCTGGAAGTGACCCCCCCGAGGAGTGATCAATGACGAATCGACAAGCCCCATCGCCGACCGACGAGCAACTCGACGTCTACATCCGCACCCGGTACGCGCTGCTCGGCGTGGATATTTCGGTGCTGCCCGAGTCCGACCCGGATGCCCCCATGGATCAGGAGCGACTGCTCGCCAACGGACGCTCGATCCTGAGGCAGGATGTCGTGGCCGCGGATTTCGAGATCGATCCTCAGTTCAATCTTCCGGTGCCCCACCCTGCGCCGTTCGTCGCATGGACCGAAGAGGCTGACCGATGAGGCCGCCGCAGGACAGGGTCGTCTCTCGCCGGTGGTTTCTGGACCGGATGGCGTGGGTGACGACCGCGGCGGCAGGTGGTACGGCCGTGCTGCCCCGGATGGCGTGGGGTGACGACGCGACGCGCGGGTACCTGCGGGACATGCCGGAGCCGAGGCCACTCCAGGTGGTCGACGACCTCACCGAACTCACGCTGGCAGAGACGGTGTCCCTGGTGCGTCGGGGTGATGTCGCTCCCGAGGATCTCGTTCGGGCACACGTGGCCCGGATCGAGCGCTACGATCACGCATACCAGGCGTTTGCGGCGAGGCCATCCCTCGACGCTCTCCTGGCGGCGGCCAGAGCCGCACCCACGGACGGCGACGGGGCGGCGCTCCGAGGTGCGTGTCTCGCCCCGAAGGACAATATCTACACGTCGGATCTGCTGACCGAGGGCGGTTCACTCGTCTACGAGGGTTTTCAGCCCGATTACGATGCGACCGTGGTTGCGACGATGAGGTCCGCGGGCGGACTCGTGGTCGGGAAAGCGCAGATGGGCAACCTCGCCGGTGGTCGGGCTCAGGTGTACGGCACGACGACGCCGACGACGCGGAACGCGTGGACGCCCGACGACGTGGAGTATTCTCCGGCCGGCTCCTCGTCCGGTACCGGCACGGCGGTCGCGGCCCGGATGGCGGTCGCGGGCCTGGGGACACAGACCGGGGGGTCGGTCGTGGGACCCGGCAATGCACAGGGGCTCACCTGCATCAAGCCGACCTTCGGGCGGATCTCGCTCCACGGTGTGATCCCGCTGAGTTACACACGAGACCATATCGGGCCGATGGCCCGGACTGCCCTCGACGCGGCCATCCTGCTTCAGGTTCTGGCGCGCCCGGACGCGAACGATCCGAGAACGCTCGGTCTGCCTCCGGCTCCGAACTACATCGAGGCTGCGACGCCGTTCCCGGGAGATCGGCCGGCTGTGCGATGGCCGACCCGGATCGGTATCGCGCCAGGATGGCTCGAATCGGAGGACGAGCGAGTCGCCGAGCTTCGCCGGTCCTTCGTTCGTGAGCTCGAGTCGATGGGTAATGTGCGTGTGGTGGGGGAGGTCTCGCTGCCGGAGCAGTGGGAGGAACTCACGTCTTCCCCCCTCGGTGGTTCGCACGGCGACCCTACAGCCTTCTTCATCGAGCCTCTTCGGCGTGATGTGCGGCTGTTCGGGGACCGTCTTCCGCGCTTCTTGAATGGCATGCTCCAGAGTGCCGACACGTACGTGAAGGTTCAGCAAGCGCGTATGCTGCTGCTGCATCGGATACAGACCCAGCTGTTCAACCAGTGTGATGTGCTCCTCACGGAGAGCTCGGGCGCGTTCGACGGTACGGGCATGCCGGTCCTATGCATGCCGATCGGCTTCGGCACGGAGCCCCGGACCGCGCGGACGGTACCCCGCGGCGTCAATCTGGCCGCACCGCCGTTCGGGGAAGAGCGGCTCTTCGCCGTCGCGGCCGCCTGGCAGGCCAGAACGGACCACCATGCCGTCCGACCGGAGGACCCGGTCGGGTGAACGAATGATCTCGGTATCGAATCTCGAGAAGGGGTTTGGTGATCGGACGCTCTTTTCGGGCGCGTCCTTTCAGCTGAATCCTGGTGAGCGTTACGGCCTGGTCGGTGCCAACGGGTCAGGAAAGACGACACTGCTCAACGTCCTCTCGGGCACGATGGATCCGACGGACGGGCAGGTGTCGATCCCGAAGTCTCTTCGGCTCGGTGTCTTGAAGCAGGATCACTTCGCGTACGAGGACGAAGAGATCCTCGGCGTGGCGCTCATGGGCAACCCGGAGCTCTGGCACGCACTCGTCGAGAAGGAAGCGATTCTCGCCGCTGGTGAGGACGACTTCGATTACGAGCGGTTCAGCGAGCTCGAAGAGACGGTCCAACGCCTCGACGGCTACTCCGCGGAAGCTCGTGCGGCGACCATTCTCGAAGGGCTGGGCCTTCCGACCGAGGTACATCGGAAGCCCCTCTCCACCCTGTCGGGCGGGTTCAAGCTCAGGGTGCTCCTCGCTCAGGTGCTCGCGTCCGCACCCGACGTTCTGCTGCTCGACGAGCCGACGAACCACCTCGACATCATTTCGATCCGATGGCTTGAGAAGTTCCTGCAGGGTTTCTCTGGGCCGGTCGTGATCATCTCTCACGATCATCGCTTCCTCGACAACGTCTCGACGCAGATCCTGGACGTTGATTACGGAACGGTGACCCTCTATCGAGGCAACTACACGGAGTTCCTGGCCGGGAAGATCGCCGAGCGTGAGCGTCGCGAAAAAGAGATCGCAAGCCGGGAGAAGGAGATCGCCCACCACCAGCAGTTCGTCGACCGTTTTCGGGCGAAGGCGAGCAAGGCCCGTCAGGCTCAGAGCAAACTGAGGTTCATCGAGAAGAAGGCCGCGGAACTCGTCGAGCTACCTGGCAGCTCGCGCCGCTACCCGACGTTCCGCTTCGAGCCGCGCCGTCCGAGCGGGAAGGAGGTCCTGGCCCTGAAGGGCATCAGGAAGGCGTTCGGGGAGAACGAAGTGCTGCACGGCGTCGATCTCGAGGTTCGACGAGGAGATCGGCTGGCCATCATGGGGCCGAACGGCATCGGCAAGTCGACGCTCCTCAAGATCGTGATGGGGGAGCTGGAACCGGATGCCGGAGAGGTGACCTGGGGGTACGAAACGCACCCGGGTTACTTTGCCCAGGACAACAAGAACCAGTTCGCAGAGGGAACCGAGTCCACAGAGGAGTGGTTGTGGACGTTTTGCCCCGGTCGTGACCGCGGCTTCGTGCGGGGGCAGATGGGGCTGATGCTCTTTTCCGGAGACGACGGGAAGAAGAAGGTCGGTGCACTGTCGGGAGGCGAGGCGGCTCGCCTCGTGTTTGCGCGCTTGGGGCTCGATCAGCCCAACGTGCTCGTTCTCGACGAGCCCACGAACCATCTCGACCTCGAGTCGATTGAGGCACTCGTCGCTGCGCTTCGGGCGTACGACGGAACGCTCGTATTCGTCTCCCACGACCGATGGTTCGTGAGCCAGCTCGCCACCCGTATCATCGAGATCAAGCCGGATGAGGTCAGCGATTACCTCGGTACGTACGAGGAATACGTGCACGCGTCCGGGGACGATCATCTCGACGCCGATTCGGTGATTCTGAAAGCCCGTCGCGAAAAACGTCAGAAGGCCCGCGAGCGGCGAGCAGCTCGAAAGGACGACGAGGTGCGCAGCCCGGCCGACGTGGACAAGGAGGTCCGCCGTCTCGAGCGGAATCGTGACGAGGTGACCGCGTCACTGGAGACGTTCGAGAACCGACTCGCCGAGATCGACGCCGTCTTTTGCGAGGAAGGCTTCTACGAGCGGTCAGAGCCGGACGAAATCAGTCGACTCGAAGCGGAGCGTCTCGAAGTGGAGAAGGGCCTCGAAGACAAGATGCAGCGATGGAGTGAGCTCGAAGCCCGGCTCGAAGAGTTGTCTGGCCTGACGTGATCGGTGGCGCTCAGCCTTCGTCGCGCAGCTCGTCGAGCGCCCGCGCACGAAGCTCGTCGAGCTGCGCGCGCATCCGGGAGAGGGTCTCCGCCTTGGCATCGATCCGATCGATGAACGAATCCAGGACTTCCGGACCGGCCGACATCGACGACGGCTCCTCGTTGACCTGAAGCAGGGCGTGGATCTCCTCGAGCTGGAAGCCGAGCGTCTGAATGTTCTGAATGAAGAGCAGGCGCTCCAGGTGCCCGCGGCCATAGATCCGATGACCGCCCTGCGTACGGGGAGGTTCGGGGAGGAGGCCGCGGCGCTCGTAGTAACGGAGGGTCTGACTGCCGACCTGGGCCGCTTCGGCCAGTTCGCTCGTCGTGAATGTCGTCTGGTTTGACACCGTCTGATCCGTGCGTGGGGGGGCGTATAGCTTGGGCGGGGTGTCTCGGTGACCATCTGGATGATGCTTTCGAGAAGCATCCAAGGCAATGTTCCTCCCGAGGCACCCGTCAACTCTCGAGCCGTTCCTTCAGCCTGTTGAGCGTAGTCACGACCTCGTTCTCGAAGGTCGATTCGAGAATAGACGCCGGAACGAAGCGGAGGGCTCCCTTCGGGCGTCCGTCGAGCGCCATTGTGACGCGCGTCCCCTCCGGCACCGCCTCCCAGCGGATCTCGCTCGAAGCGTCGAGCACCGAGTCCTTCGTGGTTTCGACGACGAGCCGGTCGTTCGGCTCGTAGATCTTCACGACGTAGGTGTTCACAAGCCGTTTTCCCATGAACTCCGAGACGTACCGTCGCCGCGAGCCGACCGCGGTCGGCCCCGCGGGACTCTGCTCCGCTTCGATCAATTGCGGCTGCCACTCGGGTTCGCGCCGGACGTCATTCATGTATTCGAAGACGTCGTCCACCGGACGATTGATGACGATTGACTTGGCACACCGGGCCATGGGACCTCTCGTTTGTGGGGCAGTGCGAAGATACGTTCGGACGCGCCACCGGTTCCGACCCCTGATCCGATGAGCGGACCTCCGCGCCCCCGGGCCACGTCCCGATCCTTCGAAGACAAGTACCTTCGCTTCCGAAGCGAGGCTGGAGAGGCATTCCGTGCGGCATCAGGAGGGCCGATCCCGAACGGGTGGACCACGCAGGAGCAGGCGGAGTGGATGGCCTCGGCTCTCGGGCTCGGGGAGCGTGACCGGCTGCTCGACCTCGGGTCAGGTCGGGGTTGGCCGGGTGGGCTGATCGCTGCACGTACCGGCGCGATGCTGGTGTCCGTCGATGTCCCTGCGGAAGCGCTCCGACAGGGGCGGGAGCGGCTCCGGAAGGGCCTCGGAGACCAGGTCCACCAGGTGTGTGGCGATGGCCGGATGCTGCCGATCGGCGATCGACATTTCTCGGCGGTCTGCCATGCGGACGTGATGTGCTGACTTCCCGACAAGCTCTCCGTGCTGAGAGAATGTCGCCGAGTCCTGAAGCCCGGGGGGCGGCTGATCGCCGCGTCGATCGAAATGGCCGCGGGCCTTTCGGACGTGGAACGCACGCGTGCGCTCGAGCTCGGGCCAGCCGACGTGGCCGGAGAGGCTTCGCTCCGCGGTCTTCTCGAGCGTGCCGGCTTTCACGTCGATGAGGAGCGTGACGTTACGTCGGACTTTCGGGATGCACTCGATCGTCGGCTGGAGGCACTCCGCCGGCACGAGGCGGCGTTGCGCGGTTCGGAGGGGGACGAGCAGGTGGACTCGGAGCGTGACAAACGGACCCGGATGCTGACCGGTGTCGATGAGGGGCTGCTTCGCCGAACGATCGTGCTGGGTCGTTCCGGGTTTGGCCTGGAGAGGCCACGGGGTTCGTCGTAGGGCGCTTCCAGTCCACGCAGGGCGAGGGTCACGTCGTTCCGGAGGTTCGTGGAAGCCGAGCTCGAGATCGGCTGATCGCCGTCAGGTCGGGTACGGACCCTGACCGCTTGCCGGCGGCGACGCGCGGGTCTACGAATGCCGTACGCGCGTCAGGTGCCGAACCAGGTGGAGGATGCCCGATGGATCGCAGATCGATGCTCAAGACGGGGGGGCTTGGCCTCATTGGCCTGGGTCTGGGCGGGTGTGTCTCGTCCGCCCGATCGACGGGCGTCGGGTACACCCGCCCCGTCCGTCGCCTCGAACCCGTTCGTGCGTCATGGGCGCGTGTCATCCGGACGACGGTCGGACTCCGACCCTACCGACCGTCCGGCTTCGTGCTTCGGAGGGAGCGGCTCGGGGAAAAACTCCTGATTCACAATTACGGCCACGGAGGCTCGGGTATGTCGCTGTCGTGGGGCACCGGGCAGCTGGCCGCCGAGATGGCGCTGGTCCGTTCGGAACGCCGGGCTGCCGTGATCGGATGCGGGGTCGTCGGGCTCACGACGGCGCGACAGCTGCAGCGCCGGGGCTTTCACGTCGTCATCTACACGGAGCACGTCCCACCGAATACGACCTCGAACATGTCGCTGGCCAGCTGGACGCCGACGTCCGGACTCGTCGACCGAGACCGGCGCACCCCGAGGTGGGACGAGCAGTTTCGCGCGTCGGCGCGGATCGCGTGGGGTGAGCTGCAGCTCCTGGTGGGCCGCGGGTACGGAGTGTCCTGGATGGAGGGATATTCCCTGCGCAGCACACCGCCCGCGGGGGCGAGTGGTGACGCTGATTCGCTGCTCCCGCAGGACCTTCAGGCCGCGTCGACGATCTACGGCCCGGGGCAGCACCCGTTCCCGACCGAATACGCCGTGATGCGACCGTCCATGCGCATCGAACCGGCGATCTATCTGGATCGGCTCGTGTCTGACGTTCGGGAGGCCGGCGCCAGTATCGAGATCCGCCGTTTTGAGTCTCGTCGCGACCTTGCTGCCCTGCCCGAGGGAATCGTGTTGAACTGCACGGGCCTCGGCTCGAAGGCACTCCTCGATGACGAGGAACTCACCCCGCTCAAGGGTCAACTCACACTCCTCATGCCTCAGGAGGGCGTGGACTATTCGACCTTTGGTGCCGCCTCGCCCATGGCCGGGGGCTTCGTCCACATGTCACCTCGGAGCGACGGCATCGCTTTGGGCGGTACGAGCGTGGAGGGGGAATGGAGTCTCGAGCCGGATCCGGAGGCGAGGCAGCGGATCGTGGACGCTCATATCGACCTGTTTTCCCGCATGAGCTGAGGCACGCCCCACCCTCGGAAAGCCTGATGATCCGCGCCGTATCAACACGCTCGCGCGGGTGGGCTTCGCTCCATATGTTGCGGAATCCGATGTGCCCCCATGTAGCAGGAGTGCTCGATGGATCAGGCAGAATCCGCGACCGTGCTCGAGCAGAAATACTCTCGGCGCACGTTCATCAAGGGTGTGATCGCCACCGGTGCCACGGCGTCGTCGGCCGGGTACCTCTTCCGGGGGAGTCCACTCCTCGGGGCGGCCACGTACCAGACCGCGACCGAGCGGCTGATCACGCTGAACGTCAATGGCCAGGAGCGACGGGTCGACGTGCTCCCGCACGAGACGCTCGCGATGACGCTTCGGTACAAGCTGGGTCTCACGGGAACAAAGCTCGGCTGTGACCGTGCGGAGTGTGGCGCCTGCACGGTCCTGATCGACGGCGTGTCGCAGTACGGGTGCTCGATGCTCACGCACCAGGTCCGTGGCCGTGCCGTGACCACCATCGAGGGTCTCGAGGACGCCGACACCGGTGAACTCTCGATCGTACAGCAGGCCGTCATGGAGGAGGGGGGCTTCCAGTGCGCCTTCTGTGCCCCCGGCTTCATCATGGCGATGACCGAGATGATCGAGGTCAACCCGAATCCGACCCGGGAGGAGGCGCGGCTCGCCCTTTCGGGCAACCTCTGCCGCTGCGCCGACTACGACAAAATTCTCACATGTGCGATGCGGGCCGCCGAGCTCGCACGCAGCGTGTAAGGGGGGATCATGGCGGAACGACTGGTAGGAACCGACATCGTACCACCCGATCTCCACGCGAAGATCACGGGACGAGCCAAGTACGCCGAGGACTTCCGGGCACCGGGGATGGTGTTCGCGAAACTGCTCCTCTCACCCATGCCGCACGCACGCGTCCGCAATGTCGACGCGAGCCGAGCGCTGGCCATGGACGGTGTGATCGACATCCTTCGAGCGGAGGAAGTGCCCTCGCGCGAGGGTCCTCGTGAGGCATGCCTCACCGACACCCCGCGTTACGAGGGTGAGCCGATTCTGGCCGTGGCGGCCGTCGATGAGGAGACCGCGGCCGCGGCGATCGAAGCGATCGAGATCGACTTCGAGCCGCTTCCGTTCGTGATCGATCCGCTCGAGAGTCTGCGTCCGGGCGGGCCGAACGCCTACGTCGACGGCAACCAGTTCTCCGGGCAGGACGGCTGGAGTGACTTCAAGTGGACGGACGCCGACTTCGCCACGATCGATGCGGGTGACATGCCCGACCCTTCGTGCCCGGTCGAGTGGACCAAGGGCGACCCGGCCGCCGCATTCGCCGAATCCGCGCTGGTTCTGACCGAGACGATTGTCCACCAGTCGGTGACGCACCACCCGATGGAGCCGCGCACCAACATGTGCTACTGGGACGGCGACACGCTGAACGCGTTCGTCTCCACCCAGAGTTCGCAGCAGACGAAGTTCGCGCTTGCCGGGGCACTCGACATGGACCCGGAGAACATCAACTTCGTCTCCGAGTACTGCGGTGGCGGCTTCGGTTCGAAGATCGCCGGGACGACGGTCATGCAGATCCCCGCGATCTTCAGCCGAAAGATCAACCGCCCAGTGATGCTGCGGATCACGCGGTATGAGGAGAACTACGTCGGACGGGCCCGGCCGGGCTTTCAGACGTGGCTCAAGATGGGCTTCCTCGAGAGCGGGAAGTGTAACGCGATCGACCTGATCGTCGTGCAGGAAAGCGGACCGTACGGTGCGGGGGATTTCAACACGGCGGGCATGATCGCCGACCTGACGTACACCCCGCAGAACATGCGCTTCCGCGCCGTCTCGATGTACACGAACACACCACCGAAGGCCGCTCAGCGCGGTCCGGGCGGTGCCCAGATCATCGCGATGGTCGAGCCGATTCTCGAGAAGGCCGGCCGTGAACTCGGGATCGACCGGTTCGAGATGCATCGCATGAATGCTCCGGGACCGGACGTCCAATTCGGGCCGCGAAACGCGACGCTGACCAGCGTGCACGCGATCGAGGCTCTCGATCAGGGGCGTGAGCTCTTCGATTGGGATGCCAAACTCGCGATGTCGGGCCAGCGGAACGGCTCGAAAGTGACGGGTATCGGCATCGGGCTCTCACCGTACACGGCCGGGTCGCGCGGACGCGACGGCATGATGGTGATCCGGCCGGACGGGAAGCTCTACGTCCATCAGGGAATCGGAAACCTGGGAACCCACTCGATCGCCGACACCGCCCGCCCGGCAGCCGAGGTGCTCGGCTACGACTGGGAGGACGTCGAGATCGTCTGGGGGAACTCGACGCGGGGATACCCACGCTCCACCGTGCAGGCGGGCTCGCAGACGACGACGGCTCACACGCGTGCAAACCACGCCGCGGCTTCGGACGCGCTTCGGAAGATCCGGGCGGTTGCTGCGGCGACGATGGGTGGCTCGCCCTCCGCGTACCGCGTCGACTCGGGTCGCGTGAGCGGGCCGGGCGGTACGATGACGCTCGGGCGAATCGCAGAGCGTGCGATCGCCATGGGTGGCGAGTACTCGGGCGAAGTGCTCCCCGAGGACATTCACGCCCAGACCGTGCCGGCCGCACAACTCCTCGCCGGCGAGGGCCTCATGGGCATCGCACGTGACAACTATGGTGGCGACGGAAACATCTACTCCTGGGTTGCGGGCTTCGCGATGGTGGAGCTCGATACGGAGACAGGTGTCGTGGAGTTGAAGGAGTACGTCGGCGTGACCGATTGCGGCACCGTGATTCACCCCCGCAGTCTCGGGGCTCAGGTCTTCGGCGGCAGTATTCAGGGCATGGGCATGGCGATGACCCAGCGCTGGGTGTTCGATCCGCAGTATGGCGTGCCCTTCGCAAATCGCCTTTATACCGCCCGTCCTCCGGGCTTCCTCGATATTCCGTCCGATCTCAAGTGGGGCGCGGTCGACATCGCCGATCCGCAAGATCCTGTCGGAGCCAAGGGGATCGGTGAGCCTCCGGTCGGTGCGGGTGCTGCGGCGCTCACCTGTGCCGTCGCGGACGCGTTGGGTGGGCAGTGTGTATGCCGCACGCCGCTGACACCGGACATCCTACTCGCTGAGATCGAGGGTCGTCCGATCCACGGTCGCCTCGACCAGCACGTCGGCTAGGAGAACGAGAGATGGCGAAGATCAGAGATATGATCCCGGCGTTCGAGCTCTTTCAGCCGACGACCGTGGCGGACGCACTCGAGATGCTCGATGAGCACCGCGAGCAGGCGTGGGTGCTTGCCGGTGGACTCGATTCATTCGACTGGTTCAAGGACCGCGTGAAGCGACCCTCGGCCGTCGTGGATCTTGGCGGTATCCCGGAGCTTACGGGGATACGGGACGTCGAAAGAGGGCTGGAAATTGGCTCGATGACGTCACTGACGACGATTGAGCGAGATGAGCGCATCCGCTCGTCGTATTCGATCGTCGCAGACGCAGCGCGGCATGTCGCGACGCCCCAGATCAGGAATCAGGGGACGCTGGGCGGCAACGTGGCTCAGGACACACGCTGCTGGTATTACCGGAGTGGATGGCCGTGCTATCGCGCGGGTGGAAACACCTGCTACGCGGCGGCACCGCAGGCGATGAACCGTGAGCACTGCATCATGGGCCGGAGCCGGTGCGTCGCAGTGAATCCATCGGATACCGCCCCGGCGCTGATCGCGGTCGATGCGAAGATGATCGTCGAGAACAACGGGGGTCCCAGCGTCTATGACGCGGAGGACTTCTTCATCGGACCGGCTATCGACATTACGCGGATGACGGTGATGAAGCCGCGCGATCTGCTGACCCGGATCTTCATTCCCGCAGCGTGGGCGAACGCGGACTTCTACTACGAAAAGATCCGTGATCGCGGATCGTGGGATTTTCAGCTGGTCAGTGTCGCGGCTGCCTTCCGCAGATCGGGTAATACGATCGAGGAAGCCAGGATTGCCGTGAACGGCGTTGCTCCGTTCCCGGTGCGTCTCGACGCCGTCGAGCGGCTCGTTCAGGGAACGACCGGGGATGAAGCGACGGCCAATGCCGCCGGAGAACTCGCGATCGAGGGCGCGCGTCCGCTCCGCCACAACGAATACAAGGTGCCACTCATGAGGAATCTCGTTCGTCGTGCAGTCAGGAGTGTCGCCTGATGGAGCTTTGGCGCAGAGCCGCGAATCCGTGGGGTCAGGACGTCCTCATCGGCGTGTCGTGGGACCTGATGTGGGCGGCCGTTGCCGCGGCGGGGCTGTTCCTCGTAGGGCATGCCGTGTGGATTCGCACCCGTAGAGAAGAGGCGCACGAGGGAGCGGCTGACGTTCCAGCCGGCATCCCCGAAAAGATCGAACGTCATTCGTTCGCGGCGCGCGCATTTCACTGGGTCATGTCGCTCGCGATGCTTCTTCTGCTGATCACGGCCTTCGTGCCCGTGATGGGATGGCAGTTCAACTGGGTTGACCTGCACTGGCAGGCCGGTGTCCTTCTGATCGTGACGGTTGTCTACCACATCATCCACTCGATCGGGTGGATGGACTTCTGGTCGATGTTCCAGCTCGGTGTGAGCGAAGGCATCGCGACGATGAAGCACATCTTGTCGTCAAAGGCGCCTGCTCCGCCCAAGGCCGGCAAGTATCCCTTCGATCACCGTCTGTATCACCACGTGATCGTGATTGTCTCGCTGGCGGCGATCGTGACCGGGGTCCTCATGATGGTGCGGATCGACACACCGTTCTGGACCAGGAACCCGTACCTGTTCAGTGACTCGACGTGGGGCATCATGTACGTGGTGCATGGATTGTCTGGCGTGTCGCTCATTCTTCTGGTTGCCTCGCACATCTACTTCGCGTTGCGACCGGAGAAGCGCTGGATCACCTGGTCGATGGTCCGCGGCTGGATCGATCGTGAGCACTATCTGGAGCACTTCGATCCGGCCAAATGGGTCGTGACCGACGGTGCGATGAAATCGGCCGATGGCGGTGGTTCGGGAGCCATCGCCGAACCCGCGCCGAGCGCGAAGCGCGAGGACTGACCCTCGACCCGCATATGACCTGAGGGGCCGGGCGCGATGCGTCCGGCCCTTCGTACTTCCATTCGCCTCGCACAAAGTCCGGAGAGACCGTGTCCGACGCCAAGACCGAAGTAAAGCACCGCATCGACGTCATCGAGTCGAGCTACGAGTTCTTTCTCGCCTACGCCGCTCAGGGGCGGACGACGGATGAAGGCGCGAAGTCCGGCGCGGACCTGCGCGACTTCCTCTCGAAGCTGGAGTCGGCGCTGGACGGTCTCGCGGACACGGTTGCCGAAGCCGTGCGCGGCGAGGAGCCCTCGGACTCCTGGGACGCGATGATCGCCGTCGTGCGTCGCGATGCGGAAGCCTCCCTTTGTGCGGTTCGGCTCGTCTCCGCCCGGCCCGGGATCAGTTCGCAACTGATCGACAACCTCAACGCGAACATGCATTTGCGTGCGGTGCTCACGGATCTGTTTCTGGTGGACGAACTCGTCGGGTAGGCCTCGTGACGCCTCTGGTTCTCCTCGTGGCGGTCGGTCTCGGCGTGTCCGCGTGGTTCAAGGCCCGGACCACCACGAGACTGGGGATGGGGCTGTCTCCGCTCGTACTACTCGAGGGAGTCGTCGCTCTCGCGTTGGTGGGCATGCGCTTGCCCGGGCTCTCTGTCGGGTCCACGCCCGCCCGTTGGTCCGTCGCCATCGCGATCGTGGTCATGCTGACCGCGACGGTGGATCACGCGCGACGGCTACGCGAGCGGCGTCGACGCAGGGAGCGGACCGAGGGCGGGCGTCTCGCCGCGTATGTGAGAGTTCACGGTGTAGCGCCGGACGAGGTGCGTCGTCCGGCCACGGGTGATTCGATCGAACCCGAACAACCTGACGGATAGGGGCTTTCGCCCTGTAACCCGGTGGGAGTTGCGATAGATTCCCGGCTGACCGCTACCTCCTGCTCGCACCATGCTCCAGAACCTCGGAAACATCGGCGAATTCGTCGGCGCCCTGGGCGTTGTCGTATCTCTCGTTTACCTGGCTCGACAGATGATCCAGAACACGGTTTCGGTCCGGGCTGCGTCGTTCAACTCCATGGTGCAGAACAGTATTCGGCTGCTCGAGCACTCTTTTCGCGATCCGGAGTTCGCAGCCTTCGTGGCGAGGGCCGAGGCTGATCCGTACCGCCTGACGGAAGCCGAGCGCGTTCGCTGGGATTCGTACATGACCGCGATCTGGCGTCACTTCGGTAACCTCCAGTACGCCAATCGCGTCGGTACGCTCGATGGTCAGATGTGGCAGGCGTATCGGGCGGACCTCAAGGAGCACCTGCGCAAGGAGAGCTGGGCGGACTGGTTTCAGGCCAACCGTCACCTGTTCAGCGAGACACTGGCCAAGCAGGTGGACGTCGCGCTGAAGGAGATCGCGGAGGAATCGCGCTAGGGGCGGCAGGCCGCGACCCTGACGGCGTGGTGGGCCTCACGGGGCCTGCATCCGAGTCGCTTCGGACGGATTCAGCCACTTGATCGGGCGCGGACGGGCGGCCTAGCTTGTTTCACCGTGGCGAAACATCCGTTTCGGCACGGCCGCCCTGTTCCGTAGAGCCCCTGGCATGTCCGTCCGCTTCCGAATCCGCACACCTGCCGGACAGGAGCTGTCGTTCGCGACGCTGGAAGTCTTCGAGGACTTCGTGCGCTCGGGCGACCTCTCCCCGGACGATCTCGTCTACGACGCATCGGACGGTTCGTGGTCACCGGCGCGGACCCATCCGATGGTGCTCGAGATCGAGTATCAGGAGGAAGAAGCCGCTGCGACTGAGCCGGACGAGCCCCCGTTGGTCGAGGCTGCCGCGGAGGATACGAGTTTCGGCCTGAGCCTCGCACCGGAGGAGCCAGGGGCTGGCGAAACCGGTGCGGACGAGGCCGGCGAGCCCGAGATTGGCGGTGAGGCGGCCGAGGAGACCGCGGGTGGCTCCGAAGGGGAGGGAGCTCTCGGTCTCGATCTGGCGCCCGCGATGGAGGTCTCCGAGGAAGAGGCGACTCGGGCGTTCGTCGAGCGGATGGAAAAGGAGCGTGAAGCGTCGATCGACTTCGGTGCGCCCTCAGGTGTTCAGGGCGTCTCGATGGACGGTTCGAGCACGCTGGGGGACATGCTGTCGCCCGCGCCACCGCCGCCGGAACCTGCCCGAACGCAACGGACGCCCACCCCTCGGCCGGAGCCTCCGAAACGCACGTCGACACCGGCGTCCCGCCTCGGGGCTCGTCCGGCGGGCAACCAGATCGACGGGGCCCAGACGGCGAGGAGTGGTGGAGGGCGATTCGTTCGTTTCCTGATGCTCATCGTCGGGTTGGGTGTGGTCGGCACAGCGGCGTACTTCGGCTACCACACGTGGGGGGCGACGGGAGAGACGGAGGCGGATCAGACGGTGCCGGAACAGGCGGCGCCGGTCGAAGCGCTCCCTGTCGCGCCCGAGCCGGAACCTGAGCCGACCCGGGCGCCCGTCATCGCTCAGACGGAGGCGGCGATTCGTGAGCGTGCTCAGGAGCGATTCCTGACGTCGACCCAGAACGCGCTTCGCGACCTCCCGCCGATCCCCGAGGTATGGGCCACCGGAGTGTACTTCTCTATTCCGTCAGATCACCCCGAGGTCCTTGCTACGTGGGAGCAGTATCTGACGACGACCCGTGCCGTCCGGGCGGGTGACGCGAGCCGCTACGCGGAAGCCTACGATCGGGCTCTGGACGATGCCGCGATCGCGACGGGCGACCGGGATGAGCGACGCGAGGCGGCGATCGCGGAGTTCGGGGCGTCGGAGTCCGCACGTTCTGCGCACTACGACCGGGTCGAGGCACTGGCGTCGGCCGCGATTCGGAGTCACGAGGCACTTGTCGAGTCCGAGGGCCTCATCCTGTACGAACCCGGAAGCGGCTCGGCCGGTGGCTCCGGGATGGGGGCTGGTGTATACGGTCGGGATTCCGAGGCGGATTTGCTGCTCGCCCAGGTCGTCGAGCTGCTCACGGCCAGCCTCGACGGCGAAGGGTTGGGGCCCGGCGACGGAGCGAACGTCAGGTCCTGGGTGTGGGACGGGTTCCTGGACGCGGCGATGCGCTGACCCCGGCCGGCCAGATCCCTGACGGGGTGAAGCCACGATCGAGGCTTCCCGGAGTCCCGCTGTGGATGTTCATCCGCGAGGGGAGTAGCTTGGCCTCGTAGCACAGCGATTTTTCGCCGATCCCGGGCATGACGACAACAACGACCGAAGCCGCCCCTGCGCCCCAATGGGCGAAGGTGATCGATCACACGCGCTGCATCGGGTGCCACGCGTGTACCACAGCCTGCAAGTCAGAGAACGAGGTCCCGCTTTCGGTGACCCGCACGTACGTGAAGTACGTGGATACGGGCTTCTTCCCGAACACGCGTCGGTCCTTCCAGGTGACGCGCTGCAATCAGTGCGAGGACGCACCGTGCGTGGCCGCGTGTCCTACGGCCGCGATGCACCAGCGCCCTGATGGGATCGTCGACTTCGACAAGTCGATCTGCATCGGATGCAAGGCGTGCATCGCTGCCTGTCCGTACGACGCGATCTTCATCAACCCCGAGGACCACTCGGCCGAGAAGTGCAATTTCTGCGCACATCGCCTGGACGTGGGGCTCGAGCCTGCGTGCGTGGTGGTCTGTCCGTCCGAGGCGCTCCTGGTGGGCGACATGAACGACCCGCTGTCCCGGGTCAGCCAGATCGTTCACCGAGACGCGGTCACCGTACGAAGGCCGGAAAAGGAGACGCGGCCCAAGGTCTTCTACAAGGGCGCCGATCAGGTCACACTCGACCCGCTCGCGGCGCGACGCCCCGACGGTGGACTCTTCATGTGGAGCGAGCAGGGGGACGTCTCGCACCAGGTCCATTCGGGACACCCTGGCCCGAACAACTCGTCGGCGGCGGCCGTGCTGAGTTACGACGTGATTCATCGAGCACCGTGGGATTGGCGGGTCAGCGCGTACACCTTCACCAAGTCCATCGCCGCGGGTGCGTACCTGGTGCCTCTGCTGCTCGGGTCGCTGGGGCTTCTGCCGTTCACGGGCGAACTGTGGGGTCTTCAGGCTCCTCTCGCCGCGATGATCGGCCTGATGGTCACGGGCGCGCTGCTGGTCTGGGATCTGGAGCACCCCGAGCGCTTCTGGATGGTGTTGTTCAAGCCGCAATGGCGGAGCTGGCTCGTGCGAGGTGGCTTCATCATCACCGGGTACGGCGGGCTCCTCGCCGCACACCTGGGCATGACGTTCCTGGGTCGGGGAGACCTGACTCCGATGCTCGGGTGGGTCGGCGCACCGCTTGCCGTCATGACTGCCATCTACACGGCATATCTGTTCGCGCAGGCGCGGGCTCGCGACTTGTGGCAGAGCCCGCTCCTGCCCGCGCACCTGCTGGTGCAGGCCTTACTGGCGGGTGCAGGTGTGACGATGCTGATCAGCGCCGGGTCGGGCGTCCCCGCGTCGGTCACTGGCCTCTTCCAGGCGGCGTTGGCCGTGCATCTGATCATGGCCCTCGGTGAGGCGTCGATGGGGCATCCCACCGCTCATGCGAGGCTGGCTGCCCGTGCGATGACTCACGGGGCGTACGCCCATCTCTTCTGGGTGGCGATCCCGCTGGGCGGGGTGGCCCTGGTCTTCGCTGCGTCGACCCCGGTGATCGCCGCGAGTGCGGCGCTGCTTTCTCTCCTCATGTACGAGCACGCCTTCGTCCAGGCGGGCCAGTCGGTACCTCTCGCATGACGATCGACGAACTGAACCGCCGCGTATCTGCGGCCCGCGATGAAGTCGAGGCCCGGGGTGAGACGTTTTATCCGGGCGCGAGCCGTGTGCACCTGGCGGCATTCCCACCGAGGGAGCGCTGGAACGACTGGGTCGAACTCGATTCGAAGTCCTGGCCGGAGCGGGTCGAGAAGCGGTACATGCTCGTCCCGACAACGTGCTTCAATTGCGAGTCGGCGTGTGGTCTGCTCGCCTATGTAGATCGGGACACGCTCCAGGTCCGGAAGTTCGAAGGGAATCCGGAGCACCCGGGATCCCGCGGCAGGAACTGCGCCAAGGGACCCGCGACGATCAACCAGATCACGGACCCGGACCGGATCCTGTACCCGCTCCGACGCGCCGGAGCACGTGGTGAAGGAAAGTGGGAGCAGGTGTCATGGGACGAGGCTCTCGACGACATCGCCGGCCGGATCCGTACGTGCCTCGAGGAGGAACGGCATGAGCAGGTGATGTACCATGTTGGCCGACCTGGTGAGGACGGGTACACGACCCGGATGCTCGCCGCGTGGGGTGTGGACGGCCACAACTCGCACACGAACGTGTGCTCGAGCGGCTCGAGGGCCGGACACCACTGGTGGATGGGCATGGACCGGCCGAGTCCGGACCATGCGAACGCCAAGGTGATCCTCCTTGTAAGCAGTCACCTGGAGACGGGGCACTACTTCAATCCCCACGCACAGCGCATCATCGAAGGCAAGCAGAACGGGGCGAAGCTGATCGTTCTCGATACGCGGCTCTCGAACACCGCGACGCACGCCGATCACTGGCTTTCCCCTTATCCGGGCTCCGAGCCGGCCATCTTCCTGGCGGTCGCGAACTGGATGATCCGGGAGGGACGCTACGACCGCGACTTCGTCCGCAGGTGGTGGAACTGGCAGGAATACATGGAGGTCGTGCACGGGGAATCCGGTGCGTCTTTCGAGCGCTTCGAAGAGGTGCTGGCCGGACTCTACTCCACCTACACGTTCGAGTATGCGGCGGGAGAGTCCGGGATCGACGTCGAGGTTCTTCGGTCGATCGCAGAAGAGATCTCGAACGCCGGTACGCGCCTCGCCACCTACAACTGGAGGAGTGCGGGCTCCGGAAACCTCGGCGGTTGGCAAGTCGCTCGCACGATGATGCTCCTCAGCGCGCTCCTCGGATCGATCGCGACGGAGGGCGGAACGTTCCCGAACTCGTGGAACAAGTTCACGCCGAAGCCCCCGCGACTGCCGCATCAGCACCCCAGGCGCTGGAATGACGTGCTCTGGCCCGATGAGTACCCGCTGGCGCTGATGGAGATGTCGTTCCTGATGCCGTATCTGATGAAGGATCAGGATGCCTTCGTCGACGTGTACTTCACGCGCGTCTACAACCCGGTCTGGACGAACCCGGACGGCTTCAGCTGGATCGAGATGCTGACGGACGAGTCACGGATCGGTCAGCACATCGCGATGACGCCGACGTGGAACGAGACCGCGTACTTTGCGGATTACGTTCTGCCGATGGGCCACTCGTCGGAGCGTCACGACCTGACCTCGTACGAGCAGTACGACGGGCAGTGGATCGGCTTCAGGCAGCCGGTGCTTCGCACGGCTCGCGGACGACTCGGCGAGGAGGTCGGGGACACGCGTGATGTGAATCCGGGCGAGGTCTGGGAGGAGAACGAGTTCTGGATCGAGCTGACCTGGCGGGTCGATCCGGATGGGTCGCTCGGCATCCGGCAGTTCTTTGAATCGGTGGAGAACCCCGGTGAGAAGATGACCGTGGACGAGTACTACGGGTGGATCTTCGAGAACTCCGTCCCCGGTTTGCCGGATGCCGCGGCCGCCGAGGGGGTGACGCCACTTGAGTATATGCGCCGGTACGGTGCGTTCGAGGTCGCGCAGAAGGTCGGGCGCGTCCACGAGCAGCCGGTTCCTGATGGCGAGCTGGACGATGTCCGGGTCGACGAGGCCGGGCGTGTCTTTTCGGCCGCACCCGCTCCGTCGAGCCCGAAGGCTCCGGGGGGGACCAAGATCGATCCGGACGAGGAGGGGCGACGCAGGGTCGGAGTCCGTGTGGATGGTGAAATTCTGAAGGGCTGGCCCACACCGAGCGGCAAGCTGGAATTCTGGTCGCGAACCCTGCACGACTGGGGATGGCCTGAGTTGGCGACACCGACGTACATCAAGAGTCACGTGCACAGGCAGAATCTGGACTCCGATCAGATGCCCCTGATCACCACGTTCCGGGTTCCGGTCCAGATTCACACGCGCAGTGCGAACGCGAAGTGGCTCGATGAGATCGCGCACACCAATCCGCTCTGGATTCACCCGAAGGACGCGACCCGTCTGGGCATCGCCAAGACCGGCGATCTCGTGCGTGTCGAGACCGAGATCGGGTACTTCGTGCTGAAGGCATGGATCACGGAGGGCATCCGACCGGGCGTCGCAGCGTGCAGCCATCACATGGGTCGTTGGAAGCCGGAGGGACACCAGGGGCAACGCATCGGGATGATGACGGTCGCGCTCGATCAGAATGGATCCGAGTGGGGGCTCACCCGGAAGAAGGGCGGCGGCCCGTTCGAGTCGTCGGACCCCGACACCCTCCGGGTGTGGTGGACCGATGTCGGCGTTCACCAGAACCTGACGCATCCCGTGCATCCGGATCCGATCTCCGGGATGCACTGCTGGCATCAGGCAGTACGAATCCGGCCGGCGGAGGCAGGGGACGCGTTCGGGGACGTGTCCGTCGACACCGCAAGATCCCGAGCCGTATACGAGAAGTGGCTGGAGATGACCCGCTCCGCCTCCCGGCACTCGCCGGACGGGACACGGCGTCCGTGGTGGATGTTGCGTCCGGTACGGCCCGAACGAGCCGCGTACGACCTGCCGGAACCCGAGCCCGTCGGTGCCTGACGCGCCGCCGGCGCCGATCGATGCGATACGGGGGCTCGCCGTGCTGGCCGAGTCCCCGGGTGCGGAGCATGCGGGTATCGGGGCGGCGCTCGGGCTCGAGTCGGTGCCGACCCCGGCCCAGTACTCGGACCTGTTCCTCTTCCAGCTCTATCCGTACGCCTCCGTATACCTGGGGCCCGAGGGTATGATGGGCGGTGTGGCCCGCGAACGCATCGCCGGGTTTTGGCACGCGGTCGGGCTCACACCACCGCCCGAGCCTGATCATCTGGCAGCACTACTGGGGCTGTACGCCTCGCTGATCGAGCAGGCCCGGTCTGGAGGCCACGTGTCGACGGACGCGGCCGACGAACACGGGGTGGGGGATCCCGCCGACGCCGAGTCCATCCTCGCCGCGCAGGCCGCGCGCGCGCTGCTGGACGAACACGTCGCGCCCTGGATCTTCGCGTGGCTCGGGCGCATGAAGGAACTCGCATCGGGTGTGTACTCGACGTGGGCCTCTCTACTCCACGAGGTGCTTGCCGAGGAGTTCGGGGCGTCCCGGGCCCCGTCGCCCGATCTGCAGCATCTGCGTGAGGCGCCACCGCTTCCCGATCCGCGATCGGATGGAACGGCTGACTTCGTGGCTGGCTTGCTCGCGCCGGTCCGGAGCGGCGTCATTCTGACCCGAGCCGACCTCGCGGAGATCGCGCGCAGACTCGACCTGGGCCTCCGGGCCGGTGAGCGACGGTACGCGCTGGAGCATCTCCTCGCGCAGGATCCAGGGCGAACGCTCGGGGCGTTGGCCGTCGAGGCCCGACGGCAGGCCGTTGCGCACGACGAGCGGGTGGACTGGCTCGGCGAATCAGCCGTCTTCTTCGCCCAGCGCGCTCGTGTCACTGCGGAGCTTTGCGACGAATTGTCGGAGCAGGGTGTGTCATGAGGTCGGTTCCCCCGGCTGGATTGTCGCGCGCCGACGTCATCGCCGGTCTCAGCGTAGCCCTCGTTCTGATCCCTCAGTCGATGGCGTACGCCGAGCTCGCGGGGCTGCCCCCGCATCACGGCCTGTACGCAGCTGGGCTACCCCTGATCGCGGCCGCCTTCCTTGCGTCGTCGCCGTACCTGCAGACCGGACCGGTCGCGCTCACGGGGCTGCTGACGCTGGGTGCGCTGCTCCCGCTCGCCCCGGTCGGAACCGCGGAATACGCCAAGCTCGCGGCGCTCCTGGCCCTGGTCGTCGGGGTTGCGAGGTTCCTGGTCGGGATGTTCAAGGCCGGGTGGGTGGTCTACCTCATGTCGCACTCGATGATGGCCGGCTTCCTGTCGGCGGCGGCGATCCTGATCCTTTCGTCCCAGATCCCGGGGGCACTCGGTGGTGCGGCTCCCGTCGAGCTCGGTGTCCTCCCGCGGGCGTGGCACGGCCTGACGCACCCCGATGACTGGGAAGCCGTCTCGATCGGACTGACCGTCTTCACCTTCGGTGTCATCGTACTCGCGGGACGAATTCACCCCCTCATCCCCGGCGTTCTGATCGCGGCCACGGCCGGGCTCGCCTTCTCGGTGATGACGCGATACAGCGGGGCCACGGTCGGTGAAATTCCGTCGGGTCTTCCCCCGTTCTCCGTCGATCTCCCATGGGAGATGCTGCCGGCGCTGCTGGTGCCGGGACTGGTCATTTCCGTCATCGGTTTTGCGGAGGGCGTATCGATTTCACGCGTCTTCGCGTCGGAGGACCGCCAGCACTGGAATGCCGATCGGGAATTCCTGTCGAAAGGGATGGCGAACGTGGTCGCCGCCGTGACGGCGGGACTTCCCGTTGGAGGTTCACTCTCCCGAACCAGCCTCAACCGCGTCGCGGGAGCCAGAAGTCGCTGGTCCGGACTCGTGACGGGCGTGGCGGTGCTGGCGTTTCTTCCATTCGCCCCGGTGCTTTCGGCGCTTCCCCGAGCAGTCCTCTCCGGAATCGTCATCGCTGCAGTCTGGAAGCTGATCCGGCCGCAGGACCTCGTGACGATCTGGCGGGCCTCGCCGATCCAGGCAGTCGTGGCGTGGGCCACGTTCAGTGCGACCCTCGCGATGGCTCCCCACATCGATCGCGCGATTCTGCTGGGCATCGCGCTGTCCGCGGTCGTACACCTCTGGCAGGAACTCACGCCGTCCGTGGTGTCGACGCGGGAGGGTGACACGCTCACAATGGATCTTGCAGGGGTCCTCTGGTTCGGGTCGGCAGCGGCGCTGGAGGATGCCCTATTCGAGCAGCTCGCGGACGAGAGGGACGTGCGACGGGTCGTCCTCCGCTGTTCCGGCCTGGGTCGGATCGATCTGTCGGGAGCGAACGTCCTGCGGGAGATGGTCGATCACGCGCGCCGGGCAGAGATCGAATTGACCGTGACGGACGTCCCGGACCACGCGCAGCGGATTCTGTTTGCGGTCGGGCTGGTGGCGTCTTCCGGAACAGGATCGCCGTCGGACTCGTAGTGTCCACGAATGCCGGTCCCTACCTTGGCGCGTCGGCGCCGGGTGGAGCCGTCATGAACAGGTCCACGAACTTCGCTGGGGGACATCATGTTCGGTTTGCTCGCGGCCGGAATCGCCGGCGCCTCGGGCGTCTTCGGTCACATCAAGTCGAGACACTTCGTCGGGCAGAAACTCCGATACACGTCGATCGTCGAAAAGCCCCTGCTCGGGGTCTGGGCCGGGGTGGGAGCGACCGTCGTTGCCGCCCCGGTCGTCGCCGTACTGCCGATCGTCGGCGCCGGGACCGCGATCGCAATCGGCGCCGGGATCGGCACGGGTGTCGCCCTCGGCGTGAAGGACTCGAAGGAGCCGCCGAAGCTGCTGGACGATTGAGTCGTCCCCGCTCAGGGCTCGCTTGAGCCCGGACCTACGTGCCCTCGTATCGTTTGACCCCGAGCACGGACGCCGGTGAACAGCGGGCGACCTTTCCGGGGATTTCACCGAACATGACCTGCTTCAGGTAGGGTTCACGGGAAGCCCCCCTGGAGGTAAGCGTCATGGAAATCCACTCGTCGTCCTGTCGTCGCATCTCGCCGGTGGCGTTTGGCCGCACCACGTAACTCGCGGTCACCTACATCTGGAAGGCGGGCCCCGACACCTTCAGGATCTCCGTCGCCAGCTGTGCGTGCGGACCACCTGCGGTCGGGAAGATGCAGCGCTTCGGATCCGTTACCGGAAGAAGTCTCGGCGGCGGATCGAGGTCGTAGCCTGAGTTCGGCGGGTCAGCCGCCGAAGCGGCCGAGCACATCCCGGAGGTGATCCCGCTCTGTCTCGGAGATCCGCCCGTCGGAGAGGACGTTGCGGAGGATGCCCACGATCTCCTCTACCTGGGGAAGGCCATTCACGTCGGGATTGGACTTGATCCAGGCGCGGAACCCCGTGGCTTCCGACATCGTGACATCTCCATCTTCCACGATGGCTCTGGCGAAGCTCATCAACTCGCGCAGTGCGTCGCTGCGTCGCATCACCGAATCGTCGAGTACCAAGACTGTTCCGTCGAGGAGAGGGGCACCGCCGGACATTGCGAATTTCAAGTGTAAAGCATCGGACGGCAAGTCGGTCGTTGAAAAAGTTGTGGAATGATGCGTTCCTGACGTCGTATCTTGTCGCGGTCGCGGCGACGAGGGTGCGAGACCGTGCGAGTTCGGGGGGACTCTATGGATCGACTGGATCGCCTGCTGGGTGAACGTTCGTCTCAACTGGTGGAGCACCTGACGTGCGACGTCGGCATGTCGGATGTCGAGGCTGCGGCTCTGCCCAAGGCGGCTTCCGCGGATCTCGTGGAGTCCTACCGGTGGCAGTCCGAAAGCTGGGCGAACACCGGCGATCATGCGGCGCAGGCGAGGGAGATTCTTTCCGTCATGAATGCACGTGAGATCGGACCGCGCGCGGGCATGTCCTCAGCGCGTACCTGGGCTGGGCTGCGGTGTCTGGTCCCCGCGGCGCTCGGCGGGACGCCGTTCGTCGACGCAGTGGCTGCCGTGAGCGACGCCGGCGTAGTGACCTGATCCTCGCGGACCCACCGCGTCACGTCCCGGCTGCGGCGGACTCCAGAATCGAGGAATAGACGAGCGCTCGCAGCCGAGCGTGATCGTCGAGGCCGGTGGCGGGGATCACCTGCGTGAAATACAGCACGACCAGGTCCTCCACGGGGTCGACCCAGTACGTCGAGTGGTACGCCCCGCCCCAGCCGAACTCGCCCTCGGAGCCGGGCACCCCCGCAGCACCCACATCCAGCCGGACTGAGAAGCCGAGCCCGAAGCCCATCCCCGGCGCCTGGTAGAGCTCCCCAATGTGATTTCGGGTCATCAGATCGACGCTCGAGGGTGAGAGGATCCGGACTCCCTCGAGTTCCCCTCCGTCGAGCAGCATTTGCAGGAAGCGGCCGTAGTCGCGCGCGGTCGAGAGCAGTCCGGCGCCACCTGAGAAGCTCGTGCGCGGTCCCGAGACGTACTCACCCTGAGTCATCATCCCCGGCCCTGTCGGGGCCCGACGAAGCTCGTCGGTCAAATTGTAGACCGTCGCGAGCCGCGCCTCCTTCCCGGTCGGCAGATAGAAGTGCGTGTCGTTCATGCCGAGGGGGTTCAGGATTCGCTCTTGAAGGAAGTCGTCGAGACTCAGGCCGGATGCGGCTTCCACGACGGCTCCCAGAATGTCCGTGTTGTAGCCGTATACGAAACGCGCGCCGGGCTGCGCCTGGAACGGAAGCGCAGGCATCCGGTCGATGGTCTCGCGCACGGGTTCGTCGCGGTGCGCGAAGTACCACCCCGTAATCTCCGCTTCTCGCCACGCCTCCGCGCCCGGCCCGTTGCCGTATGCAATGCCGGCCGTGTGCGTCAGAAGGTCCCGGATGGTGATCGGCCGTTGAGCGGGAACGACCTCGTACCCACTGTCAGTCACTTCTGCGACGGTCGTCCTCTCGAAGGACGGCAGGTGCTCGGACACCCGATCCGAGATCAGGAGCGCCCCCTCCTCCTGAAGCATCATGATGGCCACGCTCACCAGGGCCTTGGTTTGCGATGCGATGCGGAAGATCGCGTCGCCGCGCATCGGCGCTCCCGCTTCGATGTCCTGGTTCCCCACCGCCTCGTGGTACACGACCCGACCGTCCCGCAACACCATGGCGACGGCGCCGGGAAGGCGCTCCTCGTCGACATACTGCTGTAATGCCTCCGTCAGGCGGCCCAGCCGTTCCGATGACATGCCCACCTCTTCTGGTGCGGCAGTGGGTAGTTCCTGGGCGACGAGCCCCTGGGGGGTCCAGAGGGCGAGCAGCAGGAGGGCCGATGCGAGCGGCCCGTGACCGGACCGGCGCAGCGGGTTTGAGAGGGGGAACCGATGGACGCGGGCGTTCGTCATGACGTGCTCCAATTGAGGGTCGGGGCAATTGGCGGATGCAGAGGATAAACCGCCAGCCCGGGTCGGCGGGGGGGCGGGTGCTTGAGTCGGGCGCAGAGAGCCGACACGTTGTGCGTCCATCCTGGAGACAGCGCGCAGACATCCGACACACACGAGGCACCATGACCGACGAACGCCGAAGAGGAACCCCGATCGATCGCCGTGAGCTTCTGCGCTTGAGCGCTGCCGGCATGGGCGCCGCAGGGCTTGGCCTCGGAGGTCTGGGCGGTCTCGTCGGACTGTCCGCCGAGGAGGTCGCGCGGTTGCAGGAGCGACCGCACCTCGGACCCGCGCCCGCTCAGCTGTTTGCTGCCGATCCGATCGACGTGGTCCGGGTCGGATTCGTAGGCGTGGGTCTCCAAGGCGGGTCCCATGTCCGCAATTTCCTGCGCATCGAGGGGGTGGAGATCGTCGCGCTCGGTGACATCAACGAGGCGCGGGCGGAGGAGGTCGCCGGCTGGGTCGAGGCCGATGGACGTCGCCGGCCGACGCTCTATACCCGCGACGAATGGGACTTCGTCCGGATGTGTGAGGAAGAGGAGCTGGATCTGGTCTTCACCTCGACACCGTGGGAGTGGCATGTGCCGGTGTGTGTTTCCGCGATGGAGAACGGCAAGCATGCCGCCACGGAGGTGCCGGCCGCCTACACGGTCGAAGACTGCTGGAAGCTGGTCGAGTACGCGGAGAAGCACGAGAAGCACTGCGTCATGATGGAGAACTGCAACTACGATCGACCGGAGATGATGGTGTTCAGGATGGCGCGCCTCGGAATGTTCGGGGAGCTGCTGCACGCCGAGTGCGGATATCTGCACGACCTTCGCGCGATCAAGTTCGAGGACAAGGACGAGGGGCTGTGGAGGCGCGCTCACGCGATGGTGCGCGACGGGAATTTCTATCCGACCCATGGTCTCGGCCCGGTCGCGAACGTCATGGACATCAACCGTGGTGATCAGCTCGACTACCTGGTCTCGATGAGTACGCCGTCCCGTGGCCTGCAGGAATGGCAGCGGGAGCACGTACCCGAGGGCGATCCGAAGAAGAGCGAGCGTTACGTCCAGGGCGACGTCAACACGACGATGATCAAGACCGTCCACGGCCGGACGATCTATGTGAGCCACGACACGAACCTGCCCAGGCCGTACTCGCGCATTCATATGGTTCAGGGCACCCGGGGGCTGTTCCAGGGCTACC
Source organism: uncultured Gemmatimonadaceae bacterium (assembly GCA_964492085.1). GTDB lineage: Bacteria > Gemmatimonadota > Gemmatimonadetes > Longimicrobiales > Gaopeijiaceae > UBA2589. Next base: position 113,915 of record CAZBHZ010000006.1, on the reverse strand, counting down.
CGCACCGCGTCCATGTCGAGGGGATGAGTCCCGACCATCGCTGGGAGGACTGGATGGATCGTCGGGACGAGTTCGACCATCCGATCTGGACGGAACTCGAGGAACGTTCCGCGGGGGCGGGTCACGGGGGCATGGACTACATCGAGGATTACCAGCTCGTGCGAGCACTTCGCGAGGGTAAACCGACCGACATGAACGTCTATGACGCGGCCATGCTCTCGGTCATCTGTCCGCTCAGTGAATGGTCGGTCGCGAACCGGTCGCAGCCGGTGGATGTGCCTGACTTCACACGCGGTCGGTGGGCCGAGTGGCCACGCCTGGAGTTTCTGGGGGCGCCTGTCGTCGAGTGACCAGCGCCGAGGAGGTGTTTGAGGAGACCTTCGGGCTTCCACCCACGCTTCTCGTTCGAGCGCCCGGTCGGGTGAACCTCATCGGCGAGCATATCGACTACAACGACCTCCCCGTCTTCCCGATGGCATTGCAGCGCGAGGTTCGCATCGCGCTGCGGCCGCGGGAGGACGAGACCGTGGTGATGCACTCGAGCGGGAACCGCTTTCCGCCGATCGAGTTCCAGATCGAGCCCGGCATCGAGCCCTGGGTGAAGGGCTCGTGGGGCAATTACGTGAAGGCACCGGCCAACGAGCTGGCGAAACGCTTCGCGATCTGGCGAGGCTTCGATGGTGTGCTCGAGTCGAACATCCCGGTTGCCGCCGGCCTCTCCTCCTCGTCTGCGATCGTGAACGCGGTGGGCCTCGCCCTTGCCCACATCAATGAGGTCTCCACCGAGCCGAGAGAGCTCGCGGCCCTGATGGCCGATGCCGAGCGCTTTGTGGGCACCCGGGGTGGGGGGATGGACCAGACGATCTCTCTCGGGGCCAGAGACCGCTGTGCTGCCCGGATCTCGTTCCGTCCTCTGCGACTCCAGCACGTGGTCGTTCCCGACGACTGGTGCTTCATCGTGGCTGATTCCGGCGAGGTCGCGGAAAAGTCAGGGCGGCTGCAGGACGCCTACAATCTGCGCCGATCGGAATGTGAGGAGGGACTACGGATCGTGACGGCCCACCTGGCCACACGTGACATCACGGAGACCTTGCAGACCTCGTATCGGGACCTTTGCGCGGCTCTCGACGCTCGCGAGCTCGTGGGAATCGCGGAGCAGGTCCTTCAGGGGAGTCTGCTGCGCCGCTTTCGCCACGCGGTGACCGAGGCTGCCCGGGTAGACGAGGCGGTCGACCGGATGCTCGCCGCCGATCTGCACGGGTTCGGGGCGCTCATGGACGCGTCTCACGCCTCCCTGAAGGTCGACTACGGGGTCAGCAGCGCCGCGCTCGACGAACTCGTGGCGGTGGCAAGGGAAGGGGGCGCTGCAGGCGCGCGACTGACGGGTGCCGGCTTTGGTGGTTGCGTGGTGGCTCTGGCTGATCGCTGGACCGTCGGGGAGGTTCTCGAGACGCTGGTGGCCGAGTATTACGAGCGGCGGCACCAGACGGATGGACTGGATGAGCGGCTCTTCGTGGCGGTGCCCACGCGGGGCGCGTCGATTCGGGCGATCTGACTCAGAGCGGGTGGCTCCGGCGGCCGGGAACGAGGTGGATCCCTTGGCGTCGGGCCGCTTGACTCGATCCGTCGAACGGCAATCTTCAGCAGCCGAGACGAGCCCCCGTACCTGCCCTCGATGTTCAAGCCGTCCTCCAAGAAGGCCATGCTGTCCGTGCTGGTCGCGTGCTTCGCGATCCAGACCGGTCTGGTGTACTCGGACGACGTGGACATCGAGCTGTCGGCAGACGCGGTCGAGGGTCGGAAGCTGTTCCACGACGGTGCATGTCAGGTCTGTCACCAGCTTTGGGGCCAGGGAGGTTTTCTCGGTCCCGACCTCACCAATGCGTCGAGCCGCGTCGATGAGACGCGGCTCGCTTCGCTTCTCACCGTAGGTAGTGGTCAGATGCCGGCGTTCTGGTACGACGAGCAGCAGATCCGGTACATGCGGGCGTTTCTCGAGGAGATCGATCGGCCGGACGTGGGCCGGGGGCAGTTGCGTCTCGGCGACCCCAGCACGTCCGTCACGCCTCAGGGAGCCTTCGACGCGGTCATCCGCGAGACGGCGTCGGCCGGTGTGCTCGATGGCTTCGAAACGTTCGCGTCCGGCGTCTGCTCTGCGTGCCACTTTCCATTCCAGACGTCGGTCGTAGGCGCTCCGGACCTGTCGACTGCGGTCGAGCGTCTCGACGAGGTGGCATTCTACGACGTCCTCACCCGCGGGCGTCCGGAACGGGGTATGCCGCCCCCGGCGCCGGCACTTTCGTCTGCTGAACGTGATCGACTCATCGAATACTTCGGCTGGTTGAACGCGAACCGTGCGGAACTCGTGACCGAGTGGGAAGAACGGCAGGCGGATCGCCGCGTGGACTGGTCTCGTCTGGACTGGTGGGAGTTCCGATGACCCCGAACGGTACTGCAACCCTCGAGCGTCCGGTCGAGCGGGCGGCTCACGGTACACCGCAGGCGCCCATCGGTGGGGTCTGGCTGCCCTTCGGGGCCGGGGACCCGGTCCGGCAGTTCGCGACGATCCTCTTCATCCGCGGTGGTCTGATCGCAATCGCGGTGACGCTGGTCGGTGGCATGCTCGGCGCCCTGTACTCGATCCCGACGCTTGCCCCGGCGTTCCAGTCGCTCGGCCTGGACCTCCGACAGCTCCGTCCCATTCACACGACCTTCGCGTCGGCGTGGATCTTCCTCGGTGGCGTGGCCGTCGTCCATCGATGGCTTCAGGATTACGGCGGGACCGCCACGCGGGGTGATCGGATTCGGCTTCGGGTCCAGGTCCTGTGCTGGGCCATCGCGGGCGCTGGCATTCTGGTCACCCTGATCGTCGGGGTCGGATCCGGCCGTGAATATCTCGGCTTCCACCCGATCTTCAGCGCCCTGATCCTGACCGGCTGGCTCTGCTACGCGTGGAATTTCTTCCGAGTGGCCGGGCCGAACTTCTTCGAACGGCCGCTCTACCTGACGATGTGGGGCGTGGGCATGCTCTTCTTCATCGTCACGTTCGTCGAGCAGCACCTCTACCTGTTGCCTGGGATCTTTGCGAATCCGCTGCAGGACCTGCAGGTGCAATGGAAGGCCACGGGCACGCTCGTCGGTGCCTTCAACCTCTTCGTATACGGTTCGATCATCTACATCGGGGAGCGCATCAGCGGCGATCCCGAATACGGCCACTCGAAGGTCGCGTACGCGCTTTTCGGCGTGGGTCTGCTGAACTCGTTCACGAACTTCGCGCACCATACGTACCACCTGCCGCAGGACCACCTCGTCAAGTGGATTTCGTTCGTCGTAAGCATGATGGAGATCAGCATTCTCTGCCGCGCGAGCTACGATCTCCTGAATCTTGTGCGTACGACCGAGGATCGGGCATTCTGCGCCGCACGCGGCTCTTTTGCCGCCTCCAAGTACTGGTCGGTCTTCATCCTGCTCTCTGCGGTGCTGATCTCCGTCCCACCGCTCAACGCGATCATTCACGGTACGTACGCGGTGACCGGGCATGCGATGGGCGCGACGATCGGAATCGACACGATGGTCCTGATCGGAGCCATCATCTGGATTCTGGGTGAGCACCTCGCCGCCCGTGAAGGCGAGGAAGCGTCGGGGGTGCTGCACACGGTCGCAATGCGTCGGATCGTCGTGGGCTTGAACATCGGCGTCGCCGCGCTGGTAGGCTGGCTTCACGTCTCCGGCACCATCACGGGCGTGAGCCGTGCGGGCTTCGCGCCGGGTGAGGTGTACGTGCCCCCGGCATGGCTCCCGATGTGGAACGGGATCCTGTTCGCCGCCACCGGCTTCGTCGCCCTCGTGTTCTTCGTGGCCTTGCTCTGGAAACTGATGCCGGTGGCGTTCCGCTATTGGTGGGTCAGCGAAACCCGGGCCTGATCGACGAACCTCGGCAGCCGGGTCAGGTCAGGCCTACTCTCGGCAGCGTCTTGAGCAGTGCCACGGACGCGATGGCCGCAGCACCCAGGCAAACGGCGGCGAGCACGGTTCTGCCGTAGAGCAGATACCCCGTCCCGAGCACGGCCCCGTAGACGACGGTGACGCCCAGGAACCAGGCCAGGAAGGCTGCCGCCGGACTCTCTGCGCTGCGGTCCTCCTCGCTCAGCCCCAGTCCGGCACCGGCCCAGCCGTTCCCCATGGGGCGGATCAGCCCGTGAAACGATGCGAGCGTCTCCTGATCGGTCGGCGGCGTCATGAAGGTGACGGTCATCCAGCCGACGGTGGTGATGAGGACGCCGAGTACGAGCTGGAGCGACGGATCGATCTCGCCGAAGCCGAGCCGGGCGTGTGCGAACTGGAAATAGAGCGCGACCGCGAACGAAATGACCATCGCGGACAGCTCACTCCACGCATTGATGCGCCACCAGAACCAGCGGAGCAGGAAGACGAGGCCGGTTCCGGCTCCGATCTGAAGCAGGATCTGGAACGCCTGGAGCGCGTTTTCGAGCCAGAGTGAGATCACGCCGGCGAGAACGATCAGAGCGACCGTCGCGATTCGGCCGACGCGCACGTACTGCTTCTCATCTTCGTTCGGCGACATGAAACGCCGGTAGACGTCATCGACGATGTACGACGCACCCCAGTTCAGATGCGTGCTGATCGTCGACATGTACGCCGCGGCCAGGGAAGCGACGACCAGACCCAGGAGCCCCGAGGGCAGGAAGACGAGCATCGCGGGGTAAGCGAGGTCGTTTCGAACGATCGAGGGGTCGACGTGGGGGAAGGCGGCCTGGATCGAATCGAGCGTCGGATACACGATCAGTGATGCGAGCGCCACGATGATCCACGGCCATGGCCGGAGCGCGTAATGGGCGATGTTGAACCACAGCGTGGCCTTCATGGCGTGGCTCTCGTCCTTTGCGGCCAGCATCCGCTGCGCCACGTATCCTCCGCCACCCGGCTCCGCTCCCGGGTACCATGTGCTCCACCACTGGACCGCGATCGGGATGATGAAGACGGTCGAGGCCGTCCTCCAGTCGGAAAAGTCCGGGAGCAGGGAGAGTTTGTCGGCCACGGCCGGGTCACTGAAGAGCCCCACCATGCCTCCGACCTCCGGCTGGGCCAGCGCATACCACGCTGCCGCCACCGAGCCGATCATGGCGACGGCGAACAGGATCAAATCGGTGACGACCACGCCCCAGAGGCCCGAAGTCGCCGAGTAGAGCGCCGTGACGGTGCCGGCCACGAGCACGACCTCGTACTTGGAGGCGCCGAGGAGCACCCCCCCGATCTTGATGGCGGCGAGCGTCACCGTCGCCATGATCATGCAGTTGAAGAAGACCCCGAGATAGATGGCCCGGAAGCCGCGCAGGAAAGCCGCCGGCTTACCCGAGTACCGGAGCTCGTAGAAGCCGATGTCCGTCGAGATCCCGGAGCGGCGCCACAGCTTCGCGTAAAAGAAGACCGTGCACATTCCGGTGATCACGAAGGCCCACCAGACCCAGTTCTGGCTGACACCACCCGTGCGTACCAGGTCGGTCACGAGGTTGGGGGTGTCGGTCGAGAAGGTGGTTGCGACCATCGATGTGCCGAGTAGCCACCACGGCATCGAGCGTCCGCCGAGGAAGAACTCACCCGACTCCGATCCCGCGCGGCGCGCGAACCAGAGACCGATCGTGACGGCCACGATGCCGTAGACCGCGATGACGGTCCAGTCGAGGGTCGTCAATTGCATTGGACTATCCCAGCCTTGCGAGGGCGTCGGCGAGCCGCGTCGGGTATGCGCCCGAAGCGACTCGCTCCCGGAGGATCGCCTCGGACCGGGCGCGGTCCGCGGCGTGGGTGATTCCGAACCAGCTGTCGGGCGCGCGCAGGACACGCACCCGCGTCGCGCCCAGCTCGATCTGCGCGTTCAGCGACGTCGACAAGAAGCACTCGGCTTCGGTGTCCGCCCCCCAGTATTCGAGGAAGTGGCGGAACTGACGGTGGAGGAGTTCGATGACCGGAGGTGTGAAGCCCCAGAGGTTCATCGAAGCGACTTCCTCTCCCGAGAGCTCGACCGGCGCCCCATCCGTGGTCGTACCGGTGATCCAGCGGTCCTCCCGCTGGATATTCTGAATTTCGGTCACGCGCTCCAGCAGATCGTTGTTTCCGAGGACGCACACGCCACGGGCGACGCCTCCCGCTCCCGACAGCGTGGTGCCGAGTCTGTACCCTACGAGGGCCGCTTCCGTGTCGGCGTCGGACCGGCTCATCTGATCGAACATGAGCTGGAAGGCTTCCTTTCCATACAGGTCGTCCGCATTGCACACGGCGAATGGACCATCCAGATGGCTGGCTGCGCAGAGCACGGCGTGCGCGGTCCCCCACGGTTTGTTCCGGTCCGGGGGGGCACGGAAGCCTTCAGGCAGTGCGTCGAGCTCCTGGCAGACGAAGTTCGTATCGAACATGCCACGGAGGGTCTCGTTCACGTGCCGCTCGACGTCCTCGAGGATCTCACGTCGCACGACGTAGGTGACCGAACGGAAGCCGGCCCGGGCCGCGTCGAGGACGTTGAAGTCCATGATCGCTTCGCCACCGGGACCGAGTGGGTCGAGCTGCTTGAGGCGGCCATACCGCGTAGAAAGGCCAGCGGCGAGGACGACGAGAGAGAGACTCAACGTGAGGGGCTCGGGTGTGAGAGGGCCGTCGCGCCCGAATCTGCATCCTTCAGCCCCCTTGGCGCGACCCTTTGCTCAGTCTGTTCCGCGGATCCTGGGGTTGCATGCACCGTAGATGGTAGATTATTCATTATCGATGAATATTTCACCACCCGGGACCGTGGTTCTGAAATTCGGAAGCCGCCTCCTGACGAATGGTACGGCGGAACTCGACACGGAGCGCATGGCGTCCGTGGCGCGCGCCGTGGTGGCGTGCGGAGATCGGAACATCGTGATCGTCTCCAGTGGCGCGGTTGCTGCCGGCTTCCAGGCCCTGGGACATGCGACCCCGCCCACCCGAATCGCCGAGCGTCAGGCCGCAGCCGCCGTGGGTCAGGGACGGCTCATGAAGCTGTGGGGTGATGCGTTTCAGACGGTCGGTCTGCACGTAGGGCAGATTCTGCTCACGAACGACTGTCTAACGGACCGGAAACGGTACGTCGCGGCGCGGCGAGCCCTCCGGGCACTGTTGCAGGCCGGCGTCATCCCGATCGTCAACGAGAACGACAGCGTCAGCGTCGACGAAATCGTGGTCGGTGACAACGACAATTTGGCCGCGATGACCGCAGCGCTGGTCGACGCGGATCTGCTTGCCCTGCTCACCGACGTACCGGGTGTCTACGATCGTGATCCGGATGTCGACCCCGACGCCCGGGTCATCGCGCAGGTCGAGAGCGCCGACCAACTGCGCTCCCTCTGCTTCGGCAAGAAGGACATTGCGTCCACCGGCGGGATGGAGACCAAGCTCGAGGCGGCGGAGCGTGCCGGGCGCTACGGCGTACCGACGGTCATCGCGGCCGGGAACGATCCGGCCGTCGTCGATGCGATCCTCGCTGGGGAGCCGGTGGGTACGCGCATCGAGGCTCACGACGAACCACTACGGGCGCGCCGCCACTGGATGGCCGTGCAAAAGGGCCTGACCGGGTGGCTCGTGATCGACGATGGGGCGGTTCGCGCCCTGCGCCGGAGGGCGAGTCTCCTGCCTCGCGGAGTCGTCGGAGTCGGTGGACGCTTTCGGCGGGGAGATCTGGTCGCCGTGGTCGACGGACAGGGTGTCGAACATGCCCGGGGGATCGTTCGCTTCGACGATCGCGATGTCGAGCGCATCCGGGGGATGCACACGGATGAGGTGAAGGTCGTTCTCGGCGTGGAGACCGGTACGGTCGTCATGCGCCCGGACCGGATGGTACTGATCGGAGAGGAGGTGCCGGCATGACCGTGGTGACCGAGATGCCCGTGGCTCAGGTCATCGACCAGATGGCCGCAGCAGCACGGAAGGCGGGGCTCCAGATGGCGCGCTCGTCCGCTGCCGAGCGGAGCGCCGCGCTTCATGCGGTCGCGGACGCGATCGAGTCCGAATCGTCCACGATCGTGGCGGCGAATGCGCTCGATCTTGCGAATGCGGACGAGAACGGGATCACCGGTGCCATGCGGAATCGGCTGGAACTCGATGCCGCCGGCGTAGCCAAGCTCGCCGCTGCAGTGCGCGAGGTGGCCGACCAGCCCGATCCGCTGGGAGGGCTCGAAGACGAAGTCGAGCGTCCGAACGGGCTCCGGGTCGCGCGCATGCGCATCCCGCTCGGCGTCATCGCCATGATCTACGAGAGCCGTCCGAACGTGACGGCGGATGCCGCCGCCCTCTGCCTCAAGGCGGGAAACGCGGTCGTGCTGCGCGGTGGCTCCGAAGCGATCCACACGAACCGCGCGATCGCACATGCAGTCGGACTGGGCCTGTCCTCGAGCGCGCTTCCGTTCGAGGCGGTTCAGCTCATTCCGGTCACGGATCGAGAGGCGATCGACGTACTGCTCACCAAGGAGGATGAGGTCGACCTCGTCATCCCGCGAGGAGGCGAGGGCCTGATCCGGGCAGTCACCTCGAAGAGCCGGATTCCGGTGCTGCAGCACTACAAGGGCGTCTGCCACGTCTACGTGGACGAGAGTGCGCCGCTCGAACGCGCCTCCGACATCGTGCACAACGCGAAGGTACAGCGTCCCGGAGTTTGCAACGCGGCCGAAACGCTGCTCGTTCACCAGGGCGCGCTCGAACTGCTCCCGCTCATCGCCACGCGACTCGTCGCGGATGGTGTCGAGCTGCGTGGCTGTCCCAGAGCGGTCGAAGCCCTCGAAGCGGCTGACGTGCCGGTGACCGCCGCGTCAGATCTCGACTGGTCGGAGGAGTATCTCGACCTGATCCTCTCGATTCGGGTGGTCGACGATCTCGAACAGGCGATCGACCACGTGGCGACCTACGGGTCCGGGCATACCGAGGCGATCGTGACGGACGATTCGGCCGCGGCCGATGCGTTCGTGGCGGCCATTCAATCGTCCACCGTCGTCGTGAACGCGAGCACGCGCTTCGCGGACGGTGGCGAGTTGGGGCTTGGCGCCGAGATCGGCATTTCGACGTCGAAACTCCACGCCTACGGACCTATGGGAGCCAACGAACTGACCACCCGAAAGTTCGTCGTGGTGGGTGAGGGTCAGATCAGGGGCTGAGCATCCGCTCAGCCGATCCCGGCGAAGCGAACCCCGGTCAGGTCGGCGATCTCCTTCTTCCAGGTCGTGAGGTCACGCGGGCTGAAGGCGGAGAGATGGTCGTGCCCGCATGCACGCGCCAGAACCTGCATCAGCTGCGTGGTTGCCCTGAACCAGTTGTCGAGCCGCTGCGCCGATTCCTCCACGATCAAACGGGCTCGCAGGTCCTTCTTCTGGGTCGCGATGCCGACCGGGCAGTTATTCGAGTGACAGGCCCGCATCCCCAGACAACCGATCGCCTGAAGCGCCGAGTTCGAGACGGCGACGCCATCCGCACCGAGGGCGAGTGCTTTCACGAAATCCGACTCGGTCCGCAGGCCGCCTGTGATCACGAGCGTCACCTGGTCGGCTCCGGAGCGGTCGAGATGGGCGCGGGCCCTCGGTAGAGCGGCCAGCGTCGGCACCGAGATGTTCTGCTTGAAGAGGTCGGGTGCGGCACCCGTCGCGCCCCCTCGACCATCCATGATGATGTAATCGCAGCCCACCTCGAGCGCGAAATCGATGTCCTCCTCGATGTGCTGGGCGGACAGCTTGAATCCGACCGGAATCCCGCCCGTCACCTCGCGGACCTCGTCGGCGACGGTGCGGAAGTCGGCGGGCGTGACGAGGTCGGGGAAGGTCGGGGGAGAAATCGCGGGGTCCCCCGGGGCGAGCCCCCGAACTTCGGCGATCTTGCCGACCACCTTCTCCCCCGGGAGATGACCGCCCGTACCCGTCTTGGCACCCTGGCCCCCCTTGAAGTGGAAGGCCTGACAACGGGCGACCTTGTCGAGACTCCAGCCGAAGCGTCCGGACGCGAGCTCGTAGAAATAGCGGCTGTTCGCCTCCTGCTCTTCCGGCAGCATGCCGCCTTCACCCGAGCAGATACCGGTGCCGGCGCGCTCCGCGCCCTGTGCGAGTGCGATCTTGGCCTCCTCCGAGAGTGCGCCGAAGCTCATGTCGGAGACGAAGAGCGGGATGTCCAGGCGCAGCGGCTTCTGGGCCCCGGGGCCGATGACCAGCTCCGTCCCGACGGGCGTGTCTTCGAGAAGCGGCCGTGTCGCGAGTTGGGCGGTAAGAAGCTGCAGATCGTGCCACTGAGGCAGCTCGGTCAGGGCGACACCCATCGCGGACACCGGGCCATGGTGCCCGAAACGTGCCAGCCCGTCTCGGGCGAGAGCCTGAATGTGCGCGTTGAACGGTTCCTCGGGCGTACCGTGGATATCCTGGTACGCGCCGAGGTACTCGTCACGTCGATACGGCTGCGGGTGTGTCGCGGCGAATTCGGCTACGGCGTCCCCATCGACCCAGACGGTGTCCGCCTCTCGGTCGATTTCGGCAGGGAACTGCTGGAGTGCTTCGTCGTTTTCGTACTCGCTCACCCCGGAGTCGTAGCGGTAGTCCCAGCCGTGGACCCCACAGATCAGGTTGGGTCCGTCGACGTGTCCGTCCGCGAGGAGCGCACCGCGGTGATGACAGCGTCCGTACAGCACCGAGATCTGGTCATCGTATCGGACGAGGACCAGATCCACGCCTTCCACCAGTGCGTAGGCCGGGACGCGGTCTTCGAGTTCGCTCCAGGTCGCGACGTCTACGCGATTCGATCCGACCGTCGGCAGCTTCATCGGAGTCCTCTTCGTGTCCGGGTAAATTGTTACCAAGCATAGGGATCGGGAGCTTTCCGACCAGTGAAGAACAAGCCGTCGAGTGTACTCGAGGCGGCTGTTACAAAGCGAATACGCATCTTGGCGGACAGCCTCCAAAGCTCCTGGCTGGCATCCTCCCAGTGCGGAACACGGTGTTCCGTATCCTTCTGATGGAGATGCGAACATGCTGGAGGTCATGGGTGGGCTTCTGATCGCGTGTGTGGTGAGTGGCGTCGTCCCCGTGGTGAATGCGGAGCTGCTCGTGCTCGGTGTGGCGGCGACCGTGCCGGTCGTTGGGGTGCCTGTGATCGCGGCCGTGTCCGCGACGGGTCAAATGATCTCGAAAACTGCGCTCTTCGCCCTCGCACGCTGGGCGCCGGCAAAACTTCCCGATCGAGGTCGCGCGGCGTTGGACCGTGCGGCGGGTCCGCTGCAGGAGCGGGGAGGGGCACTCTGGAGTCTCGTCTTCGCCAGTGCCGCGACGGGCCTTCCCCCGTTCTACGGGACGAGCCTCGCCTCGGGCGCCGTCGGGATGCGCCTTTCACCCTTCATCACCGCGGGTGGCCTGGGCCGGTTCCTGCGCTTCGGTGCGCTGGCGTGGGCCGGTGCAACGGTGGGAGGGTGATCATGAACGTCGAACTTCTTGTCGGGGCGGAGGCCTTCTGGAATCGACTGAAGGAAGACCTCGAGAGCGCGAAGCAGCGCGCGTGGGTGCAGACATTCACCTTCGAGGCCGACCGGGCCGGTACCCGCTTGGCGCGAGCGTTCGAGCGGTGCAGCGCGCGGGATCGGCGATTCCTTATCGACTCCTATTCGCTTCTGTACCACAGCGACCGGGTGATCCCAGGGCCCTCCTGGTTCGACCGGTCACTGCGTGCCGAAGTCTTCCGGACCCATCGGTGGGTCAGACGGCTTCGTGAGGGCGGAACGGCCGTTCGATTCGGCAATCCGATCGCTACCCGGCCGACCGGGCTACTGCGACGGAGTCACAAGAAGGTGGCCCTCTTCGACGATCGGGTGGCCTACCTCGGTGGCATCAATTTCAGCGACCACAACTTCGCGTGGCACGACATGATGCTCCGCGTCGAAAGCGATGACCTGACCCATGCACTCGGTCTCGATTTCGTCGGGTCCTGGAGCGGGCGGCCGGTGGCCTGGGATGCGGAGTTCGATGGCCTTCGCGTCATTTCAGCGTCTGGACACCGGAACCGACATGCCTTCGCTCCGGTCGTCGATGCGATGCGCTCTGCCGAGTCGTCCATCGACGTGGTCAGCGCGTATGTGTCGCATCCCTTCACTCGCTACCTCGCCGATGCGGCCTCTCGTGGTGTGCGCGTGCGCGTGCTGACTCCAGCCGAGAACAACAAGTCGAACCTCGCCCGACACATCATCGAGCGAGGGCACCGATACGGCTTCGAGGTTCTGAAGTACGTCGGCGGTATGAGTCACATGAAGGCGATGCTGATCGATGACGATTTGCTCGTGGCCGGCTCGAGCAACTTCGACTTCATGAGTCTCACCCTCCTCGAGGAACACATCGTCATGAGCAGGCAGGCGCAGCTCGTGGCCGACTTCAAGGAGAACGTGTGGATGCCCGAGATCGCACGAGCGTCTCGAGTCTCCGAGGGTTCGTCGCTCGGTACCCGGCTGGGCGACATGGCAGTACGCGCCGGTGCGTTGATCGCCGCCGGCCTCGCAACCAACTAGGAGCGAACCATGAACAACTACAGAACCATCCTGAGTGCGGGGCTCGTAGCCATGAGCGTCATGAGCGGGGCCGAGCTCTCGGCGCAGGGGATTGCGGTTCCGGGAGTGGCCCCCACGGCCCGGCCTGCCTGGGTCTCGGGTGACATCCCGAGCGACGTATGGCAGCGGGTGGAAGCTGCCGTGACCGCCAACGACGAGGATCGACGGCAACTCCTGGTCGAGGCGGAGCACCATGCCCGGACGAGGATCGCCGAACGCCCCGAGAGCGCCGATCGGCGCTTCGCGCTCGCCGTAGTGCTCGGCATGCGCGCTGATCGGGAAGGTGGGCGGACGAAGATCAGGGCCGCCTCGGCCCTTCACGACCAGCTGTCGGCGATCCTCGTCGATGAGCCTGACCACGCGGGTGCCCGTTATCTGCTGGGGAGACTGCACGCAGGCGTTCGCCGAATGAATCGCGTGACCCGCTGGCTGGCCACGAATCTGCTCGGGGGCGAGACGCTCAAGCAGGCGACGTGGGCGGGAGCAGAAGAGCACCTCACGTTCGCGGAGCAGTCGGCACCGGAGGTGCCCGATCATCACCTGCAGCTTGCCAGACTCTACGAGGACACGGGGCGACCCGAAAGGGCGCGCGAGGAACTCGAGCACGTACTGGAGCTGGAGCCGCGTTCCGCGTTGGAGCGTGAGGCGCACGCTTCGGCCCTCCAGCGCGCGGCTGCGCTCGGACTTCGGTGAGCAAGCGGTTCCTGGATGTTCGCGTCTGGCCTGAGTCCCACACCGGAAGATCGAAACTTCTCCAACGCGATTCTCGAAGGGCAGAGTGAGGAGCTGAACATGGCTCCGGGGACGAGGGATGGGAGGAAATGATGATCCGGGCAGGAATCAACCATAGAAAGACAGCCCCCTGGTGGGTGGCGTTCGGAGCCCCGCTGGTCGGGGTGCCGATCATCGTCGCGCTGCTCGCGCTGGTGAACTGAGCACTGCTCCGGACGGGGCGTTGGAGCTCCGCGGAGACCGGGCCGCGCCCGTCGGACGCCTCTGCCCAGAGGCGGCTGACGGCGCGGCCTTCGTCGTTCAGGGCGTCCGTTCTGGAACCCTCACCCCCTTACGCGCCGTATAGGCTGTCATGGATGAGATCAGAATTCCGAACGACGCGACATACGCACCGTTCTCGCTGACCGACGTCATCGCGACAGCACCGCTCGCATCGCGGCTCCTGCTCGGGGCGACGTTGCCCGGTCGCGTGCTCAGCGCCGCAGCGCTCGGCATGTACGCCGGAAGCGCCGTGAAAGACTGGGTGAGTCGCCGGGATATGCGGTGGATCGACTTCCAGCGGGAATTCGGGTGCGACGTGAAGACGCTGGAGGAGATGCCCGAGTCCGCCCGTCGGGACGAGATCGAGACGCTGGCCCGTCGGCTGGACGATGGCTGGACCGGCGAGAAGATCCCGAGGGACGAGCTCGCCGTCGCTGTAAACGGGCATCTGACGGAGTTCATGGCCAGTGTGACCGGACAGCGGGTCCACACCAGCTCCGAGGTGAGGGACTTCACGCTCGCCAAGCTCATCTTTCCGTTCGCGATGGGCGTGTGTGACGTCGTATCCGGCGACGTCGCTCTCTTTCGGGACACCGGCATCTTCGAACCTCACGTGATCTGCCACGAGTTCGTCCACCGGAAGGGATACTGGAAGGAACTGCACGCGCAGGCTCTGTCGTATTTCGCCCTGATGTCCTCGGGCGATCCGGTTCTCGTCCAGTCCGCGCTCGCCGAACGACTTCACCGGCAACTGAAGGTGCTCGCCGCGGAAGATGATGAGGCCTATCACGACCTCGTCGATCATCTCGCCATGCGGACCGAGCTCGCCGACGCACTGCATGCCCTGCGGCCGGATCCCGGCGTCTACGAGAGCTCAGTCTCCATGGTGATGAAGCGTGTCTATGACGAGCGGCTGAAGCTCACGGGGCAGAACGGCATCTCCGATTACGACGTCGGGTTCACGAACTTCCTCTGGACGTTCTCGACGAGCACCCGGGCGCGGCAGGAAGCCCGCCTCGCCGCCGTGTAAAGTCGTCGAGCTGGAGGACGATCCGACGTTCTCTCAGGAGAAGAGATCCATCTGAGGCCCTCGGGCAGAAGCCGGCACGCGGTATGACGCCGCCGACAGCGCCGGCGGTCGGTTCAGACCGAGCCGTCTGACCGAGACATCGAAGAGTTTCGTGAGCTGGTCGGCCCAGGGCCCGTCTCCACGACCTCGGACCCCGTAGCGAGCGTCGTACAGCCTGCCCCCGTGCATCTCCCGGACCCTGTTCAGGACTTTGTCCTTCCGATCGGGAACGTGGCGCTCCAGCCACTCGGCGAAGATCTCCTTCACCGCCCACGGCAGTCTGAGGAGAATCTTGCCAGCGAAGCTTGCGCCCGCGGCGGCGGCCTCCTCGAGGATTTCGGGGACTTCGTGGTCCGTGAGCCCGGGGATGATGGGTGCGACGTTCACCCCGACGGGGATGCCTGCGTCGGCCAGGACCCTGATCGCACCAAGACGGCGGGCAGGCGTGGCCGCACGCGGTTCCAACGAGCGGTGCAGCTCGTTGCGCAGGGTCGTGATCGAGAGTACGACCGCGACGGCCTGGTGCTCGGCCAGCTCCTGCAGGAGATCCCGGTCTCGAGTCACCAGATAGCTCTTGGTGATGATCGAGACCGGATTCCTGAATTCGGCGAGAACCTCGAGGCACCTTCGCGTGATGCGGAGCCGTCGCTCCACCGGCTGGTACGCATCGGTATTGCCACTCAGCCCGATCACCCGGGGCCGCCACCGCCGCGACGCCAGGGCTTCGCGAAGGAGAGTCGGTGCCTCTCGCTTGACCGCGATCCGTGTTTCGAAATCGAGCCCGGCCGAATATCCCAGGTACTCGTGGGTGGGTCGGGCGTAGCAGTAGGAGCACCCGTGGCTGCAACCGCGATACGGGTTCAGTCCCACGTCGAAGCCGACGTCCGGCGATCCGTTCTCTGCCAGGATCGAGCGCGTCGTGTCGTTCAGGAGAACGGTCTGCGGCGGAGGATCATCCGGGTCGAGCCATCCAGACCGGTCGATGTGCAGCCGCTCGAAGCGGTTGGGCGGATTCCAGTGCGTGCCGCGACCGCGCAGTGTGGGAAGAGCGAAGGGTTGCATGGGGTCCGAAGATACCGAACAAAAGCCGAATAGAGTCTATCGGACCGGGTACCCCCGCGCCAGTCGTCGCACACGCAGCCGAAAACGAAGGAGGCCCCACCGGCAGTGCCGGTGGGGCCTCTCACCCAGCGGGTTTCAATCGATCAGATCTGGATCAGACCATCTCGATGTCGTAGCAGACGCGCCAGTCGACCATGTTCTCAGGATCGTCGGACCCTTCGTCGGTGGGCTGGTGGCGCCCGATCCACGACGAAGACTCTCCGGTGTACTCGCGGCGGTAGTCTTCGAGGTGGTCGTTGGCCGTGAAGTCGTCGAGCTCTTCCCCGAACAGTTCGACGACAAGGTTGTCACCGAAGCCGCCCTCGTAGAGCACCTTGTCGATCTTGTCGACCTTGTTGCGACGAGGATGATCGGAGATGGACCAGTAGCCCTGCTCCGGGAAGGTCAGCTCATGAGACTCCCCGTTGGTCGTGATCCGCGAACGGAAACGGAACTCGCCCTCGTCGTCCCACATCGCTTCCTTGTTGTCCTTGATCTGGATCCAACGCAGGATGACGCGGATCTGGCCGCTATCCGACATTCTGGCTCCTGTAGCTCGGAAAAGTGTGACGCGGAGAAATAGAGCGTGGCCGGCACCGAGGTCAAGGGTTGCTGGCCGGCTCACAGGGCCCGGGGGTAGAATGCCCCGGCCCCACCTGTTCCCGTGCCATGAGCGATCCATGAACACAGTGCGCCGACGATTGATGCTCGCCGCTTCTCTGGTCCTGCTGACCGCGGCGCCCACGAGCGCGCAGGAGGCCCGGGCCCGGTGGGAGCGGATGTGTCAGATCCGGGCCGAGAAGTTCGATCTCGTCATGCCGAAGGCGATGCAGGACAACGATCTGGACATGTGGATCGTCGTCATGCGGGAGGGGCTTCTCGATCCGCTGTGGGAGGCTCTGGGGCGTGGGTACGTCGGTGATTGGGGATACTGGGTCTTCACCAATCGGGGTGATCGTGTCGAGCGGGCCGTACTCGGCGTCGGTGGCTACCGGCTCGAGCAGTGTGGGGTCTACGACTACTTCGGGTCGGCGGCCGAGCTGGCGTCGTACGTCGAGGAGCGAGATCCCGACCGGATCGGGGTGAACATGGCGGAGTCGATCGGTGGGGCCGACGGCCTGTCCCATACGTCGTATCAGCGTCTCCGGGCCGAGCTCGGTACGTACGGCGATCGGCTCGTCTCGGCGGAGCGCTTCGTCTCGGACTTCCGGGCGACCCGGACGGCCGTCGAAATCGCCGCGTTCGCCGAGGCCGGGGAGATCAGCCGGGAAATCGCCGAGCGCGCCTTCTCCAACGAGGTGATCACTCCCGGCGTGACGACCCTGGAGGACGTGGCGTGGTGGATGTCCGACCAGCAGCTGGCCCGTGGGCTCGAGTCGTCCTTCGACATGCCGTCGGTCTACATCACGGGGCCCGAGGGGATCGTGGCGACCTCCTCGGACCGGATCATCCAGCGGGGGGACCTCCTCATGCTGGATTGGGGTGTCGGCTTCCTCGACTTCTACACCGACATGAAGCGGATTGCCTACGTGTTGCGCGAAGGGGAGGTCGAGCCACCCCCGGGTGTACGTCATGCCTTCGAACGGGGCCGCCAGGTCCGCGACATCATGAAGGCGACGATCAAGCCCGCCCCCACGGCACAGCAGGCAGTCGAACGAACCTGGGCCGCGATCGAGGCTGCCGGATTCAACAGGATCGAGTTCAATCAGCCGACCGAAGACCCCGCCGTGACGGACGTGGTCCTCGGGCCTCACTCCGTCGGGAACTGGGGGCACGGTCTCGGTCCGTCCCTCGCCTTCTTCAATCCGACTCGCATGACGTACGAACTCAGGCCGGGCACGCTGATCTCGATCGAACTGTTCGCGTACACAGCGAACCCCGAGTGGGACAACGCGAAGATCCGAATCCCTCTCGAGGATGACGCGGTCGTGACCGAGCGCGGCGTGGAGTGGCTCTACCCCGTGAATGATCGGATCCTCGTCATCAAGTGAATGCGATCGACTTCGACACCGTCGAAGCGCTCACCTTCGATTGCTACGGAACGCTGATCGACTGGGAATCGGGAATCCTGCGCGCGCTCGACGCCCTCCTCGATCCCGCGGCCAGCAAGCCGGATCACGACACGCTTCTCGAGCAGTTCGGCCGTTTCGAGCCGGCCGCCGAGCAGGGGCCGTTTCGGCCCTACCGGGCGGTGCTGGAGGATGTCGCGCGCATGTTCGGGGACGCCTACTCGGTCGAGGTCGACGATATCGAGGCGGCGGCATTCGCGTCCTCCGTGCCACTCTGGCCGCCATTCCCGGACTCTTCCGAGGCGCTGCGAGCGCTGGCAGGCCGGTACCGGATCGCCATCGTCTCGAACGTGGACGACGACCTGTTCGAGGGGTCCGCGGCTCGGCTCGGCGTGACCTTCGACGAGGTCGTCACGGCCGAGCAGGTGGGCAGCTACAAACCTGCGCGAGCCCACTTCGACGAGGTGCTCGAGCGGCTTTCGCTGCCTCGAGAGCAGGTGGTTCATTGCGCGCAGAGCCTGTACCACGACATCGGACCGGCGAGTGCGCTCGGATTCCGCTGCGTGTGGGTGAATCGCCGGGCCGGCAGGACGGGCACGGGTGCGACACCACCGGCCACCGCGACAACGGATCTCGAGGTGCCAGACCTGGCTACACTGGCGAGCGCAGCCGGCGTCTGAGGGCGACCGGATCACGGACTGCTGCACGAGGCTCGGGGGAATCGAACATTCTGCGGCGCTGAACTGTCCTCTTCTTGGTAGCCGGTCCCTCGACCGGACGGTATTCTTTCCGGCTCAATCGACGTTCGAATTCCCCACGGCGGGGGTCCGCCACGGGAGCTTCACTTAACGGGAGGTCTTTCGGCATGAGACCATGGCTCAAGCGGGTGCTGGGCTCCGGGCTCGTCCTCACATTCCTGCTCGCGGGCGGTCTGGACGCGCAGCAGGCAACGCGAACCCAGCCTGTCGAAGGCATTCGGGACAATGGGACCGGATACCACGCGCTGATCAACGCACGTGTGGTCACGGCACCGGGGCAGGTTCTCGACGGAGCGACGATCGTCGTCCGGGACGGCATCATCCAGGACGTTTCACGGGGTGGAAATGCTCCGGCGGGTGCTCGGGTGTGGGATCTCAGTGGCCACACTGTCTATCCCGGCTTCATCGACGCGCACGCCGACCTCGGCATGGATGCGGTGCCCGAGGGCGGAGATGTGGGACCGACCCACTGGAATCCGCAGGTTCGGGCGTGGTTCAGCACGACCGCCAACCTCCAGGACGATGCCGATCGTCGCGCAGCGCTTCGTTCGCAGGGGTTTGGAACGGCGCTCGCCGTGCCGGGCCAGGGTATCTTCCGGGGCACTGGCTCGGTGGTGAACCTGGGTGACGCGGGCGTGCGCGACCGCGTCCTGATCCGTGACATGGTCCAGGCCATCGGCTTCCAGCGCTCCTTCGAGCTCGGTGGGGCTTATCCGAACTCGACCATGGGCACGGCGGCCCTCATGAAGCAGACCTTCATGGATGCCGACTGGTACATCCGTGCGTGGGATGCGTACGAATCGAGCGGTCGTGCCTTCCTGCCGCCGGAGACGAGTGAGGCCCTTGGCGCACTCGAGTCCGTAGTTCAGGGCGGGCAGCCGGTCATCTTCGAGACGACCAGTGAGGAGGAGTACCTCCGCGCGTATGACATCGCGTCCGAATTCGGTGTTCAGGCGTGGTATCGGGGCAGTGGTCAGGAGTACCGACTCATCGATGTGCTGAGCAGCAGGAGCGCTCCTCTCATCGTCCCGCTGGACTTTCCGGACGCGCCGGACGTGACGGACCCGGAGGCCGCGCTCAACGCGACCCTCCAGGATCTACGGCATTGGTACCTCGCACCCACGAGCCCGGCGCAACTCGCCGACGCGGGTGTGTCGTTCGCAATCACGACGGATGGCATGTCGTCGCTCAACGACTTCCTGCCGAACCTGCGCATCGCGGTGGCGCGAGGGCTTTCGCCGGACGACGCGCTCGCGGCGCTGACGACGACGCCCGCTTCGTGGCTCGGACTCTCCCGCAGCCACGGTACGATCGAGGAAGGCAAGATCGCGAACCTGGTCGTGACCGAGGGTGACCTCTTCACGGAGGAAGCCGAGGTGCGGGACGTGTGGGTTCAGGGACGTGTCTACGGAATCACGCGGCCCGCGCAGATCGATCCTCGTGGCACGTGGCGTATCGCCTCGAGCGACGAGTGGGGCTTCGACGCGGTGCTCACGCTCGAAGGTCCGCTGAACCGTCTCAGTGGCTCCATCGAGGTTCCCCAAGGCCAGATCGATCTCGCTTCGGCGAGCGTCGTGACGGAGACCGGTCGTCTCGAGGTCCGCTTCGATACCGAGGCGCTCGGCTTCGAGGGCTTTGCTCTTCTCGCGGGCTCCGTCCGCGGCGACGAGTTCTTCGGCTGGACCTCACTCCCGAACGGCGCGGATCCGACGTTCAGCGGGTCGCGAACCGAGGGGTACGACGGTCCGCAGCGTGGCGCCGTCGCGATGAACGTCCCGGAGCTGAACCTGCCGTTCATTCGACCCATGATGGAGTACGGCGTCAGCTCCATTCCTGAGCAACCGGATGCAGTGATCGTCCGGAACGCGACGGTGTGGACTCAGGGGCCGCAGGGTCGGATGGAGAATGCCGATCTCCTGATCCGGAATGGTCGGGTCGCAGAGGTCGGCATGGATCTCGACGCACCCGGTGGGGCCGTCGAGATCGACGGCACCGGCAAGCACGTAACGCCCGGTCTGATCGATCCGCACATCCACTCCGGCGTGAGCTCGGTCAACGAGTCGGGCTTCGCGATCGTGCCTGAGGTCCAGATGGGTGACGTCGTCACCCACAACAACATCTGGATGTACCGGCAACTGGCTGGTGGGTTGACCACCGCCATGATCAAGCATGGTTCCGCGAACCCGATCGGTGGCGAAAACGTCATCGTAAAGATGCGCTGGGGCGCGCTACCGGATGAGATCAGGATGGACACCGAGACGCGTACCGTGAAGTTCGCGCTCGGCGAGAACCCCAAGCGCCGTCAGAACCGGTATCCGGATACGCGCATGGGGACGCAGGAGATCATTCGGGACCACTTCCTCGCTGCGCGTGACTACGAGCGTGACTGGCAGCGTTGGGAGGAGAACGGGGAAGGGATTCCGCCGCGGCGTGACCTGCGAATGGAGGCCATCCTCGACATCCTGAACCAGGAGTTGCTGATTTCGTCGCACGGCTACCGTGCCGACGAGTTCCTCGCGCTGGTACGCCTGGCCGAAGAATTCGGCTTCCGGGTCCAGACACTGCAGCACGGCATCGAGGCGTACAAGATCGCGCCGGAACTCGCGCAGTCCGGAGTGGCTGCGGTGGTGTGGAGCGACTGGGGTGCGTTCAAGATGGAGGCGTACGACGCCACCGTGTACAACGCGCGCATCCTGATGGAGGCGGGTGTCACGACGTCGCTCCACTCGGACAACAGCGAGATCGCGTCGCGGATGAACTGGGAGGCGGGCAAGCTGCTGCGCACGGGTCTGACGGAAGAGCAGGCGCTGTCGACGGTGACGATCCAGTCCGCTCGTGCGATCGCGATCGACGATCGTGTCGGGTCACTCGAAGCCGGTAAGGACGGGGACTTCGTGGTGTGGAACGGCAACCCGCTGTCGCAGTTCACGCGTCCCGAACAGACGTGGCTCGACGGGCGCCGCTACTTCTCGCTCGAGGAGGACGCGGTACTGCGTCAGCAGATTCAGGACGAGCGGAATCGTCTGATTCAGGCGGTTCTCGCTTCTCAGAACGGAAACGGAAACGGCGGTCGCCGCGCAGGGGGCGAGTGATCATGACGACCATCAAGAATGCCATGACAGTGGCCGCTGCCGCGGCCATCCTCGCACCTGCTGCGCTCGACGCTCAGGTGCGGATGACGGTTCCGCCGCAGGCGGAGCCGGTCGCGATCCAGGGTGCCACGATCCACACCGTGACCAACGGCGTGATCGAGAACGGGACGATCATCTTCAACGACGGGGTGATCACTGCGATCGGGGCCGATCTCGACATTCCCGCGGGAACGCGGGTGGTCGATGGCGCCGGGAAACACATCTACCCGGGCCTGATCGACGCCTACAGTACCGTCGGTATCAGCGAAATCGGCGCCGTCGACGTGTCGAACGACGTCAACGAACTGGGTGATTTCAATCCGAATGTTCGGGCCGACGTCGCCGTGAACGCCGAGAGCCGTCACATCGGAACGTCCCGGTCTGCGGGCGTTCTCGTCGCGTTCAGTACCCCGGGTGGCGGGCTCGTCTCCGGGATGTCCTCCGCGCTCAGCCTGGAAGGGTGGAGCTGGGAGGAGATGTCGATGGAGTCGGCGGCTGCGCTCAATGTGAACTGGCCGAACCCCAATCCGCGGCGGTTCCGTGGCTTCGGAGGCTTTGGCGGCCCCCAGGCAGACCCGCCCACGTACGAAGAGCAGGTGCAGTCACTCAAGAGCTTCTTCGGTGAAGCGCGTGCCTACCGCGACGCGGTCGCTGCCGGCGAAGAGGTGCGTACGGATTCCCGCTACGCGGCGATGATGCCGGTCTTCAACCGTGAGATTCCGGTCGTGGTCGCCGCGGACGGGGCGGCCCAGATCAACGATGCGGTGACATGGGCCCTCGAGGAGGACATCCGGATCGTCATCCGAGGTGGCCAGGATGCCATCCACGTTGCGGACCGCCTGGTCGCCAATGACATCCCGGTCATCCTGACGTCCACGATGGCCGCGCCGGGTCGTCAGTACGAAGGATACGACGGAGCGTACACGATGCCCGCCCGCCTGTACGAGGCGGGCGTCCGGTTTGCCATCTCCGGTGGCTCAGGGTCGCTCTACACCAACCGTCTGCCGTGGGAAGCCGGTGTGGCGGTCGCATTCGGCCTTCCGGAGGAGGAGGCTCTGAAAGCGGTGACGATCAACGCCGCCGAGTTCATGGGCGTGTCGGACCGGGTCGGCTCACTGGAGCCGGGCAAGCAGGCGACGTTCCTCATCACGACGGGGACGCCGTTGGACATGACCAACGACATCGAGCAGTCCTACATCCAGGGCCGCGAGATCGACATGATGGACATTCAGAAGTTCTTCTTCGAGAAGTATATGACGAAGGTGATGCAGTATCTGCGCGTCGTGATGTAGCGAGACGCCGACCTGCATGGCGATGCGCGCCCCCCGGACCCTCGGGTCCGGGGGGCGCCGTGCTTCACACTCGCCGTTCGGCCGCTGTCCCTTTAGACTTCGGCAGTTCCGCTCCTGAGGCCTCGGCCACCCATAACGCTCCGCCATGCGATTCGCGTACATCGACTCCAACGGCAATGAGGTGCCGATCCCGAGCGTCGACGCGCTTGCGTTGCGTATCGAGCTCGGTGCGATTGCCGACGACACGCAACTCTATGATGCCGCCGCGGACCAATGGGGACCGGCGAACTCGCACGAGATCTACCACACGCTCCAGCGCTCAGCCGGAGACGAGGAAGGCTTCGTAGCACCGCCCCCCGTCGCTCCGGGACCTGTAGCGAAGGCCGCGGAGGAGCCTGAGCCGGCTGCCGAACCGGAGGGGGCCGTCGACGATCAGGACGCGGTGGAGGCAGATGAGCCCGAGTCTGACCTCGGCGACATTTCCGGCCTCACGCTGGCGGATGCGCCCGCGGAGCCGGAGACGGCGGACGATGCGTCGGGGTCCGGCGCACTTCCGGACCTCGACCTGAGCCTCGCCGAGCCCGATGCCGGGGGGCTGAGCCTGGAAGGTGACGGCGGTCTCGATCTGGCCCCGACCGTTGACGCTGACGGTCCGGATGCCGCACCCAGTGAAGATCTGGGCTTCGACAGCATCGATCTGGCCCCGGCCGCGGATGAGTCCGACGCCATTTCGTTGGCCGAAGACGAGCCGGTCGAAGAGGGTGAAGCACCTGGCTTCGACTTCGGAGCGATGGAGGGTGGGCTCGAACTGGAGGATGCGTTCGACGACGAGCCCGCCATGGACTTCTCCGGAGGCGAACTGGATACGGGTTCGCCGGATCTGGGCCCGGGCGGAGACTTCGGTGCGGGTGGTACGCCATCCCCGGACTTCTCCGGCGGTATGGAGCTCGAAACCGCTCACGAGTTCGACTCGGGTGGATTCGATGGAGGGGCCGGGGGGCTCGACCTCGAGGCTCCGATGTCGGATTTCTCTCCGGAGGATCCGCCGTCCTGGATGGAGGATGACGGCGGTTCGGATGAGGATGTCCTCGACTTCTCAGCGGCGGCCTCGACCGCGGAGGACGGTGACCCAGGGTCGACCCGGGAGCGCCGGACGCCGAGGAACAAGCCATCGCCACCGAAGCACCGCAAGCAACGCAACCTCGCGCTGCCCCTCGTCGGTGTGGTCGTACTGATGGCGATCGGAGTCGGTAGCTATACGGCGTGGCCGATGCTGAGTGACGTGATCGCGTCGCGCGGTGAACCGGACACGCCACCTGTCGTGATCCCGGAGCTGGCGGCGGACTTGATGCCGCAGATGGAACAGGCGGCGGACGCCGCGCTTGCTGCGTCCTTCGAAGGCATCGTGGCGACGTGGAGTGCCTCGGACCGCGTCGACGCGCCCGGGACCGACTGGCCAGGTGGTGCCTACATGGCCAACGCGAGCGAGTACGTCGTCGTCGAGGACTTCTGGATGGGGATGAGCGACCTGCTCGGCTCAGCCCGCGCGCTCGATCTCGCCGATTTCGACTCGGCCCTGGCAGTTGAGCTTTCCACCCTGGGCATGGAGGAGGCCGACGCGACCGCGATCCGTGAACGCGCGGACTCCGGCTTCGTAGCTGCGGCGCCCGCCCGCGAGTTGATCCTGGATCGCTTCGGGGCCGTGGTCGATGCATCGCTCGCGCTGCATGACTTCGTCGTGCTTAACGAGGCGGGGCTGTCTCATGTGCCGGCTTCCACGGCAACCACGAACCCGGTGCTGGAGGTCGATGCGGCGACTCCGGAGATCAGCTCGGCCCTCGATGACATGCTCGGTGCCGTCGTGGATGCGCTGGCCGACTTCGGATACAGGGATGTGGTGTCTTCGGAGGGGCTCCGGCGCCACCTGCTGACTGAGCTCCAGGCGTCGGGAATCCAGTAGCGACCGTCGTCGGCCAGGCGGTTCAGCGCGGTCCAATGCGAAGGGAGTCCAGCGCGGGCGGTTGGGCCACGTCCGTGAGGATCGCACGCCGGGCGCCCAGGTCGTACACCTCTCCGGCGTCGAGCCAGCGTAACGGGATGAGCGACTCGGGGTCGGTGATGTCGTAGATCGCGACACGGCCGCCAATCACTCGGGCCAGGTCACCGGTGACCACCACCGCCGATCCCTCGTCCAACCCGATCCCCAGCAGGTGCGGTTCACGACGAAGAACCTCGAACATCTCATTCTCCCGCCCGCGGGACAGGAGATGCTGGTCCACCGCGACGTTTCGCAGGAACCCGAAGCCGACGGAGCGCTCGGCGGATATGATGTCTTCGTTGAACTCGCCCCCGCGCAGCAGGAATGAGGCGAGGGCCGAGGCACCGGCCGAGTTTCCACCGATCACGCCGCCCCGCTCGAGCAGGCGATCCAGCTGTCGATGGGTTTCCGTCTCGAGATAGACGTCGACGAGCCGCCATTGGTGGCCGCCCGAGAACCAGACGCCGGTGGCCTCGTTCAGGGGAGAGGCGAAGGGGGTGAGGTCGGCGACCTTCTCTGAGCGAGTGTGAAGGACCTCGAGGTGTTCAGTACCCGCCTTGCGCAACTCTTCGATCGCCGTCCAGCCATCGTGGGAACCGTACTCGGTGCCCGCAGTTGGGATCAGCACGATCCTCGCGTCTGAGCCACCTGCCAGTTCGACGAATCGCTCGTAGATCGCGGGCGTGAGACGACCGCCTCCAGCCGCGACGACGGCACCGCGTGGCGGTCCGACGCAGGGTTGATCGCACGCCTGAGCACCGAGGTCTCCGCTGCTGAACACCGACAGGACGGTGAACAGGCTGGGGAAGAGCCTTCGGGACCGGCGTGAGGTCATGGCATCAGAGGTAGGGGTTTTCTCCGGACGAATGATCCGTGACGTCATGCACGGCGGTCAATTCAGGCACGGCCTCCCTCAACATGCGCTCGACTCCCTGACGGAGCGTCATCCGGGAGAGCGCACAGCCCTGGCAGCCCCCGCTCATCTCGACATAGATGTCCGTGTCCTCGACGTTGACGAGGGAGATCATTCCGCCGTGGGCCGCGATCGCGGGATTGACCTGGGTATCCAGCACGGCTCGCACTGCGTCGGCGATCTCGCCGGTCGGTTCCCCTTCCGCAGCCCGCTTCGCAGCGGGGTCCGGCACTTTGCCGTCCGCTGGACGGACTTCGAAGCCGCTCTCATTGACCCGCTCGACGTAATCGACCGTCGCGCCGTCCAGAAGCTCGACGTCCGATTCGCGCACGAGGACGTCGAAGCCGTTCGCCTGAACGGATCGCTCATCGTCGGCGCGCTCCGCGTGCTCGACGAGCGTGAGGTCAAAGCGGGGGGCGGTCTTCGCGCCGGTCACGGAGATCCGGAGCGCCTGAGTCGGTTCGGGATCGCCGGCGAGGAATGTCTTCAGGACCTCGGCGGCGTGCTCGGTGAACGTGATCATGTGCGGGGGACGAGGGGCATGATGCGACGTATCAATGTACTACACGAGGGGGATTCGTGGGTTCGGCGAACGGCATGCCCCATGCGCATGCGAGCCGTTGATCGCCCCATCGCCCCCCGGTACCTTTCGCGGCCCTCGGGCGCCCCGAAACCCCCGCCGAATCAAGGCTTTTCATGTCCAACGCTGACCTTATGGACAAGCTCGTTTCGCTGTCGAAACGACGCGGATTCATCTTTCAGTCTTCCGAGATCTACGGTGGCACCGGATCGGTATGGGACTACGGTCCACTCGGGGTTGAGCTGAAGCGCAACATCAAGGATCGCTGGTGGTCCTCGATGGTGCACCGGCGCGACGACATCGAGGGGCTGGATGCGGCGATCCTCATGCATCCTCGCGTATGGGAGGCCTCCGGCCACGTGGAGGGCTTCACCGACCCGCTCATCGAGTGCACGAATTGCCATCGACGCTTTCGGGCCGACCTGCCGGAGGTCGAAGGCGGACAGTGCCCCACGTGCGGCACGAAGGACGCCTTCACCGAGCCGAGGCTCTTCAACCTCATGTTCAAGACGTTCATGGGGCCGGTCGAGGACTCTTCAGCCACGGTGTATATACGGCCGGAGACTGCTCAGGGGATCTTCGTGAACTTCCTGAACGTCCAGGGCGCGGCGCGCCAGAAGGTGCCGTTCGGGATCGCCCAGATCGGGAAAGCGTTCCGTAACGAGATCACCCCGGGGAACTTCATCTTCCGCACCCGCGAGTTCGAACAGGCGGAGATGCAGTTCTTCGTGAAGCCGGGTGACGATGACCAGTGGTTCGAGCAGTGGATGGATGTGCGGATGCAGTGGCACAAGGATCTGGGGATCCGCGAGGAAAAGCTGCGCTTTCACCAGCACGGACCGGACGAGCTGGCGCACTATGCGAAAGATGCCCACGACATCGAGTATGAATTCCCCTTCGGCTGGAAGGAGTTCGAGGGCATCCACAACCGGACCGACTTCGATCTCGGGCGGCATCAGGAGTTCTCGGGCAAGCGCCTCGAGTACATCGATGCGCCGACGAACGAACGCTTCGTGCCGTACGTGATCGAGACCTCGATGGGCGTGGATCGGACGACGCTCGTCGTGCTCGCCGACGCGTATCGTGAAGAAGAGATCGAAGGTGAGACGCGGGTGCTCATGGCGATGAATCCGCAGATCGCGCCGATCAAGGCGGCGGTCTTCCCGCTCGTGAAGAAAGACGGAATGCCGGAGATCGCGCACAGGATCGAGGCCGACTTGCGCGCGAACGCGATCAACTGCTTCTACGACCAGTCGGGTGCCATCGGGCGCCGTTACCGCCGACAGGATGAAGTCGGGACTCCGTGGTGCATCACCGTCGATGGTGAGACGGTCGAAGACGGGACGGTTACGGTCCGGGACCGCGATTCGCTCGAACAGGTGCGCGTGGCTTCGGATCAGATCGTGAGCTGGATCAGAGAGCGTCTCGCCTGAGCAACGGGCGATCGGACGATACGGGAAGAACGCGCATGGACGACATCATCATCTACGCCGCAGGTGAGATCCACTCCGAGTGGCGGAACGAGTTCCGCGAGCATCTGGAGAAGGTGGGTGTCGACGCCGAGATCGTCGGGCCGCAGGAAGTCCACGACCGCTCGGACTCGGTCGGCGAGGACATCCTCGGCGAGCAGCCCGGAGCCATGTACCGAGATCTGATGGGTGCGAGGGTGAATACGCTGCGCACGCGGGTCCTGATGCAGCGCGCCGACATGTGTGTCGCCTTCTTCGGGCCGAAGTACAAGCAGTGGAACACCGCGTCCGACGCGGGAGCAGCCGTAGCCAACGGACTTCCGCTGATCCTGGTGCGGGCTGAGGAGCACGTGCATGCGCTCAAGGAGATGGATGCGCTGGCGACGCTGACCGTGGAGACGCTGGAGCAGGCGGCTCAGGCGGTGGCCTACATCTTCGAGTAACGCCGGGACGAATCTCCTTCCATCCGCTCGGCTTGCCGAATGTTGCTGTCCGGATGCTGCCGACCCGGAGGTACGATTCCCGGATCGTGACGTCGATCTGGCAGCCTGCCCGGCGGAGCCGAGCCGGTAGCCGGCCCTCGCAGGCGCGCCTATACTGGCCGCCGTGTCCTCAACGGATCACGAGGCCGCATGACCTTTGCCCAGCTCCTCGGGTGAGGAACCGCATCTCACGATAGAACCGTTCCGCCGGAGTATGCCCGTGTCGTCGAAGTCCGAAGTCTTCTCCTCGAGATGGGGCATGCTCCTCGCCATGCTCGGCATGGCGGTCGGTACCGGGAATATCTGGCGCTTCCCGCGCATCGCGGCGAACAACGGCGGGGGCTCGTTCCTCGTCGCCTGGGTGGTCTTCCTGTTGGCGTGGTCGATCCCGCTCCTGATCCTCGAGTTCGGGATGGGCAAGGCGACGCGACGTGGTGCCATCGGGTCGTTCGTGAAGGTCCTGGGGCCGGGTTTCGCGTGGATGGGCGCGTGGATCGCCTTCGTCGCGACGGCGATCATGTTCTACTACTCGGTCGTCATGGGATGGACGATCCGCTTCTTCGTCGGGACGGTGATGGGCGACGTGCCGACGCCGGGCGCCGCCCCTGACGCGTTCTGGGAGGCGTTTCACTCGACGCCGGGAGCGCTGCTTACTCACGCCGTCGCGATGGGTATGGCGCTCTTCGTCGTGTCCAAGGGTGTGAAGGGGATCGAAACCGCTGCGAAGATCCTCATTCCGAGCCTCATCGCCCTGGTGGTCGTACTTGCGGTACGGGCGCTCACCCTCCCGGGGGCGACGAACGGACTCGCCTTCCTCTTCACGCCCGAGCTCTCCGAGCTGACGAATTACAGCATCTGGATCGAGGCGCTCACGCAGAACGCCTGGGACACGGGCGCCGGATGGGGGCTCGTCCTCACCTATGCGATTTACATGAGGGCGAACGAGGACACGGCGCTCAACGCCTTCGTCATCGGCTTCGGGAACAACTCGATGTCACTTCTCGCCGGGATCATGGTGCTGTGCACCGTCTTCTCGGTCCTGCCGGTTGCCGAGGCCGAGGCGATGCTCGCGACATCCGGGAACGAAGGGCTGACGTTCATCTGGGTGCCGCAGCTCTTCCAGCAGATCCCCGGCGGGCAGTTCTTCCAGGCGCTCTTCTTCCTGGCGCTGGTCTTTGCGGCATGGACGAGCCTGGTCGCGATGATCGAGATGGCCTCCCGCCTTCTGATGGACCTCGGCGTGGAGCGAGGCAGGGCCATCATGATGGTCGGTGCCGCCGGACTGCTGTTCGGGATTCCGAGTGCGCTCAAGCTCGAGTTCTTCCAGAACCAGGACTGGGTCTGGGGCGTCGCGCTCATGGTGTCCGGCTTCTTCTTCGCCTTCGCGGTACTGAAGTACGGTGTGACGAAGTTCCGCGAGAACTTCATCAACCAGGCCGGCTCGGATATCCACATCGGCCCGTGGTGGGACTGGGCGATGCGCCTGGTCGCGTTCGAGGCGGTCTTCCTGGCGATCTGGTTCCTCTGGAGCGCGCGCAGCGACGACTTCCGTGAGACATGGACTCTGTTCAGCCCGTACAACGTCGGTTCGGTGGTCATCCAGTTCGCGATCGTGCTCGCCGTCCTGCTCTTCCTGAACAAGCGGATCGCGGGAGCGGTGAGGGATGGGGGGACGCAGCCGGCTGCGGATTGATGGCCGCGCATTGATGCGGTCGTGTCGGCGGTATGATCCGGCCAGACCATGACGTTCGAGGAGTTCGAGCAGCACGCGCGTGATGCGTGGGACGAGATTCCCGAGGCGTACAAGGAAGGGGTCGACGGCCTGACGGTCCGGCGTAACGCGCCGGCGCACCCCGAACACGAGGACGTCTTCACGCTGGGCGAGTGCCTTACGGAAGAGCACGTCTCCGACTTCGGTAGCGCGGACACCACGCGGTCGATCATCGCGCTCTACTGGGGATCGTTCCGGGCGCTCGCGACGAAGAACCCGGACTTCGACTGGGACGGGGAGATCTGGGAGACGCTCACCCATGAGCTCCGTCACCACCTGGAATCGCTGGCCGGCGACGACGCGCTCGAGGACGTCGACCGGGCCGCTGACGAGACCTTTCGACGTTTCGACGGTCAGGCGTTCGACCCCTGGTACTACCAGTACGGTGACGAGGTCGCGCCGGGACTCTACCGCGTCGAAAAGGCGTGGTATCTCGAACAGACGTGGGACTCTCGGGTGTTCGCGGAGGCCGACACGGTCGTCTTCGAATGGCGCGGTGAGCGGTTTCAAGTCCGCAGGCCCGACGAGCTGGGTGACGTGCACTTCGTCCTGGTCGACGGCGTGGAGGTGGGCGAGGGCTCACTCGAGCTCGTTCTTGTGCGTCGCCGCTCCGCGTGGCGCGCGGTGAAGCACATGATGGGGCTCGACGAGGTGTTCGTGATCGAGACCGAAGCCCGCGCGGAACCCGCGCCGGTGGAGGGGTAGCGGAGCCCATGTCACTGCATGACGACTACGCGCGCACCACACCGTGGGAACTCGTCTTCGAGTCCGCCGACGCCGCCCGAAGTTTTTCGGCCGCGGTCGCGGAGGAGTCCGAGGGTAGGGGTGCGGACCCGGAGGTCCTCGAGGCCTTCCTGACCATGGGGGCCGTCGACCACTTCATCCGTGGGCTTGAAGGGGCGACGGACGCGGAGGGAGCTCTGGCTCGCTTCGGTGGGCTCGCGTACCAGGCGCACCACTTCACGCATGCGGGCTGCCCCCTGTACCTGCTGTCGGTGCACGCGACCCGCTACGTCGTCGAGGGTGTGCCGCCCGGACGCCCTGAGCCACCCACGCCGTCCGGTTATCTGCAGTTCCCGCAACACCTGTTCTGGTCGAGTGGGGCGCACGGTGAGGAGGCACCCGAATCGATCGACGGCCTCTTCTGGACTGCGACGTC
Organism: uncultured Gemmatimonadaceae bacterium; assembly: GCA_964492085.1. Taxonomy (GTDB): domain Bacteria; phylum Gemmatimonadota; class Gemmatimonadetes; order Longimicrobiales; family Gaopeijiaceae; genus UBA2589. Next base: position 82,561 of record CAZBHZ010000006.1, on the reverse strand, counting down.
GACGGGTGTGCTGCACGTCATGGTCGTGACGGGTTTGAGACCCGATCGCCCGGGGATCGGCGTCATGCCGCTTCCACCGGCGCCGCTGCAGGACGCCCCGATATGGATGGAGATCGATGCTCGCGGAGACGACGTCGATTTCTCGGCGTCGCTGCCCGGGGGTGAGCTGGACGGCTTGTACGGCGTCGTGTCGGCCGGTGAGGTATTCAAACTGTTGGCGCGCTTTTTCGCGTATGCGAATGGAGTGCCGGACGCGCTGGATGCGAGGGAGCCGCACACCGGGCAGGAGACGCCCGAGGCATCGTCCCTTCCGTTTACGCGAGTTAGACTCAGCGCCTGACCCCGTTCCGGCAGCTGAGCGCGCCCGGAGAACCATGCCACGAGAGTCCAGGAAGGCCCGCATCGAGCGCGCGGCCGAGGTATTCGATCTGCTTCATCAGGAGTATCCGGACGCCCATTGCGAGCTGAACTTCGATAATCCGTTTCAGCTCTCAGTGGCGACCATCCTGTCCGCGCAGACGACCGACGTGCGTGTGAACATGGTCACGCCGGTGCTCTTCGCCCGATATCCCGACGCACATGCTCTGGCCAACGCCCAGCAGGAAGACGTCGAGGAGATCGTGCGGACCACGGGCTTCTTTCGGAATAAGGCGAAGAACATCATCGGATTCGCTCGAGGCCTGATGGCCGAGCACGGAGGGGTGGTCCCCCGCACCATCGCCGAGCTTCACGCCCTGCCCGGTGTCGGCCGCAAGACCGCCAACGTCGTGCTCGGCAACGCATTTGACATCAACGAGGGTGTGGTCGTCGATACGCATATCAAGCGCCTATCGACGCTTCTTCGCTTTACTCGGGAAAAGACGCCGGAAAAGATCGAGCAGGACCTGATGAAGATCTTTCCCTCCGAGCGTTGGACCTTGCTGGCGCACCTCCTCATCTGGCATGGTCGCCGCGTCTGTGACGCGCGTAAGCCACGCTGTGAAGCGTGCGTCCTTTCGCATCTCTGTCCGTCATCGAGAGTGTGAGGGTGCAGCGGGATCGGATCGCGGAACATCGGACGTTGACCCGCCTCCGGAGCGCCCCCAGCTTCGCCACCGCACGCACACCATAGCTGAGGGATCTCATGCCGGATCGCAGTGACGCTGTCGCCCTCCTCGAGGAGTGGGTGGAAAACGACGGCCTCCGAAAGCACATGTATTCCGTCGAAGCCGCCGTCCGACACTACGCGCGCATGCGTGGCGAGGATGAAGACCTGTGGGGTCTCGCGGGGCTCCTGCACGATCTGGACTGGGAGACGCACCCGGAGAATCACCCGCTGACGGCGGTCGATCATCTTCGTGGGCTCGGGTACCCGGAAGAGGTCCTCCAGGCGATCCTCGCGCATCGATCTGACTTCACGGGTGTGGAGCCGACCAGCGACCTCGACAAGGTCCTGGTCGCGTGTGACGAACTCTCGGGACTCGTCTTTGCGACGTGTCTCGTACGTCCGACGGGCATCGACGATCTGAAGCCGAAATCGGTGGCAAAAAAACTGAAGGACAAACAGTTCGCGGCGGGCGTCAGTCGTGAAGAAGTCCAGAAGGGGATCGAGCTGATCGGTCTCGAGCGGGCGGACCACATTCAGAACATCATTGACGGAATGAGGGTCGTAGCCGAGGAACTGGGCCTTCGGGGTGAGGACGTTTCAGGCTGATCTTCGCTCAGGCGGGTCTGCGGGGTCCGCGATCGATGCCGCCAGGGCGGGAACCCGGTTTTTTTCGGTTGTGTAAGGATCGGGTGCTCTCTCGGGGTTGGCTGCTCCTGTGCGCAAAGGACACCGGTCGGTCCCGACCCTCTTTCGACGCGATCATGCGCCGTTTCCCATCGCTCGTGGCCATGGGCCTTCTCGGCCTGCCGCTCTGCGCGTCCGGACAGGATGTGGAGATGCTCGGAGAGCGATACGGGACGCCGGTGCCGGAGGGGTACGTTCGCTCCACGCTCTCTGGGGGCGGGACGGCGTTCGAATTCAGGCGAGGGTGGTCCGCTCGGCTCGGTGAGCCGGAAGGGGGCGACGTCGACCGACCCGCGTTCCGAAGCGGACCACAGCCCCTCGGGCCGAGACAGGAAGCCGTGCAGGGCACCTTCAGAGTCCCCGTGCTTCTGGGCCTCTACGCCAACTCCGACCCGGTACCTCCGTTCGGACGTGAGGCCATCCAGGATGCCTACTTCGGCGCAGGTGCCGGGACGATCACGGACTTCTACGACGAGGTCTCGGGCGGGCGCGTCACACTTCTGGGCGAGCTCGTGGACTGGGTGAGCGCACCTCGCCCCGACACCAGCTACACGGTGGACGAAAGCGGGCTCGTGAGCGGGTCGCTCGGGGGAGGGGGCGCGGGAAACTTCGTCTGGGACCTGCTCGTGTTGAACGACGAGGTGGACTGGGCTCCGTACGACAACGACGGACCGGACGGGATCCCGAATTCCGGAGACGACGACGGGTATGTCGACGTTCTGGCGGTCATCCACCCCACCCGCGGGGGTGAGTGCGGCGGCGTCGGTTCGAACGACCGGATCTGGTCCCATCGATGGGCACTGTCGTCGGCGGTATTCCGTGAGTTCGAGACGAGCACTCCCTCGGCGAACGGCGGCTTCATTCGGGTCGACGACTACACCATCCAGCCGTCGGTCGCGTGCAGCGGTGGGGAACTCGCCCAGATCGGTGTGTTCACTCACGAACTGGGTCATGCGTTCGGGTTACCGGATCTCTACGACACCGAGGACTTCAACGGAACCCACTCGGGAGTCGGGACGTGGGATCTAATGGGCGCCGGCTCGTGGGGGTGCGCAAACCGGACCCCGGGGATGCCGTGCCAGTTGGGCGCGTGGAGCAAGGCGGCGCTCGGTTGGGTCGACGTCGTCTCGCTGGCTCCGGAAACGGACCACGGCACACTCCGGCTCGGTCCGGTTCAGACCGACGGCACCGTGTTCCGGGTGGATGCGACCGACGGATCGGGTGAGTACTTCCTGATCGAAAACCGTCAGGCGATCGGATACGATCAGACGGTCTGGGAGGAGGGGCTGCTGATCTGGCAGATCGACGACGACTGGGTGCGGAGTCGCTGGCCCCTCAACCGGGTTAACGCCTCACCGCATCTCGGTGTCTGGCTCCGGCAGGCCGACGGGCAGGACGATCTGGGGCGTGGACGAGGTCGGGGTGACGGAGGGGATCCGTTCCCCGGCCAGACGGGCAACACGACGTTCCATGCTGCGTCCGTACCCACGCCCAATTCCTACCTGGGTGGCTTCGCCGGGCTCACGATGTTCGACATCACGCCCGAGGGCGACGAGGTGAGCTTTCGGCTCCTGACGAGGCAAACCAGCGTGTCTCTGACCGCACAGGGCACGTCGGGAAGCACGGGACTCTTCGTGGTCAACGGGCAGGGTATGGACCCGGCGGCCCACACGTTTGTGTCGCCTCCGTTCGTACCGCTTATGGTTGAGGCCGTCGAGGGCGAGGTGATCGCTCCGGGTGAGCGTCACCCGTTTCGATCCTGGCAGGATGATCCGACCGAGGGCAGGACGCGGAGCATCGTGACACCCGTCGCCGACGTCAGCTATGTCGCCGAGTACGGTGCGCTCGAGTACCTGCTCGATGTAGCTCTTTCCGGGGGTGTGAACGGGATCGCCCCGGCCGACGTGACCACGACCCCGTCGGACGACGACTTCTGGCTCCTCCCCGGAACGACGCTGGAGCTGTCGGCTCAGCCGAAGACCGGATTCCGCTTTCTAGGCTGGACGGGTGATCTCGTGGGGCAGCCCAATCCCGCCACCGTTTCGATGACGGCACCGGTGCGGACCGGGGCCGACTTCGAGCTGATCTATTCGATCGCCCTGCAGCCGATTGAGCTTCCGGCTGCGACCGATCTCGAGGTACAGCTGGTCGTGGAGAACGGTACCGCACCTGTCGTGTGGTCTCTCGTGGCCGGCACCCTGCCTGAGGGCGTCGCGTTCGACGCGAGTGGCCGCTTCACGGGTGCATCGCTGCAAGACGGATCGTTTTCGGTCACGGTCTCGGCGACGGATGCGCTGGGGCTTCCCGCGCAGGCCGATCTTCTCCTGGACTTCGCTCGGCCCAGCCTCACGATCGGCGAGCTCACCTCCGCGTTCCTTCTGAAGGGCCCCCGGCTGAGCGAGGCCCAGCGCGCCTACCTGAACGGGAAGGGCAACAACAACGGGCCGTATGACCTCGGAGACTTCCGTGCATGGGCACTGGCCGACGCGTCTCTGCCGCTCAGCCTCGCCCCGAATGCCCTCGTACGCCGGACGATCGTAGTCGGAGAGGTCGCGCGTGGGCGAGGAGCCCCACGGTGAGGCTCGGTGCGAGATGGTTCGGGGTTCGGGTGGCGCTCGTTGCGACGGTGACCCTCGCCGCGTGCGAGGCCGGGCCGAGCGGGCCCGGCGCGCTCGAGGCCATCGTGACGGGTGACGCGCTCGGGGGGGTTCTCCTTCAAGTGGATGGTCCGGGCATCCGCGGCTTCGAGGCTCTGGGCGACGTGCGACTCTACGCGGCGGCCGATCCGATCCGGACGGGGCGTCACCGTGTGGTCGTGATCTCGCCGGGGAGCGGTGAGCTTCGCTTCTCGATCGAGGTCGACGACCTGGACGTCGAGGCGCCGGCCATCATGGTCCTTCAGGCGACCCGGGCGGACAACCGCCTGACGACACCCTCCGCGGCGATGGTCCGAATCGTACGCTGAACGACCCTCGGAGAGCCGGGGTTCAGATCGGGTCGAAGGGTCGGGATCGACCGCCTCGCATGGGCGCCCGATCCGCTTGCCCGCCCACCCCCCTTCCACCACTTTACGCGGGCCGTTTTTCGCTCCCCCGCCGGAGCGGCGCGCGGCCTGCCGAACGCTCAAGCAATCGACCATCCGGCCGCCGCCGGGCGGAGGAACGCCCATGACGACCAGCACCTGGATCACGATGATCGTGGTGACGGCGTTCGTGTGGGGTGGCTTCGCCACTGTGCTGCTCACCGCCGTCCGAAAGGAGTCCGGGAAGAGCAGTGACGCGTAGGATTTCCGCGGTAGCGCGGCCTCGGCCCCAAGGACGCTCGTGCCCCGACGCGACGATCTAGAAACGATACTCATTCTCGGTTCTGGCCCGATCGTCATCGGCCAGGCCTGCGAGTTCGACTATTCCGGTACGCAGGCGGTCCGCGCCCTGAAGGAAGAGGGCTACCGCGTCGTTCTGGTGAACTCCAATCCTGCCACGATCATGACCGATCCGGACATCGCGGATCGGACGTACATCGAGCCGATTACGGCGGAGTGGGTCGAGAAGGTCATCGAAAAGGAGAAACCGGATGCGCTCCTCCCGACCATGGGGGGGCAGACGGCGCTCAACGTCGCCATGGATCTGCATCGGGCCGGCGTTCTGGAGAAGCACGGAGTCGAACTGATCGGCGCCAACGAGCGCTCGATCGAGATGGCCGAGGACCGCGAGCAGTTCGCCGAGGCCATGGAACGCATCGGCCTCAAGGTCCCGACCGGAGGCTTCGCCAAGACGCTCGAGGAAGCGCTCGAGATCGTCGAGGGGACGGAGTATCCCGCGATCGTCCGCCCGTCCTATACGCTCGGCGGCACCGGTGGCGGCATCGCGTACAACCGTGAGGAGTTCGAGGTCCAGGTCCGAAAGGGACTCGACGCGTCTCCGATCACTGAGGTGCTGATCGATCGGTCGATCCTCGGCTGGAAGGAGTACGAGCTCGAGGTCGTCCGGGACGGGATGGACAACGTCATCATCATCTGTGCGATCGAGAACATCGATCCGATGGGCGTGCACACGGGTGATTCGATCACTGTCGCGCCGGCACAGACGCTGACCGACGTCGAGTATCAGGAGATGCGGGACGCATCGATCGCGATCATCCGAGAGATCGGCGTCGAGGCGGGCGGCTGCAACGTCCAGTTCGCAGTGAACCCCGACGATGGCGAGATGGTGGTCATCGAGATGAACCCGCGCGTGTCCCGCTCGTCGGCGCTGGCGTCGAAAGCGACCGGATTCCCAATCGCCCGGGTCGGGGCGAAGCTCGCGGTCGGGTACCGCCTGAACGAACTCCCCAACGACATCACGAAGACGACCCCTGCGTCGTTCGAGCCGGTGCTCGACTACACGGTCGTGAAGATCCCCCGGTTCGCGTTCGAGAAGTTCTCCGAAGTCGATGACACGCTCGGCGTGCAGATGAAGTCGGTCGGCGAGGTGATGGCCATCGGGCGGACGTTCCGGAGTGCCTGGCAAAAAGGGTTCCGCGGCCTCGAAACCGGCCGGATCGGCTGGGTGGTCGGGGACGAGCTCAAGGACGACGGCCTGGAGGAAGAGGACCGGACGTCGCTTCTCTCCGCGCTGCGCCGACCGACGGCATACCGCCCCTTCCAGATCAAACGCGCCCTCGAAGCGGGTCTGACCATCGACGACGTGTTCGAGGCGACGAAGATCGATCGCTGGTTCCTCGATCAGTTCCTCCAGATCATCGAGTGGGAGCAGCGGTACGCCGGCGCAGACGAGGTTACGCCCGAGCTGACGCGCGCGATGAAGCGCGAAGGCTTCAGCGATGCTCAGCTCGCGCATCTGCGGGGGGAGGAGGAAGAGGCCGTTCGTGACCGCCGGTGGGGGTGGGACATCCACCCCACGTACAACGTGGTCGATACGTGCGCAGGTGAGTTCCCGGCGCAGACGCCGTATTTCTACTCGTCGTACGAGACCGAGTCCGAGTCCGAGCGGTCCGATCGAGACAAGGTCGTGATTCTGGGCAGCGGTCCGAACCGGATCGGCCAGGGAATCGAGTTCGACTACTGCTGTGTGCAGGCGGTGCTCGCGCTTCGAGAGGCGGGCTTCGAGACGATCATGGTCAACTCGAACCCCGAGACGGTCTCCACCGACTTCGACGTCAGCGACAAGCTCTACTTCGAGCCGCTGACGCTCGAGGACGTGCTGGAGATCCTGTACCTCGAGAAGCCGAAGGGCGTGATCGTCCAGCTCGGGGGTCAGACACCGCTGAAGCTGGCGGAAGGGATTGAGGCGTTCGGGGCCCCTGTCCTCGGGACGTCGGTGGATGCCATCGATCGGGCCGAGGATCGCGATCGCTTCGACGAGGTCTGCCGCGCCATCGGGGCGCGCACACCGGACAACGGGATCGCCACGTCCGAGGAGGAGGCGCTCGCCGTGGCACGGGAGATCGGCTTCCCGGTGCTCGTGCGACCGAGCTATGTCCTCGGCGGTCGGGCGATGCGGATCATCTACGACGAATCCTCGCTCCAGAGGTACTTCGAAGAAGCCGTCAAAGCCTCACCGGATCATCCGGTTCTGATCGATTCCTTCCTCGAAGACGCATTCGAAGCGGACGTCGACTGTCTCAGCGACGGGACCGATGTCGTGATCGGCGGCATCATGCAGCACATCGAGGATGCCGGCGTGCATTCCGGCGATTCGGCGTGCGTGCTCCCGCCTTACCTCCTGTCCGGTGATGCCCTCGACGAGATCCGAACGCTCACCCGCAAGTTCGCGTTGGAGCTGGGTGTCGTCGGGCTGATGAACGTGCAGTACGCGATCCGAGACGGGATCGTCTACGTCCTCGAGGTGAATCCTCGAGCGTCCCGAACGATCCCGTTCGTGAGTAAGGCGACGGGTGTTCCGCTGGCGCGGCTCGCCTCGCGGGTCATGGCGGGCGAACGGCTCGCCGACCTCGATGTCCCGGAGGAGCCGCCGGTGCCGGGCGTGGCGGTGAAGGAAGCGGCCTTCCCCTTCACGCGCTTCGACGTCGATGTCCTCCTGGGCCCCGAGATGCGCTCGACCGGTGAGGTCATGGGCTTCGACAACTCGTACGGAATGGCGTTCGCGAAGGCGCAGGTCTCGGCGGGGAACGTGCTGCCGGAGTCCGGTCGGGTCATCGTGACCGTGAATGAGCGGGATCGTGAAACGGTCACTCCGATGCTCCGTCGCCTTCGTGATCTGGGCTTCGAGCTCATGGCGACGCGCGGCATGCACGGATACCTGACGCGCCTCGGTGTTCCCGCAGAGTTGGTGTACAAGGTGAACGAAGGTCGCCCTAACATCGTCGACCACATTGTGACGGGCGACATCGCGCTGCTGATCAATACGCCGCTCGGCAAGCAGTCCCAGTACGACGACTACGCCATGCGACGGGCCGCGATCACGTACGGTGTGCCGTACCTGACCACGATGTCCGCGACGTCGGCCGCGGTCGATGCGTTGATCGCGTTACGGGCGGCTCAGCGCGAGGTCCGTTCGCTTCAGGAGCGAATCGAGTCGGTCCAGGCGGCGGGCGTCTCGGCCTGACGGCCGTGCGGTGAGCCCGGTGACCCGGGTCGCGTGATTTCGAACGGATCAGGTGCCATGAGTTCCATGACCGGCTTCTACCTTCACCCGGCGTCTCCGCTCCATGACACGGGCTGGGGGCACCCCGAGCATCAGGGTCGTCTTCGCGCTCTAGCGTCGACCGTGGGGAAAGATCTCCTGACGTTGCACGGTCACGTCGAGCAGATGCCGTACGGTGACGCGACCCGAGAGGACCTCGAGCGCGTCCATTCTTCCGCCCACATCGATGCAGTCCGCTCCGTCTGTGAGAGAGCCGAAGCGTCGGAGCGGGTCGAGTCGATCGATCCGGACACGAAGGTGTCGTCCGCGTCGTGGGAGGCCGCGCTCGGGAGCGCCGGTACGGCGATCGAGGCCGCGAAGGCAGTGGCGGAGGGGCGCATTGCGAACGCGTTCGTGGCGACCCGACCTCCTGGGCACCACGCGACCCCCGACCGTGCGATGGGCTTCTGCCTGTTCAACAACATTGCCGTCGCTGCACGCTGGCTGCAGGCGAACGGTCGGGCGGACCGGATCCTGATCATCGACTGGGACGTCCACCACGGGAACGGCACGCACGACGCCTTCTACGACGACGGGAGTGTCTTCTTCGTCTCCCTGCACCAGGCGCCGCACTACCCCGGCACCGGGGCGGCGTCGGAGACGGGAAGGGGAGAGGGCGCCGGCATGACCCTCAACGTACCTCTTCCTGCCGGCACGAGTGCGGCCGCGTATCGAGACGTCTTCGACGAAACCCTTTCGACGGTGTCCGAGCGGTTCGACGCCGATTTCGTGCTGATCTCGGCGGGGTTCGATTGTATGGCGGGTGATCCGCTCGGAGGATTTCTGCTCGAGCCCGAGGATCTGTACTGGATGACGCAGCGCGTCATGGACGGCCCGGGAGCACGGTGCGACGGACGGGTCGTCGCGATGCTGGAGGGCGGGTACGATCCGAAGCGCCTCGGGGCCGGAACCGTTGCGGTCGTCCGTGCGCTTGCCGGGCTGGACAGGCCCGAGCGCTGACCAGCGCGTTGCCCCCGGCATCGCGGTCCGTACCTTTCTACCCCATGCATTCGACCGAGACCGGGCCCGCCCCGTACGCTCCGGCCGTCCCTTCCATGCTGGATCTGGTCAGACTCAGCTCACGGCGGCTCTTTCCGCCGGGCGGCGAGGAACTGTACCGCCAGATCGCGCTCCTCACCGAGATGCGCCCGGGCCTCGAGGTCCTCGATGTCGCATCGGGCAAGGGCGTGCCACTCGAGTACTTCGTGACGGAGTTCGGCGTGACCGCATCGGGCGTCGAGATCGATCCGTCGATGGTGGAGGCGGCCGATTCGTGGAGTCGCGAACTGGGCGCCGGAGACCGGCTCCAGTTTCAGACGGGTCGCTCGGATCGCCTGCCGTACCGTGACGACGTCTTCGACATCGCCATCGGTGAGATCGCGCTCGCGAATCATTGCGAGCCCGAGGAAGCCGTTCGTGAGCTCGTTCGGGTCACGAAGCCGGGGGGCTTTGTCGTCCTTGTCCAGCTCGTCTGGAAGGCTCCTGTCGACGAGACCCGACGCGCCGTGCTGTCCGACCACCTGGGCGCGAGGCCCATGATGGTCGTCGAGTGGAGGCGGATTCTTCGGGAGGCTGGGGTAGAGGACGTCCACGTGGAGGACTGGTCGGACGAGGAGACGGCGTTCAGGTCGAAGGCCGTGAAGCCGTTCGCGGACTTCGCGGAGATCTTCACGCTTGTCGAGCGCCTCGCGATCCTGCGTCGGGCGTGGCAGCGCTGGGGATTTCGCGGCCTGGGCGCTGCGCTGTCTCGTGAGAGTGAGGTCCACAAGCTGCTGACGAACGAGCGCATCCTCGGCCTCGATCTTCTGCGGGGTCGCAAGGGTGGTGGGGCACCGCCGCATGCCGCCCCACCGCAGCAGGAAGAACAGGACGTATCCGACGGAACGCTCCTGGTCACGGAGACCCGGGCGAGCCCGGTGGCCGTCGAACCCCCGGCTGCGCCAGAGGTCGACGCCAAACCATTCGAGAACAACGACGACGAACCCGAGACCGCGGGGCTGCCCCTCTTCGGAGACGTGCCGACCCGCGAAGAAGAGTAGACGACGTGAGCACCGCACTGCTGTGTACCCGAGACGGCATCGAACGCGTTCAGGCGGCCCTTCGAGAGCAGGGGCTCGACGGTTGGCTGCTGTATGAGTTCCACCACATCAATCCGGTCCCTGTCGCTCTGCTCGGTCTCGGCAAGACTACGCGGCGGGCGTTCGTCCTGATCCCCGCCGAGGGTGAGCCGGTGGCGATGATTCATGCCATCGAAGCCTCGTCGTGGCGACACTGGCCCTTCGGGCGTGTGAGCTACTCGGGGTGGCGAGATATGGAAGAAAAGCTCGGCGATCTCGTCAGAGACTTCGATCGACTCGCGATGGAGGTCTCGCCTGGCGCGGCGGTGCCGACACTCGACTACGTACCTGCGGGTATCGCGGGGCTCCTTCTCGAACACAGTGTCGAGATCGCATCGTCCGGCGACCTCGTGTCGGCCTTCCACTCGGTATTGTCGCCCCAGCAACTCGACGACCACCGACGGGCTGCCGTGATCGTGAAGGACACGGCTCGGGCTGCCTTCGAGCGAGCGGCCGAAGCGATCCGATCGGGCACGCCGATGAACGAGGGTACGCTCTCCGCCTGGATCGTGGAGGAACTGCAGTCGCACGGCCTTGTGGACCAGGTCTCGTGCATCGTAGCGATTGGGCCGCGTGCGTCGGACTCGCACTACGCCCCCGTCGGAGACGGCGAGACGATCAACCGGGGTGACCTGCTTCTCATCGATCTGTGGGGAGCGTTCGCCGGATCCGTCGCGGCGGATCAGACGTGGATGGGGATCATGGCGCCGGAGGTGGATGCGCGGACGCAGGAGATCTGGGAGGCCGTGCGCGATGCTCGAGACGCTGCACTCGACTTCCTTCGTACCCGCTCCGAGGCAGGGGAGGACGTGATGGGGCTGGAGGTCGATGACGTGTCCCGCGGTGTCATCACGGATCGTGGATACGGCGAATACTTCGTGCATCGCACGGGGCATTCGATCGATATCGACTTGCACGGGAGCGGTCCGAATCTGGACAACCTCGAGAGTCGCGACGAGCGGAAGCTTCTTCCGGGTGTGGCGTTTTCGGTCGAGCCGGGGATCTATGTCACGGATGACATCGGCGTGCGTAGCGAGGTGAACGTGTACTGGGGCCCGGACGGGCCGGAGGTCACGCCCGACGGATATCAGACCGAGATCTTCACGCTCCTCGACGATTGACCCGGGGGCGCTCGCGCGTCGACGTCGCGCTCCCGCTCCCGATCCACCGGACCTTCACCTACGAAGTCGAAGGTGAGGCGCCTGCACCCGGAACGCGCGTGCTGGTCCCGTTTCGGCGGGAAGAGCGGATCGGATGGGTCACGGCCGGATCACCGGATCCGGAGGTCGACGGGGTCAAGGCGGTGCTCGGTGTGCTTGAAGACGAGCCTTCCGTGCCGGCTGACCTGCTCGAACTGTGCGAGTGGATGTCGTCCTACTACGTGGCACCGGTCGGGATCGCGATTCGTTCGGCCATGCCGGCCGTGCTTTCCGACGTCTCTCGGGATTACCTCTCGCTCACCGGTCTGGAGGGCTCGGGCCTCCGTGTCCGTGAAGACCGCCTCCTTACCTGGTTGAGGGAGCGCAACGGGCCGCAACGCGTGAAGAGCGCGCGCAAAGCGCTGGGGATGGGGTCGATCTGGCCCGAGGTCCGCTCCCTGATCTCGGCAGGGCTGATCACTCACGAGACCGTTCCGCCTCCGGCACCATCCGTGAAGACGCGTCGGGTCGTGCATATCGCGAGACACCTCGAGAACCTCCTCGAGCGAGACGAGGCGTTCGGTCGTGCTGCTCGGCAGCGCGAGGCGTACGGCTTCATCGAGGCAGCCGGCAACTCGGTTGAACTCTCTCGGCTCACGGGCGAAGAGGGCTTCAGTCGCGGTGTTGTGTCCGGTCTCGAGTCAAAGGGGCTCGTCGAGGTGGTCGATGAGGAGGAGATGCGCGATCCGTTCAAGGGCGCATCTCCAGAGGCTGCACCACGACTGACACCGACGTCAGCGCAACAGGACGCTCTCGACGCTCTCGTCGCCGCGCTCGATGAACCACGGCCCGACCCGTTTCTGCTTCAGGGCATCACCGGCTCCGGCAAGACACTGGTCTACATCGAGCTTCTCCGGGAGGCGCTCGCCCGCGGTAGGACGGCCATCGTCCTGGTCCCCGAAATTTCGCTGACGCCCCAGACCGTCTCTCGATTTCGTGCGCAGTTCGGGGACGAGGTCGCGGTGCTTCACTCGGGACTGTCGGCGGGCGAACGGTACGACGCGTGGCGCCTCCTGCGCCGCGGAGAGCGGAGAATCGCCGTGGGGGCGCGCTCCGCCCTCTTCGCGCCGCTTCAGAACATCGGAGTCGTGGTGGTCGACGAGGAACACGACGGCAGCTACAAGCAGTCGGAGGCACCTCGGTACCACGCCCGGGATCTCGCCGTCGTCCGGGCGCGTGCTCACGGTGCCGTGTGCGTGCTCGGAAGCGCGACCCCCTCGCTCGAGAGCTGGCACAACGCGGTGTCCGGGAAGTTCAGACGGCTCTTGTTGCCGGAGCGAGCGGGCGGTGGCCGGCTGCCCGACGTCCGGGTGATCGACCTGCGCGCCGAACGAAAGAACGAGAAGGGGGCGGCGAAGCGGGCAGGCGCGGCTCAGCCTGGAGGGCGTCGAGGCGCGGGGGTCCTCACCCCGGATCTGGTCGAGGCGATCGACAGTCGGCTCGTGCGATCGGAGCAGGTCATTCTGCTGCTCAACCGCAGGGGATACTCGTCGTTCGTGCAGTGTCGGGAGTGCGGGGAGGTGGAGCAGTGCGAGAACTGTTCGATCTCGCTCACGTACCACCGTGTCACGCAGCGCATCGTTTGCCATCACTGCCGGTACGAGGCACCCGCGCCGTCGCGTTGCGTTCGATGCGGATCCACTGATCTGTCCTTCCGTGGGCTTGGCACGGAGCAGGTCGAGCAGATCACGGCCGAGACCTTTCCGGACGCCCGGCTCGCCCGAATGGACGTCGACACCACATCGGGTAAGTGGGCGCATCAGCGAATCCTGGATCGGGTCGAGCGCGGTGAGATCGACATCCTGCTCGGGACTCAGATGATCGCAAAGGGTCTCGACTTCCCGCGTGTGACGCTCGTGGGCGTCGTGAATGCGGATACCGGAATGCATCTCCCGGATTTCCGCGCCAGCGAACGGACGTTCCAGCTACTCAGTCAGGTCGCCGGCCGGGCCGGCCGAAGTGCACTGGGAGGCGAGGTCGTCATCCAGACGTCGCTTCCTGACCATTACGCGGTCCGGGCGGCGGTCTCACACGATTTCGAGTCGTTCGCGGTTCGTGAGCTCGCGGAGCGGGAGCGCCCCGTGTATCCCCCGCACGTGCGCATGATCAACGTTGTCCTCAGCAGCCCCGACCAGCGACTCGCCACGCGAGCCGCCGAAGACGCGGCCGGGTGGGTCCGTCACGGCCTCGTTCGGCGCGCTCGCACGGGAGCATCCGGCCACGTCGAGCTCGTGGGGCCCGCGCCATCACCGATCGAGAAGTTGCACGGCCGCTGGCGGTGGCACTTCCTGCTTCGCTCCGATTCCCCTCGGGCGCTCGGTACCGTGGCTCGAGCGATCGTTGAACGGTTCCGGCTTCCTCCGGGAGATGTCCGGCTGGCGCTCGATCGGGACCCTGTAGCGCTGCTCTGACCCACCGGTGAGCCCGGCGCATTGCCCCGACCAGACCACATCGTTCGGACGTGCCGAGGGGGGCTGAACGTGGCACAACGTCGTCACGCTGGCCCTGTGACAACCGAAAAGCGGGCCATCTTCTCGCGGAGGTGTGGAGGACGCACTCGAGGCGGTGCGTGCCGGGGACGACTGATCATGAAGCGGGTGGCCTCGGTCAGTCCTCCAACCAGGCGTAGGGTCGTTCGCAGATCTGTCCGTAGCCGCGGACCGTCCCCCGCACGGTGTATTCCTTCCACCGGATGATCCAGCCGCGCACGGGGTCGTCCGCAACCTCGTAGGAGAATCCGGGCTGCCCCGCGTGCTCGGCGAGAAATCTCTGGAGGTACGGCGGGAGATTGCTGATGCCCTCGACCTCGACGGAGACATCGTCGGCTTTCATGACCGCCGATTCGATCCCGGACTGAGAGAGCTTGAGTGCCCTGATGGCCTCCTCGACCGCGGTCTTCAGCTCGGTCAGGTCCGGCTCGGAGCCCGTCTGTGCCTTGATTTGCTTCACCAGCCGATCGGTGCCCGGTGCCAGCAGCTCGTCCCGGGAGCGCACGAACTGGTTGAGCAGCTGCTCGTGCAGACGCAGGAGCTGCGTGTACTCCCGCGCAGAGCTGTTCTTCTCGGGTCCGTCGGCCATTCCTGCCTCGGGTCGATCAGGGGGCTATCTTGGTTGGGCCAAGCGCAGGTAATAAGGTGAGTTCACGGTCCACCTGCAACCTTGAACGATGTCCGAACGAGACGCTGAAACCCCGACTCCGGCCCGGCCCCCATCACCGCCGGCCTCTGCTCGCCCCGTGGCTCGAGCTTCGGACGAGCAGAGAAGGGGAACGGTCAGCCCGCGTTCCGGGGGGCGGAAACAGCGACCGAGCGGCGAGCGGCCAACGCCGGCCCGCGCCCTTGATGATTCCGGATCGTCGGATGACGTCCCCGTCGAGCAGATGCGGTTTCGTCGTGACGAGACGGAGTGGGTGGTACGCGTGCGAGGCAGGTCCGGTGGCGGAGTCGGAAGCACGCCGCTCCTGCTGCTGGGTTTCTGGGCGGTTCCCGCGGGTTCGGTCGACGGTGAGGACGGCGCAGTCCCTGGACTGGACGCGGATGCCGTCCCGGAGCGCGAAGCGCTCGTCGTGGGCACGTCGCTCGTCCAGTGTGGTGAAGAGGGACTTGCGAACGCTCTGGCTGGCTCAACACCTCCGTCTCCTCCGCCAAACAGGCAGTCTGCCGAGCGTCCTGCACGCCCTCGGCGGCGGGGACGCGGCCGTCGGTGACACCAATCTGTGTTTGTGATCGCCGGGGATCGTACATTGTCGCGTAGCAGAACCTCAACACGACCCGAGCCTTCAGTGTCCCTGTAATGACCGACGCTCCAACAGACGGTGAGCTGGTTCGGCTGGCACTGAACGGCAATGAACACGCCTTCGGACAGCTGGTCGAGCGGTACCAGCGGCCGGCGTACGCAGTCGCGTACTCCGTCACTGGACGTCACGAGGACGCGGAGGATGCAGCGCAGGAGTCGTTCCTGGTGGCACTGGATCGACTCGAGGAATGCAGGAACCCGGATCGCTTCGGGGGATGGCTGATGACCATCGTCCGCAATCGTTCCAAGAACCTGATACGACGAGAGTCGCTTCGGGACACCGATCAGGTTCCGCCGGGGGCTCGTTCGCGGGCTCCCACGCCCGACAAGGTGGCGGAGGTGTTACAAATCAGGGAGATGCTCGAGCAGGCTCTGAGCGAACTCCCGGAGGTTCAGAGACAGATCGTGCTGTTGCACGATCTCGAAGGATGGAAACACAGAGAAATCGCGGAGAGACTGGAACTCCCGTCGGGGACCGTACGGTCCCATCTCCACTTCGCGAGAAAGGCGCTGCGGAAGGCCCTGGAGGGCCGCCCCGGAGTGCCCGATTTGGTGAGGAAGGTTCAATGATGGATTGGCTGAAACAGGACGCGGCCGGTGCCGAGGACCTCGGTGAGGATATGGTGTTGGCCGAGGCACTGCGGTCGCTCGATCCGGCGACCGAAGATCCGAACTACTGGCTTCGGTTCCGAAGCTGGGTCATGTCCGAGGCTGCGTTCGAGCTGGCGCGGCGTCGGAGGATTGTCGAACTGTCGGTCGAGGACGTACTGGCGTCGTGGTCGCGCACGCTGCTTCCGGTGGCCATGGCAGCCGCGGTGGCTGCGGTCGCGTTCATCCGTAGCCCGCAGGCGGATGCGCCCACGGTGGTCACGGTGGTCGGAGTGGAAGAGCTCCTGGTCGCGGAGGTCAGGGAGGAGACACAGCCCGTTCTGCTCTCGCCCGATGCGGCAGCCGGTATCGTGGCCTTCGCATCCGACGTCTACTGATGGGTCAGGAGTCCCGAACCCGCCTGACGACGGTTTTTCTGCTGGTCGCCGTGTTCGGCACCGGCATCCTCGTCGGGTTCGCGGTCGACGCAGACGCGGATGCCGTGGCGTCCGAGGTCGCGTCGGTCGCGACGATCGTTTCGGATACTGCCTCGAGTGAAGATCAGCCGCGCAGGCGTCGGATCTACGACCAGGTCGAACCTAACGAAATACAGCTGAATCTCATCGATTCGATCGTAACAGTGCATCGTGCTCGCACGAACGCGCTCGATGAGGAGATGCGGACTCAGCTCAATGCTGGCTTCAGGGAGATCCTCCTCGAAACTCGAGAGGCGATCAAAGGTGTTCTGACCGAAGAGCAGGCGGCGGAGTATCAGCGGCTTCTCGAGGAAAACGACGCCCGGCGCGCAGCACGGGAAAACGAGGACGAGAGGGACTGAAGTCATGCGACATATGGTGCGGGTCTCTCCCCGCCTCATGGCCTGCGCCATCGTGGGCTCGGCGGGGATTGTGCCGATGGGTGTGGTCGCTCAACAGAGCATCTCCCTTGACGAGGCGATCGAACGGGCGGTCATCCGCAGCCCGCAAATGGCGTCACAGCAGCAGCAGGTCGACAACGCCTACCTGACTCAGAAGACCAGCTGGGCGAGCTTCCTTCCGACGCTGAGTGCCAGTGGTTCGGGCTCGCTCCGGAGTTCCCAGACGTTCAACGACGTGACGGGTCGCCTGGAGACCGGGAGCTCCGATTCGTATGGGGCTGGGCTCAGCGGGAGTTGGACGGTCTTCGAGGGAACCCGTCGCTTCCGTGAATACGACGCCGCCCAGGCGGACGTCCGGGCCGCCGAGGCTCGGTATTCAGACTCTCGTTACCAGGTCGCGCTCCAGACCAAGACGGTCTTTTTCGGTGCGTTGCGTCAGGAGGACCTTCTCGAGGTGGCGCGTCAGCGTGTGCTCCAGGCCGATCAGAACATGGAGATCGTTCGGAACCGTACGTTGCTGGGTGAAGCGACGGTATCCGATTCGCTACGGGCCCGGCTGGATGTGGTGAATGCTCAGCAGGCGGTGCTTCAGGGCGAGACCGCGCTGCGGGCAGCCCGCTTTGCGCTCGGCCGTCAGGTCGGGATCGGGGAGCCCGTCTCTCCGGAACGTCCGGACGACCTCGAGCCGAGCGCGCTTCCGTTCACCGCGTTGGAAATCATGGAGCTGGCGGAGTCCGCGTCGCCCGCTGTGATCGCCGCCTCCGAGAACTCGGCATCGGCCGGCTTCGGCGTGTCCGCCGCTCGGACCCAGTACATTCCGAGCCTGCGGCTCTCGTCCGGGTATAACTGGCAGAACCAGACGGCTTCGTTCTCCGGTGGTAACACGTCGTGGAACATGTCGCTCAGCATGAGCTACCCGATCTTCAACGGCTTCCAGCGTGAGACCAGCATCGACCGAGCTCAGTACGGTCAGAGGGTGGCAAGGCTCCAGGAGGACGACGCTCGGCTCGGAGCCAGAGAAGAAGCGGACGCCGCGTTGCAGAACCTCCTGACGGCAGAGCAGGCCATTCTGATCGCCGAGGACGCCGCATTCGTGGCAGCTGAGGACCTTCGTGTGGTCCGCGAGCGGTACGGCGTGGGCGCGGCGACGATCCTCGACATTCTCGTCAGTCAGAATGCGGTCACGCAGGCGGACGCAGACGTCGTCACGACGCGGTACGACTACATCCTGGCCCGAGCGGAACTCGAGGCGATTCTGGGGAGGGAGATGTGAGTGAAATCATCCGAACGCTCGGTCTGAAGAAGCACTATCACCTCGGTGCGGAGACCGTGCGCGCCTGCGATGGGGTCGACCTTCTGATCGAGCAGGGAGAGTTCGTGGCCATCATGGGGCCATCGGGCTCGGGCAAGTCGACCTTCATGAACATGATCGGGTGTCTGGATACGCCTACAGAGGGACAGTACTGGCTGAACTCAACCCTCGTGAGCGAGCTGTCCGACGACGACCTCGCGCGTGTTCGCAACAAGGAGATCGGCTTCGTCTTCCAGACCTTCAACCTCCTTCCGAGGGCATCTGCGCTGCACAACGTGGAGCTTCCTCTCATCTACGCCGGCGTGCCGGGCAGGGAGCGTCGCCGTCGCG
This sequence comes from uncultured Gemmatimonadaceae bacterium, assembly GCA_964492085.1. Lineage (GTDB taxonomy): Bacteria > Gemmatimonadota > Gemmatimonadetes > Longimicrobiales > Gaopeijiaceae > UBA2589. Next base: position 63,928 of record CAZBHZ010000006.1, on the reverse strand, counting down.
CCGCGGAGAAGCTCGAACTGGTCGGATTGGGAGACAGAATGGACCATAAGCCCCCGGAGATGTCTGGTGGGCAGCGCCAGCGCGTCGCCATCGCGCGCGCCCTGGTGAACGAGCCCGCGCTGCTTCTGGCGGACGAGCCGACCGGGAACCTCGATTCGGTCACGAGCGAGGACGTCATGAGCCAGTTCGCGCAGCTTAACGAACAGGGCCAGACCATCGTCCTCGTTACACACGAACACGACATCGCCGAGCACGCGAAGCGGCAAGTGCATCTCAAAGACGGGTTGATCGAACAGGACTTCCTCAACCCCGTGGAGACGACGGTATGACGAAGTGGTTCAGGTGCGGGGCCGCGCTCACCATGGGAGCGCTCGCGCTGTCCGGATGTGAGACCGGTGAAGCTGCCGAGGACTCGGGCCCGACCCTGCTCACGGCCGAGGCTTCGATCGGTGATCTGCTCATTCGGGCCGAGGCGACGGGGACAGTCGAGCCGGTCCGCGAGATCGAGGTGAAGTCCAAGGCGTCGGGTGAGATCCTGCGACTGTTCACGGACGTGGGAGAGGTCGTCGAACGCGGCACGCTGCTCGCGGAGATCGATCCGCGGGATGTCCGCAATCGCTACAACCAGACCGAAGCGGATCTCGCCGTCGCGCGGGCGCAGCTCGACATCTCTCGGGCGCAGCTCGAGCGTCAGCAGGCTCTGCTCGACGCGGATGTGATCACGCAGACCGAATTCGAGTCCGCCACGCTCTCGTTCGCGAACGCGGAGGCGTCACTCGTGCGCGCTCAGACCAACTTCGATCTCGCAGAGCTTCAGCTCGCGGACGTCAGCATCCGGGCTCCGCTGAACGGAACGATCATTCAGAAGAATGTCGAAGAAGGTTCGGTGATTCAGTCGGCTGCGGCGAACGTGTCCGGCGGGACGGCTCTCTTCGTGATGGCCAATCTCGACGACATGCAGGTCCGGACGCTCGTCGACGAGACCGACATGGGTGACCTCGAACCCGGCCTCTCGACGTCGGTTCGCGTCGAGGCCTACCCCGATCGGACGTTCCGCGGTGTCGTCGACAAGATCGAGCCGCAGGCGGTCGTAGAGCAGAACGTGACCATGTTCCCGGTCATCGTGTCGCTGGACAATCGGGCCGGACTGCTCAAGCCCGGGATGAACGCAGAGGTCGAGATCGAGATCGACGAGGCTCGCGGGGTGGTGGTGGTGCCGAACAACGCGATCGTCCAGACGTCCGACGTCGGTCCCGCGGCGATGGCGCTCGGGCTCGAGATCGAGGAACTCGACCTGTCGCAATTCATGCGGGCCGGTCGTGGCGGTCGAGGTGGATTCGCAGGAGGGGCTCCAGGTGGTTTCGGGGGTCGCCCGACCGGTGCCGGTGGGGGGCAGCGGCCCGAGGGAGCACGAGCCACCGAGGGGGATGCGACCACGCAGGGCGAGCGAACCCAGTCCATGCAGGGTGAGTCCTCGACGGCCGGGGTTGAGGGCGGGAGTGAGGCCCCGGACCCCCGAGCCCAGCTCGCTCAGCTTCGCGCTCAGGTGGAGGCAGGGGAGATCAGCCAGGACTCGCTTCGCGCGGTCATGCAGGGCATGCGTGGCCAGTTCGGAGGCCAGGGGGGCTTCGGCCGGCCGGGGGCGAGCGCAGACGCCTCTGCCCCGCCGCGTGAGTCCCGCCCGGCGGCGGTGTTCGTGCTCGGGCCCGACAGTCTTCCCCAGCCGCGGCTGGTCGAAATCGGTCTGGGCGACTGGGACAACACACAGATCGTGAGTGGACTCGAGGAAGGCGAAACGCTGGTGATCGTCGGTGCGGCGCAGCTGCAGGCGCAGCAGGATGCATTCATGCAGCAAATGCGCTCCCGCATGGGGGGCGGCTCTCCCTTTGGCGGTGGCGGTGGCCCGCCGCGCGGCGTGCGCCGGTAGGAGGCTGAGGTGCTTCTCTTCGAAATCGTCATGGTGGCCATGGCGGCCGTGCGCGCAAACGTGCTGCGTTCGGTACTGACCACCCTCGGGATCGTCATTGGTATCGCGGCGGTGATCACGATGGTCGCGCTCGGCGAGGGCGCTCAGCAGCGGGTCGAGGAGCAGATCAACAGGATGGGGACCTCGATCCTCACGGTACGCCCCGGGCAGCAGATGTGGGGCGGGGTTTCGCGCGGCGATGCGGAGCTCTCCGTCGAGGACGCGATCGCCCTGCGCGACCAGTCCGGCGGGCTCCTGCAGGTATCGCCCGAGCAGCAGTCTCGGATGCAGGTGTCGTACAAGCGGTGGAACTCGAACACCCAGATCATGGGTGTGTGGCCCGAGTACTTCGATATGTACGACCACGGCCTTCAGTATGGTCGTTTCTTCGACCAGGGCGAGGTTCAGGGTCGTCGGAGGGTGGCGGTCCTCGGTTACAACATGTCCGAAACGCTGGGAGAAACCCCTCCCGAGCTCCTGATCGGTGAGACGATCCAGATCCGCGGCATCATGTTCGAGGTGATCGGGATCATGGAGGAGAAGGGGGACGCCGCGTGGGTCCGACCCGACGACCAGGTGTTCATCCCGCAATCCACGGCTCAATACCGCGTCATGGGTGGCCGAGATCGTCTGAACTCGATCTATGCCGCGACCGCGACGCCGGAAGAGCTCGACCTCGCCTTCGCAGAAATCGACCGGATCGTGCGTCGCGAGCATCGGATCAAGGCGGGGGAGGACGCGGATTTCAATATCCGGAACTCGGCGGACCTCCTGGAGACGTTCAACGAAACGAATCAGACGTTCGCGCTTCTGCTGGCCGGGATCGCGGCGATCTCTCTGCTCGTAGGCGGGATCGGGATCATGAACATCATGCTCGTTTCCGTAACCGAGCGGACACGGGAGATCGGCGTGCGTAAGGCTCTGGGTGCGACGCGTCGCGCGATCATGACGCAATTTCTCGTGGAGGCCCTGTTCCTCTGCGTGCTCGGCGGACTGATCGGTGTGGCCGCGGGCTACGGCGCCGCCGCGATCATGACCCGGGTCGCGGCGTGGGATACGGCTGTGGCACCCGAGGCTGTCGCGGCCGCGATCGGCTTTTCGGCCGGGGTCGGGCTGTTCTTCGGGCTATGGCCTGCGCGTCGTGCGGCACTGCTCGACCCGATCGACGCGCTTCGCTACGAATAGACCGCTCGGCGCAGGCACGGTCGCGCCGACTTGCCGCGGCTACCGGCGCAGGAGCACCTGAACGCTCGTACCCTGACGGACGAGAAAGATGGGCAGTGTGTCCCCCGCCATGGAGACACCGAAGCGCAGATCTTCGACGGATCGGACGCCGACCTGATCGATCTGGGTGATCACGTCTCCCGGCACGATCCCGGCCAATGAAGCCGGGGTGCCCGCTGCGACATCCACCACCAACACACCCCGTTCGACCCCGAAGTACTGGGCAAGCTCCGGTTTGAGGTCGATCACTTCGGCTCCGGCGACGCGGTTCCGACCGAGGAGGTACGGGGTGAGTGGCCTGTATTCTCCTGGCTTTGAGACGTCTCGTTCGGCCGCTGATGCGTCGGTGGGCGCTCGTGACTCCTGCATGTACTGAAAGCCGGCTGTCTGCCGCGCGGCTTCGGCCATCGCCTCCTCGAGTTCGGAGGAGCGGTCCTCGACCTGACGAAGCGCCTCGTTCAGCTGCCGGAATTCGTAGTCCTGGTCGAAATCCAGTGTCGTGGACGTACCCGCACGGCGGCGGAGCTGGCGCTCTCGCTGGGCGAGCATCTCCTCCAGCTCTCCCGAAACGCGGTTCACTTCAAGCATTTCCCGCCGAAGCGAATCGTGCGACTCGCCGCGGAACACGAAGAATTCGAACGGCGCACGGACTGCACGCGTGCTCGTCGCGACCTCGCCTGCACGCTCGGCGATGACGGCGATCCGGCTTCCAGAACCAGACCCGATGCGACGCACCTGGACCCGGCCATTCCGTTCGGACACGAGCTCGACGCGCAGCGAGTCCATCGCCCGGACCCACGTTTCCACCATCGAGTCGGCCTCGAGCGACAGTTGGATCGTACTGCGGGCGAGGAACGCGTCCGGGCGCGTCGCGGCCTCCAACTGGACATTGCGGGCCCGGCCGTCCCGGTGGATCTCCATGACGACGTCGTCGCCCGGCTTCAGCCGGAGGTGAGCCGCGAGGTCGGCGAGTTCTTCCGGTTCGTCGAATTCATTGATGGCCAGGATCTGGTCACCCGGTCGGAGTCCTGCCTCCTGAGCCGGACTGTCGGGACTGACGTCCGAGATCACGATCTCCCGGATCCGCCCCTGCCTGTCCGTCAGCACATCGAACGAGATCCCGATCCAGCCACGCTCGAGGCGGTTGGCCTGCTCGACTCCAACGGATTGCCCGGCCGCACCGGTGGGCGGGGCTCCGAGCAGTCCGGCAATGGCCAGCGCCGCGGCGAGCGTCAGGGTGCGCATCGTCATGTCCGCCTCAGAACCAGTTGTCCTGACCGGACGAGACCATGCGGAGTGCCGCGTCACGCTCGGCCATGGCCGAGGCGAGGAACCCGTTCAGGAACGGATCGCCCGGCGCCTGACGGACAGCGGCCTGACTCACGCGGACCAGGTGCTCGAGGGCAGCAAAGCGACTGATCGGATCGACATCGACACCCTCTCCACCATCGGCGGCGAGGAGCTGGCGGTACTCGGTCACCGCGGACACGTACTGCTGCTCGGCCGCGCGCACGGCCGAAGCTGCATCCTCGACCGTCACGATGCGGTCGGCCATCAGGCCAGCACCGTCAGACGCGGCCGGTCGGGCCATGACGGCGCCCGTCCCGGTACCACCCAGGAAGAGCAGGACTGCCGCGGCGGCCTTCATCCAGGCCGGGGTACGAGCCAGGCCGAGGCGCTGGAACACACCCGGATCGTTGATGAGACCCTCGGATCGGAGCCGGGCCTCAAGGACCTTCCAGTCCCCCTGCGGTGGCAGGAGCTCCGGAAGTGCGCCCAGCGCGGCCGACTGTTCCCGAAATCCCTCCAGTTCGGCCGCGCAGTGCTCACACGTGGCGAGGTGGGTACGCTCATCCGCGGTGGACGGCTCGTCCACCAGCGCGGCGAGTCGCTCGTGCGTCAGATGCTCCATGCTTCAGCTCCGGGTTCCTGCACGGCTCCATCCAGATCCGCGAGCAGAGCGCGCATCTTGGAACGGGCCTTGAACAGCTGTGACTTGGACGTCCCGGCGGTCACGCCGAGGACGTCTCCGATTTCTTCGTGTGTGTAGCCCTCCACATCGTGGAGGATGAGCACCCGGCGCATCCCTTCCGGAAGACCGTCGAGCGCTCGCTCCAGTCTCTTCTGAAGAAGCGAGTCCCGGTGCGCGGGTGCGATCGGTACGTCGACGGGCCTGGGGCCCTCACGCTTGCGTCGGGTCTCGGTCTTGCGGAGTGCCTGCAGTGCGGCATTCACTGCAATGCGATGCAGCCACGTGGAAAAGCGTGAATCGCCCCGGAAGGTGGGGAGGGCCCGAATGGCCCGGATCCATGCCTCCTGCGCGTAGTCCTGCGCCAGATCGTCGTCGCCGGCGATCCGACGAACCACCGCGTACACGCGGGGGGCGTACCGGTCGTACAGGGCGCGAACGGCGCGCGCGTCTCCGTCCGCTGCGAGGCGGATGAGCGCGCGTTCCGTGGGTTGGCTCATTTCGATATTCATTCCGGGTACTTCGACGCACGCCGCCCCCGTGAGGGTTGCCTCCGAACTACGACTGTCGTCGAGGCGCTCTGGCCGGGCTCGAGCCCTTTGGATAGCGTCTCTTCCGTACACAACGGGTCGCCCCCCGGATCCCGACCGAACGTTCGGCTCGGGTCCGGCTCCACGCCCGCTCTTTCGCCCACCGATGTCCATGATCCGCTTGGAGCGCCTGACCGTGCGCCCGCTCTCTAGAGGAGGCGGAGCGGGGCTTGATGGGCTCCGATCGGATCGGTGATGAAGCGGGTTCGAGCGCATTGCGGACACATGGAGGTACCGAGTCCGGGCGTGTCGGTACTCTTCATCGCGTTCGCCGCGCTTGCCTTCTTCTGGGGTGGAATCCCACTCCAGATTCTCTTTCGCGAGCACGGGCTGCTGGCGGCCGAGTGGCTGCTCCTGTTCGTGCCGGCGGTGACCTTTGTGGTACTGGGGGGCTTCGACCCGATCCGCACCCTTTCCCTGAAGCGGCCGACGAGACCACAGGCCGCAGCCGCGATCATGGTCATCTTCGGCGCGATGCCGCTGGTCTGGGTGATCGGTTGGCTCCAGACCTTCGTTCTGCCGGTACCCTGGGACCTGCTGGAAGGACTCCAGGAACTGGTAAGGGCCGAGACCGCGACGCGGCTTATATGGCTCCTGGTCCTCCTCGCGGTGACGCCGGCGATCTGCGAGGAGATCGTCTTCCGCGGTGTTCTGCTCGGGGGTACGCGGACGCTCGAGCCGTGGCGGATGATCGTGCTGAACGGGGTGACCTTCGGGGCCTTTCACCTGTCATTCGAGACGGTCGTTCGATTTCTTCCGACCGCGGCCCTCGGGATGGTGATCGCGTGGAGTGTGTGGCGGACGGGGTCCATCTGGATCGGGGCGCTCATGCATTTTCTCAATAACGGCTCGATCGTCGTGCTCGCCTCGGTCCCCGCGTTCCAGGAACTCTTTTCGGATCCCGATCGGCCACCGCCCCTCTGGCTCGTACCGGTTGCTCTAGTGATCTTCGCCGGCGGAGTACGAGTGCTCCGAAGCACGACAGAACCACCGGTCGCCGGGCTCGAGGCCCAGGGACCAATCCCATCCTCTTCAGAGACATTATGACCGACCACCATCGGATGCCTGGCGCCACACATCTCGAATGCACCGGGACCGGAGAAGAAGTCGAGAGCGAACAGCTCATCGGCCTGTCTGCCGCCGGGAAACCGCTGTTCGCACGATACGATCTCGATGCCATCCGAGCCGGGTTTCAGATGGCTGACGTAGCGTGCCGCCGTGCCGACCTTTGGCGATATGCCGAGGTGCTCCCGGTGCGAGACCCCGCGATGCGTGTCGCGCTCGGTGAAGGCTGGACGCCGCTCCTCGAATCGAGCCGTACGGCGGATCGACTGGGCGTAGCCCGCGTGTGGATCAAGGACGAGGGACAGAACCCGACCGGAAGCTTCAAGGCTCGGGGACTGGGTCTCGCCGTCTCTCGCGCGCTCGAACTCGGTGCCGAGGCGCTCGCGTTGCCCTCGGCTGGTAATGCCGGGAGTGCCGCCGCGGCGTACGGCGCGGCGGCCGGTCTCCCGGTGCACGTGGTGGTGCCGACCGATACGCCGGCGCCCATCCTCGAAGAGATGCAGGCCCTCGGGGCGCACGTGCAGCTCCTGGATGGCCTCATCAGCGATTGTGGGAAGGTCGTGAAGCAAGGGGTCGAGGAACACGGCTGGTGGGACCTCTCCACCCTCAAGGAGCCCTATCGCGTCGAGGGCAAGAAGACGATGGGCTACGAGCTGGTCGAGCAGCTGGGAGGCCGACTGCCCGACGCGATCATCTATCCGACGGGTGGGGGCACCGGCCTGATCGGTATGTGGAAGGCGTTCGATGAGATGGAGGCGCTCGGTTGGATCGGCTCGAAGCGGCCGAAGATGTTCACGGTACAGGCGGCGGGGTGCGCGCCGATGGTCCGGGCGTGGGAGCAGGGTGAGGAGCACGCGGAGATGTGGCAGGGCGCCGAGACCTATGCGTCCGGACTTCGCGTACCCGGCGCAGTCGGAGACTTCCTGATTCTGCGTGCGTTGAGAGAGTCCGGCGGCGGGGCCGCGGCCGTGCCCGATCACCTGATGGCCGAGTGGGTCGCGAAGCTCGGTGCAGACACCGGCATCTTCGCCGCGCCGGAGGGGGGAGCGACCGCCGCGGCGGTCCCGATGCTGATGGAGAAGGGTCTCATCTCTCCGGAGGACGAGGTGGTCCTGTTCAACACGGGCAGCGGACTCAAATATGTCGGCATGACCCCGATCGACTGATCCCTCGTCCCATGCTCGCAATCTTCTGGTTCGTCTTCGGCGCTGGACTCGCGACGCTGGCCATTCTGGCTGGCGTCAGCCTGCGTGCGCGTCAGGCCGACGTCATCGGCCGGGGGCGACCCGTCCTCGACGACGCAGCCATCGAGCAGATCATCGAGCAGGGGGAGATCTGGGTCGACGAGGACGATCCACTCGACCTGGACGAGATCGACGACGAAGAAGAGCGCTTCTGGTCCGAGAGCTGGGACGAGCCCCAGGGGGAGTGGTGACCTGCTCCGGGCTATCGGGTGAAGCGGTAGTAGAGTTCGGGGAGGGGGACGAGACGGCGATTCAGCGGCAGATCGTCCTCAGGGTCGGATCGCTTGACCCAGAGCCCGCGATTCACGTTCAGGACGAGTCCGGTCGCGTGCCTGTCGGCTACGGCCCAGTCGAGGCCGATCGGGGCCCGCAGTACGAGTGCGAAACCGGTGCGCTCGCTCTCCGCAGAGGGCGCGGCGGCGGCCAGCCAGAGTCCCGCGCCGACGACCGGCCTCGCGTTCGAGGCACCGAAGTACTGGCGAACCGTCGTCGAAACGCTGATGTCACGGAACGACCACGTGCCGACCCCGATGTCGATGCTGCGTGCGTCCCGGAAGAACTCGACGCTCAGCGCCACCGTGCTGATCCCTCCGAAGGAAACCCCGAACCGCATTCCGTCTCCCGCATCGGGTCCCTGAGCCGACAACGGTCCGGCGAGGGTCGAGCAGAGCAGGAAGAGGGTTGCGACGGTGCGGGTCACGGCCGGTGTCCGGATGGGTTGCTCGACCCAGTAGACACGGAGCGTGCTGTGGGTCGGTCGAATCGCCGCCGGAGTATAGAACGGCCCGGTCGGCGGGTCCACGGACGCGCGGCCCTGTCGGTCACCGTCCTCACGGGACTGCTCGCCGCGTGTGACCCTCCGGATCGCCCGGCGACCCTCGCGCTGGACACTCCGGAGGCGCTGCTCACCTGGCTTCAGCCGGACTCGGCCCGCACGGTCGACCTTCATCCGGGCGTGGCGTACCGCTACTTCTGGTCTCCCCGGGGGCCATGGGCGGTCCACATCGTTCAGGCCTCGGTCGCGGGTCGGTGTGACCTCGGCTTCGAGGTCCTGCAGGCTGAGGGTCGCGAGGAGGGCGGGGGTGGACGGGAGACGGTTTCGGCGATGGCGGCCGACTCGGAGCACACTGTCCTCGCCGCCATCAACGCTGACTTCTTCACGCCGGAGGGCCATACCGTCGGCGCCGAGGTGGTCGATGGGCGGGTCACGGCGGCCGCGGACCGGCCGACATTCGCCTGGAAGCCTGGAGCAGAGCCGTGGCTGGGGATGGCTCGACAAGCGGAGGGTTCTCTGCGGCTGGGTTGGGCGGTTCCACTCCAGACCGGCGACGGTGCAACCGAAGCGGTCGGTGGCTTCCCCGATCTGATCGACGGTGGTCAGCGAGTCGGTGATCTGGAGGTGGGGGCGCGACCCTCGTTCGCCGCGGCGCGCCATCCCCGCTCCGCGGTCGGGTACGATGCGTCGACAGGTCAGATATGGCTCGTCCTGGTCGACGGCCGGCAATCACCGTATTCGAGCGGGATGACGCTTCCCGAACTCACCGAATTGTTCGAGGCACTGGGGACCGACGAGGCACTCAACCTCGACGGTGGCGGATCCAGCGCGCTCGTTCTCCACGGGGCACCGATCAACCGGCCTTCAGACGCGACGGGCGAGCGCGCCGTGGTGAACGCACTCGCCCTGATCACGAGTCCGGAGCGTTGCAGCGGCCCCTGAGGGCTTCGGTTCAGATCAGCGGTTCGCCCACGTCACGCCCATTCCGAAACGGAGGGTCCGGCTGGGACCGGGTTCGAAGAACCGGCTCCCGAACGCGTTCGGAACGACCGAGGCGTTGTACTCCTTGTCGGCGAGATTCTGGATCGAGACGAAGGGTGCCAGCAGAAAACGGCCCGCGTCGATGTCCTCAGATCCGACTCGGAGGTCGGTGATGAAGTACGACGGTGACTCGGCCGTGTTGGCGTCGTTCACCGGAACCACGTCCTGCCACAGACCGCGGAGCTCGACATACCCGACCGAGTGCTCCCAGATGAGCACGCCGTCCAGGCGGCGGGGAGCCAGGCCGGGGATCAGGTTGCCCGAGTAGTCGTCGTTGTCGTCCGTCACGAACGCGTCGTAGGTCGCGTTCACTTCTGTATATGCGAGCCGTGCGCCGACGCCGGCTCCGAGACTCGCGTCAGCCGAGAGCTCGAAGCCCGAATGGTGCGACTCTGCCGAGTTGCGGAAGTAGGTGCGTCCGGGGTCGGTCGCGACCTCGAAGGGCACCAGTCCGTCCGTGATGCCCGTGCGGAACAGCGAGAGCTCGAGGCCCAGCATGTTGCTGAGCACCGTGCGGATTCCGCCCTCGATGGTCGTCCCCCGCTGCGGGTCGAGATCCGGGTTGAAGCCGCCGGCTCCAGTGGGCTGGTTCGCGAGTTCGGTCGTCGTGGGGGTCTCGAAGGAGCGCCCCACCGAAGCGAAGAGCTCCGCGTCCTCCCCCACGCGGAGGACGGCTCCAAGAGACGGACTCAGCGCACTCATCGTGCGCTCACCCGTATCGTCGGGGTCGCCTCCGTCGAGGAAGAAGTCTGTCGCGCTGAAGTTGATGTTGTCGTAGCGTAGCCCGGCGAGGAGCGAAACGCGGTCGGCGGCGTCGAGGCGCCCCTGCACGAAGATGCCGGCCGTACCGACATCTTCGAGCTGATCGAGAATCCGCTCCCCGGGGTTGCCGCCGTTGTTCGCGAAGTTCAGGCGGTTGTCGCTCTGAAGTTCCGCTTCGAAGCCGGCGCCCCACCCGAACGTCGTGCGGTCGTTGAGAGGCACGTCACCCTGGAACAGCGTGCGAATGCCACCCGCGTTGCGTGTCAGGTCGATCACGCGGCCAGGAATCGGGTTGAACAGCTCACGGCGGATCCCCCACAGGGCGAATTCACCATTCAGCGATCCTAGCGGACCCATCCACGACGCACCGACCTGGCCCTGTCGGACATCCTTGATCGCACCGCTACGGACGTTGAAGCCCCACGCTGCCCGGTTGCCTTCGTCGAGGACGGCCTGAGGAAGGGAGCCCGGGTTTTCGGCGTCGAGGTCCATCGCGTTCGCGACGATACGCAGAAGACCGGTGGCGAGCGGCAGCGTCAGTGTTCCGTTCAGAACGGTTCGCTTGGCGGCGCCGTAGGCGGTCCCGTCGTCGGCCTCGGGATCACGGCGGTATCCGTCGAAATCCGTGGTGTAGAAGCCGACTCGATAGCCGGCTTTCCCGGCGGTCCCGGTCGCAACGCCCTGAAGTGTCCACATGGAGTGCGACACCTCCTCACCGGCCGTCGTGCCCGTCGAGCTCCCCAAGGATCCCCCCGTCCACCGCATGGATACGGCCGCAGGCTCCTCGGCCGGATCGGTGGTGCGGAAGTGGAGGACGCCACCCGCGGCGTTCCCATAGAGGGACGCGTTCGGGCCCCGAAGTGCTTCCACCCGACCCAGGCCCGACAGATCCAGGTGATCGAGCGTCGCCTGTCCGTCGGGGAGGGTGGCGGGAATGCCATCGACCAGAACGCGGATCCCCCGGACGCCGAACTGCGACCGGGGTCCGAAGCCTCGGACCGCGATCCGCTCCCCGACCGCGAAGTTGAACCGGTTGTGGATCTGCACCCCGGGCACTGCGCGGACTGCCTCCTCGATGAACGCGGAAGCCGTCCCTCTCGTGAGCTGCGTTCCGGTTAGAACGGATACCGGGTAGGGGGCCCGGGTCCCGATGGTGCTGGGGAGAACTCGAACCAGAATCGGCTCCAGGACGACCGCGGAGTCCGGATCTGGATCCTGGGCCACGGCGGGGGCAGCGAAGACCGCGAGGAGGGCGATTCCGGCTAGCGGAGAGTTCAGCCACTTCGGACGTGTCACGAGGACTCCAGCGATGAGGCGAGATGATCGGGTCAAGACAACCTAAAGCCCTACCGCTAGGTTGCCGATATGTGCCCAACGACAACGATTTCCATGCCGTCCGGGGAGCTCGGCGCGCGGCGCTCGTCGGTGTTCGACGAGCTCGGCGACGGCGTCATGATTTTGCCCTCGGCGCCCGTTCAGCATTCGTCCCGGGACACGGAACGGCCGTACGCCCCGGACCGAGAACTCTTCTATCTGACCGGGCTTACGGAGCCGGGTTGCGTCGCGGTTCTCCGGGGCGGCTCGGAGCCTCGCCTCGAGATCTTTGCTCGCCCGCGCGATGCCGATGCCGAGCTGTGGTCGGGTCCACGCCTCGGACTCGACGGTGTGCAGTCCTTGTCCGGCGCCGACGAGGTACACCCCATCCAAGAGCTGGCTTCACAACTGCCGGCGATGCTGGGTGACGCGGACCGAATCCATGTCCGGCTGGGGTGCGAAAGGGAGATCGACGATCTGGTGATCGGCGCGCTCGGAACGGCCCGGGCGCGTGGGCCACGCCGAGGGACGGGACCTCGCGGTGTGACCGATCCCGGTGAGATTCTCGACGAATTGCGCCTCGTGAAGTCGGCCCACGAAGTACAGGTCATCCGGGAGGCGTGCCGCGTGACGATGGACGGTCATCGGGCCGCGGCTCGTGCGATTGGCACGGGAGTCGGAGAGTGGGTGGTCGAGGCCGAGCTGGAGCGGGCGTTTCGGGCCGCCGGCGCGGTCGGACCCGGCTTCGACTCGATCGTGGGCGGAGGCGAGAATGCGTGCGTTCTGCACTACGTAGCGAACGACGCGACGATTCCCGATGGCGGGCTTGTGCTCGTGGATGCCGGGGCGGAGTACGGGTTGTACCACGGCGATGTGACGCGAACGTTCCCGTCGAACGGTCGGTTTTCGGACACACAGCGGGCGGTGTACGAGATCGTCGATCGGGCCCGTCGCGCCGCGATCGCGGCGGTACAACCCGGGGCGACCATCGGGGACGTACACGACGCGTCGACCCTCGTGCTCGCTGCCGGACTTATCGACCTCGGCGTCGTCTCCGGCGATCTCGATCAGGTCCTGGAGCAGCACCTCCACCGGGATTTCTTTCCGCATCAGACATCGCACTGGCTCGGCCTCGACGTGCACGATCCCGGCGACTACGAACGCCACGGCACCTCGCGGGTGCTCGAAGCCGGCATGGTGTTCACCGTCGAGCCCGGGCTGTACTTCCGCCCGGCGCTTTGCCGGGACCGGGCCGAAACCTGGTCCGGGATCGGAGTGCGGGTCGAGGACGACGTTGTCGTGACCGAAGACGGAGCGGAGGTGCTCACCTCGGATCTCCCTGCCGCGATCGACGAGGTGGAGGGGCTCCTGGGTCGATGAGCACGCTCATGAACGCCCTGCGGGCGCCCGGGCCCCTCGTGACGGTCGAGCTTCGGCCTCCGCGCACCGACCTGTCCGGCGAGGACGGCATGTCCGCGTGGATCGACCTGCACCACACACTCGGCCGTCTGACCCGACAGGAGCTCTTCGTCTTTCTGACGGACAACGCGGTCGGAGCAGCCGAAGAGGAGAATCTGGCGCACGTGGGAGGCAACGTCGGTGATTCGGTCGATCGTTCCCGGATCGTGCCGATCCTGACGTGCAAGCACGCCCTGGAGTACTGCGAGACTTTCGCCGTGCGGGCGGCCTCGGACGGCTTCGAGTCCCTGACGGTGCTGGGAGGCGACGTGTCGGTGCCGCCGCCTCGGTGCGTGCCGCACGGCCGGGATCTGAGGGAAATCCTGGCGGGTCGGGTGCCTTCGTTGACGCTCGGCGGCTGGGTGAACCCTCACCGATCGCCGCGTGAACAGGTCGGCTTTATCAATGCCGCGGACGCGCATGCCGAGTACGCCCTCAGCCAGATCGTGTCCCACCATTCGGTCGACATTGTCGAGCGTTTCCTCGAGGAAGCTGATCGCGCAGGGTCGAGCAAGCCGGTTGTCTTCGGCGTGTTCTATTACCGGTCACCGAACCCGCGCACGCTATCCACGCTGGGCTCGTTCTTCCCCGTCCCAGCCGCAGAGATCCAGGCCGAATTCGAAGCCGGTGCAAGCCCCGAGGACATCTGCGCGCGCAGTATTCAGGCGCTCCGGTCGGTGGGCGCCGAGAAGATCTACGTCAGCAACCTGGGAGAGCGACAGGCCGGACGTCGGCTACGCAGTATCCTCGAGCGCGTGTAGGTCGGGTCCTCAGGCGGTAGCCCGAATCCCGCTTTCGCGAAGAACGCGGAGCGCCACCTCGACGTTCCGGTGCGGAGCAGTCAGGTGAAAGCCCCGGACAAGGCCGCGGGACGCCTCGATCATTTCGAGCGCGATCGCTACACCCTCCTCCAGCTCCGCGTCGGACCCTGACGCCTGTGCATTCCTCATGCGCTCGACGAACTCGGGTGGTACGTCGACCCCCGGCATTTCGTTGGCCAGGAATTCGGCGTCGCGCAGACTCACGAAGGGCCAGATTCCGGCGACGACCGGGATGTCCGGAGTGGTGGCCCCCAGGAAGCCTTCGAGCGCACCCGGATTGAACACGGGCTGCGTGATGGCGAAGTCCGCGCCTGCATCCACCTTGTAACGGAAGCGGTTCCGTTCGCGTTCCTGGTCCACCGCGCCCTGATTGAGCGCGACGCCCTGGACGAATTCCGTGGGCGCGCCGATGGCGTTCCCGCCCGGGTCGATGCCCCGGTTGAGGCCCTGAACCACGTTGGTCAGCCCGATGGAGTCGATGTCGAAGACGGCGGTCGCGTCGGGATACGGTCCCATCGCAGGGGGGTCTCCGGAGACGACAAGGACATTTCGGAGCCCAGCTGCCGCGGCCCCGAGCAAGTCCGAGATCATACCGAGCATGTTCTTGTCCCGGCACGTATAGTGGACGATCGACTCAAGGCCGACATCCCTCTCGATGATCAAGGCCGCGGATAATGCGCCCATACGGCTGCGAGACCTGGGGCTCTCGACGATGCTGACCGCGTCGACGCCCGAGACCTTGAGCTCCCGAGCGGGGGTCGTGACCTCCGACGCGTCCCAGCTGTGCGGTGGGACGATTTCGACCGATGCCACGATTTCGCCCCGTGCGAGCTTCCGGCCCCAGGCGGACCGGCGCTCCAGGGGAACAGGATCGGCGACCGTCGCGGGCCCGCGTGAAGCATCGCGGATCGTGACGGTCGGATGCCGAGGCTGAAGCGCGGCCACCGCATCACGCATCTTTCGCGTGTGGTCCGGCGTGGTCCCACAACATCCCCCGACGAAGCGCACGCCGACGTCGATCATGCGCCGGGCGTACTGTGCCATGTATTCGGGGCTCGCCAGGTAGATCTTGCGATCGCGAACCGTACGCGGGAGGCCGGCGTTCGGCTGAGCGCTCAGCGGTAACGTGGTGACCTCTGCCATGTCCTCGATCGCGTCGAGCATGACCGCAGGACCGACCGAACAGTTCAGTCCGATCACGTCAGCGCCGGAGTCCTCGAGTGCGCGGGCGAGGTGTGCCGGTTCCGTACCCAGCGACGTCCTGCCGTCCGGGCCGACGGTCATGTGGGCGAAGACGGGAAGGTCACACGCCGCTCGAAGGGCCCGCAGGGCACATTCGAGCTCCGAAAGGTCCGAAAAGGTCTCGAGAACGAAGCCGTCGACACCTCCCGCGAGGAGGCCCGCTATCTGACGTGCGAAGTACGCCTCGGCTTCGGCCAGAGAGGTGGGTCCCCACGGCTCGATGCGAATCCCCAGTGGCCCGATCGCACCCGAGACGGCGACGATTCGTCCCCCGTCCGTGGCGCCCTCCTCGAGGTCCATCGTGTGTGCTTTCGAGGCCGCTTCGACCGCCAGTCGAGCGGCTCGTTCGTTGATCTCTTCCGTCCGGTCATCGAGACCGTACGACGACAGCTTGACCGGGTTGGCCCCAAACGTGTTCGTCTCGAGGATCTCGGCTCCGGCCTCGACGTACTCCTCGTGAATGCCGCGTACGAGCTCCGGCCGGCTCAGGTTGAGCTCATCGTAGCAGACGTTCACGAAGACACCTCGACTGTAGAGCAGGGTGCCCATCGCGCCGTCGAAGACGTGGACGCGATCGTCGGTGATGAGCGATCTCATGGAGCGCCTCCCGGCCGATATCCCAGATTCGGGGCGAGCCACCGCTCGGCCTCGTCCACGGACCATCCTTTTCGGTTGGCGTAGTCCTCGACCTGGTCTCGTCCCAGACGGCCGACACCGAAATACCGCGCATCGGGGTGGGAGAAGTACCAACCGCTCACGGACGCGCCCGGCGCCATCGCGAAGCTTTCGGTGAGCGTGATGCCGATGGCGTCTTCTACGCCGAGCAGGTCGAACAGTGTGCGCTTTTCGGTGTGGTCCGGACATGCCGGGTACCCGGGGGCAGGCCGGATACCTCGATACGCCTCGGCGATCAGCGCGTCGTTTTCGAGAGCCTCGTCGCTGGCGTATCCCCAGAAGGTCGTTCGCACTCGTTCGTGCACGTACTCGGCGAGCGCTTCCGCGATACGGTCCGCGAGAGCCTTCGCCATGATCGCGTGATAGTCGTCGTGCTCGGCCTCGAAGCGCGCCGCCAGGTCCTCGACCTGCCCCCCGGCCGTGACGGCGAACGCGCCGACCCAGTCCCGTTGGGCGCCGACCGGCGCGATGAAGTCCGACAGCGCGAGATTGGCACGCCCGTCCTTGCCGAACTGTTGCCGCAAGGTGCGGATCGTAGCGATCGGGTCGCCGTCGGCGTGTTCGGATGCGGCGTCATCCGGATCGGGAGCCGCGAAAAGGTGCACGTCGTCACCGACCGAGCACGCGGGGAAGAGTCCGATGATCGCCCGGGGTTCGAGTACGTCGGTGGCCGCCATTTCCTCGAGCAGCGTCGATGCGTCGGCGAGTAACGATCGGGCCTGCGCGCCGACGACTTCATCGTCGAGGATCGCGGGGTAGGCGCCGTGGAGCTCCCATGTCTTCAGGAACGGTGTCCAGTCGATGTAGGGGCGGAGGTCGGCGACCGATACGTCGTCGATGAGGTGGATACCGGGCGCTTCGGGGTTGGGCGGGGTGTAGTCGGACCATCGGCCGTCGAAGCCGCGACCTCGTGCCTGGTCGATCGAGAGTAGTTCCGATCGCTGATCGCGGCCGGCGCGTCGTTCCCGTAACTCGGCGTACGCGTTCCTGGTTTCTTCCATGAAGACCGGGCGCCGATCGTCATCGAGCAGAGTCGAGACGACACCAACGGCCCGTGATGCGTCCAGGACGTGCACGGTGGGTCCCGAGTACCGCTCCTCGATCTTCACGGCCGTATGGGCCCGTGACGTGGTGGCACCCCCGATCAGGAGAGGGGCATCGAATCCCAGCCGCTCCATCTCGGCCGCGACGTGGACCATCTGGTCGAGTGACGGCGTGATCAGTCCGGAGAGTCCGATGATGTCCGCGCCGTGCTCCCGAGCCGCCTCGAGAATCCGTTCGGCAGGGACCATGACACCCAGGTCGATCACCTCGTACCCGTTACACTGCAGCACAACCCCGACGATGTTCTTCCCGATGTCGTGTACGTCACCCTTCACGGTGGCCAGCAGCACCTTGCCTTTACCGGCTGCATCGGCCTGTTCCGCATCGAGGTACGGGATCAGATGGGCCACCGCCTTCTTCATGACCCGGGCGCTCTTCACCACCTGCGGAAGGAACATGCGGCCGGACCCGAAACGGTCCCCGACCACGTTCATTCCGTCCATGAGAGGGCCCTCGATCACGTCGAGTGCGCGCGGCAGGGCCTGGCGAGCCGCTTCGGCGTCCTCCTCGACCCAGGCGTCGATGCCGTGGACCAGCGCGTGCACGAGACGCTCCCGGACCGGCTCCTCTCGCCACGACAGATCCTCCTCCACCCGTCGCTGCGTCGTCCCGGTGCGCTCACCCGCGATGCGCGTCAGCGTCTCGGTCGCTTCGGGGGCCCGGGCGAAGAGCACATCCTCAACCGGTCCCAGCAGATCGTCCGGGATGTCGTCGTAGACCGGGAGGGCACCGGCGTTCACGATCCCCATGTCGAGCCCGGCCTCGATCGCGTGGTAGAGGAAGGCCGCGTGCATCGCCTCTCTCACTTCCGGACTGCCCCGGAACGAGAACGACACGTTACTGACTCCACCGCTCGTCAACGCGTGGGGACACGCCTTCTTGATCCGCCGGACCGCTTCGATGAACCAGACGGCGTAATGGTCGTGCTCCTCGATGCCGGTCGCCACCGCGAAGACGTTGGGGTCGAAGATGACGTCTTCCGGCGGAAACCCTTCCTCCTCGACCAGAATCCGGTATGCCCGGGCGCAGATGTCGATGCGCCGATCCAGCGTGTCGGCCTGTCCCTGCTCATCGAAGGCCATGACGACCGCTGCGGCCCCGTAGCGCCGGACCTCACGGGCACGTTCCCGGAACTCGTCTTCTCCGTCCTTCATGGAGATCGAGTTCACGACTCCTTTGCCCTGGAGTGTCTTGAGTCCCGCTTCGATCACGGCCCAGTCCGAGGAGTCGACCATGACCGGAATCCGCGAGATCTCCGGCTCCGAGGCGAGCAGGTTCAGATACCGGGTCATCGCCGCGACGGCGTCGAGCAACCCCTCGTCCATGTTCACGTCGAGGATCTGCGCACCTCCCTGAACCTGCTGCAGCGCGACCTCGACCGCGGTCTCGTACTCGTCCTCGCGGATGAGTCGCGCGAAACGCCGTGACCCCGTCACGTTGGTGCGCTCGCCGACGTTCACGAACAGCGATTCGGGACCGATCGTGAGTGGCTCCAGTCCGGCCAGCCGTGTGCGAACGGCGACGGTGGGAAGGGCGCGGGGCCTCAGGTCGGCGACGGCCTCGGCGATCGCCCGAATGTGATCCGGTGTCGTACCGCAGCACCCGCCGACGATGTTGAGAAATCCGGCCTCGGCGAAGTCTCGAGTGATCGCCGCCATGTGCTCGGGTGTGTCGTCGTACTCCCCGAATTCGTTGGGCAGACCCGCGTTGGGATAACAGCTGACCGGGACGGCGGACGCGTCCGAGAGCTCTTCGAGGAAGGGGCGCAGCTGATCGATACCGAGAGCGCAGTTCAACCCGACCGACAGGAGACCCCGACGGCGACCCGGTCCCGGTTGCGCCCCGTGCGACACCGAGTTGTAGAACGCCTCAGGGGTTTGTCCGGACAGTGTCCGTCCGCTCTGATCGGTAATCGTGCCCGACACCATGACAGGCACATCCGCCCCGAGTTCTGCGAGCACGATAGAAATCGCGTAGAGGGCCGCCTTCGCGTTGAGGGTGTCGAAGGCAGTTTCGACGAGGAGGACGTCCGCTCCCCCGGTCAGAAGACCCCGGGTTTGCTCGGCGTAGGCATCGACGAGCTCGTCGAACGTCACGTTTCTGGCGCCGGGATCGCCCACGTCCGGGGAGATCGACGCCGTACGATTGGTCGGACCGAGCGCTCCGGCGACCCAGCACGTCCTCCCTGGTTGCTCCGCTTCTACGGCGTCGGCGGCTTCGCGCGCCAGGAGTGCGGCGGCATGGTTCAGCTCTTCTGCGATCTCCGGGAGGTCGTAGTCCTCCAGTGAGATCCGGTTGGCGCTGAAGGTGTTCGTCTCGACCAGATCGGCGCCCGCGAGCAGGTACGCGCGGTGGATCGACCGAATGATGTCAGGCTGCGTGAGACACAGGAGGTCATTGGCGCCCGTGAGGGGCACCTCGCTCTCGCGGAAGCGGTCACCCCGAAAGTCCTTCTCCGAGAGGTCATGCCTCTGAATCATCGTACCCATCGCCCCGTCGAGGACGAGGATCCGCTCGACGAGTGCACGATCGAGCGCGTCGATACGCTCACCCCGCGAGGCGGGTGTGGTCATGTCCTTCACTGGATGGTCCTCCAACGACGAAACCCCGTGCGCGTTACGCGACGGGGCCTCGGCTTTTTAGCTGTTTCGCCGACGTGTCAGCTTCGACACGCCCTGCGGGCCGCAATACGCCTCAAATCGCCCCTGCCTGTCCCTCTACACTACATCCGTTTCCGGCTCGGTTCAACGATTCACCGACTCATCCAGTAGGAGACCTTGACCATGAAGATGTTCTCGGGCGTCACGGAGAAGAGACTCCGCACGTCCTGCTCGAAATCGAAGGCTCCGGTCCGGGCGAAATGGTCTCGCCCCTGGGACCAGACGAAGAAGAGCGTCGACCCCGGCAGGTACTCCCAGCGGAGGACCGCGTTCGAACGGAACTGCTTGACGTTGAAGTCGGGATTCCGGATCGACTCCTCGGTCCCGTCCCCGTTCAGATCGGCGTGATAGCGACCCGCATCCATGCGCGTCTCCAAGAGGGAGAACCGGTCGGCATACGAGGCTGCTACCGGGTCGGTGACCTGCTTGAGGTCGGCGTACGATCCGGCACTGACGAAGGGCTGCGCGTAGAACTGGAGGGATAACGTCGGCGTGAACGCGTAGTCGATCCGGGCCGTCAGTCCCAGCGTCGTCTGATCGATCCGGCCGAAGACGTAGTGGTCGCGGTCCGTCGATACCTGCTGCACCCACTGACGGTCATCGAGGTTCTGATTGACGAACGCCCCCACGCTGAACGTGGCTCTCCCTGACGGCCGGATGCGCAGATTCGGCGAAATACCGTATGCCCAGGAGTCGCTATCGGGGCGCACGTTCCCCCACCCGTTCACGTTCAGCTGGATGGCCTTTCGACCGTCCGAGCCGAAACCGCCCCAGAGGTTCGTCTGCGCTTCGCTTCGGAAGAGAGGGCCGCCGCGAAGGGCTCCGTTCGAGTAGGCCTCGAACTGCTGATTTACTCCCAAGAATCCGTGCCAGAAGTTCTGGAACTGCCCGTTGACGTTGACGTTCGCCCCGGTCCCGATGCGATTTGCATCGTAGTCGAGGACGTTCCAGCCGTTGAGGTTCACCATCCAGCTTCGGAACGGTCCCTGAGCCTGTGAGTGGTGATAGCCGAGCCAGCCCCAGGTGGTGATGTAGTCGGCGCTGTTCAGAAAGCCCACGTCGTTGACTTCGAAGCCGGGCGTCCGGGTCTGAACACCGGTCCCCATTCGCCAGAACCCGCCCGCGAGTTTCATGATGCCGACGTTTGCCGAGGCTCCGCTCAGCGAGGTGCGTGTCGGATCGTACTCGACGTGACCCGCATCAGGGCGCTGGTAGAGGCGCGCGGGTGAGCGTTGCGTCCGGGCGATCGCTTCTGCCGAGCCCGTCACCTGCGAGCCGAGGACGTACCCGGTCACCTGCCACGTATCCGCCGCGAAGCGATGACGGAAGTCGACGCCACCCGACCATGCGTTCGAGCGAAGCTGGAGATTGTCGGCGACGGAGCCGTTGCGTACGAGCCCTGTACCGATGAAGCCGACGGCCGAGCGTCCTTCGCGGAAGTCCTTCTGGACGCGGAGGACTCCGTAGTTTGAGAACGGCTCGACGGTTTGATCGAACGGGTTCCCCGAGGCCGGAACGATGCTCGCCTGTTCCTCCGAGGTCACGGCGTGCATCGCGCCGATCGACCAACCGCTCGACGTCTTACCGGAGAGCTTCCACGCTCCGAGGATCGTGGTCTGATCCTCCACGTCGACGTACCCGCCCTGCGGGTTTGCCCAGCCCTGGGGGCGGCGACCGATCCGGCGCGAGTAGAAGAGTGACTCGTTGGCTTCCGGACCGTCACCGAGGGCCACCGAGAAGTTGAAGATGCTCGCACCCTCGAGGAAGAATGGGCGCTGCTCCGGCAGGAACGTTTCGAACGCGCTGAGGTTCACCTGGGCGGGGTCGGCCTCGACCTGACCGAAGTCAGGATTGATCGTGACGTCGAGGGTGAGGTTCGACGTCACGCCATACTTCAGGTCCACACCGGCGGTCCCGTCGGTCGCATTTGGACTGTAGAACGGGTCGTCGGGGTCACCCGGTGCGCGCTGCAGAGATGCCACCGAGTACGGGAGCATTTCCATGCGGTTGGGGGCCGACAGAGCTTCCAGGCCTCGGAGTTCACCGAAGCGCGAGACGATGGCGCCGTCCGAGCGAGCGGTCGGTGCCCAGACCGCCATCTCGTCGTTCCGGGCGATTTGTCGCATGAAGTTGATTCCCCACGTCTGCACATCCGCATCGCGGAAGCGCAGCTGGGAATACGGGATACGGAACTCCGCGGCCCAACCGTTGCTCGTCCGGACCGTGGCGACGTCCCACACGGCGTCCCAGCCTGAGTCCTCCTGCGTGTCGTCGAACCGATAGATGTCGTGCTTCACGCCAACGGGATTGACCGCAAAATGAAACGCGGTCCGCCGATCAAAATACGAGTCGATGACGACGCCCAGGAGATCCGAGTAGGAGTTCTGGTCGCGACGCGTGAGCTGTCCGACGATCTGGTCCGGCTCCGTGTCGAACGCCTGCATGAAGACGAAAACCGCGTCGTCACCGTAGATGACCCTGGCTTCCGTGCGTTCTGTCGCACGGTCGCCCTCGTTCGGCGAGAACTGGACGAAGTCCGTCGCGATCGATGCCTCCGACCAGGCGTCCTCGTCGGCTACGCCGTCTACGTCGATGTCCGAATCCCCGACCCGCGTCGCTTGGAGGTAAAGAGGCCCCGACGTGCAGCAGCCGCGTACGATGCGCGGTGCACTCCGGGCGATGGACCGGGCGGCGGAGGGCGTAGCCTCCGCCGCCTCGAGTCCTGCCGTCGGCCTCGACTGAGCCGCGGCATCGTGCGGTACCAGCACCACCAGAGCGGTCGCCGCCGCCCAACCCCACCTCATCATCATCATCACCGCCTGGTTGTCCCCACCCCACACCGCACCACCCACATCCCCTTGGAGGCCCGATCCGACCGATCGGTTGCGGCCCCCCACCTCTACGGAGGCCCGGCAGTAAGGTTTCAGTCGTCGAATCGTGTCCGGCGGGGTGCGCACTCCAAACCACAGATGCACCTTCCGGGCGCACTCCCATGTCCACGCTCGGAGAGGTCGAATGTCGCAACCCCCCGGGGCACGGCGCTGGCCCCCACGGCCGCGCGTATCGAGCCGCTTCTACAAGGCCCACGGCCTGGGGAACGATTACCTCGTCTTCGAACGTCACGAGAACCGCGGCGGGGCCGGTGCCACGTGGTGTGCAACGCCGGAGAACGTTGCACGCGTCTGTGATCCGCATCGCGGGGTAGGGGCCGACGGCATCGTCGTCGTGGCGTCGGATGGTCGCGAAGAAGCGAGCACGCACATGCGGGTCACCCTGCGCATGTTCAATCCGGACGGTAGCGAATTCGAGCGCAGTGGAAATGGCCTTCGTGTGCTGGCGTCGTACCTCTCGAGCCGCGACCCGACGCTCGAGGTCGTGGACGCACAGGTCGGAGGTTCGGAGGTCAGGATGCGGGTACACGGTCAGCAGTCGGGCACCTTCGACGTTTCAGTGGAGATGGGGCCTGCGGGGATCGGCTCCGAGGCGATCCATGCCGATGCCGGTCTGTTCGCCGGCGATCGTGCACCCTTCACGATGTCGGGGCCCGACAACACCCTGCTTCACGTTGTTCCGGTCTCGATCGGGAACCCGCATCTGGTCGTACTGGCGGAGCCCAGTTCGGTGGACTTCTCAGAGGACCGCTTCGCTCCCCTTGGTCGCTTCCTTTCGACCCATCCGGCCATTCCACGCGGCACGAACGTGCAGCTGGCCCGCGCGTCGGACGGACGCGCGGAAGCGTACATCTGGGAGCGCGGTGTCGGGCGGACGTCGGCGTCCGGGACGAGCTCGTGTGCCGTCGCGGTTGCCCTGGTGCTCGTAGGCGCGCTCGATCCGGGAGACATCGTCGTCGAAATGCCGGGCGGGCGCATGCAAGTTGCGGTGGACGCGTCGTTCGACGTACGCCTTCGAGGACCGGTCGAATCGATCATGACCGGCACACTGGAACCGGGAGTGCTCGCTACGTTCGAACCCGGATCATGAAGACGAGCCCGGCCGCAGCGAAAACCGCGTTCGGGATCCACGCTGCCGCGAATGGGGAGATGGCCCCGGCCTCGCCGAGTGCACCCGCGACGCGCAGAAGCATCATGAAGACGAGCACCGTCGCCAGGGAAAGCCCGATGCCGAACGCCGCCCCTCCACGTTTGCTGCTGGTCGCGAGCGGGGCGCCGAACAGGATGATGATCAGGGTCGTGACCGGGATCGAAATCTTCTGCTCGCGCTTCACGAGGAGCTCGTTCGCATTTCCGCCCGTGCGCTGGATGATCGCCGCCATGTGATTGATCTCGGCGTAGGTCATCTCGTCGGGCTCGGGGGGCACTTCGAGGAGCTCTTCAGGCCGTTCAACGAGGTCCGCCATGACCATGCGATCGAACTCAAGCGTCATCTCAGTGCTGTCGCTGCTCAGCGTCCGCAGGAAGCCCTGGGCCAGAAGCCAGCCTTCCTCTTCGTCGAAGCGTGCCCCCTCCGCGATGACGTGCAGGCCCCGCTCGTCGTCGGAGACAGGTCGTTCGATCACGACATCGGTCATCCGGCCGTCGGACGCGGTGAGACGGCTGACCTGCCACGAGAGCCCGTCCTCGGACCGATAGACGAAGTCGGAACGCCACGACCGTCCGGGCGTCTCCGATCTGAGAATCTGCGCCGAGATCTTGTTGGATCTCGGTACGATCTCGGTCAGCGCGAGGGCGACTCCGGTGAGCAGGACGCCCGCCATGAGAAGAGGCGCGACCAGGCGGTGAAACGAGATCCCGCCTGCCTTCGCCGCCACGATCTCCCGGTGCATCGTCATCCAGTGGACGGTGAAGACCGTCCCGAGGAGAGCCGAGATCGGGAAGCACCACTGGATGAAGAGAGGGTAGAGGTAGACATACGACATCGCGACCTCGCCCAGAGACAGGCCGCGGTCGATGTAATCGTCCAGGTGCTCCGCGAGATCGCCCAGCACGAACAGGGGTGGCGCGCACAACAGGAAGAGGCAGAAGAGCAGCAGGAAGTTCTTCAGCACCAGCCGGTCGAGAATCCTCATCAGGTTTCGGCTCCCGTGCGCGGTTTCGACCCACCGAAGAAGCCGATGATGGCCTCCCCCAGACCCGTCCGGCTCGTCCCCGACGAGTGCCCCATTCTTCGAAGAAGCACGACACCGAGGAGGAAGAAGATCACGTTGCCCATCCACATCGTCACGGCTGGACTCGCGACCCGCCGGTCCGCGAGGGCCTCACCCCCGAGCAGGCCGACGTAGTAGACGAAGAAGATCACCGCCGAGGCGACCACCACGAAGCCGACGCCGGCGCTGGGGAAGCGCAGGGCGAGCGGTGGCCCCATGAGCACGAAGACCAGGCAGGCGATCGCGATGGCGAGCTTCTTGTGAATCTCGACTTCGAATCGATTCACCGATTGCTGGAGCGCTGCCCCTCGTGCGGCCCGCGCACGTGCTCCGGACACGATCTGCTGCGTCATCGCGTCACGCTGGATGTAGCGCCATTGGAGGTTGGTCCTCAGGGCATTCCGCCCCTCACCGAGCCCGACGACTGCCGAGTCTGCCTCGATGGGACGGTTCAGCGCGATCCGCACCGCCTGAAGGGCCTGACTGCGGCTCTCCGTCAGGATCGTGTCGAGTTGCTCCTGGCGATCGGCCCGGTTGGTCGCGAGCAGGTCGAAGCCCATTTCCCGGTCCGAGCGATCGGCGCCGCCGAAGCGACGCTCGAGCTCGTTCCCCACCTCGCGAAGCGGCACGACCTGTTGCTGGAAGTACATGCGCCGGAACCCGCCGACCTGATCACCCTGAACTTCATGCACGACACCGTCGTGCAGCGTCAGGTAGAGGTCCGTCCGCGTATCGTTGAACGCCATCTCGCCCCACTCGGCGTACGTGGTCCGCTGGAGGGTGGGATCGTTGGCGTCGTAGATCGTGACGTTTTCAAGCTCGTTGGAGTCATGATCGATCCGATCGGCGGTCAGGAAGTAGCGGTTCACGCCCACCCCCGTCCGCAGCTCATTCACGACCTGCTCGCGAAGCTCGAGCGTCGGACTCTTGCGACCGATATCGAGCAGAAGGTTCTTTAGCGCGTGGTTTGACTCCGGCAGAATGGAGTCGTTGAAGAAGAGCATCACCAGGGTGGCGATGACACCGAGTCCGAAGACTGGGAGCATCATCCTCGCCGGGCGCACTCCGCCCGCCGACATCGCGGTGATCTCGTTCGACGAGGCCATGTCACTGAACGCGTAGAGCACCGCGACCAGGACCGACATCGGGAGAGAAAGCGCGATCGTATGGGGTAATGAAAGGACCAGAAACTCGAGGATGACCTGCCAGGGCAGTCCTTTGCCCACGAGGGAGTCCACGCGCTGCGCGATGGCGTTGATGAAGAGGAGACCGGTGATCGCCGACAACGCGAAGAGGAACGGGCCCAGGTGGGCACGTATCAGGTATCTGGCGAGCACTCCCTTGCGCACTGCAGCCTTCTCTCTGTCGACTGTGAATCCCAGCCCCTGTCCGTCGGCCACTCCCTACACCCGCTTTCGCAGTGTGTTCGCGGTCGGACCCCGGTCTGATCGCGGCCTGACCCCCTCACGTTCGGACTCCCCCCGCCGCCCCGCGTGATCCCACAACTCCTCACCCTGCTCGCGACCCTCGTGGTCCCCGCCCTGGCGGGGCTCGAACCGGTGCGTCCAGGGGTCGCGGGGAATGTAATCGAGACGTCCCCCGAGGTCCCCGCGGACACGATTCTGCGTCCTGACCTGGACCGAGCGTCCGCTGCTGAAGAGACGGGGCTCTCAGCGAGCGATGACGAGGCGCACGTCACGCTCGGTATGCGCCGGATCCGGGTTTCGGCCAGCGGCCTGGGGCGGCCGCGTTCGAACGAGGCCGGCGTCGGGCTGTCCGGGGTTGGACTCCGGTACCGGGTGGCGCGCGGGGCCTTCGTTCTCGGGCGTATCCGGGCCGAGGCCGGGGTACGCGACCGTCTGTCCGCCCCCGGAGCGTTTGATGTGGTTCTGCGCTCCAGGGCCGCCGACCTGGGCGTTCGGGGGAGCGCCCGTTATCTGCCGCCGGCCCCGCCTGCGACGCCTCGGACCGTGCCCGGCGACGGGAGCCGCTTCGTGACCGAGTACGCCGATCTGGCGCTGAACGTGCGCAGCCGGATGGAGCTGGGCGGTGACTGGACACGGTTCGAGCCGTGTGATGCCCGGTTCGGCGCCGGCTGCAATCCGTCCATCGTCCCCCAGCTCAGCCCGGATCTCCAGTTCGGAGTTCAGGTGAGCGGCACGATTCTGGACCGCGTCACGGTCGACGTCGACTTCGACCAGTCCCGCGAGTTCGACGCCGCCAATCGAATCAACTTCTTCTACGAGGGCCGCGAGGACGATGTGCTCAGGCGCCTGGAGGTCGGTGACGTCACGTTCCGTCTGCCGCAGTCCCGCTTCCTCACCGAGGGGCTGCCCGCCGGTAACTTCGGCTTCCAGGCCGAGGGGCAGGTCGGGCCCGTGGACTTCCAGACCGTGTGGGCCCAGCAGCGCGGAGATCTGAACTCGCGGTCGTTCCAGCTGTCCGGCTTCGGAGATCAGAGGGCCTTCGTGCAGGAGGATACGCTGGTTCTGGACGATGCCGATTACGTGCGGGGTCAGTTCTTCTTTCTGGTCGATCCCCGTCAGATCGATCGCTATCCGCACGTCGACGCCCTCGAACTCGACCCGGCCTCGGCGCCGCCGACCGTCGCGCCCGGCGACCAGCTGATCCAGCTCTACCGATTCGAGGACGATCCCGTCTTCCAGCAGCAGGTGGAGGGCTTCATCCAGCTCGACGCCGTTGCCGATGACGGAGTGAACCCTCCCGTGCGCGAGTCCGGGTGGTTCCGGAACCTCCAGGAGGGCACGGACTTCTTCGTCCATCCCAGCGGCCTGTGGATCGCGCTCAGGCAACCGCTCAGTCGCGAGGAGATGCTCGCGGTCACCTACATCACCGCGGCCGGCGACACGATCGGTGACTACAACCCGGAAGTCATCTACAACCAGGGAGGACGCCCCGAGCTGCAGCTCCTCAAGGCGTCGGGAGCCAACCACCAGCCCGGTCGACCCACATGGGATCTGGAGATGCACCAGATCTACAGGGTTTCCGGGTCCGCCGACGTCGAGCCTGGCTCGGTGTCGCTCTCCATCTCACTCGGAGAGCTGTCGACCGGCCGCACGTTCAAGCGTCGGTTGTCCGGGGAGGACATCACCTTTCTGCGTCTCTTCGGCCTCGACGAAGAGGCACCGGTCGATGCGCTGGATCCAGCGTTCGTCTACTCACCCGGACTCGAGTTCTTCCAGGACCAGCCGCCCGTTCAGGGCTCCTTCATCGTCTTTCCGACGCTGCGCCCGTTCGCCGAGCCGCCGCCGGTCCCGACGCTCGGTCTCAATGAAGGGGTCACGCGAACCATTCTCGGCAACGACGCCAACGAAAAGATCTACGAAGAAGAGGACCCGTTCGAGAGAGACAACGCCGGCCGGTTCCGGCTCACGGTGTCCTACCGGATTCGCTCCGAAGACGTGATTTCATCCTTTTCGCTCGGGGCATTCGGGATCCGGGACGGCAGTGAGCGGATCTTCCTCGGCGATCGACCGCTCATGCGGGGCGCGGACTACGAGATCGATTACGACGTGGGCCAGGTACAACTCCTCGAGCCGGACGTCCTCTTCGCTTCGTCACCGAACGCCACGATCCGTGCGACATGGGAGCAGCGTTCACTCTTCCAGGTCACGCCGACGCAGGTCTTCGGGCTTCGAACGAGCAGCTCGCTTGGAAGCCGGGGCGGCATCGACCTGCTGGGACTCTACCAGTCGGAGCGCACCGTCGTGACCCGGCCGATCCTCGGAACGGAGCCCGGGGCTGCGCTGCTGGGAGGTCTGAGCGGCCGATACGACACCCCGATCTCGTGGTTCGATCGATTCCTGGAGCGGGTGCCCGGGCTGAACTTCGCGGGGGCTTCGTCATTCTCGGCGGACGGCGAGATCGCATTGTCCGTACCGAATCCGAACACCCTCGATCAGGCGTTCGTCGACGACTTCGACGGAACAGCACAGATCCCGGTGGGACTGACCGAGCAGAACTGGCAGCTCGCGAGCGCTCCGACCTCGCGGGACGGCGCGGAGGCCGTCCTGCCCGGCATCGTGGACGCGACGACGGCCGGGTCGCTGGTCTGGCAACACCGATGGATCCTGCAGGCCCCGAACGGAGACAGCCTCGGTGTTCGCGAAGGGCTCTTCCCTCGGACGGACATCGACAACCAGATCCGACTGGCCGGATCCGAGGTCAGGGAGGCGGGGCTTCGCCTCAGCCTGGGGCAGGGTGGCGCAGCCGGACAGCCGGGATGGCGATCCGTCATGACGCCTCTCTCCACGAACGGGCTCGATCTCACCAAGACCGATTACCTGGAGTTCTACGCGGCCGGTGATGGCCAGCTGAATCTGGTCATCGACCTCGGGATCGTCAGCGAGGACGCCTTCTTCATCGGCCCGGGCGGGGCGACGGCCGGGACGCGGGTCGATGGGCGCCCGTGGGGCCTCGGTGAGCTCGACCAGGAGGCCGATCCGCGCCTCGGCGAGATCTGGAGCGATCTTCGTGACCAGTTGGGGGTCTGGGCCGAGAGGTGTGAAGCAGAGCGCGGGGTCATCTATCCGCTGGGCGATCCTCGAGCGGTCTGCACGCGCGGCAATGGTCGCCCCGATTCGGAAGATCTGGACGCGGACGGGAATCTCGACGTCAGCGAGCGCCATCTTCGTTATGTGGTCTCACTCGACGGCGTATCCCCGTATCTGGCCCGGAGCCGCTCGGAGACCGGTACCAACTTCCGGCTCTACCGCGTCCCCCTGCGCGGGGCCGGGGCGATCGAGGTCGGGGGCGCGATTTCGGAAGCCGACCTGCGCGCGATCCGACACCTCCGCCTGACGGCCACCGGTCCGGAGGGCGAGGTGGAAATCGCCCGGATGCGCCTTGTCGGCTCTCGCTGGATTAGACGGGCCGGGGAAGGGGTGCTCGACGGCATCGTGGGTGACACCCTGTCCGGCGTCGGGAGAGTCGAGGTCACCTCGGTGTCCCAGGTCACCGAAGGGAACGAGTACGTTTCGCCGCCGGGTGTTCTGGAGGAGCTGACGGATCCGACTCAGGCCTTCTCCGGGCAGGGCATCGAGTTCAACGAGAAATCGCTCGGCATCACCTTCCAGGACGTCCCGGACGGGGGGCGGGCCGAGGTCTATTATCGCTTCCCGCAGCGGCCTCGCGATTTCCTGTCCTACCGGGAAGCCCGGATCTGGGCCATCGCTCGAAGCGGAGACTTCGGGCCCACCCGCCCCCATCGCTTCTTCGTGAAGGTCGGAAGCGACGCGGAGAATTTCTATCTCTATCGGACCCCACTGAGTCCCCCCGTCGGCGCGGGGCTGACGGCCGCGGACTGGCTGCCGGAGATCCGGATCGATTTCGGGGAATGGCTCGATCTGCGTCGGCGCGCGGAAGAGCAGCTTTCGGCCGCCCCTCCGGCGCCGGGCGACCCCCCCGTCGAGGTCTGGTCCGCGGACTCGACGTACGCCGTCGTTCTGGCGGATCGCGGGCGTGCGCCGAATCTGGCGGCGGTACGTGAGATCTCCATCGGTGTCTGGAACGAGACCGGTCAACCGGCCTCGGGTGAGATCTGGGTCGACGAGCTTCGATTGGGCGACGCCTTCAAGGATGCCGGGATCGCCAGTTCGTTCAACGTATCGCTCGATGGTGCGGGGGTGCTGCAGACGCGCCTCAACATGACCAATCGAGGTGCCTTCTTCCGCCAGTTGCGCGACCTGCCCACCTATCAGGACGACCAGACGCTCAACCTGTTCAGTTCCCTCGCCGTCGACCGATGGCTGCCGAGCAGCTGGGGCATAGACATGCCGGTCACCTTCGAATTGTCTCAGGCGAGTCAGGCGCCGGTGCTTCTGGCGAGTTCGGATGTGCGCGCGGACGAGATCGACAACCTGAGGGATACCGACGCCGGGCAGAGGCGTGTGGGGGTGTCTTTGCGGAAGCGGACGCAAAGCGCCAATCCCGTCGTGGGCTTCCTCATCGACGGACTCGATGCACGTGCCTCCTATGCCATGGCGGACGGATCGACGATCACCACCGAGAACGAATCGAGCACGGTGGACGCTGGGGTCGGATGGACACGCACGCCCGAGGTCCGGGACGTGGGGCTCGTTCCGGAGCCGGTTCGTGGCGTCGTCCGTTCGCTCCTGCCCGGTTTCCTGGAGGAGAAGGTCGCGGACGCACGGCTCCGTCTGACGCCGGAACGAGTATCCCTCGAGACGTCCTACTTCCAGCAGGACAGCCGGGTCCTTCGATACGAGACGATCGTTCGATCGCCATCCGACGATGATGCGATCGCGACGCTCCGGCCGAGAGAGCTATTGCAGCTCGCTGCGGACGTCCGCCTGCGTCCACTGTCACCGCTGACGGCCGACGTCAGGTTGCTTCAGGTCCGGGACCTCCTCCCCCCGGACGAGGCTGCTGCAGATGCCGAGGTTCAGCAGTTGATCCGCGGCGAGCGTGCCCAGTGGCAGGGCTTCGACTTCGGGTGGGAGACGGCGCGGACACTCCGTACCGATGTCGGGTACCGGCCGACGATCTTCTCGTGGCTGCGAACCGATTTCGACTGGACGACGGTGTACCAGTCCGACCGGAACACGAACTTCGTGGATGAAGCGGTCGCGGGGGCGGACACCGCGCTGGCCCTCACCCGGAACGCTCGGGGCCAGCGGGACTGGGGGACGACGGTCTCTCTGAGCCCGTCGGCGCTCGCAACGACGTGGTTCGGGATTCCGTCGGAGGACGAGGACGAGGGGATCACCCAGCTGCGTGCGATCCTGAGCTCGGTTCGTCCCCTGAGTGCCACCTACCGGGACGGGATCACCTCACGCTTCAACCGGGATCCGGTCGATCCACGGCTGGATTATCAATTCGGCTTCGGGGGTGCGGACCGGTATCGCTTCGTCGACGCGGACACCGCGGCCTCGCTGACCGATCGGTCGAGTTGGCGCCTCTCCTCCGGCGTCGCGCTCGCGGGCGGCGCAGGTGTGCAGATCGGATACCTATGGAGTGATTCGGAAACCCTGGACATCCGGAGTGACCGGGCGACCCGCCAGCAGACGTGGCCCGATGTGCAGGCGACGTTGCCCTCCATCCAGCTTCCGTCGTTCACCGGAATCAGGACGATCAATCTCTCCTCCGGCATCGTTCGGACGGAGCGCGAAATCACCTTCGGCGGACGGGCGCTGCAGCGCCGTTTCGATTCGGATCTCCAGGTTCCCCTGGACGTGTCGATCCAGTGGCTGCGCACGCTGGTCACGACGTATCGTGGTGCGTGGCGAGACGGCACGGGCGTCGACCCGACGGGTGACACGGAGCGTGAGGAGCGGAATCACCGCATCTCGGTGAGTACACAGCTGCTCCCGGCGGGTGGACTGGCCTCCCAGCTTGATCGCCCCATCTCGTTGTCGATCATCGGCACGTACCGCAGCGAGCGGAACTGCCGGATCACCGTTGCAGGTGCAGAGTGCGTGCCCTTCGTGGACCAGGTCCTGCGGACGGCGAGCCTGCAGGCGGATACGAGCGTCCGTGGCTTCTCCTTCGGTCTGCAGATCAGCTATGACGATCGTCAGTCGTTCGTCGGGCAGCAGACGGGCTCCACCCAGTTCCAGGTCGGCCTTTTCGGCCAACTCGACTTCGGCACCGCCGACTTCTCGATGCGGTAGGCCGACACGGAGCCGGCACGGGTTCACTCACCCCCGGACGTGTGACGCGCGGCGGCGAAGCTTCCCCCGACCCATGACGGCATGGTTCCGCCCCTCGCCCGCGGAGATCATGTCTCATGTCATCTCCACGAGACGAGGCGCGATCCTTCACCCGAGGGGCCTTCGTGCTGCTCGCCCTGAGTGTTCTGCGATACGGCGGCGACGTCGTGGCCCGGAGCGGTGCCACCCCTGACCTCGAGTCCGAGGCCGTTCTGGACTCGCTGGCCGGGAGAACGCTCGCGGCGGTCGAAGACGAGGAGCGTCGACGTCGTCCGATCGCGGTCGGGGAGACCCTCGATCCGAACCGAGCGGATGGAGCCGAGCTCGATCGACTGCCTGGGGTCGGCCCGTCCACCGCCGGTGCCATCGTGGCGGCCCGCGAGTCGGGCATGGTCTTTCGGAGCCCGGCCGACATGCTCGGCGTCCGCGGTATCGGGCCATCCACGCTCGAGCGGATGGTTCCCCACCTGGATTTTACACGAGCGCCAAGAGGGCGGTCGGCTCCGACGCGACCCAAGTCCCCGACGTCCGCCCGGAACCAGATCTCGTCTGTCGCTACGCCGGTCGACGTGAATTCGGCAGATTCGGGGCTCCTCGAGACGTTACCGGGCATCGGTCCAGCACTGGCCGCTCGGATCGTCGCCGAGCGCGAACGACGTGCCTTCGCCACCCTCGACGATCTGGCACGCGTTCGCGGTATCGGGGCCGCTACGGTGGGCCGTCTCCGGGGCCTGGCGGTCGCGGGTCGAACTCCTTGATGCACCGCGCTCGCAGCCACTGGCGATCTCGGGGAGAAGGAAGCTTGTACGTGGGCACGTTACGCCCGTATTCTTGGTCCCGGACGCGGCGGAGTGCCGCGTGGTCTTCCTCCAAGCGGGATCGCGGCTGATGGCAGCAAAGGTGGCGCAGGAGATCCGACTCGGTGACCTCTTCGTCAAAGAAGGGCTCATCACGGAGCAGCAGCTCCAGGAAGGGCTTGCCGAGGCGAAGACCTCGGGCACCCGGATCGGTTATGCCCTGGTCCACCTCGGCTTTGTCGCCGAAGAAGAACTCACCCGGATGCTCGCCAAACAGTACCGGGTGCCGGCGGTCGATCTGGAGAAGGTCTCGGTCGACGCAAAGATTCTGAAGCTGATCCCGGCGAACGTCGCCCGGAAGCATTTGGTACTCCCGCTTCGTCGGGTTGGCCGGATGCTCACCGTCGCGATGACGAATCCGACGGACTTCTCGGCGATCGACGACCTCAAGTTCATCTCGAAGCTCGAGATCGAGCCTGTCATCGTCGGTGAGTACACCCTCCGCAAGCATCTCGAGCGCTACTACGGCGGCTCCGAAGAAGAAGAGATGAGCAGCATGTTGGACGGGTGGGAGGACTTCGACGACGTCGAGGTCATCGAGGACGAGGAAGAAGACGACTATTCGGCGCTCGCCGCTGAGGTCGATTCCGCCCCCGTCGTAAAGTTCATCAACGGTCTTCTGACGGACGCGGTTCAGAAGGGCGTCTCGGATATCCACATCGAGCCGTATGAAAAAGAGATCCGGGTTCGGTATCGGATCGACGGTGCGCTTCAGGAGGTCATGAAGCCTCCGCTGAAGATGAAGGCCGCGCTGACGTCTCGTATCAAGATTCTCTCGGATCTCAACATCGCCGAGCGTCGCGTTCCGCAGGACGGACGCATCAAGCTGAAGATGAGGAACAAGGTCGTCGATTTCCGTGTGTCGACGCTCCCGGTCATCTTCGGTGAGAAGATCGTGCTCCGTATTCTCGACAAGGGCAACCTGACCTTCGATCTCACGAAGTTCGGGTTCGAGCCCAAGGCCGAGAAGGACTTCATGTGGTCGATTTCGCGGCCGTACGGCATGGTGCTCGTGACCGGTCCGACGGGGTCGGGGAAGACGACGACACTGTACTCGGCGTTGTCGCAGATCAACACGATCGACACCAACATCATGACCGCCGAGGATCCGGTCGAGTACAACATCCACGGCATCAACCAGGTTCTGGTGCGGTCCGAGATCGGGATGGACTTCCCGGCCGCCCTCAAGGCGTTCCTGCGTCAGGATCCGAACATCATCATGGTCGGTGAGATTCGTGATATCTCCACCGGCGGAATCGCCATCAAGGCGGCCCTCACGGGCCACCTCGTCCTGTCGACGCTCCACACCAACGATTGCCCCGGCACGATCACCCGTATGCTCGACATGGGGCTGGAGCCGTTCAACGTGGCCTCGGCGTTGAATCTCATCTCGGCGCAGCGTCTGGCGCGGCGGATCTGCACGAACTGCAAGGTCGAGGCGTCGTACGAGGAGGAGTACCTCAGATCGGCGAAGATCGACCTCGATTGGGTCGCCAAGACCACCCTCTACAAAGGTGAAGGCTGCGACCAGTGCGGCAACCTCGGCTACAAGGGCCGTTGCGGCTTCTACGAAGTGATGATCATGTCGACGCCGCTTCGAAAGGCCATCATGAATGAGATGGGAACCGACGAGCTGCGGGATCTGGCTCGATCGGAGGGCATGCTCACGCTGCGCGAGGACGGGCTGAAGAAAGTCGAGAGAGGCGTGACGACCCTCGAAGAAGTGATCAAGGAGACCACGGTCGCCGACTAGGGCGACGAGCCAACCCCACGAAGGGACGTACATGACGCAGCCGGCCGCCCCGGCAGGACAGGCCCCGCCACAGGAGCTCAGCCTCAGGGTGCTCCTCCAGGAGATGATCCAGCGAGGTGCCTCCGACCTCCATATCACCGTCGGCAACCCGGCCAAGATCCGGATCGACGGGGATCTCGCGGACTCCCATACGAAACAGGTTCTGGCTCCGAAGGATACGCTGTCGCTGGCTTATTCGATCCTGACGGACAACCAGAAGAAACGCTTCGAGACAGAAGACGAACTGGACTTCTCCTTCGGCGTCCAGAACCTCTCCCGTTTCCGCGGCAACGTGTATAAGCAGCGCGGCTGCGTCGCGATGGCGATCCGGCAGATTCCGTACGAGATCGTCTCGATCGAGAAGCTTGGGCTACCTCCGGTGGCCAACCAGCTCGCGGACAAGCCCCGCGGCCTCGTGCTGGTGACAGGGCCGACCGGATCGGGCAAGTCGACGACGCTTGCAGCCATGGTCGACAAGGTCAATCGCGAACGTCGTGGTCACATCATCACGATCGAGGACCCGATCGAGTTCATTCACCGCCATCAGGGGTGCATGATCAACCAGCGTGAGGTCGGCGCGGATACGCAGAGTTTCCGACACGCGCTCAAGTACGCGCTGCGTCAGGATCCGGATGTGATCCTGGTCGGCGAGATGCGGGACCTGGAGACGATCTCGGCCGCGCTCACGATCGCCGAGACGGGTCACTTGGTCTTTGCCACCTTGCACACCAACTCGGCCGCAGAGTCGATCAACCGGATCATCGATGCCTTCCCGGCTCACCAGCAGGGACAGGTGCGGACGCAGCTCGCGTTCGTGCTCGAGGGAGTGGTCACGCAATCGCTCCTGCCGAAGGCGAAATCCAAAGGCCGCGTCGTTGCCGCTGAGGTGATGATCTGTACCCCCGCGATCCGGGCCGTCATTCGCGACGAGAAGATCCATCAGATCTACTCCCTCATGCAGGCCGGTAAGAAGCACGGAATGCAGACGATGAACGACGCGCTTCAGATGCTCTACATGAAGGGCGAAGTGACCCTCGATGAAGCCCTCAAACGTTCCGGTGATCCCAACGAGCTCCTCCGAGCCGTCGGCGAGCCGGTACCGGGCGAGTAACCCGAACGAGCCAACAGGTAAGGACGCTCCATGCCAGTCTTTTCGTACAGCGCACGGCCCGCCTCGGGCGGGGAAATGCAGACGGGTGAGCTCGACCTTGCGAGCAAGGACGAGGTCCTCGCCCATCTGCATCGGCAGAAGCTGATTCCGGTTTCGGTTCGAGAGAAGCCGAAAGCTTCGTTCTCCTTCGGGACGGGCGTGACCACGCGCGACATCGTCATTTTCACGCGTCAGTTCGCGACCATGATCAACTCGGGCCTGCCGCTCGTGCAAAGCCTGGACATCCTGGCGGAGCAGACGGAAAACCCGGCGCTGCGAAAAACCATCTCCGACGTCCTCTACGACGTCGAGTCGGGGCACACGCTGGCCGACGCGATGGGCAAGCACGACAAGGTGTTCACGGAGTTGTACGTGAACATGGTCGCCGCGGGTGAGGCGGGTGGTATTCTCGATACGATCCTCCTCCGCCTCGCGACGTTCCTCGAGAAGAACGATGCGCTGGTCCGTAAGATCAAAGGTGCCATGATCTACCCGGGGGTCATCTTCTCCGTTGCTGGTGGCGCGGTCGTCATCCTGCTGATCTTCGTCATCCCGACCTTCCAGCAGATGTTCGAGTCCGCGGGTATCCCGCTGCCGCTCCCGACGCAGATCGTCATCACGATGTCGGACTTCCTCCAGAATTACTGGTGGGCGTGCGGCGTCGGGCTGATCGCCTTCGTTGTGGGCATTCGCCAGTACTACCAGACCGATGGCGGACAGCTCGTGCTCGACAGGCTTCTGTTGGCGATGCCGATCCTCGGCGATCTGCAGAGAAAGTCAGCGGTGGCTCGTTTCACTCGCACGCTCGGTACGCTGGTGTCGTCCGGCGTATCGATTCTCGAGGGGCTCGAGATCACTGCGAAGACGGCAGGTAACCGTGTGATTCACGACGCGGTCATGGGGTCGCGGGCGTCGATCGCCGGGGGTGAGACGATCGCCGGGCCGTTGAAAGAGTCCGGCGTCTTCCCGCCGATGGTCGTTCAGATGATCAACGTCGGTGAGCAGACCGGTGGTCTGGACGAGATGCTGACCAAGATCGCCGACTTCTATGACGAAGAAGTCGATGCGGCGGTCGAAGCACTGCTGTCGGCAATGGAGCCGATCATGATCGTCGTACTGGGCGTGGTCGTCGGCGGCATGATCGTCGCCATGTACCTGCCGATCTTCGACATGATCAACGCGGTCCAGTAGCTTTCCACCGAAGCAGGTGCAGGCGGGGGTGGCCGGATCGGCCGCCCCCGCTTTTCTTGTGCCCATTCGTGGCCCAACGCGCCACCAAAGCCGCGAGTGAAGAAGGCCGACACAACGAGGAGACGAAGGTGAACCGATCCGACGTGCGGCCCTCAGGGTGCTGCCTGGCTTCCGCCCTCTTCATCGCGTCCGCGATCATGGCGGGCGTGCCGGACCGTGCGGCTTCTCAAGAGCCTCCGCAGGCGATCACGACCGTCGTGTCCTCCGGGCCGTTGATCGACGGTCGCCTCGATGAGTCCGTCTGGGGTGCGGCGCCCGTTCTGACGGGCTTTGTACAGCGCGAGCCGCTCGAGGGTTCGGCGGTCTCTCAAAGGACCGAGGTGCGGGTCCTGTCGGACGGCGATGCGCTGTACATCGGTGCCTGGCTGTACGATGAGGATCCGTCCGCCATCGTATTCGGCCAGACACGCCGCGATGCCTCGCTCGGGGACTCGGATGCCTTTTCGTTCATTCTGGATACGTATCGGGATCGCCAGAACGGCTTCGTGTTCGGGACGACGCCGGCGGGGATCGAGTACGACGGTCAGGTGGCGAACGAGGGGCAGGGCGGTGGCGGTGGTGGTGGTCGCATGCAACGAGGATCGGCGGGAGGCTTCAACCTCAACTGGGACGCGAGCTGGGAGGTCGCCACGTCGACGGATGATCAGGGTTGGTACGCGGAATTTCGCATCCCCTTCTCGACGCTGCGGTACGGAACCGGTGGTGAGCAGACGTGGGGTCTGAACTTCGAGCGAAGGATTCGCCGGAACAACGAGCAGTCTGTGTGGGCACCGCTGCCCCGGCAGTTCACGATCAACCGCGTGTCGCTGGCCGGTTCACTCCAGCTCGATGCCCCCAACAAGCGCATCGTTAACATCACCCCGTATGTGCTGGGTGAGACCTTCAAGGACTTCAACCAGCCCGGGGCCTTCTGGGACGAGGAGTTCGCCGTCGGCGGCGATGCCAAGATCGGCCTTACGCAGAGTCTGACGCTCGACCTGACCGCGAATACGGACTTTGCGCTCGCGGAAGTCGACGATCAGCAGGTGAATTTGACCCGGTTCCCGCTCTTCTTCCCCGAGAAGCGTGCGTTCTTTCTCGAGAATGCTGGCACGTTCACGGTTGGGAGTGGCCGGTCGGCCGATCTCTTCTTCAGCCGTCGCATCGGCCTCGTCGGTGGGCGTGAGGTTCCGATCCTCGCCGGCGGGCGCGTGACGGGTAAAGTCGGTGGACTGCAGGTCGGCTTCCTTAACATTCAGACCGACGATGCGTTTCGGTATGACGCGGAGAACGACATCGACGTTCAGGTCTCGCCTCATAACAATTTCGGGGTCTTCCGCGTCTTTCAGGAGTTTTCGAACCGGTCGCGGATCGGTGGCATCGTCGTGTCACGACTGAATACGGATGACACCGAGGACTTCAATCTGACGTATGCCGTCGACGGCCGTCTGGGCATCGGCCAGGACCTCACCTTCGACGGCTGGTTCGGGTTGACCGAGACGCCGTGGACGTCGACGGCGCCCGACGATCGAGAGGGATTCAACAACGGGGAATACGCCTTCAACGGGGGCATGTCGTATGTCACCCGTGACTGGCAGGTCTCGGCTGGCTACCGGCAGGTCGGTGATGGGTTCAATCCAGAGGTCGGCTTCCTGAGCCGTGATGCGTACCGGCACATCAACACGCGCATTCTGCGGCACGTCCGCGTGCCGAGCGTGAGCTGGTTTCGGGAGTTCCGACCCCACATTTCGTGGAACCAGTATTGGGACCTGAGCGGCTTCAGTGAGACGTACACGGTTCACATCGACAACCATTTCGCCTTCGAGAACGGCGCCTTCTTCCAGTTGCCGGGCCTGAACCTGACCGGGGAGGGCCTCCGGACCGACTTCGAAATCCGCGACGGGATCGTGATTCCGGCGGGGAACTACGACAACTACGACTGGGAATTTCGTGCGAATACCGACCGCAGCGCGCCGCTGTCCGTATCTGGAGGTTGGAGCCTGGGGGGCTTCTTCGACGGCACCCGTTTCGGACCGAACGCCACCCTCGCGTATCGGTACCGTGATCGATTCACCGCCTCCGCCCGATTCAATTACTTCGACGTGACGCTGGATCAGGGCGCTTTCACGACATCGGTCGTGCGCTTCAACGGTTCGTACTCTTTCACGCCCCGGATCTATCTTCAGGCCAACGTTCAATACAACGACGACACGAGTGACGTCAGTACGAACCTGCGCTTCGGCTGGCTGGACACGGCGGGCACCGGCTTCTTCGTGGTGCTTAACGACTCCTGGCACCGGGGTCGGTTTGCCGAGACCGGCATCCCCTCAGGACCGAAGCAACGTCAACTGGTCGTGAAGTACACCAAGCTCTTCGACTTCACCCGTTAGATCGCGATTCAGGCGCCTGCCGCCGCGATCAATACAAAGGTGACCCGGTCGGGCGGTTGCACGCGAAGGGGCTGGACGCTCGCCGTTGGCTGGGCCAGGATAGTGCGTCCCGATCGTACGCCGCGGAGCGCCCGTGCCCTTTGATCTGCTGACCACCCTGATGTTGATCGGCGCGGGCTTTGTTGCCGGGACCATCAACTCGATCGCCGGCGGCGGTTCTCTCCTGACGCTTCCGCTTCTCATCTTCATCGGTCTTCCGGCGACCGTCGCGAACGGAACGAACAGGATCGCGATCTTCGTCGGGGGGATCGGCGCTACCACCAGCTTCCACCGCAGAAAGCTGATTCCGTTCGCCTGGGTGAAGTTCGGCCTTCCTCCGGCGCTCGTCGGCGTAGTCCTCGGAACGTGGGCTGCGGTGGAGATCGGTGACGTCGCCTTCGAGCGGGTGCTCGCCGGAATCCTCGTGCTGGCGGCCGCCTGGATGATCTGGCATCCCGTGACGCCGCCGGAACAGACGGAAGCCTTCGCGCCCGACCCCGAGAAGCGCTGGCTTCTGATGGGGGCCTTCTTCCTGCTTGGTTGCTACAGCGGCTTCATTCAGGCGGGTATCGGCTTCCTCTTCCTCGCGCTCCTGTCCGCGAACGGGCTCGATCTGGTTCGCGGGAATGCCGTGAAGGTCCCCCTCATCCTCGCCTTCACCGCGCTCGCGATCCCCCTCTTCGCTCTTGGCGGCAACCTCGATTGGGTCGCAGGGCTGTCACTCGCGTCCGGGCAGTTTTTCGGCGCGAAGCTCGGGGTGCACCTTCAGGTACTGAAGGGACAGGCGTGGGTCCGGAACGTGCTCACGGTGGCGATCGTGATCTTCGCGATCCGGCTGGTGCTTCGGTAGGCGGAGGGCTGTGACGACGGGGCGCGGTGCAGGCCCCTCATCCAGACGAACCGGGCCGGCCCGTCGGAAGACGGACCGGCCCGTTGTTCACTCCGGCCCGAGGCCGAAGTGCCGCTCCCGACTAATACCGGTAGTGATCCGGCTTGTACGGCCCGTCCTTGGGCACGTTGATGTACTCGGCCTGCTCGTCGGAGAGCTCCGTGAGCCTCGCCCCGAGTTTGTCGAGGTGTAGACGCGCCACCTTCTCATCGAGGTGCTTCGGCAGGACGTACACCTTCTTCTCGTACTTGTCCGTGTTCTGCGCGAGCTCGATCTGCGCGATCACCTGGTTGGTGAAGGAGGCGGACATCACGAAGCTGGGGTGACCCGTCGCGCAGCCGAGGTTCATCAGGCGACCCTCGGCGAGAATAAGAACCGAGTGCCCATCTTCGAAGGTCCACTCGTGGTACTGCGGCTTGATTTCGGTCTTCACGATCCCGTTCACACGGTCCAGACCGGCCATGTCGATCTCGTTGTCGAAGTGGCCGATATTCGCGACGATCGCCTTGTCCTTCATCTTCGCCATGTGCTCGGCGGTGATGATGTCCTTGTTGCCGGTCGCCGTGATGAAGACGTCGGCCGTCTCGAGCACGTCGTCGAGGCGAACCACTGTGTACCCCTCCATGCACGCCTGAAGGGCGCAGATCGGATCGATCTCGGTGATCGACACGCGAGCGCCCTGAGCCTTGAGGGCCTGGGCGCAGCCCTTGCCGACGTCACCATATCCCAGAACGAGCGCGCTCTTGCCGGAGAGCATGACATCGGTCGCACGGTTCAGGCCGTCGATCACCGAATGTCGGCAGCCGTAGAGGTTGTCGAATTTCGACTTGGTGACCGAGTCATTGACGTTGATGGCCGGAAAGAGCAAAGAGCCGTCGAGCTCCATCTCGTACAGGCGGTGAACCCCGGTCGTCGTCTCCTCGCTGACACCACGAAGATCCTTAGCCAGTCGTTCGAAGCGGCCGGGGTCTTCACCGAGGGTCTGGCGAAGCAGCTCGAGGATCACACCCCACTCTTCCGGCTCCTTGTCCCCGTCGAACGCCGGGACGTGATCCACCGTTCCGTACTCGACCCCCTTGTGCAGGAGCAGGGTGGCGTCACCGCCGTCATCGACCAGCAGGTCCGGACCGGAGCCGTCCGGCCACTCGAGCATCTGGTCCGTGCACCACCAGTACTCCTCCAGAGTCTCGCCCTTCCACGCGAAGACCGCAGAGCCTTTCGGCTCATCGACGGTGCCATCCCGCCCGACGACCACTGCGGCGGCGGCATGGTCCTGCGTCGAGAAGATGTTGCAGGAGACCCAGCGCACATCGGCGCCGAGGTCGACGAGCGTCTCGATCAGGACTGCGGTCTGCACGGTCATGTGCAGGGAGCCGGCGACCTTGAGTCCCGCGAGTGGCTGCTGCGGTCCGTACTCCTCACGAGCCGCCATGAGTCCGGGCATCTCCTGCTCGGCGAGGCGAATCTCGTTGCGTCCCCATTCCGCCAGGGAGAGATCGGCAACCTTGAAGGCGAGACGATGCTTCGTCTCGGCCGGTGTGGTTTCGGGCATTACTGCGGTGTCCGTCATGGTTCCTCTTCGTTGAAATCGGCGCGTTTGCCGAGTGGGTATCGAAACAGTCAGATGGGCACGCCTCTAGACGCGCGCCGAAGCGAGAAAGAGTAGG
Organism: uncultured Gemmatimonadaceae bacterium; assembly: GCA_964492085.1. GTDB lineage: Bacteria > Gemmatimonadota > Gemmatimonadetes > Longimicrobiales > Gaopeijiaceae > UBA2589. Next base: position 21,209 of record CAZBHZ010000006.1, on the reverse strand, counting down.
GGGCCGGTCGCATCCGGATCGGGTGCGAGTGGTTGAATACGCACGGTGCCGAAGCGGGCGTCGGCCAGCCACGCCTCCATGCGCTCGAGGTCGAAGCCGGGCCACACGTGACCCATGGCATCGGAAAAGCCGGCACCGCGGTCATGGCGGCGCATGTCGAGCACGAGCACGCGGCCGCCGGGGGCCAGAGTCCGACGAACCTCGGCGAGAACTGCGCGCGGATCCACGACGTAGTGAAGCACGAGAGCGAGAATGGCGAGATCCAGCTCTCCGTCGGAGATCGGAAGTGACTCGAGTTCGCCACAGCGGAGCTCGGCTGAGTCGATATCGTGGAGTCGCGCTTCGGCCGTACCGAGCATCGCCTCCGATCGATCCACACCGATCGTGCGTCGGGCGAAGGGGGCGAGGCGGGCCGTGAGTGCACCCGTCCCGCATCCGAGGTCGCCGACCACCCACGACGGATCGATCAGGCCGAGAAGCGGTGCCAGACCGGTCGCCGATCCGAAGAGCCCCGCCCGCGTGCGATCCCATTCCGCCGCCGACTCCGCGAAGAATGCGGTGGCGCGCATCCTCCGTTTTTCGAGCACGGCACGTGCCCGCTCGGCATCGGAACGGTAGACGGATGCCTGCCCGACCTCTCCGTGCACGATACGCCACAGGGCCCGGGCTGCTTCGTCCAGCTGCGGGCTCAGGTGGTAGTGGCGATTTCGCCCCTCGGCCCGGGCCTCCACCCACCCTTCCGACGCCAGAGTCTTGAGGTGTCGGCTCACGGACGGCTGAGGCGCCTGAAGCACGGCGCAGAGCTCGGACACGGTGAATTCGCTGCCGTCGAGCAGGGAGAGAATCCGTGTCCGCGTCTCGTCACCGAGGACGCTCAGGCGCTCAAGAATTGGGGGAGAAGTGATTGTATTCATGAATGTGAATATGAACATACGATTGTGGGGCGGTTGTTCAAGGGGTGTGCGGATGTAGCTTCTGCCGCACCCTGAAGTCCGCCGCTCCGCCGGGAGATCGCGTTGGCTCACGAACATCCACCGCACTCTGACGTCGTCTATCCGTCCGCGATCCCCTTCGTCCTGACGCACCTCGTGTGCGTGACGGCGATCTGGACGGGCGTCCCGTGGCAGGCGCTTGTTCTCGCGCTCGTCCTGTACCTGGTCCGCATGTGGGCGATCACGGCGGGGTACCACCGGTACTTCAGCCACCGGTCCTACAAGACGAGTCGCGTGGTTCAGTTCCTGATCGCGTTCATCGGACAGACGTCTGCGCAGCGTGGAGTGATCTGGTGGGCGGCGGTCCACCGACACCACCACCTCTATTCGGATACCGAGCACGACGTCCACTCACCCCGCCATCACGGATTCTGGTACTCCCATATCGGATGGATTTTCAATCCGGACAACTGGGAGCCGGACTACGGCACGGTGAAGGACCTTACGCGCTATCCGGAGCTCGTGTGGCTCGATCGAAATACGTACATGCCCGCGATGCTGCTTGGGCTGGGCGTGTGGGCCGTCGGTGGGTGGGCGATGCTCGTCGTCGGATTCTTCTGGAGCACGGTCGTTCTCTTTCACTGCACATTCTTCATCAACTCGCTCGCGCACGTGTCGGGGTCGCAGCGATACCTCACGGGTGACGACTCGCGTAACAATCTGTGGCTCGCCCTGATCACACTCGGCGAGGGGTGGCACAACAACCACCATCACTATCAGAGCTCGACCCGGCAGGGGTTCCGCTGGTGGGAGATCGACATCTCGTACTACGTGCTGAAGGTGATGTCGTGGTTCCGACTCGTATGGGACCTGCGCGACCCGCCCGAGGCGATCGTGCGGGGAGAGCGACCGGTCGGGCGTAAGGTCGTGGAGAAGGTTGCCAGTGAACTCGCTGAAGCGTTCAGCGTCGAGGGGATATCGGCCTCGGTTCGTGAGGCATGGGATGATGCCCATTCGATCGAGGAACTCGCGGACATGGCCCGCCGCGCGCGCGCGCAGGTCGAACAGCGTCTGGCCGAACTATCGCTCCCTCACCTCCCGACCGTCCCGGAACTTCGAGAGAAGGCCGAAGAGATGTTCCAGGAATCACCGTCGCTCGACGCGATCGTGAACCGGGCTCACGAACTGCTGGCGGCTGCGGTCGCGGAGCATCTGTGCGATCACGCGCTCTCCACCGGCTAGTCCACGACCGCTCGAAGATTTGCTTGCCCCGGCTCCGGCCGCGGGTCATTCTTCCGAGCTTTGAATCCCGGGTTACGGGGACATTGCCGTGACCACCTGACACCCACGACCGGGCGTACGAATGGAGTCCATCCTCAACAGCTTCCTCCAGCCGATCGTCGACTTTGCGAACGACTGGGTCATCAACATCGGTCCGACGATCGGTGGCGAGCAGATCGCCATCATGGTCATCCTGCTTCTGGGAACCGGGCTCTATCTCACGGTCCGGACCGGCTTCGTGCAGCTCACGCATCTGGGGCACGGGTTCGGGGTCACCACGGGCAAATACGACGATCCGGACGATCCGGGTGACGTATCTCACTTCCAGGCCCTGACAACGGCGCTCTCCGCTACGGTCGGAATCGGGAACATCGCGGGAGTCGCGATGGCGATTCACTGGGGTGGTCCTGGCGCGCTCTTCTGGATGTGGGTGACGGCCTTCCTCGGGATGGCCACCAAGTACTCCGAAGTCACGCTCGCGCAGAAGTACCGCACGACCGATGAGCTCGGGAATGTCGCCGGTGGACCGATGTACTATATCGAGCGCGGACTCGGGTCGAAGTGGAAGCCGATGGCGGTCTTCTTCGCGGTCATGCTCGCCTTCACGGCGTTCTTTACCGGAAATGCAGTTCAGGCCAATACGGTGGCCGACCAGATGAACAGCGCCTTCGGACTCCCCACGGTCCTCGTCGGTGGGATCACGGCGTTCATCGTTGCCGCCGTCATCCTCGGTGGCATCAACCGCATCGGGAAGGTGACGGCGTTCCTCGCACCGTTTATGGCGGCGATCTACGTCTTCGGTGCCCTGCTCATCCTGGTGATGAACTTCGGCAGCGTCCCGGGTGCGTTCGCCACGATCGTCGTGGAGGCCTTCAACCCGCAGGCGGGCGTTGCGGGTGTCGGCGCCGGCGTGTTCGTGGTGACGCTGATGTGGGGTGTGCGTCGTGGCCTCTTCTCGAATGAGGCGGGGCAGGGCTCTGCGCCGATCGCACACGCTGCTGCGAAGACCGATGAGCCGGTTTCGGAGGGCGTGGTGGCACTCCTCGAGCCACTCATCGATACGATCGTGATCTGCACCCTGACTGGTCTCGTGATCGTGATCACAGGCACGCACGAGCAGCGCTTCCCGACCGAGATCACACTGGGAGGTGGCGACATCACGTGGACGGCCGAGGTCGAGCCAAACCGCTACGGCGGTGTTGATGCACCGGAGTCGATCGAGATCGCGAATGGGCAGCACGTGAGTACGGGTATGGGCGTCGCGATGGTGTCATGGCACGAGGCCAGCGTCGACATGCTGTACACGGACGAGGGTCAGACGCAGGCGTTCTCAGGCACGGTCTTCCCGATGCGCGGCGAGGCGGTCAGTGCCGACGGGACGACGTATACGTCGCTGTACGGCGACGCTGTCGAGAACGGGGCTCCGGTCACGGCAGCCGCGTTCCGGCAGGGGTTGGCACCGCTGGGTGACTGGGGACATCTGATCGTGGTCCTCGGCGTGCTCCTCTTCGGAATCTCGACGGCGATCTCGTGGAGCTACTACGGCGATCGATGTGCGTATTACCTGTTCGGAAAGGGTGCGATTCTTCCGTACAAGGCGCTCTTCGTCTTTGCGCACTTCATGGGTGCCGCGATCCCACTCGCGGTGGTCTGGGCGCTTGGTGATGTCGCGCTCGCAATCGTGATCTGGCCCAACCTGATCGCCTTGATCTTCCTCGCGCCGGTCGTGGCCGAGGAGACGCGCAGCTACTTCGAGCGTAAGCCGTACGAGGCGATCGCTCAGAAGCGAGCGGCGATGGGCGACTGACGGTGGGGACCGATCGGGCCTGACAGACCACGAAATGGAGGCGGGCCGGCGCATCCGCGCGGCCCGCCTCTTCCGTTCTTTGCGGTTGTCGTCAGCTGCGCGCGGCCTGTATGAAGTCGGCGGCCCGCGCGGGGTCGACGCCGGTGCCCGGCTGGCCCTCGGCCATCACCGCGCTTCCAACGATCACACCGTGGGCCACCGTCAGAAGCTTTCGGATGGTGGCCGGTGTGGCGCCGGATCCGACCAGGACCGGCGCCTCGGGTACACTCGATCGTACGCGCTCCAGGTCGGACACATCGGTTTCCCGGCCGGTCCCGGACCCCGAGACGATCAGTGCGGTCGCGCGTCCCCTGTGCCACGCGTCCAGCGCGGCGACTTCGATCCGAGACCCGGCCGGCGGGCTGGCGTGCTTCACGTGAACGTCGGCCAGGATCGCGATCTCGCGTCCGAGGGCAGCGCGCGCACGTAGAGTGTCCGCCGCCTCGCCCTCGATGAGTCCTTGATCGGTCCACATCGATCCCGTGTGCACGTTGATTCGAACGAAACGGGCCCCCGTCGCTGCGGCGATTCCGATCGCGGCCCTCGCGTCGTTGCGGAGCACATTGACCCCGACCGGACGTGACGTCGCCTCTCTCACTGCCCTCACGGCCGTGGTGATACCCGCCACGGTCTCCGGTGGGACGGAGCCCCGAAAGAAGGGCACGTCGCCATAGTTCTCGACGACGACACCGTCAAAACCCGCGGTCACCAACGCCACCGCGTCGGTCTCGGCGCGCTCCACGACCGCATCCATGGAGCCGGCCCACTCCGGTGAGCCGGGTAAGGGAAGGAGGTGCACCATCCCGATGAGGGGGCGCCCGTCAGGCCAGATCGCGGTAAAGCCCTGATCGCTCACGAATGCTCGTCCTTCCGTGTCTGGGGAGACTGATCTTGATCTTCGTGGTCGCGCGTGCCGGGCTGTTTCCCGACCATCCCGCCCGGGACAACGGTGCCGTATCCGAATCGATCCGACAGACGGTCGACCACCCGACTCAGGTGACGGTCCCGCTCGGTCTCCTGAGGTCCACCGGGTTCGTCGAAAAGCGGAAGCTGCGTGCCCTGGTGAGTTCCCGTGAACCCGGAAAGCCCCACGCCGAGTAGCCGTGCGGGGACCCGCCGGTCCGCGCGCAGCTCACCGAGCAGTATACGCGCTACATCGACGATCGCCTGATTCGATTCGACCGGCTCCGGTAGTGTGCGACTGTGCTGACGCGTGGTGAAGTCGTGATCCCGAAGCTTCACGGTGATCGTACGCGCCCTGAGGTCCTTCTTTCTCAACGTCGAACCGACCGACGTGGCGAGCTCGAGGAGACGCCGGTCCAGGTCGCCGTCTCGATGCAGATCCTCGAAGAAGGTGCGTTCCGACGAAATCGACTTTCGCCGCTCGTGAGGGTCGACCGGGCTCCCATCGATTCCGTGGATTCTCCGTTGAAGCCACTCGCCGCGACGGGGGCCGAACCAGCGCTTCAGCCATTCGGGCTGCACCGCTCGGGCGTCGGCCACGGTCTTGAGTCCCTTGTCTTCGAGGGATTCAACGAGCGCGGGACCGACACCCGGCAACTCGGCAAGTCGCATGGGATCGAGAAACTCCTGCTCGGCTCCGTCGGCCACGACGTGGACCCCTGCGGGTTTCGCCCGCGTGGCCGCGAGCTTGGCGATGACCCGACGGGTACCGCCGCCGAGAGAGACGGAAATCCCGGTCCGTGCGAGAACCTCGTTCCGAATGCGCCATGCCGAATCCTCGAACGTCTCCGGCGCAAAGAGCCGCTCGGTGCCGGTGAGATCGAGATAGAATTCATCGACGGACGCCGCCTGAACCACGGGCGAAAGCTCCTCCAGAACAGCTCGCACCTCGCGGCTTCGGCGTGTGACGGCGCCGCGGGGCACTCCGACGACGGTGGCCTCCGGACAGAGCCGCAGCGCGTGGGCCGTCGGCATGGCCGAGCGCACACCGTATGCCCGCGTCTCGTACGATGCGGAGGTGACGACTCCGCGTCCGGACGGTGAGCCACCTACGATAAGCAGAGGTGCTCTGCCGGCACCCTCCGGGTCCTCCAGTCGCGCCACCTGTACGAAGAATGCGTCGCAGTCGACGAGCAGGATCCGCCTGGCTGGGAGTGATTCGGGCACCGGTCGGTCGCCCTCCCTGAGGTTTGCTGACGTGGTTCGGGCCGGTAGCTTCACACGTCCCGGTAGCGTTTCTGAAAGTAGCCTGACGGCTCCTCACCGGGCACGATCTCTCGGGGTCGATCCACCCTCAGCATTCCACGCCAAGGAGTCCGGCAACGATGGCCTATCCCTTTCAGCTTCCCGATCTCGGATACGCGCACGACGCGCTCGAGCCCCACATCGACGCACAGACGATGTCGATTCACCACGGCAAGCATCACGCCGGGTACACAAGCAAGCTGAACGCCGCGCTCGAGGGGCATTCAGACCTGCACGCCATGTCGGCGATCGATCTCGTCGCCGACCTCGACGCGTTGCCGGAGGAAATCAGGGGCGCCGTGCGCAACAACGGGGGGGGGTATGTGAACCATGCGCTCTTCTGGGACGTCATGACCCCGGGAGGAGCCGATTCTCCTTCGGGCGACCTCGCCGCGGCGATCGATGCGGCCTTTGGCTCGCTCGACGACTTCAAGGCTCGCTTCCAGGCCGCCGCCGGTGGTCAATTCGGCTCCGGTTGGGGCTGGCTGTGCTCGGACGCATCGGGCGCCCTGTCCGTCATCGCGACGGCAAACCAGGACAGCCCGCACATGCAGGGACTCACGCCGGTACTCGGTGTCGATGTCTGGGAGCATGCCTATTACCTCAAGTATCAGAACCGTCGGCCCGACTACCTCGGTGCATTCTGGAACGTCGTGAACTGGGACCGGGTGGCGGCCCGGTACGACGCAGCCAGGGGCGCCTGATCGGCGAGCATCCGCCGACGATGATCGAAGCCGAAGGGGTGGCTCCGCGAGGAGCCGCCCCTTCCGTGTATCCGGACGGGCCACGGTCTGTCGCACCCTTCAGCGGTCGGGCCGGTGCCGGGGCCAATCCGCCGTGTTCGAGCGTTCGGCGCGGGGACCTCCGCAGCCATTCCGGTGGTACGAAGTCCTACGCCGGATGGCGAGCCTGACACGAGACTTGTGCGGGCGAAAACATGTGTTTACTACTGTAGGACCGCCCCATCTCGGGCCCGCGAACTCCCTTCTGAACCAACGAACGGATGCTCCCGGTACGCGCATACGCCCGTCTCTTGAAGACCTCGATTCTCGGCTCCGCCGTTCTCGCGATTCTCGCGATGACGTCGTCGGCGCTGAGTGCGCAGACATTGCAGGGCTCTCGCGCGTCAATGGACCGGCAGGTTCGCGCTGCGCAGCAGCACGATTTCACGTTCATCGACACGCCTGAGCGGGTTCGGTTCTTCGCCGATCAGGGCTGGCTCGTTCGGATCGAATCCACGCGGGACTTCGTCGTCAAGAACGATGTCCGGTATCCGTATGCGCGCCCGGAAGTCCAGCTCTTCGCCGAACGACTCGGACGGCAGTATCGCCGCGCCTGCGGTGAACAGCTCGTCGTAACGAGTCTGACGCGACCCACGACCCGGCAGCCCAGGAATGCATCCGATCGGTCGGTACACCCGACGGGTATGGCTCTTGATCTCCGGTACAGCTGGAATCGTGCGTGCCGGGAATGGCTGCAGGGCGTCCTGGCGAGCCTGGAACGCCAGGGCGTGCTCGAGGCGACGCTCGAACGGAATCCGCGTCACTACCACGTGGCCCTCTTCCCCCGGCCCTACGCGAACTACGTCGCGTCGCTGGCGGCTCGGGGCGTAGGGGGGACGGAGCTGCTGGAGTACCGCGTACGTCGTGGAGACTCGCTGTGGACGATCGCCCGCGCGCACGGGACCACCGTCGGCGAGCTTCGGGACATGAACGGGATCCGGGGCAGCCGGATCTACGTCGGTCAGGTGATCGACGTGCCGCAGGGCGGTTGAGTCGCGCCTCGGAGCACCTCACACCGGAAGAGCTCAGCGCAATCGAGCGCTACCACCTGATGACCTCTCTGGTGGTGCCTCGACCGATCGGCTGGCTCTCCACCTACGGTCCGGACGGTGTCCCGAACCTCGCTCCATTCAGCTACTTCAGCGCGATTTCCGTCCGGCCCATGCTCGTGGCGGTCTCCATCGGTCACAAGAAGGATGGGCTGAAAGATTCCCTCGTGAATCTGAGGCACCGGGGTGCCTTCTGCGTGAACGTGGTATCCGAAGACTTGCTCGAGCCGATGAACGAGTCGTCGGCTACCGTGCCCCCCGACGTGAACGAGTTCGAACTCGCCTCTCTGACCGCGGTCGACTCGGGCCACGTGGACGCGCCGTTCGTGGGTGAGTGCCGCGCCGTCCTCGAATGCGAAGTCCAGCAGGAGGTCGATCTGCGTGGGGCGCCGAACACGCTCGTCATCGGGGAGGTCGTCGGAGTCCGCCTCGATCCGAGCCTGGGCGTGGAGGAGGGGACCCGGATCGTGCGTCCGGAAGAGCTGCGACCGGTCGGTCGGCTCGGCGGAGCGGCCTACTCCGTGGTGGACGAGGTCCGTCGCGTTCTGAGACCAGACCGCCGCTGAGCACACGCCGCGCTACATGCGTGCCTCCCATGCCTCAGTCGCCGGGGCCGCCCCACAGCAGTTGCATCCCCTCGCGGTAGGGAAGAAGCAGCGGGCCACCTTCCGCGCGATCGATCCAGACCAAGGCGCTCGATGCTTCACCTGTCGTGGTCCGGAGATTAGCTCCGGGCCCAAGGTCGCGAACATACATGACGTCGGCTCCCGGCAGGGCCGGCGCTCGCCAGGCGACCAGCTCCAGCTCCAGTACGCCCAGACGATCGGCGCGTGCCTCCCGTCTGCACGCGGCGTCCGGTTCGACATTGGCGGATACGCGAATCCTGTTTCCCGGAGAGAGCGTTCGTGTCTGCAGCTCGACGGGTGAGCCGGGCTGTGGATCGAAGTCCAGCTCGGGCGCGGGGCCCGCGGGCGAGGACCTCCAGCGGGCATACTGGTCGACCCGGCACAGGTCATTTCGCCGGAGGGCCGTCTCGATCGAGTCTCGGCGCATGCCGGTGGCTGCGAGTCTCGCTGAGGCACGTGATGCCCAGCTTCCGTGGACGAAGACGACGCGTGTCGTCGTCACGTCCTGACCCGCCGGGTTGAGGGCCTCGTCCCTGACGGTTGGGTCACCCGAACGCAGGCCCATGGAGCCTGCGAGGGTCGACACGCTCAGTACGACCCCGGCGGTCAGATTCATCCCCACCATCCATCGCGCGAAGCGGCGGCCGGACCCTTCTCCCGGCTCGAACGCCGAGGTCGCCGCGAGTCCGATCAGGCCCATCCACGCCGGTACGGATTCGTAGAGCATGCGTGGGCCGAAGTGGATGCCGTGGTGCCAATACACGGCGTTGGCTGCAAGAGCGGATCCTGCCCAGAGCGCGGGCAGCCGCCATCGGCCGGCCACCGAGCCGGGCATCATCAGAAAAACGAACGCGACCAACAGCGTAACGGGTAGGGGGGACTCCAGAAGCCGCACGCCAAGCTGCAGCAGGTCTGCGCCCGTATACCCGACGGCTTCGACGAACCCGTACCTGTTACCCCAGGGGTCGGAGTGCCACCCAAGTCCGTGTGAGGGGCCGAAGCCGGCAGAATATCCGAGTCGGAGGGGGTGACCGAAGAGCGTAGCGTTCCACCCCAGAAGTAGCACGGCGAATGGTACCCCGCCCGCGGCCACGGCGCCGAGACGCCGAATCCACGTGCTCCGTCGATCCGGACGCGTCCACTCCGGACCCCATACCCCGAGCACGATCGCGGCAGAGCACACCAGGCCGATCCAGGGGCGCGACGACACTGCCATTCCCACCGCGGCTCCGGTGAGGAGCGCCCATGCGAGGCCCGCCCCTCCTGTCGTCGCGTCGCGCGCCTTCAAGGTTGCCACAGATGCGAGCGCCAGTGCCGCCGCGGCACTCGTGTGACTGAGATGCGACCCGCCGATCAGAAGCCAGAACGGCGAGACGCAGAGCAGAAGTCCTGAGAGTCGCCCTGCGTCGCTCCCCATCAGACGCTCGAAGGCCCAGGTGCTCGCTCCCGTGGCGATTCCGGTCAGAATGGGTCCGACGAGCCACGCGGCCCCGAGCGCGAGTCCGACCGCGAGGAGGAGGGTGTGAAGTGGCGGATAGATCGATGCCCACCCCTCGCTGGTGAGAACCCCGTTCTGGATCACGAGCGATGCTGCGGCGTCACCGGTGGGCAACGTCAGTCGTCCGTTGGCCACGATGGCGGCATGGAGTAGCTGGGCCATCTCGTCCACGGTCGTCGGCATCCGGCCGTGCGTCTGCGACGCGAGGATCCCTGACCCCAGTGCAGCGAAGATGCCCGTGAAGATCGCGAACCGTTCCGCGGTGGGACGTCGAACCGCGTCCCAGGCGCGCCCCGAGGCTCGCCCCGACGTACCGGTTCCCGCCTGCATACGCATCGCGACCCAGGCCAGCGTCACGACGATCAACGTGCCCGACACCCCCAGGATCCACGCAGCCTCGGCCGCGTCGCGCGTGGCGGCACCGGCGGGCCCGGCCCGGCGGGGGTCCAGGAGTCGATGAGCCGGGAGAATAGCTGAGAGCGCCAGCGCAGCGGCGATCAGGCGGTGGGACAGAGTCATGCGGGAATCTTACCGCCGCCGGCGTCCGTAGCCAGAACGGGGCAGAACAACAGGGATCATCACGGTGTTTGCATCCTGCGAGGATTTGGGTCTTGCACTTTGCGAGTGCGATGAAATACCCTTTGAGGGTCCGGACGAGTCGGCGCCTCCCGCGCTCGATCACCCCGAGCCCGAAGGCCTCCTACGTGGCCGAGCACGCCAGCGAGATACCGCGGCCCCAACCGGGGCTGGTCGCCCCGATGCCCGCACTGCGCGCTCGGGATCTGTTGCGTTGGCTGTACCTCGGCCGCTTCACTCTGGTCACGGGGATCCTCGTGGCCGCGATCCGGCTGTGGTTCGAGGCACAACCGTCGGACACGCTGGCCGCCGCAGCCATGTTCATTTCGGCGGCAGGCCTGACCGTATGGTCGTTCTGGTATACGCACATCACCGGGCACGAGCCGAGCGAGAACTTCCTGTACGCCCAGGTCGTGTTCGATGCACTGCTGGTCACGGGCATCGTGCACGTCACCGGTGGCCCGGACAGCGGGTTTGCCTCGGTCTACGTCCTCGTGATCGCGTCTGGCGCGCTTCTGCTGCCGCTCCCCGGCGGTGTGTTGATCGGTGGGCTCGCCAGTATTCTCTACTTTGCGGATCTGGTGTGGGGGTACCAGGAGACGTTCAGCATCTTCGTGGGGCTGCGGATCGCCCTCTTCACGGCGATCGCGTTCGTGACGGGAATCCTGGGGGACCGGGTGCGACGGGCGGGGCAGGCGCTCGGGGCGGTCGCGTCCGAATTGGCGCAGCTGCGGCTCGAAACGGGCGACATTCTCGCCCACCTGACGACCGGCGTGATCACGGTCGGTGGGGATGGGCGGCTCGCGTACGCCAACCCGGCAGCGTCGGCGCTCCTCGGCCGCGATCTCGAGCGACTGATGGGCGGGCCGGTGCTCGACGAGCTGGACCGCATCGCCCCGGATTTGGGCGGCCTGCTCCAACAGGCGATTCACGGCGGAAGGTCTGTGTCACGAGGCCGGGTCATCAGGGTGGGGACTGACCCCCCGCTGCACCTCGGCGTGAGCACGGCGGTCCTCGAACGAGGAGAGGATACGATGCCGTCCGCCACGGCTCTCTTGCAGGACATTACGGATCTCGAGCGGCTCGACGAACTCAAGGTTCGAACGGAGCGACTCGAGGCCGTTGCGACACTCTCCGCGTCACTGGCGCACGAGATCAAGAACCCTCTCGCGTCGATCAGAAGTGCGGTCGAGCAACTGAGCGGGGGGCGCCTGAACGATCGTGACCGGGGTGTTCTCGAACGACTCGTCCTGAACGAGTCGGACCGACTCAGTCGGCTTCTTTCCGAATTCCTCGATTACTCGGGACTCGGTATGAGCACCCGGGCCCGGATCGATCTGTACGATGTCGTCCGCGGGTGCCTGCTCCTGGTCAAGCAGCACCCCGATCTGAAGGGTGTCGAGGTGGTGGCGGTTCTCGAAGACGGGCCCATGCCGATGGTAGGCGACGCGGATTTGCTGCACAGAGCCCTCTTCAACCTCGTCCTCAATGGCGCACAATCTGCCGGAAAGGGGGGACGGGTGAGGGTCACACTCGATAACGAAGCCGGCAGGCTCCGACCCCGCGGGACCGAGGTCGAACACCCGATTCGCCTCTCGGTGTCCGATTCGGGGCCGGGGATCGAGGAGGAGGAGCGGGCGAGGATCTTCGATCCGTTCTTCACCACCAAGACCGGGGGTAGCGGGCTCGGTCTGGCCGTGGTGCATCGAGCGGTAGAGGCGCATGACGGCGCCACGTTCGTGCAGGAGGGGCCGGAGGGTGGGGCGGAGTTCGTGATCTTTCTGCCCGGAGCGCCCGAGGGCGCCGGGCTTCAACATACGGGAGTCGGTAGGTGAAGATTCTTCTGGTCGACGACGAGACCGCCATTCTCGATACCCTCGAAATCCTGTTCCGGGGTGAAGGGTGGGACGTCGCGGTCGCGGATTCCGGGCCGAAGGCTCTGGCTGCTCTGGAGGACGAGCGACCGGACATCGTGTTGACGGACATTCGGATGCCGGGGGCAACGGGACTCGAGGTGCTCGCAGAGGCGCACGACGTAGATCCCGAGATCAATGTGATTCTGATGACCGCCCAGGCGTCGCTGCAGTCAGCTGTGCGCGCGGTCAACGAAGGTGCCTACTACTACCTCCAGAAGCCCTTCGCGAATGATGAACTCCTGGCCATCTGCACTCGGGCTGCCGAGGCGCGCAGCCTGAAGGTCGAGAACCGAAGGCTGAAAAAGGAGATCAAGCGGCGCAAACGACCCGCCGCGGGCAGACCCACCGGCATCGCATCGAGGTTTGTCGAGGTGCTGGAGCTGGCGGAGACGGTTGCCGTGACGGACTCGACCGTTCTGATCTCGGGGGAGAGCGGAACGGGTAAGGAGGTCGTGGCCCGGTATATCCACTCCCTGTCCGAACGGTCCGACGGTCCGTTCATGTCCATAAACTGCGGAGCTCTGCCCGAAAGTCTGCTCGAGAGTGAGCTCTTCGGTCACGTGAAGGGCTCCTTCACGGGTGCGGTGAAGGACAAGGATGGCCTACTCGTTGCGGCCTCGGGGGGCACTTTCTTCCTCGACGAAATCGGGGAGATGAGTCCGTCCACCCAGGTGAAGCTGCTCCGCGCCATTCAGGAACGGGAGGTGATCCCCGTCGGGTCGACGAAGTCGATCCCCGTCGATGTCCGGATCGTGGCCGCCACCAACCGTGACCTGGAAGACGAGATCACGCGCGGAGGATTCCGCAGTGACCTCTACTACCGACTGAATGTGATTCAGCTGCGCCTGCCCCCACTTCGAGAGCGGCGGGAGGACATCCCGGTTCTCTCCCGACACTTCCTCGAGCGGGCGAGTGTGGACGCCAACGGCAAGAGCCCGTACTCACTGAGCGAAGCCGCGATGACGGCACTCGCGGAGTACGACTGGCCCGGAAATGTGCGTGAACTGGAGAACGCGCTCGAGCGAGCCGTGGTCGTGTCCCGCACGTCGGAGATTGCGGCAGAGGCGCTGCCGGAGCGTGTGCGCGAGGCCCCGCCGCCACGACTGGCCGCGAGCGAGTCGCCACCCAACCCGACGATGGAGGTCGTGGAGCGCGCCTACATTCTGTGGGTGCTGCAGGCCGAGGGGGGCAACAAGACGAAGGCGGCCGAGGTCCTGGGCATCGACCCCTCCACCCTGTATCGAAAGCTCAACCGCTACGGGATCGACGAATCATGAAGCGCCACCTTCCGTACGGAAGACGCGTCTCGGACGACGACCTCGCGTGGGACCGCGTTCGACTGACCGTAGTCATCCCGGTATACAACGAGGTCCGCACGGTCCAGACCCTGCTCCGTCGAGTGCGAGAGGTGCCGCTCTGGCTGGAGGTCATCGTGGTCGACGATGGCTCGACCGACGGGACGCGGGACCTTCTGCCCCAGTTCGAGGGCACGCTCATCGACCGCCTCATCCTGCACAAGCACAACCGTGGCAAGGGTGCGGCTCTGAGGACGGGCTTCGAGCATGCCACAGGGGACGTGGTGGTCGTTCAGGACGCCGACATGGAGTACGACCCCTACGAATTTCCGATGTTGCTGCGGCCCATCCTCTCCGGGAAGGCCGATGCGGTGTACGGCTCGCGCTTTCTCGGCGGCCCGCACCGGGTGCTCTTCTTCTGGCACTCGGTCGGAAACCGCTTCCTGACCCTACTGTCGAACATGTTTACGGACCTGAACCTCACCGACATGGAGACCTGCTATAAGATGATCCGTCGCGAGCTACTGCAGGAGCTGCCACTCTCGGCCAACCGTTTCGGGATCGAACCCGAGATCACGGCCAGGCTCGCGCAGGCCGGTGCGCGCATTTACGAACTTCAGATCAGTTACGACGGACGCTCGTATGCAGAGGGCAAGAAGATCGGATGGAAGGATGGCGTATCCGCGCTTCGCTGCATCGTCCAGTACAATCTCTTCGGCCGGAAAGCGAAGCCCTGGGCGTCACCGGATGTCGCCTTATGGGACACCCAGGAGCGTCTCGCGTCAATTTCCGTCGACCTGGAGCAGGCTCCGGCGCTCGAAGACCGGGAGGACTGAGATCGTGCCAGCCGACGCGGCGGGCGGCGCTTCTGGTTCTTGCCGCAGCGTTGGCCGTGTTCGCCAACACCTTCGGCAACGGCTTCGCCCTCGACGACAACTGGTTTCTCGTCGAGAACCCGGTGGTGACGGAGGCCCGGTTCTCGGATGCGTTCTTGCGGGCTTCGTGGCCGGGTGCGTTGGAGGGCACGGGGAACTACCGGCCGCTCGCTCTGTCGAGCTTCGCGCTCGAGTGGAGCCTCTGGGGTGATGCTCCGATGGGATACCACGTCGTCAGCGTCCTCGTGAACGGCCTCGTCGCCGTGCTGGCGTTCTTTCTGCTTCGAGCGTTCTTCACGCCGTTCGCCGCCGGACTCGGAGCGGTGTTCTTTGCCATTCACCCGGTTCACGTGGAAGCCGTCGCGAACGTCATGGGTCGCTCGGAGCTGTATGCCGCGCTCGGGTACTTCGGGGCGTGTCTCGTCTATCAGTACTGGAGACCGACTGGACACGTTCGCGGTGCCCGTCTTCTGGCGATTCTACTGCTGTTCTTGGTGGCGCTGGGAGGCAAGGAGATCGCCGTCACGCTGCCCGCGATGCTGCTGGCTCTCGAGGTCTATGGCGGCGGGACCACCGATGTGGTGCGTCGGCTCAGGCGGGAAGCGCTCACCTACATCGGCGTCTTCGCTCTGATGGCGTGCTACGTCGTGATTCGGTGGAATGTTCTGGGTGATGTCACGGGGGAGAGTGCGGCGGCGGGGCTCGCCAGTCTGGACGCTCGCGGTCGCGTGCTTACGGCGCTGGCCGTGTGGCCTCATTACCTGCGGCTCCTCTTCTTCCCCCTGGATCTCAGCGCTGACTACTCGCCCGCGGTACTCATGCCGAGGACGTCGGTGGACGACATGGTCCTGCTGGGCGGGGCCATCCTCATCGCGACATGCTGTGTGGCCGTTCTGGCCTGGCGTCGCGCACCGCTGATAGGGTTCGCATGCGCGTGGTTCGTAATCGCCATCTCGCCCGTCTCCAATCTCGTTGTACGCGCGGACGTCCTTCTGGCGGAGAGGACCCTGTTTCTGCCCTCGTTCGGGGCTGCGCTCGCGGTCGCGTGGGTGACCCGCGCGGTGCTGGAGCGGCCGGCTGGGACACCAGCGGCGCGGCGGGTGGCCATCGCGGGGGCCGTGGTGGTCGGCGTCCTCCTCTCGGCCAGGACCGTGACGAGGAACCCGACCTGGTTCGACACCATCACGGTCTTCGAGACTCTGAATGAGGAACATCCCGAGTCCTGGATGACGTGGCGCATTCGGGCGATCGGTCTGGACAGCCGGGGAGAGAGTGACCGCGCGGCGGAGGCCTGGGAGACCGCGTTGAGCATCGCGCCGGACCACTACCAGCTGCTCGTGGATGCGGCCGAGTTCTTCGAACGCACCGGCCAGCCGGAGCGCTCCGAACGTCTTCTCGATCGGGCGGTTGAACTCCTCCCGGGCCATCCGGTGGCGTATCAGCGCCTCGCGGAGTATCGGATCCGTCGGGGCGATGGGCGCGGCGCACACGCGGCTGCCGCGGTGGGCCTCCGAGCGGCCCGACCCGACCCCGAAATCTGGGCCCTGCTCTCCGAGACGTACGTCATGAAGGCGGACCTCGAAGCGGCCGTGCGGGCTCGACGTGCGTCGATCGACGAGGAAGAGACCGAGGCCGGATGGCTTCGACTCGCGGACCTGTATGATGCGCTCGGACGACGGGAGGACGCAGACGTCGCCCGCCGGGCTGCCCTTCAACTGAGGCGTGGATGATGCGCTCATGAACCGATTCGGGTCTCCTCTGCACGATGTCCGGACGGCTGCACTCCTCGTGGGAGTGCTCGCGGGGGCCATCTACCTCAACGCGCTCGGCAACGGGTTCGCCTACGACGACATCCACATCGTCCAGGACAACACGCGGATTCACTCGTGGGAGACTCTTCCCGAGGCGCTGGTCGTCCCGTACTGGCCAGGCGACTACGGGCACGAGCTCGGTTTATGGCGTCCGGTCGCCACGGCCGTGCTCGGGGTGCAGCATATCCTCGGAGGGGGGGCTCCGTTCGTTTTTCACGCGGTGAACGTACTGGCGCACGTCGGCACTTCGCTGCTCGTGCTGGTCCTGTTCCGATTGCTGCTTTCGGCGCCTGCAGCCTTCGCCGGAGCTCTCCTCTTCGCAGTGCATCCGATCCATGCGGAGGCCGTCGCGAACATCGTCGGGTTCTCGGAACTCGTATCCGCGGCTGCGATCGTGGGGGCCTTGATCGTGCATATCCGCGGCGGACCGGTCACTTCTTGGTCGACGGCGCTGGTGATGGGGCTCCTCTACGCCATCGGGTTCGGTTCCAAGGAAAGTGCGGTGACACTCCCGGGGCTGGTCCTGCTGGTGGATGCGGCCCGTTCCCGACTGGGTGTCTCGGAACTGCCGCGTTATCTGGCTGACCGATGGCGGGCGTATCTCGTCCTGTTCGTGGTATCGATGGCGTTGCTGTGGGCGCGTTTTCAGGTCCTCGGGAGCATCGCCAGTCCGTTCGCTCCGCTCGGGGGAGATCTACTCAACGAGATCCCCCGGATCTGGACGCTCGGTGAAGTCTGGGTGCATTACGTCCGACTCTGGGCCTTTCCGCTCGATCTGTCCTCGGACTACTCGCCCGGCGTCATCCCGATCTCGTTCGGCTGGCGGGTCGATAATGCGCTGGGCGTGGGCCTTGCACTCCTCTTCCTGACCCTGGCCCTCATCGCCTGGCGTCGTCCCGATCTCGCGAAAGGTCGCAATTCGGGTAAAGCGGCGGCGTTCGGGGGCGTCTGGTTTCTGATTGCGATCTCGCCGATCTCCAACACGGTGTTCCTCTCCGGAGTTCTTCTCGCTGAGCGCACGCTGTACCTGCCCTCGGTGGGCCTTGCAGCCGCCACGGGCTGGCTTGTCGTGCGCCTTGCTCAGGACCGTAAGCGGGTCGCGTGGGTGGGGCTCGCCATCGCAGTTCTGGCGAGCAGCGTACGCACCTGGGCTCGCAATCCGTCGTGGTACGACAATGCCACCATGCTGACGACGCTGATCGACGATTACCCCCAGTCGGGGCGGTCACAGTGGGTGCTCGGTGACGTGCTCGTGATTCGAGGCCGCGTGAGCGAGGGGCTCAGGTCGTACCGGGCCGCGATCGATCTGCTGGGTACGCACTATCAACTCCTGACCGAGATCTCGAAACGTCTGATGGGCGAGGAGCATTATCGGGCTGCGGAGGTGCTTCTGCGCTTCGCGATCCACGACAGCCCGCAATATCCGCTGGCCCATGGACTGGTGGCATTGATCCGAGCCGAACACGGTGACGCCGAGGGAACGGAGGCGTACGCCCGTGCCTCACTGGAGCGAGAGGACGTCGACCCGACGCGGCACCACCTGCTCGCCTGGGCTCTGGCGAGTCAGGAGCGCTTCGAGGAGGCGGCCGACGCACGGGCCCGCGGGCTGGAGCAGGGTCGTGCCGTCTTCTGGCAGCAGTACATGTATGAGGCGTATACCCGCAGGGCGGAGGGAGATTCGGTAGGCGCCTACGCCGCCGTCGATACCGCATGGTCCCGCGTCTTCACCGACATCGGCCGTGAGGCTCTGGATTCGGTCAGAGTGACTGAATTCGGGCTTGAATCATGGATCGAGTCGGTCGCGGAGCAGCCCGCCCGGGAGCGGTGATGCGCCGCCCAGTCTCGCAAGGTGCCGGTAATTTGCAGAATCCCATGGCAAGGTGCGAGGCGGGTTGGCCTGTTCCATGGTACATGGCAGTCCTAATATGTTGTGGGACATAGCCTTGGGGTGTTTTTGGCGAATTTGGTCCCGCGATTGCTCCTTTCCGCGTTCGAACATCACCGTGATTCACTCACACCTGGAGTACCAAGATGCGGGACAACAAGGGTTTTACCCTCATTGAGCTCCTCATCGTTGTCGTGATCATCGGAATCCTGGCGGCCATCGCCATTCCGAAGTTCAGCGCCACGAGAGAGAAGGCCTACTTCGCGGCCATGAAGTCGGATCTCAAGAACCTGGCCAGCCAGCAGGAGATCTATTACTCAGACGCGTACGCCTACACGACCACGACGGCGGACCTCGCCTTCACGAATTCCGATGGCGTCACGGTCACGATCACGGCCTCGTCCTCCGGCTGGACCGGCACGGCTACGCACGCCGCGCTCGGCACCGGTGAGGGCTGCGCCATGTACTACGGTACGGCAACCGCGCCGACCTCGCCGACCACGCCGACTCAGCCCGGTGAGGTTGCCTGCACCAGCTGACCCTTGGGTCGACTGACAGGCCCTCGCATCTCGATGCGGGTGTGATTTGAAGCGGTAGGGTGGCCTGGGCCTCGGCTCAGGCCACCCTTCGTGGTTTTCCGTTTCCTCTCTCCTGAGGTTGCATCGACCGTGCATCGACGGACAGCAGGGCCTATCGTCGTGAAAGACGCCCGCGCGGCGAGTCCGGCGGCGTGCGGTATCATGAGTGGCCGCGACGTGCACGAGGGATTCCCAAGGAAGCCGAAGCACACTCGGGGGCATTCAACGTGACCTCCTCGAGCGACCTGCAGGAGTTCCTGCGCGTCTTGCGAGTCATGGAGGCCGACGATGCCGTCCGCCTCGATGAGACGGGGTCCGGTCCACTCGCGGACGTGGCCGAGCTGATCAACCGGATGGCCGATCGCATGGCCGAGGACCGGCAGGTCCTGGCGGCCAACATCCGTTCCCTGGATGAAACCAACCGTGAACTGCGCGATGCGCGGGATCAGGTGGTCCGGTCTGCTCGTCTCGCCTCGGCAGGCACATTGGCCGCGGGAATCGCGCACGAGGTGGGGAATCCGCTCGGTGCCCTCATGGGCTTCGTCGACCTGGCGCGCGTACGGGCGGGAAGTGACGACCCCAACGCCGAGATCCTCGACTCGATTCGGCGCGAGGCGAAACGGATCGATCGGATCGTGCGTGGCCTGCTCGACTATGCCCGGCCCGAACGAAGCAACGACGAGGAGATGCCCGTCTCCGAGGTGGTCCGGAACGTGCATTCGCTCCTTGAGCATCAGGGACAGTTGTCCGAGGTCGATCTATCCGTCGTGATCGAGAGCGGGGGGGAGCAGGCCATTTCGTATCCCGGGCAGCTGCAGCAAGTGCTGGTGAATCTCCTCCTGAACGCACGGCACGCCGTCACGGGTGTGCCGGACCCGCACATCCTCGTCCGAGTCTTCGTGGAGAACGGGCTCCTGGCCGCGATGCCCTCGCGTCGAGACGAGGATCCTCTGGAGGCGGATTACATGCATCGGCGTCGTCGTGACGTCGACGCCGAGGGCCCAGCGGCCGTCGCCGGGGCGGATCTCGTCCTGGCGATCGAGGTGACGGATAATGGAAGCGGCCTTCCAGCGGAAGCGATCGAGAACCTCTTCGACCCGTTCTTCACGACGAAGCCCCCCGGGGAAGGCACGGGCCTGGGTCTCTCCATCTGTGCGCGGCTCGTGGAAGGAATGGGGGGGACGATCGATGCCTCGAACCGGGAGTTTGGAGGCGCCCGTTTTGTCATAAGGCTGCCGGCGTCCGGCCATGTCGGCGAAGCCCACCCCGAGTCGGAGACGGAGGCCCCGTGAAGCTCCTCATCATCGATGATGACGCTGGTCTGCGGAAAGCGCTCACCATGATCCTCACCGACGCCGGGTATGAGGTGCTCCAGGCCGAGGACGGGCAGCACGGACTTGCCGTCGCCCGTGAGCAGCAGCCGGACATGATCCTCTGCGACGTCCGGATGCCGAAGCTTGGAGGGATCGAGTTCCTCGAGCAGTATCGCTCCTCCGGTGGACAGGCGCTGATTCTGGTGATGACCGCCTACGGTGGGCTCGATCTGGCGATGGAGGCGATGAAGAAGGGGGCCTACGACTACATCCCCAAGCCCTTCGGCGCCGACGATGTCCTCCTCATCGTTCGGAAGGCGCAGGAGCGAGAGCACCTCCGAAGAGAGGTCAGTCGTCTCCGCCGCGAGGTCCGTGTCGATGCACGGTTCGGAGAGATCGTGGTCGGGTCGCCTGCGATGCGCAGCGCGATGCATTTGGTCCAGAAGGTTGCGCTGTATGACTCCTCAGTGCTCATCTCGGGCGCGAGCGGCACGGGGAAGGAGCTTGTCGCGCGTATGGTGCACCGCGAGTCGGCTCGGGCGAATGCACCGTTCATACCGGTCAACTGTGGTGGTGTACCGGAGCAGCTTCTCGAATCCGAGTTCTTCGGCTTCGTGCGCGGGGCGTTTACCGGTGCCGACAGTGACAAGGAGGGATTCTTCGAGGCGGCCGACGGAGGAACGCTCTTCCTCGATGAGGTCGGTGAACTGCCGGGCTCCCTTCAGGTCAAACTGCTTC
>CAZBHZ010000005.1:48425-147215 GCA_964492085.1 uncultured Gemmatimonadaceae bacterium | reverse complement strand
GATCTGGTCTGGAATGAGATGGTCCCGAATTACATGGACGCGGTACCGTCCCGGCTGAGTCAGGCGGTACGTCTGATGCGTGCCACCAGTGCGTCGACGTACGTGCCCGGTCATGGACCGTTGGCGGACACGAGGGCTTTGGACCTCTACCTCACCTTATTGGACGATATCGAAGCGGCGGCGCGCCGGGCGATCGAGCGAGGCGTCTCGTCCGAGCAGGCCGGCGACGAATATCGTTTGCCCGCCGGGCTCGCCGACTGGTACGCCTTCCAGCCGACGTACTTCGCTACGGCGATCGGGGCGTGGATGGAGGAACTGGGCGACAGGTAGACGCCCAGTCCAGCTTCACGACCATCGCGACGCGCATCCGAGCCAGCACGACGACGGATCCAGGGCACTCCTGCTCGAGCTGGTTGAGTGCTGCTCCGTGCAGTTGCCCACCCTGTTCGAGGAGGAGGTGGTCGATGCCGGTATCTCGCCAGAGCGCGAGTTGCTCCTCCGGTGTGCCCCATACGGGAGCCTCAGGATCCATGCTTCGTGGATCGAACCGGGTGCTCGGTGCGGTCGTCCAGCCACCGTGCAGGTGCAGTGCTGCCCAGTACTCGGGTGCGCCGAGGATCGCGTCTTTCGGGACGGTCCGGTTCATCGCCTCGACCGCGGCGGCCAGGTTCTCCGCACGCACCCGGTAGGGTGCGGTGTGCCACCCGTCCGCTACCCGATACGCCGTCTCAGTGGCGTAGCCGAGAACCCACACGGCCGCGGCACCGAAGACGATATTCCGGACTGCCGTCGAGGAGATGCGTTCGATGATTCCGAGTCCCCCGACCGCAATGGCGCACAAGACGAGCGGGTGCAGAGGGACGAGGAGTCGTCGGTCCAGGTACGGCCAGAGGAGCAGCATCACCAGATAAGAGAGAATCAGCCAACCGACAGGAGGAACACGTCGGATGAGCTCGACAGTCCCGATCGCGGCAAGGGCAAGAAGTGTCCCGCCGATGATCCACATCGGCGTCCCGACGAGTACTGGGACGAGGAGCGCAATGGCTCGCCCGAGGACACCGAGCGCATGGCTCGGTAGGTCGGTCAGAAACACGGCTGGGGCGGAGAAGGCCTGATCCGCCAGCCACCCCTGGTAGGAACCGAGTAGGTCGCGCGCGCCTTCCGGTATCTGTGCGGTCGCTGCGCGCGACCATCGTCCCCATCCGAACAGGAAAAGAAGCGCCGGCCCGGTCACGAACGCGGTGGACGCCAGCCGTACGATCGAGGGCCGCGGAAGCAGGAGTGCGGCACCGAATGCAAGGACCACCGCGAGGCCGGCTGATCGGGTCGCAACGAGCGCGAGCAGGCATCCTGCCGGAATCACGAGCATCGTCCATTGAACCCCGGACGAGGTCGCGAAGGCTTCCGGCTCTCTGCCGACGGCGCGTGACCCTTCGATCGCTGCGGTGACTCTCGGCCACTGCGCGAGCGTCAGAACGAGGAGGAACAGAAAGAGGGGTTCGGACAGTGGGGTCAGGGCCGTTCTCACCACGTCGGTCGAGGCGAAGCCCATCGCGGCAATGGTGAGGCTCAGCCCAACGGAGAGGCCGACGGTACGGTGGAGCATGCGGCCAAAGAGCGCACCCGCTGCCGAGAGTAGCCCCATGTTGAGGAAGGTTGCGGCCAATGTCGCCATGCCGATGGACCGGGTCAGCGTCCAGATGGCCGCGAGCGCAAGCGGATAACCGGGCGGGAACTTCGTCGCGGGAGGCGTGCCCGAGACGCCGTCGTACACGAAGCCGTGACCTCCGGCCAGGGCTTTGCCGATGAGCATGTACACGCCGTCATCGTGCCAGATACCGGCGGGGACAGGACGCCAGGAGGCGATCCCCACGCCGAAGAGGCCCAGGCCCAGGAGGATCCAGGGCCACCACTTCTCACCCAAGGAGCCTCCCGAATTCGAGGGTCCGACTGGGCCCGGACTGCCCCCGCTGGGTGTCACGCCGGTACCTACCCCTCCTCCTGAGCCTCGAGGGCCACATCAATGCGGGTCAGGATGTCCGCGAGATGCGCCGACGACACGCGATGACGAATCCGTCGTTCGGCAGCGGCAACGTCGTCTCGGAGTTCTGAGAGCTGTGCGCGGATGAGCGGGCGAATGTCCGAACGGGAAAGATCGGGCGCTGGGCCCTGGAAGTTGTTTCCTTGCGGCTGCTCGCTCATCAGCCCCTGCATGCGCTCCACATACGCGCGCTGAAGAGCCCGGCGATAACCGTTGATGGCCGAGGCCGAATCGAGTTCGCCCCACACGGCGTTCTTCGCATCGTCGAGGAAATCGACCAGGGGGTAAGCCCCGTTCCGCTGAGTCGCCTCCATCTCGACCAGAATGTCCATCCGCCTCGGATCGAGGAGCCGGTTCAGGATCGCCGCCTGCCGGCGCTGCAGCGCACGGAGGCCACCCGTCGAGGGGCCGATCCGCTCGAGGATCGCCGGGTCATTCAGCCAGATCGGTGCCTCGAAGACCTCGCGCGCCAGCCAGGCCATCGCCTCCTCCTGACGTTCGCGCGGCACCACATCGTAAACCATACCCCCCTGATCGGCCGTCTTGAGATCCACGTGCACGCCACCGACGACGTTCACGACGTGGCCCACGTAGCGATTCCACTGCCCCAGTGCCTCACCGTAGATCTCTCCCAGATCGGTATAGTCTTCGCCGGGCCGCGTCGTCCAGTCGACCAGATTGGGCACGATGCGCTTGAGGTTCTGCATGCCGTAGGTGCTCGAGCGGACGGGGTCGTTGCCCATGTCCTCGGTCTGCGCCCGGGGATCAGTGACGCCCAGCCCGCCCTGCGGCAGATACTTGTACATGCGGTCGTCGGCGCGTTCCACGATCCACGCGTCGAGGGTGTCCAGTTCGTCTTCCGGCGTCTCGGCATCGGCGAGAATCCGGTACCCCCAGTTCACGGAGTACAGGTCGTACGGGCCGATCCGGCGCAGGAAATCCTCCGATCGCAGGCCGTCCTCCGGTTGAGCAATGTAATTCTGTCGTGCGTAGTCCATGATCGTGGGCGCCACGCCCATCCGGCTCGCGAAGCTCTGAGAGCGGAGTGAGTCGGTCGGGTACGCCGAGGATGCCACCATGTTGTGCGGAAGGCCGATCGCGTGCCCGATCTCGTGCGTGATCACCTGCTCCATCGCCTCCGCCATCAGCGACTCGTCGATCGGCAGGGCACGAGCGCCGGGGTTGGCAGCCCCGGTCTGGACCATCATCCAGTTCCGATACGACCTCATGTGGTTGTGATACCACACGATGTCACTCTCGATAATCTCTCCGGTCCGCGGGTCCGAGGTGCTCGGGCCCTGCGCGTTTCGGGTCAGACTCGCCGACCAACGCACGACCGAGTAGCGCACGTCTTCCGGATCCCACTCCGGGTCCTCCTCGGGCGAAGGAGCATCGAGTGCTCGAACGGCGTTCCGGAAGCCTGCGGCCTCGAAGGCCTGGTTCCAGTTCTCGACACCGCGACGGACAGCTCCGCGCCAGCGTTCAGGGGTAGCCGGGTCGATGTACCACGTGATCGGCGTGACCGGCTCGACCAGCTCGCCCCGGTCATACGCGACGGGATCCGATGGCTCGAGACGCCACCGACGGATGAACGTCTCGGACGCCGCCTTCTGCTCGTCGAGGCCGTAGTTCACGCGGTCGATCGTGAAGTATCCGACTCGCGGGTCGGCATGTCGCGGCCGCATCGGCTCCCGGGGCAGCAGCACCAGCGACTGATTCATTTCCATCGAGACGGTGTTCGCCTGCGCGTCCGAGGGCGGGTTTCCGGCGTCGTACGTGAGCGTGTGCCGCACGTTCACGTTCAGCGGATAGCTGCGAACCCGACCGATGTAGCTCCTGGAGCCGTCGAGCCGACGAACCTGATAGCTGCGACGCTGGGCGGGCCGGAGGCCCGAAATGGCCGGCGTGTCACCCTCAAAGAAGTCGGTAACGTCGACCACCGATGCGTCGTCGGTTGGGCTTCGTATTTCGATATCCCATGACGCGAGGATCGGGGCGAAGTAGTTGGACTCGACCGAAAGGGCGATCGCGAGCGTGTCGTCGGCGACCGCCTCTCCTGAATATTTCCGCAGCAGGATGCGGTCCTCGGTCCGCTCGAAACGAACCATCTGGCGGTTCACGGCGGCGCCGGCAGGCAGAAAACCGCCCATTCCAGCCTGGACGCCCGACACGCGGCTGATCAAAAGCATGTCGGCATTCAGGAGCGAGTCCGGGATCTCGAAGAAGAGATCCCCGTCCGCCATGTGAACGGTAAAGAGCCCCTCGTCGGAGTCCGCTTCGCGCGTAAGCTCGTCGTACTCACTCTCTTCCGGAGCCGAGGGCGGATCTCCGATCGGTCGGGGAATCGGGTCGGACGCGACGGGAGCAGAAGAGCACGCGGAAAGCGACGTCGCGATGGCGACGGCGATGCCTACCAGGGCGTGACGGAGCGAGGGCATGGCAGCCGGGGTGAGGACGTGAACAGGACCCGAGGCCGCAGGTGGCCGGAGGATGGCTACTCGGCCGAGTTGACCCGGGCTTCGGTCGGAAGCGAATAGAGATGGACCGTGACCGCAATCGCGACCAGGAGCAGGAGCGCCACGGCCCATAGTCGGCCTGCCAGAAGCACGCCGGAGATCACGATGAAGACCCAGAGGGTCGCCACCGACGTCGCGCGTACCCGACTGGAGATCATGCCGTGTTCCCGATACTCGCTCAGGTAACGGCCGAACAGACGATTCTCATGCAGCCATCGCTCCGCACGAACGGAACTCCGGGCGAAGCACCATCCGGCCAGAAGGAGGAAGCACGTCGTCGGCCAGAGAGGTACGAAGATCCCGATGACACCGAGCACAACGCTGAGCGCGCCGACGGAGAAGTACACGCCGCGCCGGATCGGGCCGGGAAGCGTGTCCACAGCCCCCTCGGCACTCTCGTGATCGACGGGACAGTCGTGCTGCATTCGGGTGATCGACATTCGGGGTGTGCGCGGGAGAACCTCCCTGCGATGCATCAAAGCTACTGGACCGGGAGCGACTTAGGAATGATCGCCGCGCGTGGGCTCGGAAGCGGGTGGGAGCGGCTCAGAGGCCGCCGTACTCCTCACGCAGCCTCGTCTTCTGGACCTTTCCGGTTGCGCCCATCGGCAATGAATCGACGAAGATGACATCGTCGGGCAGCTGCCACTTGGCCACCGAACCGGACAGAAATTCCAGCACCTCGTGCCTGGTCGGCTCGGTCCCTGGCGCGGGGACCGCGATCAGGAGCGGGCGCTCCCCCCATTTTTCGTCCGGCACACCGATGACGGCGGCCATGGCGATCTCCGGGTGTCCCATCGCCGAATTCTCGACGTCGATCGAGCTGATCCACTCGCCCCCGGACTTGATGAGGTCCTTGGTGCGGTCCGTGATTTGCACGTAGCCATCGGGATCGATCGTGGCGACATCGCCCGTGGGAAACCAGCCGTCGTCGGTGAGCTTGGCCTCATCGCTCCTGAAGTAGCCGTCGACGACCCAGGGCCCTCGTGCCTGCAGCTCCCCGAAGGCGTCGCCGTCATGCGAAAGGACGTCTCCGTCCTGGTCGACGATCCGGAGTTCGATCCCATACGGGGGGCGGCCCTGTCGGGTCTGGAAGGCAGAGCGTTCTTCGATGGGCCACTCGCGATGGGAGGGCAGGAGGGTATTCACCGCGCCGAGCGGGCTCGTTTCGGTCATGCCCCATCCATGCCGGAACTCGATGTCGAACTCTCCCTCGAGGGCCTTGATCAGGGACTGCGGTGGTGCGGCACCTCCAATGAGCACCATCTCGAGAGACGACGGAGCGTGGCCGGCGCTGCGCCAGTGCTCAACGAGCCCGAGGAAGACGGAGGGCACGCCGGCACAGAAGTTCACATGCTCCTGCTCGAGGAGTTCGGTCAGACCTTCGGGGTCGAGCCGTGGACCCGGCATGACGAGTTTGGAGCCCGCCGCGGCCGCGGCATACGGAAGACCCCATGCACACGCGTGGAACTGAGGCACGATCGGAAGAACCGAGGCCGACCGGCTCAGGTTGAACACGTCCGGCATAGAGACGCCCATCGCGTGAAGGACCGTGGACCTGTGGCTGTACAGCGCTCCCTTCGGATTCCCCGTGGTCCCGGACGTGTAACACAGGGCCGCGGCAGTCGACTCGTCGAGCTCGGGCCAGGCGTACGATCCGGGGCGCCCCTCGATGAACTCCTCATACGAGACCGCGTTCGGCAGTGACGTCTCGGGCATGTGCTCGGCGTCCGTCATGACGACGTAGTACTCGACTGACGAGAGCTTGTCCGCCACGGCCTCGGCTAGCGGCACGAAGGTCGTGTCCACGAGGAGGATCCGGTCCTCCGCGTGGTTCATGATGTACACGAGCTGGGTGGGGTGGAGACGCGGGTTGAGGGTGTGGCAGACTGCGCCCATTCCGGAGATGCCGTAGTACGCTTCGAGGTGTCGTTGCGTATTCCAGCCGAGCGTGGCCACGCGATCCGTCGCACCGATGCCGGCGTCCGTCAGCGCCTCCGCCAGCTGCTTGGATCGGTGCAGTACCGAGGCCCACGTCGAATGACGAATGGGTCCGTCGACGGTCCGTGTCACGATCTGCTGGTCGCCGTGCACGTTCCCGGCATGCTCGATCAGCCCCGAGATCAACAGGGGGGTCTCCATCATGCGACCGCGCATCGGATGCTCCTGAACGGGACTCGGACCAGGGTGTGAGAGGGGAGGGAAGCTAGGCCGCCCCGGAAGGGAGGGCTACACTTCGGCCCCACCCCTCAACCCCTGAGCGAGACATGTCCGAGAACATCCTTCTCGAAGAGATGACGTGGCCCGAAGTGGAGTCCGCGATCGCGGGCGGGACCACGACCGTGGTCGTTGCCGTCGGAGCCGTGGAGCAGCACGGTCCTCACCTTCCACTCCTCGTGGATGCCGTGCGGGGTGATCGGCTGGCGGTCGAGGTCGCGCAGCGGCTCGGTGAGGCCCTGGCGGCGCCGACGATTCGCGTGGGTTGCTCGGAGCATCACATGGGCTTCTCCGGCACGCTGACCTTGCGCCGCAGCACGCTGGAGGCGGTCTGTATCGATTACGCGGTGAGCCTCGCACGACACGGTTTCACGCGCATCTGCTTCGTGCCCTCGCACGGTGGAAACTTCGGTCCACTCGCCGAGATGCTTCCGGATCTGCGGGCGGCGGTCGGACCGGAATGCACCGTCGACGCCTACACCGACCTCGTTGGGTTCATGGCGCTCTGGGAAGCGGCGGTTTCCGAGGTCGCCCCGGATCTGGTCGGCCGCGTCGGCGGGCATGCGGACATCGCGGAAACGTCCGAAATCCTCTGCATCCGGCCGGACCTCGTACGTACGGAGCGTGCCGAGGCAGGGCACGTGCAAGCGTTCGATGACGAGTTGAGGGATCGGATCTTCAGCGAGGGATTCCGGTCCGTTACCCCGAACGGGATCCTGGGAGATGCTCGTGGGGCCTCGGAAGCGATCGGGCTCGCCTGCATCGCACACGCGGCCGAGGGCATCGTGGCCGCACTGGAGTCGTGACACCGGGCGACGATTCCCCGTTCCGGATTGCTGCCTTCGTCTCGCCACATGGCTTTGGCCATGCCGCGAGAAGTTCGGCCGTCCTCGCAGAGGCACATCGTGTCGCGGGCGCTCATGCGCATGTGTTCACCACGGCGCCTCGGTGGTTCTTCGAAGAGTCGCTGGCGTCGTTCACCTATCACCCCACCGTCGTGGATGTCGGCTTTCGACAGACGTCGGCCCTGGTCTTCGATACGGGGGCAACCGTCGACGCACTCCGCCAGCTCGTGCCATTCGATGCATCCTCGGTCGAGCGTCTGGCCGCCGAGGTTCTCGACGCGGGGTGCGGGGTCGTGCTTTGCGACATCGCACCGATGGGGATCGCCGTGGCGGAAGCCGCCGGCCTGCCGTCGGTGCTGGTCGAGAATTTCTCGTGGCCCTGGCTCTACCACCCGCTCGTCGAAGCAGTCCCCGAACTCGTGGAGATCGGAGTAGAACTCGACCGATGGTCGGCACGCGCGACGATCCATGTGCAGGCCCGCCCGGTCTGTGCACGACAGCCGGAGTTCGAACTCGTCGATCCCGTGAGTCGCGAGGTACGCATGGGCCGGGCTGAGACGCGAGCTCGCCTCGGCATCCCCCGCGACGCTCCTCTCGTGGTCGTGACGATGGGTGGCTACGGGGAGGATATGCCCTTTCTCGACCGTCTTCAGTCCCGGACGGGCTTCCACTTTCTCGTCACCGGTGCCGTGCGGACCCAGGCCGTTGGGAATCTGCACCTTTTTGACAACAACACGGCCCTCTTCATGCCGGATGTGCTCCGGGCAGCCGACGCGGTCGTGGCGAAGCTCGGGTACGGGACGGTATCCGAGGTGTGGAGGGAGGGGCTCCCGTTCGCGTGGGTCACGCGACCGGACTTCCGGGAGATGGCCTCGCTGGAAGCCTTCGCGGAGGAGGAGCTGTCCGGATGGCTCATGCCCACCGAACACTTCAGATCCGGCGACTGGATCGACAATCTCGAGTCACTCGTCGACATGCCTCGCCGACCTCATCCCGTGGGTGGCGCGCACCGCATCGCCGAGATCCTGATGGAGCAGGCCGGATAATCGACGTCGAGTGCCCGCGAGGGGTTGGGCCGAAACCGTGTGACGTTCGAGCCGACCGCGTGTGGCGCTACAGCCCCGGTGGGTCCACCACCCCGATGACGTGGATCGCGATCAACCCCAGCAGGCCGACGACGAGGAGGTAGTAGACCGTCGGGAGAATGGTCTTCCGGAGCGTCTCCCCCTCCTTGCCCAGCAGCCCGACGGTCGCCGACGCGGCGACCACGTTGTGAATCGCCACCATGTTGCCCGCGGCCGCACCCACGGCCTGCAGGGCGACGATCATCACGGTCGACATGGCGAGTCGCTCCGCGACCCCGTACTGGAACGCCGAGAACATGAGGTTGCTGACCGTGTTCGAGCCGGCGATGAACGCCCCGAGCGCGCCCGTCATCGGGGCGAAGAAGGGCCAGACCGCTCCCACGTTGCCGGCGACCCACTCGGCCATGGCGAGTGGCATGGACAGAAGATCGGCTCCGTTCACGTCCGAATTGATGTAGACCCGCACCATCGGGACAGTGAATACCAGCACGACACCCGCGCCCACCAGCACCTTCGTCGATGATCGAAAGGCCTCGCCGAGCGCCGCACCGTCCATGCGATGGAGCACGGCCGTGACCAGAACGACGACGAGGAGCACGAAGCCCGGCAGGTAGAGCGGTGTGGTCGTCGCGGTGATGCCGGAGCCCAGAATGTCCGACCACGAGAATTCGAGTCGGCGCAGAAGGGCCCCTACCGGGAGCTGCGGAAGGCGGGTCAGGACCAGCAGGACTCCGAGCAGGGCGTAGGGCGCCCACGCCGACGCGGTCGACACACCACGGCCCTCGGGGACGTCGGCCAGTTCGTCCTCGAGGCCGCTGACCCACCCCGGGTCCCATGTCGAACGCTCCGGGAAGTCCCAGCGATCCTTCGGGAGGAGCCAGCCCTTCCGTGCCACGGACACGACGATGACCAGACCTACGGGGGCTCCGAGCAGTGAAGGGAACTCCGGACCCAGGAAGGTGCCGAACATCACGTAGGGCACCACGAAGGCCGCCCCTCCGAACAGTGCGAAGGGAAGAATCGAGAGCCCTTCGGTCCACGAACGACGGCCGCCGAAGAAGCGCGTGAGCATCACGACCATCCACAAGGGCATCAGAACGCCGGCGGTGGCATGGAGGAGCACGACCTTCGCCGTGACCTCTCGCAGGTACTCGAGCATCGTCATGTCCGCACCAGCGAGGGCTGCGGCGAAGGCTTCTCCTCCCAGCCCACCCTGCACTCCGACGAGCACGGGGGTACCGACGGCGCCGAACGTCACCGCCGTACTCTGGATCATCATGCCGAGCATGACCGCGGCGGCGGCCGGGAAGCCGAGGGCGACGAGGAGCGGCGCCGCTACCGCTGCCGGCGTACCGAAGCCGGCAGCGCCCTCGATGAAGGAGCCGAAGAGCCAGGCCACGATGACGACCTGAACCCGTCGATCGTCACTGATGCCGTTGAACGATCTCCTGATCGCCGCGACCCCACCGGAGCGTTCGAGCGTATGGAGCAGGAGGATCGCGCCGAAGATGATGAAGAGCAGGTCGAAGGTGAGGAACAGCCCCTGGATCGACGCTGCCGCGATCCGCGATACGCTCATTTCCCAGGCGAAGAGCGCGACCAGTACGGCCGCTGCATAGGCCGCCGGCATGGCATGCTTCGCGGGGACCCGAAGACCCACGAGGAGGATACCGCCCAGAGCGATCGGAAGGAGCGCGAGAAGCGCTTGCGTGCCCGGCCCCATCAGAAGGCCACTCCCACTGCGTCACACAGGAAGCGAACCAGGGGCACCCCCTTGCTGAAGGTGGTCCCGAGCTCCCTGGGAAGCTTCGGGCTCGTGATGAAGCTCTGCGGAACGTGCCGGACCCCGATGAAGTCCTTGCGTCTGAGGTCTTCGATCAGGGGATGGTCGGGATCGAAGCCCTTCGGGGCGCGCTTCAGTGAGTCACCCTCGAGTTCATAATGGCCGGTGAAGGCGGTGCCGCGGGAAACCCTCTTCCACGTCGTCGGATCGTCCACGATGCGCTCACGGATCTTGAGAAGTGTCTTCGCATCCGGATGCCAGATGCCCAGCCCGACGAAACACGCGCCGGGTTCGATGTGAACGTAGAAGCCGGGCGCGTGCGCGTCCTTCGCCGCCTCATGTCGGAAGTGGACACCTGCGGCCGTCTTGTACGGGCTCTTGTCCTTCGAGAAGCGCGTGTCCCGGTAGATGCGGAAGAGCGAGCGGGGCGTCGCCATGAAATGGGGGCTGAGCTTCCGGAGTTCCGGCGCGAACGCTTCGATGAAACGAAGGGCCGGCTCCTTGAGTTGCCGCTCGTACCGGTGCTTGTGCTCGGCGAACCACTCGCGGTCGTTGTTCGCTCTCAGGTCCTTCAGGAACTGGAACGTCGACTTGGTGAAGTACGCGTTGCCTGCCACTGCCGGCCTCCATCCGTGATGGTTCGTCGATCAAGGGAGGGGTCGCGCGGCGTAGCCACAAGTGGACCGGAGTGGTTACGGGTAAAGCCGCTCCGTGCGCCAGTCGTCTCCGTCGCGGGTGAAGACGAGGCGGTCGTGGAGGCGATCGGCCTTCCCCTGCCAGAATTCGATGACCTCGGGTCGGATGCGGTACCCGCCCCAGAAGGGTGGCAGCGGGACGTCTTCGCCCTTGAACCGGGTGGTTGCGTCCCGAACCCGATCCTCGAGTTCCTTACGGCCTGGAAGGGGCTGGCTCTGCTTGGACGCCCACGCGCCCAGTCGACTCCCGCGACCGCGGGAACTGAAGTAGGCGTAGCTCTCGTCCTCGCTGATCCGCTCGACCGATCCAGTCACGCGCACCTGGCGTTCGAGAACGGCCCAGTGGAAGCAGAGCGCGGCGCGAGGGTTTGCCTCGAGTTCTGACGCCTTTCGGCTGCCGTAGTTCGTGAAGAAGACGAAGCCGCGCTCGTCCACGGACTTCAGCAGGACCATACGCACGGAGGGTGCGCCGTCGGGGGTCGTGGTCGCGAGTGCCACGGCCTCCGGCATCAGGAGGCCGGACTCCTCGGAGGCCTCGAACCAGATCTTGAAGAACTCGATGGGGTCGACGTCCTCTGCAGCGGGCGGAATCCCGACGGTGACGCCCTTGCCGAGCGTGAGAGCGGTTCTGATCGACGACTTGATCGACATGCGTGGGGACCGAGGGTGCGGGGTGAACGATGAAGGGTACCCGATCCTGGAGGGCCGGTTCAACCGGGTACACCGGTCGAGCGTTGGGTCATCCCATGTTGACGTGCCCACTCACGTTGCTGAGATTCATGCATAGACCCCCCCCCAGGGGGGTGGGGTATGATCCAGGAATCGAGGTTGAGATGGCTCACGCACGCGGCGCCGACGTAGCACGTCGCCTGAAGAGCATTGAAGGGCACGTGCGCGGCGTTCAGCGGATGGTGGACGACGGTGCGTACTGTGTCGACGTCGTGAACCAGATCGTCGCGATCCAGCGCGCGCTCAAGAAGGTGAGCGGGATCATGCTCGACGCGCACCTTCACTCATGCGTCACCGATGCCGTCCGCGGGCCGGACGCCAAGGCTCGTGAACAGGTACTCGGTGAGCTCATGCAGGTCTTCGAGGCATCGGGTAAGGTCTGAGGTTGCAAACCAGATCGAACCGGTGTCGTTGTACTCCCGATGTTGAACCGGAGGAACGAACGATGATGGAGAAGACGGTCGACGTGCCCGGCATCAGTTGTGGACACTGTGTGATGACGATCGAGCGCGAAGTCGGCGAACTCGCCGGCGTCGGTTCGGTGAAGGCCGAACAGGCGAGTAAGCGAGTGACGATCTCGTGGGACCCCGATGCGACGGACTGGGTCGTGATCGAAGAGACCATGAAGGAGATCAACTTTCCGCCTGCGGGCTGACGTCCGGCATCAATGGGATGAGACTGGGCTTGTGACATGAGCACCCCGCTCGAAGAACGCGTGATCCCCGTCACGGGGATGACCTGTGCCAACTGCGTGGCGACCGTGGAGCGCACGCTGCGCAAGACGCCCGGTGTCGACGAGGCGACGGTGAACTACGCGTCCGAGCGCGCCACCGTTCGCTTCGACCCGGAGCAGGTCTCGCTCGACACCATGGTCGAGCGCATCGAGCGCGCGGGGTACGGTGTCGTTCTAACCGAAGAGGGACACGACCTCGAGGACGCCGAGGCAATCGTCAGGGCGCGGGAGATCACGGACCAGGTGCGAAAGTTCTGGACCGGCGTCGCCTTTGCCGGGCCGCTCTTCGTGCTCAGCATGGCGCGGGACTTCGGCGTGTTGGGTCCGTGGGCACACGCGCCCTGGGTGAACTGGCTTATGTTCGCGCTCGCCACGCCCGTGCAGTTCTGGGTCGGGTGGGACTACTACGTGGGCGCGTGGACTTCGCTGCGGAACCGAGCCGCGAACATGGATGTCCTGGTGGCACTCGGCTCGAGTGTCGCGTTTGGCTGGTCCGTCGTGGTGGCTGCCGCCATGTCCAACGGGATCGAGACGTTCGGTACGCACGTCTACTTCGAGACCGCCGCGTTGATCATCACGCTGATCAAGCTGGGCAAGGTGCTCGAGGTGAAGGCGAAGGGAGAGACCGGGGCCGCGATCCGCGAACTCATGGAGCTCCGGCCGGCGGTGGCCACGCGGCTGTCGGAGTCGGGGGAAGAGTCCGTGCCGGTCGACGAAGTCACCGTCGGAGACGTGCTCCTGGTGCGTCCGGGTGAGCGCATTCCCGTCGACGGAAGCGTGTCCGACGGGGCCTCCGCGGTCGACGAGAGCATGCTGACCGGTGAGAGCCTGCCGGTCGAGAAATCGGTCGGTGACGTCGTGACGGGTGGGACGGTCAATCTTACCGGTGCCTTCAGAATGCGGGCCGAGCGTGTCGGTGCCGAGACCGCGCTCGCTCAGGTCGTGCGGATGGTCCAGGAGGCTCAGGGGTCGAAGGCTCCCATCCAGCGGCTCGCGGATCGGGTTGCGAGTGTCTTCGTTCCCGCGGTGATTCTGATTGCTCTGGTGACCTTCGCCATCTGGTGGCTGGGGACCGACGCAGGATTCACGGATGCTCTCGTTCGACTCGTGGCGGTGCTCGTGATCGCATGTCCCTGTGCGCTGGGATTGGCCACGCCCACCGCGGTGATGGCCGGAACCGGTCGGGCTGCCGGGCGCGGGATCCTGTTCAGAAGTTCGGAGGCCCTGGAGCGCGCCCGGGATCTCTCCGCGGTCCTCCTCGACAAGACGGGCACCATCACGCTCGGCCGGCCTGCGGTACGAAGCGTGGTCGTGAACGAGGAGTTCGACGCGGATGAGCTGCTGCGTTTGGCCGGGTCGGTCGAAGCACTGAGTGAGCATCCGATCGCCGTGGCCGTCGTGGACGAAGCCCGATCGCGCGGAGTGGGGACATCGGATGTTCGAGACTTCGAGGCGGTTCCGGGCAGGGGAGTACGCGGCTTCGTCGAGGGCCGCGCTCTGGCCGTCGGGACTGCGGCGTACATGGCACAGCTCGATGTCATGGCTCCGCTCGTGTGGACGCAACGTGCGGAAGACGTCGAGGCCGATGCGCAGACGCCGCTCTGGGTTGCCGTCGACGGTCGGGTCACAGGCATCATCGGTGTCGCCGATGCGGTGAAGGAGGGCTCGCGGGAGGCCGTGATGGCGCTGCGGGCGCGCGGACTGCGTGTGGTCATGCTCACCGGCGACCGCGAGGCCGTGGCCCGGGCGATCGCCGAAGAGGTCGGTGTGGACGACGTCCGCGCCGAGGTTCTTCCGGGCGAGAAGGCGGACGTGGTTCGCCTGCTCCAGACGGAATTCGAAGGCGGGGTCGCCATGGTTGGCGACGGCATCAACGACGCGCCGGCCCTTGCGCTCGCGGACGTCGGTATCGCGATCGGGACCGGGACCGACGTCGCAATGGAGACGGCCGACGTGGTGCTCATGCGTGGAGACCTCCGGGCCGTGCCGGAGGCTCTGGCCTTGAGCAACCGCACCATGCGGACGATCGAACAGAACCTCTTCTGGGCGTTCTTCTACAACACCGCGCTCATTCCCATCGCGGCGGGTGCGCTCTATTCGTTGACCTTTCTTCCCATGATGCTCCGGGCGCTTCACCCGATCCTGGCGGCGTTCGCGATGGCGTTCTCTTCGGTCAGTGTCGTGGGTAACTCACTGCGCCTGCGCCGTGTCCGGATACCCGAGTCGGAAACCCCCACCGCGGCCAGCCCGTAGGGCTCACCATGGTTACGATCGCACGAAGAATCGTCCGGCTGGTACTGAGCTGGCTCCGCAGCAGGATGTAGCAACCCGCCCCCACCGTCGGGAGCGGAGCCGTAGCTCGCGAGCGCCGCGAACTAGCTCGCGGCCACCTGGGCCAGCGTATTGCGCAGGCGCTCGGTAAGCACGCGGTACACGCCGCGGGCGACCACTGGGCTCTGCTCGATGACCCGGTCGAACGAATCGCGGTCGAGGGACAGGAGTGTCGAGTCCTCCGCCGCGGTCGCGGAGGCCGAGCGGGACTCCTTGTCGAGGATTGCCATCTCCCCGAAACCCTCACGTGAGCCGAGCGTGGCGAGGAGCGTCGCGCCACGCGTGATGCGCACGGCGCCCTGGACCACGATGTAGAAAGCGTCGCCATCCTCTCCCTGCTCGAAGATGACCTCGTCCTTCTGGACGTGGATGACGTCCGTGAGCGCGGCGATCCCTGCGAGGTCGGAGCCCGGGAAGTTCCGGAAGAACTCCGATCCCTTCAGAATCATGACCTTCTCGATGAGCGGCATCATATCGACTTCCTCGGTGACATCGTCTTGTGAACGGCCGGGAAGCGCAATCTCCGCATCCCGTCCGAGGTAGTGCAGGGCGAGGGCGCGCGTCCACCAGTCGTCCAGATCGACCAGCGCGTCGGCTGGCGTCTTTTGTACGCGTCGTCCATTCGGGATCAGCTCGATCGTTCGCTGCAGTGGCATCCCTTCGGCCACAATGTCCATGAACGGCATGATCAACGCGCTGCTTGCCTGGTCAATGGTCCCTTCGAGCAGTTCCAGCGCATTGCTGCGGCGGGCAGGATTGTCACTCAGCAGCGCCGAGTCGATCGTCGCGATCCGTGTGGGGTCGTACGAGAGCGCCAGAACCTTCATCACACGATGCACGGATCGGGTGTGCAGGCCCTGCAACTCGGCCGCGATGAACAAGTCTGCCGGGCCTTCGGCCTTGGCGCGGATGATGGACGACGCGGCCGACAGGAGCAGGCCGTCCTGCATCTGTTCCCGCAGGACCGTTCTGAGCTCTGCCTCCTCAACCGCGCCGATGGTGCCCTCCTCCCTCATCCTGCTCAGCGAGTGAAGGGCGGCAGGACCCAGCGCGGGTTCGTTGACGAGTGCCACGAGCGTGGTCTTGGCCTGATCGTCCTTGATGCTCGCCAGTGCGGTGATGACCGTGCGGCGCAGAGGCAGTGGTAGCTCCCGTCGGTCGAGTACGCTCGCGAGAACGGGCACGGCCGCCGAACCGAGCCGAGCAAGCGCGTCGAGCGCGGCAGGTCGGACCTCCGATTCCTCGATCAGGTCGGTGAGCTCGATCATGAAGTCCATCCGCTGGAGCTCGCCGACGGCACCGGATGCGAGGATCTGGTCTCGACTGGAGCCCTGTCCGAGCATCGACCGGAGGGTCTCGTCCGTCTCGACCCAGTCGAGCCGCCCCAGAGCCACGAGCGCGGCTCGGCGTACGTCATTGTCGTCGTGTTGGAGGAACCGAACGATCGAGTCCGGTTCGATCCCACCGGCCCGCCCGACACTGTCGAGCAGGGCTGCAACCACGTAGGCGACATCCTCCTCGGCGAGCTGTGCCGCGATCGACATACCCGTCGCGAAATCGAGGGGTGCATCGAGGCGCCCGAACACAGAGGCGGCTTCCGCCCGCACCTCAGGAACGTCGTGCTTGATGAGTTGCGCGAGTCGGGGAAGCGCCTCCTCAGCGGGCAGCTGCTCGAGCATCGAGGTGGCGAAGATCACCACCGTGGCATCGCTGTCCTGCAGGCCACGCTCGATCACGGCGATCATGCTCCGGTCGACGACGAGCGGCGTGGAGGACACTTCCGACATGTCGACGGCGTGTCGCGTGAGCGCACTCTCCAGCGCGCCCATATAGAGCTTTCGATGCCGAGAGTAGGCGCCTACCGCGATGCCGGCGGCCCCAACCGTAGCGAGAGGGAGGAGCCTCGGTGAGTCAGCGAGCAGAAGGGCGACACCCCCGCCGGTCGCCTTGGACAGGGGGCGCAGGACGCCGCCAAGCGTGGCCAGAGCGACACTCTTGATGCGTCCGGGGAAGGGCAGCAGTGAGACCTGCTCGACCGGCTTCTGAAGGGAGAACTGCAGAACGTCGTCGAGCGCCTGAGCGAGGATGAGAACGACCAGCCCACCGACGAGAGCTGTACCGCCCGCTGCGGCAAGCAGCGCAGTCCCATGGAGCATGGCTGCGAAGGACACACCGTGGCGGGGGAACAGCACCTTCGATGCCCAGAACTGCAGGAGAAGCGTGCCGACCCCGACCCCGGCCGACATGAGCCCGTATATGGCGGTGATGTCGTCCCGGCCGAACGACTCCTTGAGGACGTACTTCAACTGCAGATCGATGAGCGTACCCGTCATCGTGAGCCCGATCAGGCCGAGAGCCAGCAGCCGGAGGAGCTGGTTGGACGACACAGCCTGGATACCGCGTCCCGACCGGGCGAGGAACCCGATGAGCACGTTACGGCCCTGGTCGGAATCCTCGGGCTCCCGAGTCGGCTCGTTCACGAGCCAGAGCAGTGGGAGTGCCGCTACGACCAGAGTCACGGAAATCCACAGGAGGTTCGCCGTGCCGAGTCCTCTCGCGGTCGGTGCGACACCAGTACCTCCGGCAATTGCGCCGAGCGAGGCGCCGATCCCGATCATAGGAAGGAGTCGTTTCGCCTGACGACCCGTCAGCATGCTGCCTGCGTAGTCCCACGCGTGCGTGAGCACGAGGACCTGCACCGCAGAGAGCAGCAGGTAGATCCCGAACGCGGACCGGGGGTCGACCATGAAGAGGGCCCGGGAGGTCAGAATCGAGAGCCCGAGCACGGCGGTGAGTCCGATCGCAAGCGTCCGGCGATCCGTACCTGCGACGACACCGGTGAAGATCACGGCAACCGCCGCCGTCAGGAGCGCGGCTGCGATGACCGCGTACGGGATGAGCTCGGGTTCGTACTCTGACAGGAAGAGGCCGTTCTTGGCCGCTGACAGCACCGTGGTGTTGGCGGTGTTCAAGAAGAGGAACAACGCCATGACGGTGAACGTCCGACCCTCTCCGTGACGGAGATTCAGTGCCCGCTGAATTCGGCGGAGGTCGAAGAGCTCGGCGAACACCTAGAGACTCACCCGGAGCACGACGCCCAGGCGCTGGTCGTCTCGGACGGCACCGGGCGGCGGAATCTCTTCGTGGATATACGAGTGCGTGATCACGATGGAGAGATTGGACAGAAGGGGTGACGAAAGCGAGTTCGAAACGTCGACGATGTAGTCACCGAACTCCGACATGCGAGGTTGCCAGAAGGTGACGTGCTGAAACGTCGCTCCCTCGCCGAAGTCTTGATCATACTTCACACGCCAGCTCCAGCGCCCCACGCTGATGATCTCTTCGGCGGTGCTGCCGGGCGCCAGATCATAGTTTTCGTGGTCGATGACAGCTGCGATGCTGACTGACATCTTCGTCTGCTCGGAGGTTTGCAGGAAGGTCCACTTGGCCCCACCGCCCGCCAGGAGGCGGGCGTCGACGTTGCGGATTGCGTCCCGGCTCCCGGTCGCGAAGACGAAGGGCGAGAAGGCATCCTGCGGGTGCCAGTCGAACTTCACGGTGCCCTGCACGTCGTTCGCGATCGTCTGTCCGTCGCTCCGACCCCAGCGCAGTCGACCGGAGAGGTCCAGTTCGTAGATCTCCCGGTGCAGGCGTGCCAGGGAAGCCGAGCCGGTCAGAATCGAGAACGACGTGTTTCCGGACGCGCCCGTAAAGCCGAATTCCAGCTGGGCCCGCCAGAGATCCGGTTCGCCCTGCCCTGCGGCCGCGCTCGGACAAGCGCAGATCGCTGCGAACACGAGAGCGGGCAGGACGGCTCGTCGCCAGGCCGAGCGGCAGAAACGCCAGCGTGTGAGGCGCATAGAGGAGGGGACGGGACACACGGGAACGTGGCCAAGGTCAGCTTCTGGAACAGGGTCGGCAAGCGGAAAGGAGTGTGCTACCTTCGCAGGCCGTTTCAGCCAGTGGAGCCACTCCATGACTCGCCGACGCACCCTGACGCACCTCCTCGTTCCGGTGATACTCGCCGCCGCTGCGTGTGGACGCTCCGGGGATGTCGCCGATCTGGTGCTTCTCGATGGCAGGATCGTGACCGTCGATGACGCCGGATCGGAGGTGACTGCGCTCGCCGCCCGGGACGGGAGGATCGTGGCGCTCGGCTCCGATGACGACGTCCGAGGGTTCATCGGTCCGGATACGGAGGTCATGGAGTTGGGCGGAGCACTCGCGATCCCGGGTCTGATCGAAGGGCACGCGCATTACATGCGGGTTGGCCAGTCCAAGCTCGAACTCAACCTCATGACGGTCGCCAACTGGGACGAGGTCGTGGCGATGGTCGAGGCCGCGGTCGCCGAGGCGGAGCCGGGGC
The DNA here is from genome assembly GCA_964492085.1 of uncultured Gemmatimonadaceae bacterium. Classification (GTDB taxonomy): domain Bacteria; phylum Gemmatimonadota; class Gemmatimonadetes; order Longimicrobiales; family Gaopeijiaceae; genus UBA2589. Next base: position 127,874 of record CAZBHZ010000005.1, on the reverse strand, counting down.
AGCTCATCACCGGTCGGGGGTGGCACCAGGAGAAGTGGGATCGACGACCGGAGCCGAACGTCGACGGTCTACCGTATCACCCGTCGCTCAGTGCCGTCTCCCCGGATAACCCGGTCATCCTGACGCATGCCAGTGGGCACGCCACCTATGCCAACGCGCGAGCCATGGAGATCGCGGGTATCGACGCCTCCACCGCAGATCCGGAGGGTGGCGAGATCCTACGTGACCCGTCGGGCAATCCGATCGGAGCGTTCCGGGAAACGGCCTCCAGCCTGCTCGCACCCGCGCGGCAGGGTGCTGCCTCCCCGGATCCGCGACGCGTCGCGCTGCTGGCCCAGGAGGAGGCGTTTTCAAAGGGCATCACGTCCTTCCATGACGCCGGGGCCGGTTGGAACACGGTCGACCTCTGGAAGGAGATGGTCGACGACGGCAGCCTGAGGATCCGGATCTACTCGATGATTCGTGCGAATCCGGCGTCGCTCGCTGAAAACCTGGCCGCATATCGCGTGATCGGGTACGGCGATGACAGGCTGACGGTCCGTGCGATCAAGGTCTCGATCGACGGGGCGCTGGGCTCTCACGGTGCGTGGCTGCTCCAGCCGTACGACGACCTTCCCGGGAGTGCGGGCCTCAACACGACGCCGCTCGAGGACGTGGTCGAGACCGCTCGCCTGGCTATGGAGCACAACTACCAGTTCAACGTCCACGCGATCGGCGACCGGGGGAACCGTGAGACGCTCGACATCTTCGAGCAGGCGTATGCGGAGGCGGGGCCGGATGATTACCGGTGGCGTATCGAACACGCGCAGCACTTGAACCCGGACGACATCCCGCGCTTCGCGGAGATCGGCGTCATCGCGTCGATGCAGGGCGTGCATGCCACCTCCGACGGACCATGGATCGAGGCGAAGCTGGGCATGCAACGATCTGAGGAGGGTGCGTATGTGTGGCGACGCCTACTGGACTCCGGGGCGATGATCATGAATGGCACCGACGCTCCGGTCGAAGACGTCGATCCCATCGCCAGCTACTACGCGACGGTGTCTCGTCGGATGGCGAATGGGGGCGTGCTCTTTCCCGAGCAGCGGATGACCCGGATGGAGGCGTTGCGATCCTACACCATCAACGCGGCGTATGGAGCGTTCGAGGAGGATCTCAAGGGCTCACTCGAGGTCGGCAAACTCGCGGACGTGACAGTGCTATCGCAGGATATCCTGACGATCGACGAGGATCGGATCCCCGAAACAGGAATCGTGGCGACGATCGTCGGGGGTGAAATCGTGTACCGCAGGGGTAACTAGTGTCTGAATCGACCCAGGGGGAGCAGCCCGATCCAAGGCTGATCCACGGCAGCGTTCCGGATGTGCTGGCGATCATCGAGAGCGCCAAGGTACGGGGAGGCCTGGATTACCTGGAGCGTTTCATCGCAAAGGCGCTTCCCGACGTGGACGACGCCGAGGTGCAGGAGGCTGCGCAGGTCGCGCTCGAAGTCATCGAGTCCGTGCCGATCTTTCTCGCACGGGCTCGACAGGAAGCAGACGCGCGAGGACTCACCTCGGTGGTCTACCCAGTGCTTCGCCACGCCGAGCAGTACTACGTCCAGCCGATGGACCTGATTCCGGAGATGACTCGGGGCCTCCCGGGGCTTCTGGACGATTCCTATCTGGTGTTGAGGATCATCCAGAATCTGGACAAGGGACCGCAGGAGTTCCTCGACTGGGACCTCGAGGACCCGTGTCGCTTTCTCTCCCGCCTCATGGGTCCAGCGATCTCAAAGAAGCTCGACCTGATCGCTGAGCAGGCGATGGAAGAGGTCTCGACCCAGCTGGCCGACCTCTGGCAGAAGATGGCGCACCACGCGTAGGAGAGCGCACCACGCGGAGCAGGGAGGCGCGGGGTGAGACGCTCGATCGCGTCGTCGAACTACTGATGGCGGGATCGGGCCCCACGGGGGCGGTGCTCGCCCGGGGTGCCGAGGTCGGGTTCAGGCTCACCCACGGGTGACCTCGGCGTGATGCACCCGGACGGCTTTGTCGAGATCCGGGAGCGGGTCGCCGACCTGTCCTGAGCGACGGCATCAGTCGTGGTCCGTGCGTGGCGTGCGGCCTGCGAGCGCGAAGACGCACGATGCAGCGAGCATGACGAATGCGGTTCCAGCGAGACTGGATTCCAGCCCAACCCGGTCCGCGGCCAGACCCGCGCCCAGGGCTCCCACGGCGTACCCGGAATCACGCCAGAGACGGTAGACCCCGAGAGCGGACGCCCGGGCATGCGCCTCCGCGTTGTCCGATACGAACGCGAGAAGAACCGGGTAGACCATGCCGGTTCCCGTGCCGACCACGAGGGCCCCGGCCAGATGGGAGGCGAGTGAGCCGCCGAGCGTGAAGATCCCCACACCGACTCCCTGCGTGACGAGGCCCCCGCAGATCAGACCCCAGCGCCCGTACCGATCGGACATCGGACCGAAGACGAGCTGGCTGGTGGCCCACACGAGAGGGTAGGTCCCGACCACGAGGCCGACCTCGGCGACGGTCCGTCCTTCTGCCGCGAGGAGCAGTGGGAGCAGACCCCAGAGCGCCCCGTCCTTGAGATTGGTCGCCAGCCCGGCGAGGCTTGCCGAGGACAGTCTCGGGTCGGTCCACGTTCCACGCGCGAACGCACGGCCCATGGACGGGAGCGGTCCGCTCTGCGCTCGGTCGATCGACGGTCTGGTTTCGCGCGCGATCAGAGACAGGATGAGCCCCACAACGGCCAGGAGCACCCCGAGGGCGAAGGGGGCGGGCCGCAGTCCATACGTGGTGGCGATGCCGCCGGTGATCGCTGCCGTCACCGCCATGCCTGCATACCCGGCGAACTCGTTCCACCCGATCACGAGGCCGAAGGTTCGCGGGGTCGCGAGGTCGACCTTCATGACCACCGTCATCGACCAGGTGAGCGCCTGATTCACCCCGAGCAGGACGTTGGCGACGAGCACCCAGGACCACGATGGAGCCCAGATCAGAATCAGCGGCACCGGGATGCCGACCAGCCATCCCGTCACCAGAAGCCGTTTGCGCCCGAGCCGCTCGGAGAGGGTGCCGGCGAAGAAATTCACGGCTGCCTTGGTGATGCCGAACGTCGCGATGAATGCGAGCGTGGCGGCCTTCGACGCGATGCCGAATTCGACGTCGGCGAGAAGCGGCAGGACCGTGCGCTCGATGCCCACCATGCCGCCCACGAAGGCGTTGATGACGACGAGGTGGAGGATACGTCCCCGGTCGAACTCGCTCTTCACGACGGGGTGCGGGCACGCGGGCTCCGCTCCTGGAACGACGAAGCCCCGCCGCCGGCGAACCGGAGGCGGGGCGATCCCGTCAGGGCCAGGCGGGCGACTAGATCCAGCCTTTCTGGCGGAAGTCCTTGATCGTCGATGCCCACTGGTCCATCTCGTTGGGGAGACCGAACGAGAGGCGGTTGTGGTCGAGCATCGGCGGGAAGTTGCGACCGACCAGCAGGCCGGCATCGGCCATGCGATTCCGGTATGTCGCGAGATCCCCGTTGATCTTGTGCATGATGAAGTTCGTGTTCGTCGGCAGATAATCGAGCCCAAGCTCGTCGAGCGTGGTGTGCACGATCGCTTTCGCTTCCTCGTTCACCGCGATCGAGCGCTCGACGATGCCTTCGTCCTTGAGGGAGGCGATGGCCGCCGCCCCCGCGAGCACGTTCGGGCTGTTCTGCACCGCATGCTCCTGCAGTCGGGTCGCCGTGGATTCGTGGGTCACCGCAAATCCGACCCGCAGGCCGGCCATGCCGAAGATCTTCGAGAACGTGCGGATCACGACCACGTTGGGCTTCTCCTCGATCCACTTGAGGCTGTCCCAGTACCGATCGTCGGTGACGTACTCGAGGTATGCCTCGTCCATGAGGAACGTCGTGGTCTCCGGCGCTTCGGCGATCCACGCGTCGATGTCCGCGGAGGCCGTGATCGTACCGGTCGGGTTGTTCGGGTTACAGAAGTACACGACCGACGGGCGTTTCATGGACAGCTCACGCATCTGCTGTACGTCGTGCTGCAGATCCGCCATGAGCGGGACCGTATGCACTTCGAAGGGCATGGTGTCCTGATAATCCATCACGTCTTCGAAGGTGGGTGCGGCCGCAATGAGCGGGGTGTTCGGCCCCTGGAAAGCCTGGGTGCAAATCTGCAGGATTTCGGTCGAGCCGAAGCCGAGCGTGATCTGCTCCGGCTTCACATCGAGGTAGCGTGCCAGCTCGGCAATGAGCTCCTGCCGGCGCCCACCGTAGCGGTTCGATTCGACGATCGCCTCGATGATCGCCTCCCGCGCGGCAGGGGAGACCCCCAGCGGGTTTTCGTTCGAGCTCAGACGGATGTCACCGTTCGCGAGTCTCTTGCCGGGCGCGAAGCCAGGCGCGCGATCGAGGAGCGCTCCGAGCGCGCCTCCGGACGCGGCGAATCCGGCCAGCCCTGCAGCCATTCCAGAGGTGACGAAGCCTCGACGATCCATGGTTCCTCCTGCGTAGTGTACGATGCGGGTCAATGTGCGATCCGGGTGCCGGACACGAAAGGGCCGGCGCCGGTCCCCGAAGGGCCCGGCACCGGCCGGATCGGTCGGTTCAGCCGCGGGTGCGTCGGGGCGGCCATCGGGTGTGGACCCGCCGGTCCCTGACCCACGGATCGCGACCGTCACGCGGAGTCGGTCGCCACGGCCTCCATGAGGGTGAGAGGCTCGCCTTCACTGCGCGCGATGACCGCGGAACAGGTGATGTCGCCGGTCACGTTCACCGACGTGCGGATCATGTCGAGAATGCGGTCGACACCGAGGATCAACGCGATGCCCGCCTGCACGTGCTCACCCATGCCGACCGAGTTCAGCACGATGATCAGCGTGATGATACCGGCCGACGGCACTCCGGCTGCTCCGACCGACGCGAGCGTCGCGGTCAGCACAATGACGAGCTGATCCGCCAGCGCGAGATCGACGCCATAGATCTGGGCGATGAACATGACCGCGACCGCCTGATAGAGCGCGGTCCCGTCCATGTTGATCGTGGCTCCGAGCGGCAGCACGAAGGACGCGACCTCGTTGGACACGCCGACCTTGTCCTCGGCGGTCTCGATCGTCAGGGGCAGTGTCGCATTCGACGACGAGGTCGAGAAGGCGAGGAGCGGAGCGGCGGCGATCCTCGGATAGAACTTCGCCGGGTTCAGCCCGGCGAGGAAACGGATGGCCAAGCCGTAGGTCCCGAACGCGTGGATCATCAGACCCGCTACGACCACCAGCGTATAGGCGAGGAGACTCTGCAGGAGGTCGAAGCCGAAGTTGGCGACGACCGAGCCGATCAGAACGAAGACCGCGTAGGGGGCGAGCTCCATGATCCAGTTGATGAGGACCATGGAGGCGTCGTTGATCCCATGGAAGAACGTCAGCACGCTGTCTCTTCGCTCGGGTGTGACGACCGTCAGCGCCGCACCAAAGCAGATCGTGAAGAAGATCAGGGGCAGCAGGTCCATGTTCGCCGCGGCCTGGACCGGGTTGCGTGGGATGACCCGCAGCAGCGTTTCCTTCCAGCTCGGGGCGTTCTCCGCGATATCCATCCGCGAGGCAGCGTCACCACCGTAGCGCTCGGTCAGCTCGACTCGTGTTTCCTCCGTGACTCCCGCTCCCGGAGCAAGCACGTTCGCGAGGCCGAGCCCGATCGTGACCGCGACGGCCGTGGTGAGCATGTAGTATGCCAGCGTCTTCCCGCCGATGCGGCCCAGCTTCGTCAGGTCTCCCAGGGAAGCGGTTCCAACCAGCAGGCTCGCCACGACCAGCGGGATCACGATCATCGTGATCAGGTTGATGAACGCCGTCCCCAGGATCTCGATCTCGCTGAAGATGTTCTGGAGGATCGTGATCCCGCCGAGGTTCGCGACCGCACCGACGACCGCGCCCGCGATGAGCCCGATCAGGATCTTCGTATAGAGCTGCATGCGTATCCTTTTGGTTCGTGTCCCGCCGAATCGGTGCCGATTCTAGGCCGTCAGCGTGCCGGGCGCACCTCGGCGCGCTCGATCACCCCACCCGCGTTGACCTGGTCGACGACGTCGAGTCCCTCGGTCACCGTCCCCACAATCGTGTACTGGTGATCGAGTCGGGTGTTGTCCATCAGGTTGACGAAGATCTGACCGTCACCCGTGTCGTGACCACGTGTGGAGATACCGACGGTCCCCCGCCAGTGATGCATCCCGACTTCATCACGGCTGAAGGGACCATCGCCATAGTACTCGTTTGCGTTCGGGCTCCCCCCCTGGATTACGAAGCCCGGGGACCACCGGTGGAAGGTCAGCCCGTCGAAGTAGCCGTCCCGGGCCTGGCGGAAGAAGCGCCATGTGTTGGTCGTGGACACGTATGGGTGCAGCTCGATGTGGATTTCCCCAAGGCCCTGCATGTGTAGCACCACCACACTGGCCGCCATCTCCGTGAGATCCTCGACGGTAGGAAGGGGCTGCCGCTCGGGACGTACCGGAGTGGGAAAGTACGGACGTCCGTTCCACGACTGCAGAACCTCTGCGACATCGTCCGCCACCAGCGGATCGTAGTCCGACAGGTAAGGGATCAGTCGTTCGGAGAGCGACTCGTCGCCGGTCTCCGCCAGACGCTCGAGCAGGGCCCGCCGGGCGTCTCGGAAGGTCTCCCGCCGAGCCTCGGACATGCGATCGAGGGCGTCGACGAGCGCCGCGCCGACGTCAGGGTCCTCGGTACCGGATAGCGCGGCAGCCGCCGCCATGACCAGTTGGGGGTCGTCGCTCTCGAGTTGTCCGATCGCGGCCCGGTCCGCGCCTCGGCCGTCCAGTCGTGCGAGTCCTCGCAGCGCTTCGGTACGCACGTTCGGAACGAGATCCTGGAGGAGGGCGCGTAGCGTGTTCCGGTCGCCGACGATGCCGGCCGCACGTGCAGCGTACGCGCGTACGAACGCGTTCGCGCTCCCCGCGTGCGCCGGAAGAATGTTGGCGGCGCGAGACGGGTCGAGCGTCGCGAGGGACACCAGGGCGTGGGCAGCCGGTTGCCAATGAACCGAATCGATCTGATCCGGGGAGGCTGCCGCTGACAGGGCGGCGCGTTGATCCGCGAGGTCGGGGCACGGCTGCGCCAGGGCGTCGATGGCGAGGACGCGCAGCGCCGTCGGCACGACTACGCCGGGGGGCGGAACACGAACGCCGTCCATGAGATACCGGCAGGTTCCGGCGGTCCGTGGCTGGTTCACCATAAAGCGAAGGCCCTCGACCTGCGCATGGATGCTCCGGCTGAACATGATCATTCGGAGGCCTTCCAGGTACCACTCAGGATCCAGTGAGCCGACCGCCCGGGCGCCTGCCGCCTTCACGATGGGACTCTCGTCCCGGAGCGCGATGCGGAGTTGCTCTCGATTCAGAAGGCCCGCGCTGGCGAGCACGCTGATGGCGAGTGCTCGCACTCGGTGCTGTTGCTCGCGAGTTCGAGTCCGGTCTTCGTACCTCCTCAAATCGTCGAGTCGTCGCGCGACCCTTCCCGGGACGATCGTAGCTCGCGTGGAGCGAGACAGCGCATCGATGCCGAGTGCAACGCCGAGCATGACTGCTCCGGGTGCATCCCGTCCGTGCGCATAACTCATCTCGATCAGCGCATCGGCGGCCCGACGGGCCCCGATGGGGTCGAGCGTGAGGCGCCCCAGGGAAGCGGCGACGACACCACGCGTCTCCTCGTCGTGCTCGGCCGCCACACGATCCAGCAGAGGTGCGAGGGCCGCGGTCCCATCAGTCCTGAAATACGCCTGAGCCAGAGCATTGGCTGCTTCCGCGCGAACCTCGGGTGCCGGGTCTGCCAAAGCGTTCTCGATCTCGCTGGCGATCTCCGGATTTTCCAGGCGGCCGAGGGCACGAATTGCCGCGGCACGCAGGAACCGGTTGTCGGACGAGGCCTCCGTGACGAGGAGGCGGAGGGCTGGCCCCGAGGACGGGCGGACATCCTCGGCCGCCACGATCTCGAGGTATGCATCGTGGACGCGAGCGGAACGATCGGCGTCCGCAGGTGCGCAGGATGCCGCGCCGGTTACGGTCAGAACTGCGAGTGTCAGGTGTCTGGGCAGTCGATTCATGCGCAAACATTAGGCGGGGCCCCGCCTGTGTGGTACCCGCTACCTCGTCAGATACCGGCTACGAACCCTCTCGAACCCCGACGTATCGGCCGGCTCACCGGGTCGGAGCCCGGTCGAGTACCTCCGTCACCCAGCGGTCTGCGGGGCCGACAAGACGGTCGTGCAGGTCACGAAAGACCGTGGTCGCAGGATCCCCGGACCAGGGCTCGGGCAAGAGAACCCGAGGCAGGAACGGATCCTCGAGCGGAAAGCGCCTGAACTCGTGAATCAGCTCGAAGCGCAGGACGAAGGCCCGTGCGTCGATCTTCTCGGCCGAGACCGCACCCGGCTGCATCGCTTTGTTCGAGAGGGCCGTCCAGCGCGTGGTGAACTCATGGTAGCGCTGGTTGAGCGCGTTCAGGTCCCAGCATCGTTCGACGAGTTCCTGATCCGTCAGCGCGCTGGCCGGCCTTGCCCGGAAGCAGAGGAGGTGGCTCGCGAGCCCCATACGCTCGGAGAGCTCGCGTACGTCGGTCTCGACGTCTCGGGGTGAAATCCAGAGCCCGTTCCCGATCGAGCCGAATCCGAGCCACGCGAGTCGGTCGCGCAGACGGTCCCGCACGCTGCGAGCCTTCTGGGGGATCGAGTAGGCGAGGAGGAACCACTGTCCATCCCAGTCGCGATCCCACGAAGGGTGGTAGATCCGCGCCTGCCCCTCTTCGAGCAGGGCACGTCCCCGATCCGTGAGAACGTAAAAGGAGCTCCGTCCGCTCCGTTCGGACGAGAGCCACCCCTTCTTCGCCATCCTCGAGAGGACCGTTCGGACTCCACCCTCCGACAGGCCGAACGGTTCGAGCAGCGCGATGAGGCTTCCGACCCACACCGAGTCGGAGCGCTCAAGCAGATATTCGCCGAAGAGTGTGAAGACGAGGTCCTGAGGTCGCTGCCCGCTCACCGGGTTCAACTGCCCTCGCGCGTCTGCTCAGGCCCGAAACGGGCGACGATCCACTCCGACACCTCGGAGAGAGCTGCCTCGTTGAAGGTCTCCTCGATCGACGGGTATTCGGTTGGCGAGCCCGTGGCTGCCTGCTGGAAGAGGTGGTTGAGTCCGGGCATGATGCGGATGGTCGCATCGGGGTTCCCACCGCGGGTCAGTGCCGCGCGTACCTCGTCGGCGCTCTGCTCGGGCGGGACCTGCAGGTCTTTCTCTCCGAAGAGGGCGAGCACGGGTACCGACGTCGCCTCGAGGGCGTCACGCGGATCGTAGTGAAGGAAGTAGCGGAACCACGGAGAGTTCATCTGCTCAACCGTCTGTTCGATTACGTCCTCCGTGAGCGCCTGATCCACGAGTGCACGGGCTTCACTCGACAGGCGCTCCACCTCGTCGCGGAGAGCCGCCCGCATCTGCTCGGCCGCGGCGTCACGGTCCCCGATTTCGACGGCGACGGACGCGAGACGCCGCTGGAGTGAGGCGTTGAACTCCGCGACTTCGGGCGGGGTCCCGTTCGCTGCGTTGATAAGGCGCCCCTGCTCGACCAGCACCTCGAGTCCGGTGACGCCGGGTCCGGCGAGCATCACGACGTAGGACACCGAGTTCGAGTGCCGGGCCGCCATCGGCCCCACGATCCCTCCCTCGGAGTGTCCGACAATGCCGATCGCGTCCGCATCGATTCTCGGGTCGTTCGCGAGGTGGGCGATTCCGGCGAGAGCATCATCCGCAAAGTCTTCCGAGGTCGCCGCAGAAAAGTCCCCCGAGGACCCGCCCACGCCACGGTCGTCGTATCGCAGAACTGCGATCCCATGCCGGGTCAGATGGTCCGCGAGCACGAGGAAAGGCTTGTGGCCGAGGAGTGACTCGTCACGGTCCTGAGGCCCCGACCCGCTGACCAGGACGGCGGCTGGAAACGGGCCGTCACCCTCGGGAAGAGTCAGGGTGCCGGCAAGGGTGACCCCACCCACCGCATTGTCGAACGAAAGGTCCTCGACGACGTACGGAACGGGCAGCGTCGGCTCCTGAGGCCGGGCGGGTCGGGACGGGGCACGGTCCGACCGGGACAGCTCCATCGGAAAGGGCTGGCCCGCTTGGGTGAAGGTCCCACTCACCGTCCTTCCGTCTGCGCTCAGCGTCCCTTCGTACGCTCCACCACCCGGAACGGGGAAGGTCAGGCGAAGCGTGCCGTCTTCCACCGAAACGGTGGTCAGCGGTATCCCCGTCGCACCCTGGGCCGGTACGTCCATCGAGCCGCTGAGGGTGCCCTCGTCCGTGACGTCGAGATGAAAGACGATGTCGAGTTGTTGTGGCCCGGCGACGAGCGTTCCACGCCACGTCCCGACCACACTCGAGTCCTGCGCCGAAGCTCCCGACGGTCCCATCGCGAATGCGGCCAGCGTCGTCACCATGAATCCATTCATCACGCATCCGAGTTTCGACATGCCGGCTCCTGACAATGATCGTTCGGCGGCCGGTCGGCCGCTCCGGTCCCCGCGGGAGGCGGGCGCGGCCATCGTCACCGGTCGGTCCGATTCGTACCGGCAACGTCGATCGCGGGGCCACGACGCGAAAGCCCCGCCGGCGTGACGTGCCGGCGGGGCTCGGTGGTCGTGGTTCGAAACGGTGGGCTCAGAGCGTCTCCAGCATGTGGAAGACCTCCGTGCCGTTCTTGAACCAGTGCTCACGGAAGGGGCGGGGCGATACCTCGTGGCGAAGCAGGTCGTCGGTAATTGGATGCGTGAAGAGGGTCATCTGGCCGGCCTCGTTCTCGTGCACCGTGTAGTCACCGCTGATCTGGAGCGTGGTCCGCAGCCGCTCCTCCCCGTTCATCATGAAGCCCTGCAGCAGATGCGTGGTCGTCTCCCACGCGCCCGGTGTGATGCTCAGGTCCAGGATCGGGGCCTCACCGCCGAATACCCGGATGCGCAGCCGCTCATCGGTCTCGATGAACTGTGCGTCGATCGACTCGTCGTGGTACGGGAAGTGGAAGCGCTCGGCCTTGATGCGTCGTGCCTCTTCGGAGGAGGTGGCAGCAAGGAAGGGATAGAACCCCGCCTTCGCGTGCTGTCCCCACTGGGCCACCATCGGTGGCACGACTACGGAGAACATCATCTCCGTATATGGCCCGACGACCGAATCGTCGAAGAGGAACGCCGTGATGGACAAGACGCTTCTCTGATGCGTCACCTCGATCGGCTCCAGATGCTCAGGCAGAAGGGCCCGGGCATCCGAGGTCGCCATGTCGAAGAAGGCACTGACCCCCGTATGGAAGCGGTAGCTCCCGATTACGGACATACGTCGTAGCGTCGAAGGACCTTGATGATCTTCTCCGCACCTTCTTCGAGGTCCTCTTTCGTATGGGCCGCCGAGATGGACATGCGGAAGCGTGATTTGTGCTTTCCGACGGCGGGGTACTTCACCGGGTTGATGAAGACACCCTCCTGGAAGATCTCCTCGCCCATCTGGAAGACCCGGGCGTCGTCCCGGACCATGATCGGGATCACCTGTGACGTGGAGTCGCCCATCGGGACCTGAGCGTCGCCGAGCAACTTCTGCATGTACGCGACGTTCTCGAAGAGCTGCGTACGCAACTCGGGCTCGTTGCGCGCGAGCTCGAGTGCCTTGCGCAGACCGGCCACGACGACCGGGGACAACGCACAGGAGAAGAACCGCGAACGGGAGAAGCCACGCAGGTAGTTGATCAGCTGGTGGGACCCGGCGATGTAGCCGCCCTGGCCACCGAGGCTCTTGGAAAAGGTCCCCAGGTGGATGTCGATGGCGTCGTCGAGGCCCTGATCCTCAGCCACTCCCTTACCGTGTTCGCCGAAGAGGAAGGCTGAGTGCGCCTCGTCGATCATCAGCCTCGCCCCGTGCTTCCGGCAGACCTCGACCAGTTCTGCCAGGGGTGGCGTATCACCATCCATCGAATAGACACCTTCGACGATCACGAGCTTCTTGCCGTCGAAGCCTTTAAGCTTGCGATCCAGGTCGTCGGCACGGTTGTGCCGGAAGAAGCGGGACTTCGCCTTCGACAGGATCATCCCGTCGACGATCGACGCGTGTGCGTACTGATCCGCGACGATCAGATCACCCGAACGCATGAGCCCCGCGATCGTGCCGACGTTGGCGCTGTACCCGGTCGGGAAGATCATGGCGGCTTCGGTGCCCTTGAAGTCGGCGATCTCTTTCGCGAACTGCTGGTGCAGGGCAGTTGTTCCGCTCAGAATCGGGGAGCCGGAGGAGCCTCCACCGTACAGATCGGCCGCGTCCTTGATCGCCTGCTTTACCTCGTCCCGATAGGACAGCCCCAGGTAGTTGTACGAGGCGAAGTTCACGAGTCCGCGTCGGATCTCTCCGGTCTTCGTGTCCTCAACGTCGACCCGCGTACCCGGTGCGGAGTGGAGCGGCAGTTCGTAGAGGTAGTACCCGGCCGGCTTGACCTCGCGCCACCAGTCGTCGAAGGGTTCGAGCAGGGCAAACGCGTCGGACCCCGCACCGAAGTAGAAGTTGGTGTAGTCGTACTCCATCGCCCCCGGCGTGGCGGGTGCATCCGATTCGGTCTGTTCACCCATGTCGACGCGCCGTGTTGCGGGACGAGTGCCCATGTCCTTCATGGTCTTGGCCATATCGTTTATCGATCTGATACAGAGACTGTTCAAGGGAACCCCCAATCTCCCCAGAACAACCCTGATCATCAAGGAGAAAATCGTGCTTGGAGACTGGTGGGATCGAGCCCGCTCGTGGGCCCCTCCGCTGGATTGGACGCGGGTTCATTCGATCGATGCACATACCGAGGGAGAACCGCTTCGCGTCATCGTCGCCGGGTTTCCCGATCTCGCGGGCGAGACGGTGCTCGAACGACGCCGTGATGCCCGGGAATTCCACGATCACCTTCGGCGCGCGCTGATGTGGGAGCCCCGGGGTCATGCGGACATGTACGGATGCGTGGTCATGCCTCCCGTGACCGACGAAGCACACCTCTCGGTCCTTTTCACACACAACGAGGGCTTCAGCACGATGTGCGGTCACGGCATCATCGGCGTGGCCACTGTTCTCGTCGAATGTGGGCTGGTGGAACGAGAGGGAGACGAGGTCGAGATCGGGATCGACACGCCGGCCGGCTTTGTTCGGGCCCACGCGGAGGTCTCCGCCGACGGTCGGGTTGATCGCGTCCGCTTCGAGAACGTCCATTCGTTCGTGGAGCGTCTGGATGCGACGATCGACGTCGCTGGGCTGGGAACGGTCCGGTACGACCTGGCGTTCGGTGGCGCCTACTACGCCTATGTGGACGCAGCGGAACTCGGGGTCGCGCTCGTGCCCGAGGAGGCCGGGCGATTGATCGACGTCGGGCGCCGTATCAAGGATGCGGTTCAGGCGCAGGATCCTCCGTCCCATCCCGAGGACGCGGACCTCGGCTTCATGTACGGCACGATCTTCGTCGGCGCAGCACTCGCTCAAGGGAATCATTCCCGGAATGTCTGCGTGTTCGCGGACGGTGAAGTGGATCGATGCCCGACGGGGACCGGGGTCAGTGGCCGGCTTGCCATCCATCATTCGCGAGGTGAACTCCACGCCGGTGAGTCGATCCGGATCGAGAGTATTCTCGGGACGTGTTTCGATGGCCGCGTTCTGGACGAGGTCGAGGTGGCGGGGCGAGACGGGATCATGCCGGAGGTCGCGGGGCGGGCGTGGATCACGGGGCGGCATGAGTTCCTCATCGCGCCGGACGACCCGCTGCGGGAGGGCTTTCTCATGCGGTGACGGCCGCCCCGTATTTCTCGCGGCGCGTGGCAACGACGGCGGTTCGCACACGCTCGAAAAGGAGGTGCGCACCGGTGGAGAGAGCCGTAGTGTGAGGCCGTTCGATCTCGATCACGACCTCCATGCGGAGTCCTCAGTCATGAGCAAGCCTCAGTCGGCCGAAAGCCACGCGATGACGGTGCCCATGTACCACTATGTGACCTTCAGTCTGATCTTCATTCCGACGGTCTACTTCATGTACGTCTCGGTCACCGCTTTTTCGGTCCAGTCCGCGATGACCGCGACGTTCGCGGTTGGAGTGGTTTTCGCCACGGTCTTCGCCCGGCTCTTTCCGCTGGGTGTCCAGGATCGCGTGATTCGCATGGAAGAGCGTCTCCGACTGGCTCGGGTGCTTCCGGCAGAGATGCACGGAGACATCGAGTCGATCACAACAGGGATCCTGATCGGGCTCCGGTTCGCGCCCGACGAGGAACTGGAAGATCTCGTGCGTCGTGTGCAGAGCGGTGAGCTCTCGGATCGAAAGGCGGTGAAGATGGCCGTGAAGAACTGGCGAGCAGACCATCATCGCATCTGAAGCTCCGGAGGCGTCGGAGGCGTCGCTCCCCGCGGTCCTGTTGCACGGATTCACCGGGTCGTCCCGCTCGTGGGGCGACCCGGTCGTACATGGCCTGAGGTCCGCCGGTATCGAACCGCTACCCCTGGATCTTCCGGGTCACGGTGCCCGTCGGGACATGCCGTCCGGGACGATAACCCTGGCCGATACCCTGGTCGCTCTCGACGCGCAGACGGAGCATCTCGACCGATTCGATCTCGTCGGGTACTCCATGGGTGGACGCATCGCGCTGCACGTGGCCCTCGCTCGACCCGAACATGTGCGTCGCCTCGTGCTGGAGTCGGCCTCCCCGGGTCTCGACACCGAGAGGGGGCGCGCAGAACGACGGGCCGAAGATGAAGCGCTCGCCGATTGGATCGAGGAGAAGGGTGTCGCCGCGTTCGTCGAGCACTGGACAACGCTCCCGCTCTTCGAGTCGCACCGAGCGCTGTCTCCAGAGACGAAGGAGCGTATTCGGCGCCTGCGCATGGAGAATCGTGCGGCTGGCCTCGCCGGGGCGCTTCGGGGCCTCGGGACGGGTGCGCTTCCCGGGCTGTGGGGTCGGCTCGACGAACTGGCGTGCCCAGTGCTTCTCATCGCCGGGGCTCTGGACACGAAGTTCGTCCGCATCGCGCGAGAGATGGCTCCATCGATCCAGAACGTGCGCCTGGAGGAGATCGATGGGGCGGGCCACACCATTCACCTCGAGGCTCCGCAGGCGTGGCTGGACGTCGTCCGTCCCTTCCTCGGCGCTCGAGGTTCGCTTCGATGACGCCATCCCCGCCCCCGGAGGCAGAGACCGCGCTGGTGGCCGAGGGCGATCGGATGGTCATCTACCTCGCGATCCTGATGGCCCTGTTCCTGGCAGCCCTCGACCAGACCATCGTGTCGACTGCGCTCCCGAGTATGGTCGAAGATCTCCAGGGGATCGACCGATACGCGTGGGTTGCCACGGCATATCTGCTCGCATCGACTGCTCTCGCGCTCGTGTACGGCAAGTTGGCGGATACCTACCCCCGCAAGCACGTGACGCTCGGGGCTGTCGGCCTCTTTCTGGGCGGCTCCGTCCTGTGCGGTCTGGCAGGGGAGTTTGGAGCCCTGCCTCTTCTGGGCGATGGAATGACACAGCTCGTCATCTTTCGCGGTATTCAGGGGGCCGGAGGCGGCGGTCTCTTCGCGATGACCTTCATCGTGATTGCGGATCTTTTCACACCGGCCGAGCGAGGTCGTTACCAGGGACTGGTCGGAGCCGTCTTCGGCATCGCCTCGGTGCTTGGGCCACTGGTCGGGGGTTTGCTGACTGACCATGCGGGTGGTCTGATCCCCGGGGTCGAGGGCTGGCGCTGGGTCTTCTACGTCAACGTTCCGGTCGGCGCCCTGGCGGTGTGGTTCATCGTACGGCGCATGCCCCGACTCGAGCCGCAGGGTGACCGGACGCCGCCTGACCTCGTCTCTGCCGCGTTACTCCTCGGCGGCCTGATCCCGGTCATTCTCGCGCTTCAGATCGACAAGCGTCGCTACCCATGGCTACCCGGCTTCGGAGGGGACGTGACCGGGCTGGCCGCCTGGACGACGCTCGCGTTGACTCTCTTCGGTCTGGTGGTGTTGATCCTCTTCGTTCAGCGCAGCCGCACATCACGCAGCCCGATTCTCGATTTTCGTCTGTTCGAGAACGACGTCTTCAGGACCGCCAACTTCGCCACGTTCTTCTTCGGCGCATCGTTCATGTCTGTGACGATCTTCCTGCCGCTCTATCTGGTGAACGTGACGGGTGTGACCGCGACTCGCGCTGGTGCGGCATTGATTCCGTTCTCCATGGGCATCGTCTTTGCGGCGACCTATGCGGGTCAGGCCGCGGTCAGAATCGGATACCGAAAGCAGATCGTAGGCGGCGGGATCCTTTTCACGGTCGCGTCGGTTCTCCTGGCGAACATGGGTGCGGACGAGCCCTACCCGCGGGTCGTCGCGTACATGGTACTCGCAGGCTTCGGCATCGGGCCGTCCATGCCCCTGTTCACTCTGGCGATTCAAAACGCCGTCGACGTCCGATTTATTGGTCAGGCGACCAGCGCGTCCCAGTTCTTTCGTCAGACCGGAGCGACCGTGGGAGCCGCACTCATGGGAACGGTGCTGGGCACGACGCTGGGCATCGCCTTTGCCGCCCTGGAACTTCCAGTCGAGATGACGGACACTCCGGGCGCTTCGGCGGAGGCATTCGTGTCGACCGGCGGCGCCGAGCTACCCGAGCGGATCCGAGAGGCATTCGATCGCTCTGCGGCATCGGCAGCGACTCCTTCGGAGGCGGGACAGATCCGGGCGGACGGCGAGCGGATCGCGATAGAAACGGGTGCCGCGATTCGCAGCGCGTTCGCGCAGGCGACGAGCAGGATCTACTGGCTGACTGCGTTCCTTGTCGTGGTGGCGACGGCGCTGTCGACCCGCATACCGGAGCTGCCGCTGCGAACCACGCACGATCGGGCGTCTCTCCGAGCGTCGATGCCGACGAGCATGAACGACGAGTGACGTGGCTCGACCGAAGTCCGAGCGGATCAGATATGCACCGTCACGAAGAATTATCTGGCCGAATTCCTGTCCCTCGTACAGCTTGAATCAGCTCGATTGGGGGACACGCCGGAGGAGTCCGAGAGATGGTGAAGAAACTGATCATGATGCTGTTCGTGCTGCTCGCCGTCGGCATGGCGGTACCGAGCACGCGGGCGCAGATCGAGGCGAACGCGATCCAGCCGGTGATGGACGAGATCGGCAACCGCATCGTTCCCGGTCGCCTCGAGGCGATGGCGGATCAGCTCGACGTTCGGCTCCAGAGGGCCGAGGGACTGCCCAGCAACTTCGAGGGCTGGTTGCGCCGCGACTTTTCGAGTTCGGAGTTGGACCCCTGGGACAACTTGTATTACCTGCAACCGAACCGCAGAGGCTACACGGTCGGTTCGATGGGACCGGACGGCGTGCAGGGAACGGAGGACGACACGACAGTCAGTCGTGACTTCCCGCGGAGGCCCTAGGACCCGAGCGGGGTCACCTCGAGCTTCGAGATGTGCAGGTTGAGGCCGTGGTTGACCCTGAACCCGAAGGTTCCGTCTACCGGCACCTCGCTCCTCGAGAGCTCCTCGACACGGTCACCGTTCACGTAGAAGCGGACGCCGTCTCCCTCGGCCTCGATCGCCAGTACGTTCCTCACCGAGGCGTCCTCGCCGCGATCAGCGTATGAGAGGATCGAGTTGTGGCCGGTCCAGGGCCGCACGGTGGGGGCGTCGGCGCCCTCTCGCCGTTTGATGATATACTGCCCGCCATTTCGCATCAGGAAGTACGTGTACTCCTGACCGGCTCCCTGCAGGTCGCTGCCGCCGACGAAGATCCCGAACGCCTCTCGCCGCTGGCCCGGGTCGAAGAGGAAGACCTCCATCTCCGCCCGGAAGTCACCAGACGCGGTGTTGTCCGGGTGATAGAAGATTCCGGCCGGTCCAGTCGTAACATGCCAACCAGGAGGCATCCCCACGAACATGTCGAGCTGCGACTCCGATGCTTCGGGATTGTCGAAGCGCGTCATCCACCCCTCGGGCCGCTCCAGATCCTGAGCGGCGATAAGTTGGGCACTCGCGAAGAGGGCGACGAGGATCGAAGCGATCGGGAGAGTACGTCGGAGCATCGGGATCTCCTGGCCAGGAGGCGGGTGGAGTGGCGAAGCTCGGAATCCGGATGCGCACTGTCAATTCGATCCGCTTGCCTCGCGACGAGGGCTGGTACTGATTGAAGCGGGGATTGATCGGGAGTGATGAAGATGGAGCCGACCGTGACCGAGCCGAACGACGACACACCGTCAACGCAGGCATCGCAGCTGCCCATCCGCCAGTTCGGCGATGACGAGGTAACGAGGATCCTGCAGAAAGCCGCCGAGCTGCAGGAGCAGTCGGTGGCGAACGCGAGTGGCGTGTCGGACGGCCTGACGCTCGAGGAGCTGCGCCAGGTCGCTCTGGAAGCCGGAATCGATCCGAGGTTCGTGGACCAGGCCGCCACGAAGGAGGCCGCCCCACTCCATGGCCGGGGAGAATACTGGGCCGGTGCGCCGTATAACTGGGAAGTCCAGGCGTCGGTGCCGGGGGAGATCCAGGACGCAGACCGCGAGCGGATCCTGTACGCGATCCGCTCGGAGATGGGTCAGAAGGGAGAGCTGGACTACGTCTTCGGACGCATGGAGTGGTCGTTCAATGACGGGGTCGGTCCGGTGATCATCGGTCTGTCCAGCAGGGATGGTCGCACCGAGGCGACGGTGCACGCCGCACGGCTTCAGGAGGCGCAGCTGCTTCACGGACTCGGGGTGCCGTTCACGGGTATCTTCGGCGGTGCCATCGTGGCCAAGGGGTTCGGGCTCTCGGGGCTCGCGGGCCTTCCGTTGATAGGGAGTATCTCGCTCGTGTCGTTCGGAGTGATCCGCATGGGGTGGAAGGCGAGGGCTCGATGGTGGGAGCGCAAGGTGCGAGACGTTCTCGACCGGATCATGACGATCGTGACGGACGTCGCGGTCGTGCCCCCTCTGGATGAGCACCCGATCCCGCTCGGCAAGCCTCTCGAGGATATCGAGACGCTCTGATGCCGCTTCACGCGGGCCGGTCCACGCCCACGCGGGAAGGTGTGTTCACCCCCTACGCCCGATACGTTGAGCGTCCAGACCACGACCACCGACGGGGGAGCAGCTGAAGATCGCGGACGGCGGGGCAGCCACCGGGCAGGCGCAGTTGACCTCCGTATCGTGTTCGGCCGGAAGCGAGGATGGTTTTCCGTTCTCCGTCCCTGCCGTCGCGTCGCTGGAGACGCTGGACCTGGATGCGCCCGTGAGCGTCTTCGTCGGGGAGAACGGCTCCGGCAAATCGACCGTGATGGAGGCGCTCGCGATCGCGTGCGAGCTGCCTGCGGTTGGCTCGGCCCGACCCGTCGCGGATCCGACTCTCGAACGTCAGCGCGCACTGGCTCGCCGACTCCGACTCACCTGGCGTAATCGGGTGCGGCGAGGGTTCTTCCTCCGCGCCGAGGATTTCTTCGGTTTTCAGAAACGACTCGCGGCTCAGAGGGCGGAGCACGAGTCCGAGATCGAACGCATCGACGTCGAGCTCGGGGAGTCCTCCGAATACGCTCGGCGGCTCGCCAAGGGGCCTCATCGTTCCTCCATCAGCGAGATCGAACATCGATATGGTCGCGACCCGGACGCCCGGTCTCATGGAGAGGCATTCCTCAACCTTTTTCAGGCACGGCTCGCGCCTCGAGGACTCTTCCTGCTCGATGAGCCAGAGGCTGCCCTGTCGCCGCAGAGTCAGCTCGGCTTTGTCGCCATGATTCGCGATGCGGTCGGCCTCGGGGGACAGTTCGTCATCGCGACGCACTCGCCGATCCTCATGGCGATTCCCGGAGCGCGGATCTACTCGTTCGACGACGGCGCCATCACACGGGCGTCGTACGACGATCTGTCTTCGGTCACACTCATGCGGGACTTCCTGCAGGCGCCCGAGCGGTATCTGCGGATGATCTGGGAGGAGGACGAGTGACGGGCGAGCAGTCGGAGCCGATAGACACTGCAGTGCCGCGCGAAGAGTCCTCCGATGGGCCGCGCGTCTCCGATCGAGAGGCGGGCTTCGAGGTCCTCGACCATTTCGAGCGCTTCAGTCAGAAGAACGACATCTATTCCAGGGCGTTCTGGGACCCGGAGGTCCGTTCCGAGCGAACGGACCGGTTCTTCGAGACGTACCGCACGCCCCTGAAGACGTGGAAGAAGGCGGAGGGGTTCCGGCAGAAAGATTACGCCCTCAGGAACGCCTCATGGCACCTCCCGGACATCTTCGCCGAACTCAAGGAGACCGAGAATCGTCGCGAGGGCTTTCTCGATCCGTTTACGGTCCATCGCGACGGACCCGAGGAGCGGGTTCCGGTGGAGTCACCGGCGGAGATGTCGCGGGAGATCAAGCACGTGGGCAAGGTGTTCGGCGCCGACCTGGTCGGGATCACCGAGTACGATCACCGTTGGGTGTACACCCACGCCTACTCCCGACTCGGTGAGACGGAAAAGCCGCAGGAGCTTCCGCCGGATCTACCGAACGTCATCGTGATCGCGCAGCAGATGGACCGTGGTCTGATTGATACCGTCCCGTCGGCGTTGAGCGGGACGGCCACCGGAGTAGGGTATTCGCATGATACCCTCGTCTTGCTCGGCCTGGCGCAGTATGTGCAGAACCTGGGCTACCGTGCCGTGGCGACGATGAACGATACGGCGCTCGCCATTCCGCTCGCGTTGAAAGCTGGCCTGGGCGAGTACGGCCGGCACGGTCTCCTGATCACCGAAGAGTTCGGACCCCGCGTGCGTATCGGGAAGATCTTCACGGATCTGCCCCTCGAGCCGGACCGTCCGAAGTCGTTCGGTGTGCGCGCCTTCTGTGAGATATGCCGGCGCTGCTCCGATGCGTGTCCGGTGAGCGCGATCCCCGACGGGCCGCCGACCGACGAGATCTACAACCGGTCCAACATCATCGGGGTGAAGAAGTGGACGGTCGACGCAGAACCCTGCTTCCGCTTCTGGTCCAACCAGAACTCGGACTGCTCGATATGCGTGCGGGTCTGTCCGTACAATCGGGACTTTTCGAAGCCGATCGCACGCGCGTGGCGCTGGCTTGCCGGCACCCCTCTGCGCAAAGTGGCACTCTGGCTGGCAGATCGGTTTGCACCGGGCAGCCGGGTCGATCCCGGTGACTGGTGGACCTCGGGGAGGAGTGAATGACGGACGGAAAGGCGGCGAGTCCAGCCGCCTCGGAGGCGACGCAAGGACACGGGTTCGGGACGGCACCGGTGTTCCTGGCCAGCGTCAGCACGATTCTGGGTGCGGTCATGTTCCTGCGCTTCGGCTATGCCGTCGGGCACACCGGACTCGCCGGCGCGATCCTCATCATTCTGCTCGGACACCTCGTCACGATCCCCACGGCGCTCGCCATCGCCGAGATCGCGACCAACCGACGGGTCGAGGGCGGTGGTGAGTACTTCATCATCTCTCGGTCCTTCGGCATCACGATCGGCGGCGCCATCGGGATCAGCCTCTACCTGTCGCAGGCGATCTCGGTCGCCTTCTACATGATCGCGTTCGCGGAAGCGTTCCAGCCGTGGGCTCCCCAGTTCCAGGAAGCGCTCGGTATCGCCTTTGACCCCCGGTACGTCTCGCTTCCGGCGACGCTCATGCTCGTCGGGGTCGTCCTCAGGAAGGGGGCGGATCTGGGGGTGAAGGCGTTGTGGGTGGTGGCGAGCGTGCTCGGGCTCTCCCTCGCGATGTTCTTCGCGGGCTCGGGCCCGGCGTCCATACAGCCGGAGTCGGTCAGCGTCTTCTCGGATCTCAATGATCCCGACGCGTTCATGCTGGTGTTCGCGATCGTCTTCCCGGCGTTCACCGGCATGACTGCCGGAGTCGGGCTGTCGGGGGACCTCGCCGAGCCCAGGCGATCGATCCCGATGGGCATCATGATGGCGACGCTGACCGGCATGGTCGTCTACATCCTGGTCGTCGTGAAGCTGGCGTCCTCCGTGTCGGCCGAGGAACTGGCCGACAACTATCTGATCATGAGCGAGATCGCGGTGTGGGGTCCGATCATCCCCATCGGGCTCGCATGTGCGACCATTTCGTCGGCCATCGGGTCGATTCTGGTCGCGCCCCGAACCCTGCAGGCGCTCGGCAGTGACGCGGTGATCGCCAGACCGCGCATGAACGCCTTCGTGGCCGAGGGGGTCGGCAAAGCCAACGAGCCTCGGAACGCGACGCTCGTCACGTCGGCGATCGCCTTCGTCTTCGTCCTCCTCGGGAACGTCGACATGGTCGCCCGTATCGTGTCGATGTTCTTCATGGTGACGTATGGGGCCCTGTGTGCCATCTCGTTCCTGGAGCACTTTGCGGCTCGACCGTCCTACCGCCCGAGCTTTCGGTCCAAGTGGTATCTGAGTCTCATCGGGGCGGTGATGTGCCTCATCCTGATGCTCCAGATGGACCTCCTCTTCGCAATGGGTGCCATTCTCCTCATGGCCGGCCTGTACGAGGTCATTCGAAGGGGCCGCCAGGGTCAGGACGATCTCGCTCAGATCTTCCAGGGCGTGATGACTCAGCTGACCCGGCACATGCAGATCCGGCTGCAGAAGATGCCACCGGACGACTGGCGGCCGAGCGTGATCTCGATTTCATCACGGACGTTCGATCGATCGGCTCCCCTTCAGTTCCTCGAGTGGCTTTGCCACCGCTACGGCTTCGGGACGTACTTCCACCACATCGAGGGACGCCTGGACGAGGAGAACTACGAGGCCAGCCAGGAAGTGCGGGATCGGCTGATCCACGCGATGGATCAGCGGAAGGGCGCGATCTACATGGACGCGGTCATCAGTCCTTCGATGACATCGGCTCTGGGTCAGGGGCTTCAGATGCCCGGGATCTCAGGGATGGAGAACAACGGGCTGCTGCTCGAGTTCGGGCGGCATGACCCGCCTGAGGTGCTCGAGGAGGTCGTGGACGGCATGCTGATGGCGGGTGTGCCGCACATGGATCGGCTCGTCCTTCGGCACGGCGACAACTTCTTCGGCACGCGAAAGAGCATCCACGTGTGGCTCACGTGGCATGACGCTCGGAACGCGAACCTGATGATCCTGCTCTCGTACATCCTGCTCGGTCATCGGGACTGGCAGGGAGCCGAGGTGAGCCTCTTCGCGGCATATCCGCGGTCCGAGGTCAAGGAGCGTCGTGAGGAGATCCACCAGATGATCTCGGAGGGACGCCTCCTGATCAGTGAGAAGAACGTTCTCGTGATCCCGACCGACGACTCGATCGATTTCGAGCGCCTGGTCGAGGCGCGCTCAGCCGAGGCCGATCTGGTCATGGTGGGCTTTGCAGACCACCGGCTGCGCCAGCGTCGAGGTGACGTCTTCCTCCGGTTCCCGGACCTGCGCGACGTCCTCTTCGTCTCCGCGGAGGAGACGATCTTCATCGACTGACCCCGCGTTCGCGGGCGAAGCGCCTCACCGCGCCCATCACGGCGACGGACGTCAGAGCCATGGTGACCGCGATCGAATTGAAGACGATGTCCCGAGGATCGAAGACACGGTTCGGTACGAATCTCTGAACGACCTCGTCGATGATGCCGAGCGAGATCGCGAGAATCAGGGCGATGGGCCAGGGACGAAGGGTCGCCTGGCGCGTGCGACGCCGTTCCGAGAGCGCCTCGAAGGCGAGGATCGCCACGATCCCGTACTCGAAGAGATGTGTGCGCTCCTCAGGTGAGAGTCCGGAGCGGACGAGGACCATCACGTAGGCGGAGGCAATCCCGATCGCGGCAACCGACTCGAGCACGCCTCGCCTTCGTCGGCGCCAGAGACCGACGGCGATCACTGCGGCGATCAGGCTGACGGCGCCGGACGCCGCGACGAGGATCCCCCGGTCCCGTAATGCCGACGCAAGGATCTGAGCGGGCCCGAGCGTCGACCAGATGGTGAACTGGACCAGACCGAGGGCGACCCACAGCCTCACCTCGCGAGTGGGCAGCGCGTCCGAGGCGGGCTCGCCTGCGACCAGCCAGGGCACGACGAGCATCACGACGAGGAAGAGGCTCATCGTAACGAGCGCGACGACGGCTTCGTTCCCGATCACTCCCTCCGCATGGCCTCCAGCACGCGGTTCGTGTCAGCGTCCGACGGGAGCCCCCATCCTTCCTCGTACCCGAAGACGTCGAGGAGCGAACGACTGCCGAAGTGCCCGTCGAGCACTTCCATGTGTTTGGCTGTGAGAAGCCCGGGATGTTGCACGCCGCATGCCTGACTCAGCCGAGTAAGCTCCTTGCGAAGCGCGATGACGTAGTTCGCCAGCCGTGCGGCCTTGTCCGACGGGTCGAGTCCGCGGACGAGCCATGGGTTCTGCGTCGCAACGCCCGTGGGGCAGCGTCCGGTATGACAGCGCTGAGCCTGGATGCACCCGATCGCCATCATGGCTTCGCGCGCGACGGCGACCATGTCGACGCCAAGGCAGAAGCTCATGAGTGCGGTTTCCGGAAAACCCAGCTTTCCGGCTCCGATCCACACGACCCTCTGGTGTACGTCCCGTTCGGCGAAGATCCGGTAGACGCGACTGAACCCGACCTTGAACGGCAGGGCGACGTGATCGCTGAAGGCGAATGGCGCGGCTCCCGTTCCTCCCTCACCGCCGTCGATGGCGATGAAGTCCACCCCCCGGTCTTCGGCGGCCATCCGGTCGGCGAGCTCTTTCCAGAAGCCGAGGAGTCCGACGGCAGACTTGATGCCGACCGGGCGCCCCGTCGTATCCGCCAATTCCTCGACAAAGTCGAGCAGTTCATCGGCCGACGAAAACGAGCGGTGCCCGGACGGGCTGATCACGGTCTGGCCGACCGGCACGCCCCGGATCCGGGAGACCTCCGCGGTGACCTTCTCACCCGGGAGGACGCCTCCAAGGCCGGGCTTGGCCCCCTGGCTCAACTTGATCTCGATCGCCTTCACGGGGTGGGCCTCGACCTTTCGTTTGCACTCGTCCAGATCGAACGCTCCATCGGGTGTGCGTGCCCCGAAGTAACCCGTACCGAGCTGCCAGATCAGATCACCACCGTGCAGATGATGAGGGGAGATGCCACCCTCGCCCGTGTTGTGCAGGCAGTCCGCGATCGCGGAGCCTCGATTGAGTGCTTCGACCGCCGCCGAGGACAGTGATCCGAAGCTCATGCCGCTAATGCTCACGACCGAGCTGGGTCGGAACGCATGCGCTCTGCCGCGGTGACCGCCGAGAATCTTGGCACATGGCAGCGGATACCCGTCGGCCGGCTGGTCATCGACAGGGCGACCCAGAGTCTGATGCTTGATGATCAGATAGTTGGGTGATCGTTCGAGATCGTCGTCCGTGCCGAACCCGGTGTAGTTGTTCTGCTTCTTGGCGGAGGCGTACACCCAGCTTCGGTCGTCCCTCGAAAAAGGCAGTTCCTCGTTGTTGGACGTCACGATGTACTGCCGAAGCTCGGGACCGATCCTCTCGAGCATGTACCGGAAATGGCCGACGACCGGAAAGTTTCGGAGGATCGCGTGCTTCTTCTGTGTGACGTCGTAGATCGCCACCAGCACGAGTACGGCGACGACGGCATGGATCCAGGTCACGGGAGCCCCTCGGGAAGCGAAGATCGTCGAGGCGAAGGTATGTCGGACGGCGCTCGGACGTCGACCATGGCGCGCGGCCACCGTACGTTCCGGGCGTACGGTCGCGCCGTCGGGCGCGGCATCAGTTCGTCCATCACGATCATGCCAACCATGCTCTTCATGCTGAGACGGGCCCTGGGTCCGGGCATCGCCTGCGTCACCGCCGTGGCGACCGCCGCACTTCCGGCCGCTGCGCAGACGGATGTGCCCCACGGTTCGGCGTCGTCGATCGAGGCCGGGGTCGACTACCGCGTTTACGACCGAAGCGGTCAGCCCACGACGCTTGCTGCCATCGTCGATGGTGCGATGGGTGATGAGGTGCTTCTCGTCGGCGAGGAGCATGACGATATGGTCGGGCACACGTTCCAGACGCTGTTGCTCAATGAGGTCGTGAGACGAGTCGGGTCGGGGTCGGGGCGTACGGTGGTACTGTCCCTGGAGATGTTCGAGCGCGACGTACAATACGTGCTCGACGAGTATCTGGATGGCCTGATCTCGGAGACGCACTTCCTGCGCTCCTCCCGTCCGTGGGACGAGTACGAGGAGCGCTATCGGGCGTTGGTGGAGCACGCTCGGGCATTCGGTCTTCCGGTCGTTGCTGCCAATGCTCCGCGGCGGTACGTAAACCGGGTGACCCGCGAGGGGCCGGCGTCACTCATGGAGTTATCCGAGCAGGCGCGCCGGTATCTACCGCCGCTCCCGTACCCGGGGCCCTCGGACCGATATCGGGCTCAGTGGGATGCTCTCATGACCGAGGCGATGCTCGGGATGCGTTCGACGCCGGACTCCCTCGGCTCGAGCGATGCGGACGATCAGGGCGAGGCGCCCCCACGTGCCGAACTCAACCCCAATGCGATCTACTCGCAGGCCCTCTGGGACGCATCGATGGGGCATGCGATCACCGAGGCTCTGGTCACCCACATCGACGGCTTCGTGGTCCACATGGCGGGATCGTTTCACGTGGAGAAGGGGACCGGGATTCTGGAGCGGATCGCCGACTATCGACCCGGGACGCGTGTCACCACGCTGGTCATGACGAAGGTCGACGACATCGATGCGTGGTCCGAGGAGCGCCACGCTTCCCTGGCCGACTTCGTCGTACTCACCAGAATGCCGGTGTCGACCGGGGGACACTGAGGCCTTCGGTCAGCCTCGGGCGCGCCGGATCGCCCGTGCCGGTACGGGGACGCGTCAGTCCCGTGGACCGACGCGCCAGAGCGGCAGGTTGATTCCGATCGCCGCGGAGTTGGGCTGATACGACGTATCGTTCAGGAACGTCCACCGGAGCACGAATTCGACCTGTACCCGGCCGAGGTTGGTCTTGCCGCCCCCGAACGCATTGAAGCCGAAGAATGTCTGGCGCGGATCTCCGAGATCCGACCCGATGACCGAGTCCCGCCAGCCCAGGCCACCACCGGCGAACACACCACCCCGCGCGCCACCCGGTATCCAGGCCGCGTCGAGGTTGTACTGGTACTCCTTCGTCCCCGGCAGGAAGACGGCTTCGACACTGGGGTACAACTCGAAGGTTCCACTCCGCACGACGGGAACGCGCACGTGGGCACCAAGAATCTCTCCATTCGCGCGGGAGTCCCAGCCGATCTTGGCTCCGATCGCGACGGGCGCCCACCGCGGGGCCTCCTCGACCTGGCGACCACGCCGAACCTGAGCGTCGAGCGCGGACGGCACGGTCAGAAGAAGAGCCGTGAGGGCGATGAGCAGTGGTCGGGTATCGTGGAGCACGGCGGAGTCGGGTCGAGGGTTCTCGGGGCACTCACAGTGTAGACGACCCGGCCGGCTTCGGTGACACAAGTGGGTCGCCACCTCAACCATACCCGTGGTCGGGCGGTCGAAGAAGGACCGGCAGCGGCACACCTCCATTCCGAGAGCTCCGACGACGGAGTTCGCCGTGCCGGATCGTACGCGGGACCGGTCGCCGCCGCCCGCGATCCGGTTGATCAGAAGGGGAAATCGAGGAGCTGACTTCGCCAGGGATGAGCATCGGCCGCTTCGACCGAGCGGATGAGGCTGCGCATTTCGTCGAGCACGTCGGCCTCGGACCCGGCGTGGAGATCCCCCTGGATCATCCGGACCATCGCCGACCGATGATCCCGGCTCTCGAGGAGGTGGGTGAACGCCGGAAGCAGGCGGTAGAAGAGGCGGATGAAGTCGTCCCAGATGGCCGCGCCGGTCAGGATTCGATCCTCGTACGGCTCGAAGGCGGATCGACTGGTGTCACCTGACTCGATCGCTGCCCGGACGCGTTCCGCGGCGTCGCGCGCCGCGTGCATGGCGACGCTGACCCCGGAGGAGAAGATCGGGTCGATGAAGCGCGCGGCGTCGCCGATCGCGACCCAGCTATCTCCGCAAACCCGCGAGAGTCGGTAGCTGTAGTTGACCTCCCCCTTGAGGTCGTTGATACGCTTCGCCCGGCGCGTGGCTCGGGCCAGCTTGCGGTTCCTGCGCAGGCTCGCCTCAAAGAAGTCCTCGATGTCGAGTTCGGCCTCTTGATACGCCTCGCGGGACGCGACGAGACCGATCGAGGTGATTTCGTCGTCGATCGGCGCCTGCCACGCCCACCCGCGTACCTCGGGCAGGAAGAAGACGTGCGTGTAGTCCGCGGTCTTGTGGCGGCCTCGCTCGACGTCCACGTACCACGCGTGCAGGGCGAATTGATCGAAGATCGAGTGGTCCTCCCGCAGATCGAGTTGACGCCCGATCCGGGTCGTGCGCCCTGCGGCATCGACGACGACCTTTGCGTCCAGGTCGACCGTCTCGCCCCCCAATCGGGCGCGAACACCCGTGGCGCGCCCGTCTTCATCGAACACGACCTCGTCGACGCCCACACCCTGCACGACCCGGACTCCCTGCGTCTCCGCATGCTTCATCAGAAGCATGTCGAAGCGCGCCCGATCGACGTGATATGTGTACGTCTGGTCGACACCCTCCTGCGGGAAGTCGGCGTAGGCGAGGGTGACGTCGAACCCCACCGCTGGGCGATAGATCACTCCGCCCGAATGCGGAAATCCGGCAGATTCCACGAGGTCGTGAAAGCCAATCTCTCGGATGATGCGGACCGCCGACGGCATCAGCGACTCCCCCACGTGCGGCCGCGGGTGGTTCGCTTTCTCGAGCACGAGGCAGTCGATGCCTGACTGTGCGAGGTAGCAGCCCAGCGTCAACCCTGCTGGGCCGCCCCCCATGATGATGACGTCGTGCATGCCGACTGCTCCCGCGTCACAAGGTGATGTCGCCTTCGGCCACACCCTTCAGGACGTCCTGCGAGGTCACGATGCCGACGAGCTCGTCGCTTGCGACCACCAGTGCCCGGTGGATGCGCCCTCGCACGAGGAAGGCACAGAGTTCGGGCACTGGCATCTCCGGGTTCACCGCGAAGGAGACCGGAGTCATGACGTCAGACACCGTCGCGGCATCGAAGGAAGTTTCCGGGAACCGCTCCAGCAGCTCGGCCCCCTGGAAGGGCGAATCCTCGGGCAGGAAGAAGCCGTACGGATCCGCTTCGGCCAGGTCGTCGAGATCCTCCTCGTCCAGATCGGGGCCACGATCGGCCTCGGGGCGCAGATTGACCGCGCTGAGATTCATCTCGGCGTCTTCTGCGGCGAGCCGAACGAGGTCCGTCGCTGAGGCGACACCGACGACCTTTCCGTGTCCGTCGAGCACGGGCGCACCGCTGATCTCGGAATCCGCCAGAACTCGGGCCAGAGCGCGAGCCGTATCATCCGCTCGGACCGTCACCACGTCCGTCCTCATGATATCGCGTACCGTGAGCATGTTCCCCTCCTTCACGTCAAGTCGTCAGGTCAGTCGTCTTTCGAATCGGTGGGCCGATGCAGAAGGACTGGGTGATGGGAGCCGCGAAGCACCTTGTCGGCGGCGCTGCCGAGCACCGCACGACTCAGACCGGTGCGACCGTGCGTCGCCATGGCGATCATGTCCGCACCGACGGCCGACGCTTCGCTGAGCACGCCGTGGCCGGCCTGTGCATCGACGCCGACAGACGTCGTCACCCGGAGTCCGCGACGCCGCATGTTCTCGGCGTGGGCCTCGAGGTATTCCGACGCACCCGTCTTCGCGTCGTCCAGGACCTGCTGGTTCAGCTGAGCGGTATGCGGCAGATACGGGGACGCAATGTCGACCGGGTAGCTGACAACTCGAGTCAGGTGGTACGCCGAGTCGAACAGCTCACCGAATTCGGTGGCATACGCCAGGGCGTCTTCAGAGAGCTCGGAGCCGTCGAGCGAGACTAGCAGCGTCTCGAACACGTGGTCGAAGCTGTCCGCGGGGCTGGCCTCTTCGTCCGGCCGGACGATGATCACCGGCAGGGCGGTATGGCGGATGAAGCCGTCCGCCACGGACCCGAGCCACATGCGCGACAGCGCACCGCGGCCGTGGGACGCCATGACGACCAGGTCGACATCCTTGTCGCTGGCCTCGCGATCGAGCATTTCGACGGTATGCCCACTCAGGACCGCATGGGAGACTTCGCCACCCGTGTTGCCCTCAATGCGATCGAGCACGTCTTCGAGGTATTTCTGACTCCACTCCACTGCCGCTCCTTCCCACCCTTCGTATGCGAACGAAGTGACGGGTTCGAGCACTGTGACGATGTGCACGTTCGCACCGGTGCGTCGAGACACCTCCAGTGCCAGTGGAAGCGCGGCTTCAGCGAACGCGGATCCATCGAGTGGAACGAGAATCTGCCTGTACATGAGATCTCCTCGAGCTTTCGAGCACGGTGCCGTGCCTTTCCAGGCTCCTTGGGGTTAGTGTCACGCTGCGCCCTCGCGGGCGACCTTCGGACATCTACATTCTGAGCGTTCGTGATCCGGACGGATGTCGGGGGGCATGGGGCATTCAGGGTGGGGCAACGACCGGTGCGATTGTGGGAGATTTACCGACAGGGTCTCAAGTGCTCAGTATCGAGGAGTTCAAAGCGGTCTTCGACGCGGCACCCGACGGGTACGTGATCGTTGCCACGGATGGGATCATTCGTGCCATTAATCCCCGGATCGAGAAGCTGTTCGGGTGGACGTCGGACGATCTCGTGGGGCAGCCGGTGGAGGTCCTGCTGCCGGAGCGTTACCTGGACGTGCACGAGGGACATCGACGAGGCTTTTCGGAAAACCCACACAACCGTGAGATGGGCGCAGGCCTGGATCTCAGAGCTCGCCGGAAGGACGGGGGTGAGTTTCCCGTCGAGATCAGCCTCAGCCCGTGGCGCCGCGGAGACGAGGTGATGGTCATCTGCTCGGTCCGCGACGTGAGCGAGGTGCGTCGTCTTCAGGATTTCTCCGAGGGTGCGCTTCGGGCGACCGAAGACGAACGTCAGCGGATCGCGCGGGAACTCCATGACGACACGGCACAGCGTCTTGCGACTCTGATCCTTCGGGTGCGCCAGGTCGCGATGCAGAAGGATGACGAGCGACGCGCAGCGCTGTTCGACGAGATTCGGGAGGAGATCGTGGACGCCGCGGACGGGGTGCGGCGGATGGCTCGGGGCCTGCGCCCACCGGAGATCGAGGAGCTTGGTCTCGGCCCATCCCTGGTGGCCCACGCCAGGACCCTGCGCGAGTCCGGTGTCTTCATGGTCTCCATGGAGATCGAGAATGTAGAGGAATATCTGGACGAGACGGCGAAGCTTGCGGTGTACCGGGTTGTTCAGGAAGCGATTTCCAACGCTCGCCGTCATTCCGGCGCGGATTCCGCCCGCGTGTCACTCCGCCTCTCGGGTCGTACTATCGTGGCAGAGGTTACCGACGAGGGGCGCGGATTCGATCCCGACAGTATTGTCGATGGATCACGCGGACTCGGGCTCATCGGCATGCAGGAGCGAGCGACCATGATCGGTGGGCGCGTGACGAGCACGACGGCTCCCGGTGAAGGCACGACCATACGACTTGTCATCCCCGTCCGAGGGGCGACGGAGAAAGGATTCAACCAGCATGGCTGACACGATCAAGATCTTGCTGGTGGATGACCACGCGATGTTTCGAGCGGGGATCAAGGCGCTGATTCAGGCCGACGAGCGCCTCGACGTCGTGGGTGAGGCGAGCACCGGGGACGAGGGCGTCGACAAGGTCCGCGAACTCAAGCCGAATATCGTGATCATGGATCTCTCCATGCCCGGCTCCAACGGTCTGGAGGCGACACGGAGAATCGCTGCCCTGGAACTGAACACGAGCGTGCTCGTGCTCACCGTTCATGCGGAGGAAGAGTACCTGGTGCCGGTCGTGGAGGCCGGGGCCAGCGGGTACCTCACGAAGACGAGTGCCGACACCGACCTTCTTGAGGCCATCAAGGTCGTGGCACGGGGGCAGGTCTTCCTGCCTCCCAAGGCGGCCACGCTCCTGCTGCGTCGCTATAAGGATGCGGAGGGTGAGGAAGCGGCCGGGCTGAAGGATCTCAGTTCGCGGGAGCAGGAGGTCCTCGCTCTGACCGCGGAAGGCTTCAGTTCGCGGGAGATCGGACAGAAGCTGTTCATCAGTCCCAAGACCGTGGATACCTATCGGTCGCGCATCATGGACAAGCTCGGCCTCAGCCACCGGAGTGAGCTGGTGCGTTTCGCGCTTCGCGTAGGACTGCTGAAGGAAGTCTAGCCGAGTTACACCCCGGGTCCGGCTGCGCGTGAGGGTGCCCGCTCGTGACGGTCCCTGCGCCGGGTCAGCCGACCAACTCGTTTGCCGCGGTCACGACGTCATCGATGCGGAACGGCTGCCGCATCATGATGTGTCGACCCTCCTGCCTCCACGCGCTGAATACGGGGCGCGCCGCAGCCCCCGGGACAGACAGAGAGATGAGGGCGACATCGGGAAACTCGTCGACCAGTTCGCTCAGGGGACCTGGCGCTTCTTTCTCCGGGCTCGGCAGGCCAGCAACGACGAGATCCACAGGCTGCCGGCGCATGACGCCGACTGCGCCGTACTGGTCACGGACGCGCACGACGTCGTACCCCTCATCCACGAGGGCATCCCGAATCACGCGACCGAGTTCGGTCTCTCTCTCGATGACTACGACGACCGGGACGGACCGCACGAGTGTCGAGCCTAACGCGGGTCCACGGTCGCGAAGACGCCTGCCTCACCCGTATGGGTGAAGGTCAGAACCTGATACGGACGCGCGTTGGCCCCCTCCATACCAGGTGAGCCGATGGGCATGCCCGGAACCGCGATTCCCGCAACCGGGGGCCGCTCTGCAAGAAGTTCCTTCACCTGCTCGGCCGGCACGTGCCCCTCGACGACGTAGCCGTCGATGATCGCCGTGTGGCATGAGGACATCTGGGGTGGCACACCACCGTCCCGTTTCACCGTCATGAGATCGGTCGTGTTGCGTGCATCTACGACGAAGCCCGCCGCTTCCATATGATCGACCCAGCCATTGCAGCAGCCGCACGTCGGAGACTTGTACACGAGCACGGTCGGCAGGTCCGGGTCAGACGTTGTGGCCTGGGCGAGAACACCATCGGGTGCTGCATCCGCGGTGGAGCAGGCGGCGGTGATCGCGACGAGCGTGAGGGCAAAGAAGCGGCGCATCTCGTTGGTTCCTCGAAGTTGGTGCACTCTGCGACAAGTATAGGTCGCCGCGGGGAGTCCGTCAGCCGTCAGCCATGCGGAGCCCGTCAGCCGTCAGCCGCGAGCGAGGGCGATAGGGAGACCACGACGCCACGGCGCATCACGCACAGCGGCTCGTCGAGCGACTCGGGGTGCTCTACGGGATCGTCCGACACGACCAGGACATTCGCAGGATCCCCAACGTCGAGCGCACGAGGTCCTGGACTCCGGTCGGCATCAGCTGGCAGCAGGTAGCGGGCACCGAACCCTCGGAAGACCCGCGCTCCCGTCGGAACGGGGGCCGCGTCGAACGGGCCGATCCATTCGATGCGATTTCCGCGGACCACCACGGTCTGATGCTCCGAGAACTCCCGGCTGTCGAGGTCCGTCAGGGTGAAGTCGTGGAACACCGTCACGTCCGAGAGGGTGTCCGGGTCTCCCACAGTGAGTGCAGCGGACCCACGATCATGGGCGACCGCTCGCTCGGACACGGTTGCCGAGTCATGGACTGTGTCGCGCTGATCACCCTCGTGCACGAACAGTGTCGCGAGCGCACCACTTACGAGGGCAATGCCGAGGACGTCTTTCAGGTCGAAACGCACCGGAGGTCGATCTTTTGGGGGGGCGGCAGAACGGGATTCACGACTCAAGTCGGCCGTGAACCCGCTCCAATATAGTTCGGTGCCGGTCCGACTGAAGGCTCACCTTCTTCATGTTCTCCGGACGACGTACGCCCCGCAGCACGGGGACGGTCTCCCCGGAGGCCATGCGAAGCCCGGCGGGGTCCCGTAGGGTGCCGGCCCAGGACGAAGGCGTCCTGTCCTAGCGGGCCGTGTCGTGGGCCTCCGTTCGCGCGTTGGCCTGGTCGCGCGCCTGCATGGCCGTGCCGACCGCGGATGCGCCGGGGATCGGCATATCGGCGACGATGCTGTCCTTTTGTGCTCGAGTGAGCGTTGCTCCGGGCTCTGTGTCATTCGAGCCACATGCGGCGAGAAGAGCTGTGGTGAGCAGGGCTGCGAGGCCACGGAACTGTGTCGGAATCTTCATGATGCACACTTGCTGAGCGGAGCGACGAGTGCAAGTTCGGCGTCATGCGACGCATCGGGTTGGGGAGCCAGATCCTCATCGGCATGGCAGTCGGCTCCGTTCTCGGCGTCGCTCTCGGTGACGCGGTCGGCTTGATCCAGCCGATTGGGGACTTCTTCATCCGACTGCTCGTCCTCGCCGCGATTCCGCTCGTCTTTTTCAACTTGCTCGCAGGTCTGACGGCGCTGAGCGACGTCAAGACGTTCGGCCGGCTCGCTGGGAAAACGATGTCGTACTTCGTGACGACCGATGTCCTCGCGCTCGTCCTGGGTCTGGGTGCGATGGCCATCCTGCGCCCCGGGGTGGGGATGCAGCTGACCGGGCAGGTGGACGGCCCGGTCGGTACCGTTCCGTCCATCGGCGAGGTTCTCCTGGGGATGATTCCCCGAAATGTCTTCGCGGCCTTCGCGGAAGGAAACGTGGTGCAGATCGTTGTGATCGCCGTACTCCTGGGCATCGCGACGCTTCTCCTCGCCGAGGAACCGCGCGCCCGACTCGCACGCGCCTATCGAGATGGAGCGGCACTCTTCCGACGGCTCGTCGACCTCATCCTGCTGACGGCTCCCGTCGGGATCGGTGCGCTGATGGCCGTGACGGTCGGCACATACGGGGCCGCCCTCCTCGGCCCGATGGCCCGCTTCCTCCTCGGGGTGTACGCTGCGCAGCTCGTGATCTTCTTCGCGTACATGGCTCTGCTCCGCTTCGGAGCCGCACGGGCTCCTCTGGCGTTTCTGCGTGAGACCGGACCCCTGTGGGCAACGACCGCCGCGACGACGTCGAGCCTGGCCTCGCTCAGCGTCTCCCTGGAGATGGCAGAGCGGATTGGGCTGCCTTCGTCGATCTACTCCTTCACGCTCCCCCTCGGTGCCCAGC
The DNA here is from genome assembly GCA_964492085.1 of uncultured Gemmatimonadaceae bacterium. Taxonomy (GTDB): domain Bacteria; phylum Gemmatimonadota; class Gemmatimonadetes; order Longimicrobiales; family Gaopeijiaceae; genus UBA2589. The sequence continues at coordinate 92,689 of CAZBHZ010000005.1, read as the reverse complement.
TGAACAAGGACGGCACCTCGGTCATGCTCGGCGCGGTCCTCGTGTTCACGGCACAGGCCGCCGGCGTCTCGTTCGCCCCGGCGGCGCTCCTGTCCGTCGTGCTGATCGGCCTGTTGCTCTCGGAGGGGTCGGGCGGTATTCCGGGAGGCGGGTTCGTCATCGCGCTGATCTACGTCCAGGCGTTCAATCTCCCGATCGAGGTGGCCGCGATCGTGGGAGGGATCTACCGACTCGTGGACATGGGCAATACCACCATCAACGTCATGGGTGACCTGGTCGGCACGTCGCTGGTCGCCCGCTCCGAAGCCAGAAGGGCATCGTCGTGAACGAACACATACGGAGTCTGTTTCCGGGCGCCTCTGAGCGCACATATCTGAACATCGCGGCCAAAGGGCTGATCCCGGCCACCGTGCGCGACGTCGTACACGAATACCTGGATGCCCAGGTGTCCGGAACGAGCAACAAGGACGTGCTGCGCGAGGGCGTGGACGAAACACGAGCGATGCTCGCCTCCATGATCGGTGCGGATGCCGACGAGGTGGCGATCACCAAGAACGTGTCGGAGGGACTGAACCTCTTCGCCGCGAGCCTTGAATGGCGCGCCGGCGACAACGTCGTGATCTGTCCGGAGCTCGAGCACCCCAACAACATCTATCTGTGGTTCAACCTGGCTCGTCGCTACGGCGTCGAGGTGCGGTCGATCGAGCCGGTGGACGGGATGATGCCGATCGAGGCCATGGTCGCGGCGATCGACGAACGAACGCGGATCGTCACCTTCCCGACCATCTCGTTCGCGCCGGGTTTCATCACGGACGTCGAGCCTCTCGTTCGTGCTGCGCGCTCTGCCGGCGCGTGGACCCTGGCGGACGGCGCTCAGTCCATCGGCTCACTCGATACGGACGTGCGCGCGCTCGGGATCGACGCTCTCGCCGTCGCGACGCAGAAGTGCCTGCTGTCGCTGTACGGTTTCGGCTTTCTCTACGTTCGTCGGGAGGTGGCCGAGCAGCTCGTGCCGATCCACGTCGCACGCTACGGCGTGTCGCTCGACGCGCACGAAACCGCGTACTCCGACGGTCCGCTGGAGTATGCGCCGGGCGCTCGGCGCTTCGACCTGGGCAACTACAACTACCTGGGGATGACCGCGACTCGAGCCGCACTCCAGCTGGTCACCCGGGTCGGAGTCGGCTCGATCGAGACACACGTACGGGGGCTCGCCGCGGAGCTGGCCGAGGGATTGATCGATCTGGGCATGCCGGTGGTCGGTGGCCGCCCGGGAGCCCACCTCGCGCACATCGTCTCGTCGGGCCACCTCGGGGGCGGGCGGCACTACTCCGCCGACGATCCGGAGGTCAACGCCCTTCACCGGCACCTGGTGGACGAAGGGATCGTCTTTTCCCTGAGGTCGGGTGTGCTGCGCTTCTCATTCGGACTCTACAACGACGCATCCGACGTGGAGCACGTGCTCTCCAGCGTTCGGGCGTGGAAAGAAGAAGGAGTGTTCGCCTCATGAGCCGAGGTTTCCAACGTCGAGTCGGGGCGCGCGCCGCCCATCTATCCATTCTTCTGCTACTGGGTTCGGCTCCTGCGCTCGAAGCCCAGCGCGCCCGGTGGGACGACGCCGTCACACGCTTCTCGGCGACCATCGCGGAAGACGTCGCGGACGACGGCGCGGGTGGGATTGCCGCCGGGGTCATGGTGGACGGTGACCTCGTCTGGGCCGACGCATGGGGTCTTGCCGACCGCGAGACTCGGGAGCCGATGCTGCCCTCGTCCGTGTCACGGACAGGCTCGATCTCCAAGTCGGTCACGGCGGTTCTGATGATGATCCTGGTCGACGAAGGCGTGATCGGACTCGACGACCCGGTGTCCCGGTACCTCCCGGAGATGGATGGTCTGCAGGATCGGCGTGCCGGCACCGAAGACGTGACGTTCCGTCACCTCGCGTCACACACGGCGGGACTGGTTCGCGAGCCGGCCTGGCCGGAGTCGGTCGTCGGGCCGATCGAGGATTGGGAGCGTCGGATGCTGCAGTCGATTCCCCGAACGGCGTACGACTCGATTCCGGGTGCCCGCTATCAGTACTCGAATATCGGCTTCGGCATACTCGGTCTGGCTCTGTCACGGGCGGCGGACCGGCCCTTCATCGACCTGGTCGAGGAAAAGATCTTCGTCCCGCTAGGGATGACCGGATCGTCGTTCATCGTGCAGGGTGCGGAGCTGGGGCCGCGCCTGGCGCAGGGATACACCGTGCGCAACGGCACTGTGAGCGGGGAGGCCCCGGCTCGAGAACATGCAGGCCGGGGATACAAGGTCCCGAACGGAGGCGTCTACTCGACGGTGGCTGACCTCGGGCGTTTTCTCGGGGCGATCGCGGGTGTGCGCGGACTGCGGATCCTCGAGGAGTCGAGTCGAACCGAAATGCTGCGTATGCAGACCCCGGAGGATCCACAACGCGGGTATGGTCTGGGCTTGACGCTGACCGTGGACGACGAAGGCAATCGCCTCGCGGCGCACGGTGGCTCAGTCGCCGGGTACAACGCGTACATGGCGGTCGACCCGGACCATCAGGTGGGTGTCGTGCTCCTCAGGAACTACACAGGCGGCAGGACGAATCTCGGACGGGTCGCACAGTCGCTGCTGGAGGAGTTGCGCACGTCCCGGCGTTGAACGGGCAGGTGCTTCGTCCTGCTCCCGTCAGCGTTCAACGTTCAGCTGTCCTCGTCGAGTGTGGCCGCTACGTACGCGATCGCGTGCAGCGGCACCGCGATGAACGCCACAACGATCGACTGGATGACCGGGTCGACGAACGCGAAGGGGATGAACGCAAGGGTCCAGAAGACCGTTCCGAACAGCGCGACGTGAGCGAGGACTCGTCTTGGTGCCTCGATTCGGGAGATGAGGATGTTCAGTCCGCCTGTGAAGAAGAGCAGCAGGCTGAACGAGACGCTGAACATCCGGAATTGACGCCACATGCTGGGCGTGAGGGGGTCCGGCGATCGTGCCTGCTTCATGGCATTCATCGCGAATTCTCGCAGGCCCCCGATACCGTTTTCGAGGACGAAGGTCCACACGTGAGCGGTCGTGTGTGCCAGCCCCGTCACGATCAGCCATGCGCCGGCCACGGCGAGCCAGAATCGGGGATTACGAAGCATGAGGTGTCCAGTCGGCAAGCCGTTCAGCGAGTCTGAAGATGGAGATCGGGGCGGAGCCCTCGGCCTTGTTGTTGGCGATGACGAACGCCTGACGTTCCGCGATGAGCGCGTCGATCACGGTCCTCGCGATCGCATCACGGGAGGAGGGGTCCTCGTCGACGATACGATCGAAGGGCTGATAGCGATCCTTCGCCATCTGATACTTCAGGCCGGCGCGGAGCATCCATCGGAGGACCAGCACCGGTTGATAGAAGGGGGAGACGATCTCGAGTTGTTTGTCCAGTGGGGCCATCGCCGGGTGCACCGTATACCCATGGGCGACTCCGGTCGCCTGAAGCAACGCGGCGTAGTCCTCGTTCAGGAACGCCGGAGTCCGTAGTTCCACCGCGTACGTGGGGCCCTCGGGGAGGGCATCGAGGAAGCGATAGAGCCGCTCGTGGAACCGTCGGACGCCACCGACGAGGTTCGGCGGGATCGGCGAGAACTGGAAGAGAAGCGGTCCCGCCCTGCTCGTCAGCCCCTCGAGCATCGGCGTGAGAACCTCGTCTACCGCGTACTGGGGATCCAGGAAGTGCGGGTTCGTACCGCGCACCCCGAAAGCGCTCGGATCGGTGGGGGACGTGAGCAGCCGGTCGGCCTTCACCACGAACCGGAAATCCCGGGGCACGGCCTCCGCGTACCGGCGATAGGTCTCCACGCCGATCGACCGATAGTACGTGCGATCCAGGCCGACGGTACGCAGGAGGGGGTGCATCGCGTATGCGGAAAGCCCGTGCTTCGCGAGCCGGTCCTGTGACGCGGATCGGTCGTAGACGATGCCATTCCATCCGGGGAAGCTCCACGAAGACGTACCCAGCCGCACCGACGCCGACACCCGCCTCGCGACGTCCTGTACCGCATCGGGTACGGGCGCGGGCCCTACCGGGGCACCGGTTGCGACCGGCGTATCGTCTGGAAAGAGACCGAGCTGGAGATCCATGTGTGGAGGGCTAGCGTAACCCCGGCCGTCGATCAAGGCGCTATCTTGGTCGCCATGGACGTTCAGATCTTCGGCGTGAAGAACGATGCCGACGTGCGAAAAGCGGAGCGCTTCTTCAAGGAGCGCCGCATCAAGATCCACTTCATGGATTTCAAGCAGCGGAATCCGTCGAAGGGCGAGCTGCGCCGTTTCTTTCAGAAGTTCGGGGAGGAGCAGCTCATCGACCGGGATTCGAAACGTTTCCGCGCGCTGGGGCTGCACACCGCCTACTACGGCGATGAACGCTGGCTGGAGATCGCGTGTGACGAACCGATGATCCTCCGACAGCCCCTCGTTCGAAGCGGCAACAACCTTTCCGTGGGTCCAGCCGAGGCGCAGTGGAAGGAGTGGGTGGGGTAGGGAGCCTTACCCGGAGTCAGGTGTTCCTGAGCGCATGAGCCGGTAGCCGGCCGCGACGGTCACCCATTGAAGGCCAGGCACGAGGAGCGCGGTGTAGAGTGCCGGGATCCCGAGCGGCTCGCCGGTCATCAGGGGACGTGCGACGAAGATCGAGCCGTAGCCGGCCACGCCGAGCCCGACGAGGACGATCGCCACCAGCACGGACGCTGGCCGCTCGTCGAGACCGTCGGTCCGTCGTGCCCCCGGCCGTACCGCCCAGAACAGGGGGGCGAGGACCCATGCGGCCAGGAAGGGAGCCGCAACCATCACCTCGAGCGTCTGGGTGAACGACGTGGACCAGACTCGTGACGCGAGAGACCCGACCCCGCCCAGTACCACGAAAAAGGTGCCGACCAGCCCCGCGGCCAGGATCGCTTCGCGTTGGGCCCGTCTGGTCATGAGGGGTTGGGTGTCGCTTCGGTGGTGGCTTTCGCCACGAGTCGCCGGAGCGAAGTGGTGTTGCGCGTGGTCGTGCGCACATCCCGGGTTGCGCGGTCGATACCGGAGCCGAACAGCGGTGATTCGCTCAGCTTACCGCGAGTGAGCCAGTGGATCTCGCGCCCCTGCATGATGAAGCGGTCGTGACGCGAATCGAGCGCCCGCAGCGCCGAAGTCAGGGACTCCGGCGCGGGATCATCAAGAAAGATCACGTAGTGGGACGCCGCCACCGGGTCCCACTCGGTGGGCACGGGTGGGTCGAAGGCGATGACTCGGTCGAGCTCATCCGAAGTTCGGATGAAGGTCGCGACCTCGAAGCCCAACGCCTGAGCGAGGTGCTGTTCGATCTCGGCGGCCAACGCCGTTGGGTCGTCGCGCTCGGTCGAGAATCCGACGTTGCCGCTCGCGATGAACGTCCACACTCGGTGGAGACCCATGTCCGCGAAGAGCGCGCGGAGGGTGTCCATCTTCACTCGATGGCCGCCCACGTTGATGCCTCGGAGGAGCGCGATGTAGCTGTGCATACACGCGAAGCTGGTGATCGGTGACCACGTCGGCCAGCACCGACGTCGGTGTCGGACTGGGCTGAGCCCTTCGAGGTCTCGCTGATCGGACGAGGCGCGTCATCAAGGCGGACCCTGGCTGAGCCCGGGCCTTATGACGTCAGGAAACCGGTCGGCTCCTCGGCAGCATCTTCACGGCCCAGAGACCGGAGTTGGTGTCCGCAAAGAAGACATGGCCTTTGAAGGGCTGAACGCCCCACACCATCGTCGCGTTGGGTGTGTATCCGGATGGTGACGCGGATTTGAAGACGGCGATCTCACGACCCTGAGTGTACAGATTGCCCATGAGCTCACCGCTGACGTCCACCATCCGTACACCTCCTTCGTAGTACGCCTGATACAGGACGTCGTCCTCGACCCACATGTTGTGCGTGCCGAACTCCGGCACCTCGTAACGGGCGACCATCTCGGGGCTCTCGGGATCCGTGAAGTCGATGATCTGGATGTAGCCGCGTGTCGAGAGCGGGATCCCGCCCAGGCCAGTCGCCGGGTCGTATTGGTCTGCGTACGATCCCATCGATCGCGGATAACCTGCCCAGGCAAGGCCTCGACGGTTCATGATCTCGTCGCCGAGGAAGAGGTAGGTCTTCCCTGTCGCCTCGGAGTAGTACGGGAACGCTGCGTGGGTCGCACCCGACGGCGTCGGGTAGTTGGTGACGAAGACCGGATTCTCGGGTGAACCGCCCCACTGCCCGTTTCCTACGTCCACGACGACGACGCCGGTGCCCCACTCCGACGAGAACGCCAGCCCGTTCGCTACCCAGACGTCGTGAATGCGGCTGTCCGGGTGATTGTATTCTGAGACGTATCTCGGCGCGTAGATGTCCGACATGTCGATGATGACGTACTTGTCGCCGTCGGAGAGCGCATAGAGGTAATCGTCCGCGGCGAACATGTTGTGCACACCGCCCGTGATGCCCTCCTCGTAGACCGTCGCGACCCTGGGCTCGCTCGGTACGGCCATGTCGACGATGACGAGTCCGTTCCGTCGGTTGGTCGCGCCTTCGCGGGAGAGCACGGCGTACCGTCCGTCCGGTGAGGCTTTCACGTCGTTGACCGTTCGCGCGTCGACCTGGACTGAGTCGTATTTCACGGGGGCTGCGGGGTTGGTCACATCGTAGAAGAAGGCGTATCCGCCCGAGACCTTCGAGCCGGTGATCACATAGTCCCGGCCGTCGAGGCCTTCGAAGGCCCACAGGTCCGTGGTGCGGTACCCGTCTTCGGCTCCGTGTCCGACGACTTCCAGTTCCTGGACGACGTCGCGGGGCTTCGCATGAAACGAGTGGCGGGCACTGACCGTGCCGGCGGTTGCCGTGACCGTGTGGATGCCCGGTACGTCGGCGACGTACGAGCCGCCGTCGTCGATCTGGCCGGTCGCCGCGACGCCGAGCATGCCCTCCGTAGCCGTGTAGGCGTGTGACCAGCTTACGGGGATGTCATCCCGGATCGCGCCGGATGCGTCCCGCACGACAGCCTCGAAGCGAATGACGTCACCCGTGCGCGCTTCTGTCGGACCGCCCGAGAGATCCAGGGAGATTCCGGGAAGGGCCTCCACGTCGTATCCGAGCGAAGTCGTGACCCCTTCGAACGAGGCCGTGATGACCGCGCGGCCCGGCGCCACGCCCGTGACGTTGCCGAAGCCGTCCACGGTCGCCACCGAGGGGTCCGACGAACGCCACGCGACCGCGGGATCCGGTCGATGCGAGCCGTCCGCGTGGAGGGCGTGCACGTCGTGCTGGATCATCGTGCCGACGAACAGCGTCTCGTGGTGGCCTGTCACGTCGAGCGTCTGGATCCGCGGCCATTCGACGACCACGGGGACCGTAACCGACAGGGGCGTGACACCCGACCCGGCGGGCACGACCAGCGTCGCGATAATCTCGAACTCTCCCTGGGCGAGGCCCTCGACGAAGCCGTCGCCGACCCGCACGGCACTCCGTGGACCCACGACCCGAAGCGGGACGTCGATCGACTCGCCGGAAGCATCGACGGCAGAGACCGAAAAGGGCACCTGCTGACCGAGGGGCACGACGACACGATCGGTGCTGGGCACGAGGCGGGTGACGCCGGCCATGTCCTGGGCCGTGGCCGGCGCAGATCCGAGTCCCGTGAGCAGGAGGGTGAGCAGTGCGGCGCAGATTTGGGGCAGACGCTTCATGACGACCCGCTGGATCCGGAAGACACATCTCCCGGTGATCCGGTTCGAGGGAATGGAGGCGCCAGGGCGCCGGCGATCAGTTCGTCGGCAGCTCGATCACGTCGAGTTCGGCGACGAGCGCAATTTGTGATCCGTCCGGGCTCACGGCGAGCCGCGACAGGTTCACATGCAGGTCGGCGAAGTCGGCGATCTGCTGCCACGCCGCATCGGGCTCATACCGACGAGCGAATACGCGCGGGCCATCGGCCATCAGCAGGACCCGGTTCGGCGTCCAGGCGTGAAAGTCGCCGCCAGCCACGGTTTCCGTGATCGGCTCCGGTTCACCGCCGTCCCCCGGCAGACGCATGATCGTCGTCGAGCCGTCTTCGTTCCGCTGCACGTACGAGACGTCGAAGGTTCCCGGGATGTTGTGAATCGAACGCCCGATGTCCTCGGTCACGACCCGCGCCCGACCGGTGCGCACGTCTCCCACCTGAAGGGTCGGTGGGCTGCCGAGCACGAACATGACCAGCGTAGATTCATCGACCCATTTGTGATATCCGACAGGCGCGACGTCCGGCAGGATGACGGAGGGGTTCAACCCGTCGAGGCTGAACCTCCACAACCGCTGGGTGGAGTCGGCTTCGACACGGATCGTTGAAATTCCGGAGCCGTCGGGAAGGGGAGTGGCCGAGTATTCACTCTCGGGTGCGCTCTGAGTGATCCGTGTGACCCGCTCGGAGGCAAAATCGTACCGCCAGATGTCGGATTGTCCGCTCTGCGCATCGTTGGCCGTGTACCAGAGCCCGGATCCGTCCGGCGTGAAATACGGCTGATTGTCGTAGTCCGGGCGCTGCGTGAGGTTGGTCGGGTTGCCGATCGACGGGAGTCCGCCGGGGCCGTCGGACAGGTCGGCGATCAGGATGTCGGCATCACGCGGCGGTACGAAGGCCGGCGCCTCGGCCTCGACAGCGTCGCCGGTGTCGTCCGCCTGGCCACCACATGCGCCCGTGAGCAGGAGAAGCCCGGCCGCAAACGCGGCCCCGCTTCGCGCATGCCAGCGAGGTGATCGGATCGTCATCATCCCTGGAGGGATGCGATCAGGGAGGCGCAGCTCCCAGGAGCACCGCCGCTTCCGAGGACCAGGCCCAGGAAACGAGCGAGGAAGCCCTCCAGTTCCTGACCGCCCGAGCCGAGCACACCACTCTCGGCGAGATCGAAGAGCTGCTGCTCACCGGAGAAGCGCACGATCGTCCGCTCGGCCCGCTGTCTCCACTCGTCGTACGTGTCGTCCGGGCCGAACACCATTTTGTGCAGGTTGATGCACGGAGCGAGCATGTTGAACGTGGCCAGGTACTCCCAGCGAAGGCCACGAAGCGCCTCTTCGTTCTCGACGAGGTCCGGAACGCCCTGCAGGAGAGCCCGGGCGTCCTGAGGGATCAGTCCGGCGCGCGCCTTGGTTGCCGCCATGAGCGCGCCCCGTCTCGCCCACGCCAGGGACTCGGCGCGTTCGGTGTCTCCGAGGCCTTCATAGTACCCACCCAGCGCGTCCCCCCCCTTCTTGGTGAGTTCCACGCCGATGAGGTTATCCAGAAGCGTCGGGCCGTGGTCGATGAGCAGGAATCCGGTTGCAATCAACTCGTGCAACGTCTCCTCGGCACCCGCAGCGTCACCGTCCGCTGCCTGTACGGCAGCGCGCGCAACCTGTGCGAGCGCTGCCGTCCGGAACGCCTGGAACCTGGGCCAGGGAAGCTCCTGGAAGGTGAGGGAGTCCGCGAAGGGAAGCGCCCACCGGCCACGGGCCACGTCTGCGGCTACGGCGGTGGCCAGGAGGTGAAACTCGTCATGCGCGGGGTGTTCGGCCGCCTGACGGAGCGCGGCCTGCTCTCGCTCCGAGAAGTCGGAGAAGGGCGTACGCATCAAGTCCGCCGCGACACGATCCGAAAACGGGTCTGGAAAGGCAGGGTCCGGGAACCAGGGCTGGGCGTATCGCGTCGTCGGGGCAGCTTCCGTCGGCTCCGGCGCACCCATGAACCCGACGAAGGCGACGTTGTGCAGCGCCGCACCCGCGGCACCGGGGGTCACGGTCGGGTCTTTCTCGACGTCGTACCGTCGGAGGGCCTCGGCTCCACCGGCCATCTCCTGGACTGCCAGGAACGTCGGCACCGCGATCTCGGCCAGAATCGGCCCGATCGCGGTCGTGACCGCGATGGTGGCGGTGGGTCCGAAGCCGAGCAGGAAGAGCAGGACGACCCACCCCGCCGCAGACCTGAACGCAGGGGCTTTACCCCGTTCTCCGGGGCCGAGCGCGACGGTTTCGCCGGCCTGATCCAGCCGGGCATTCCACGCGGCCGACTCGGTGTGGACGCGGTTCGCCCCCTCCTGAGCGTTCCAATCACTCTGGAGGCCGAGCACCAGGCTGCCCTGGCGGATTGTGAAAAACGCTCCCAGGACAAGCAGTGCGACTGTGGGCGCGACGGTCAGGAGCCAGATGCCGGAGGGAGTCACGAAGCCGCGAGCGGCCAGCAGAATTGCGAGACCGAAGCCAACCAGCAGCCACACGGCGCCGGCCAGGAGAAGGAGGCCTCCAAGGAGTCGACTGCGGATGAGGCCCTTCTGACGCGGCTCGTCGAGGAAGGCGAAGTGCCTCTTCCCCTGAATGAGGAAGCCCGTGTCACGGCCCACATCGGTGCAGACCTCGAGAATGGTCAGCAACCCGTAGCCGAGCTCGGCGGCCGCCGCAGCGCCACGCGCCGTCATCCAGAGCTGAGCGAAGGCGAAGAGGATCACGATCGCCCCGATTCCGGCGATACCGAGTCCCAGCTCCCAGTTGTCCTCGAACGGGCCCAGCGAGTAGAACGGCTGTTCGACGGCGAGCGCCCACAGCAGGGGCATGACGAGAATCAGGCTACCGGCCCAGCTGAGCCCGATACTGCGCCAGAGGGTGCCCTGGAGTCGCTCGGTTCCTGGAGGGGGCCACGAGAGCGGCGGCGCAGCAGGTGGGATCCCGGACGTGACGTCGTTGCTCATCGCCTTCTCTTGCTTCGGTGAGCGCGTGCTAGGCTTTAGGCCAAGATACGTGGTCGGCTTGAGGCCAAGATAGACCTTCGCTCGCCGATGCGCCGGTTTTTTTTTGAACGGGTCATCGCCTACGGCGCGGGCGGAGTGTCACATCAAAGGCACTCCAGTCGTCATCGGGGTGTGGCATCCAGCGGCTTCGGCGAGGAAACTGGGCGACATGACGATGCAACTGAGGCGAGCGTTCCTGATCCTTACGACGGCAGCAGGTCTGGGGGGGTGTGACCCTTTCGGTCTGAGCCGAGGGGGTGAGGGTGAGCTCGAGGCGAACCGGAAGCGGTGGGCGTCATTGGCGCTCACGTCGTATGAATACGTGCTGGCTCGGAGCTGCTTCTGTCCGCCGGCGTTCCTGGGTCCCGTGCTCGTTCGGGTCGAGGACAGCGTGGTCACAGAGCGGAGCTTCGTCGAGGTGATCGAGCCGGATCCCGGCGCTCCCGGTGAATCGTTCCCCTCGGTCGCGGGGCTGTTCGACATCATCGCCGACGCGTACGAGCGGGACGCACACGTGGTCGAGGTGACGTATGACCCGGAGACGGGCGTCCCGCTCGACATCTATGTCGATTACGAGCAGAACGTGGCCGACGAAGAGCTCGGTCTCACCGTGGAGTCACTCCCGGTGCCCATCTCCTGAGGTCCCGTCCCGCCGGTGCTGGAGGCTGACCCGGGGCGCGCCGAGCGCCCCATCCTCTCCAAGAACGCGGCTGGAACCCTATATTCCCCAGCCGGTTCGATCGATCGGGTCGACCGATCGAGTACTCGAGAGTCCCCTTGGACGCACACGATTCGTCACGCCGCCTCGCGACCGTCACGGTTCCTGCTCCGGATCTTCGCCCGCGCCCGTTTCTTCGGCACGCGGCCGGGGAGGCTCGTGGCTTCTGGGCCCGTGGTGACCGCTGGCTGGCACACAGCGGTGTGACGGTCGAACTGACCGCGAATCCTGCCAGGGAAGGGGACCGGTTCGCGACGATCGCCGAGGCCGCTCGAGGTGTGGCGCGGCGCGCTGTACTGCCGAGTGGCGTGGCCCGTGCCCCCAGGGTTCAGTTCTACGGTGGTTTTTCATTCCGGTCAGACCATCGGGCAGGGGGCGTTTGGTCGGACTTCCCGGACGGCGTCTTCCACCTCCCCGCTGTCGAGCTCGAGGGGGACGGATCCGGAGATGCGTGGCTCCGGGTGCGGGCTCTGGTCGACGCGGAGTCGGGGGACGAGATCTTCTCTCATCTGCGCACTCGGGCGGAGGCCCTTCGGGCTGAGCTCGCGTCTCGGGCGGACTTCACGGGTCGGTCGAACCCGGTGCGAGGTCGTGCGACCGCGACGGAACGTGCGAGCTGGGAGGCGGCCGTAGAGGCCTCGCTCGGGGCGATCCGGTCCGGCTCGATCTCCAAGGCGGTGCTGGCGCGCACGATGGATGTCGAACTCGAGCGGCGTGTCGATCCGGTGGACGTGGTGGCCCGACTCTGGGATGTGAACCGGGGCAGCCACGTCTTCCTCTTCGAGCCCGCCTCGGGTTCGGCCATTGTCGGTGCCGCCCCCGAGACGGTTGCCACTCTTCGAGATGGCGTCTTTCACGCGACCGCGGTGGCCGGTTCGATCCGGCGCGGTGACTCCCCGCGTGAACAGGCCGAGCTCGCCGCACGCCTGCTTGCGTCGGACAAGGATCGAGCAGAGCAGCGGATCGCACTCGATGACATGATCGCCCGCCTCGAGACGGTGGCCCATCAGATCCGCACGGATCCACAACCGCATGTCCTGACCCTCGCGCGCATCCAACATCTCGAGACGGAAATCCGGGCGTCGGTCCCGGCTGGGGTTGGGGTGCTCGACCTGGTTCGTCTGCTGCACCCGACCGCCGCCGTTTGTGGTCTCCCTCGTGATGCGGCGATGGCGTTTCTCGAGCGGGAGGAACCGTTCGAGCGAGGCTGGTATGCGGGTCCGGTGGGCTGGTTCGACGCGGAAGGCAACGGGGTCTTCGCTCCGGCGCTCCGCACCGGCGTGTCGATGGGCTCGGGGTGGAGGCTCTTTGCCGGTGCGGGCATCGTGGAGGGATCCGTCCCGGCGCTCGAGTGGGAGGAGACCGGGATCAAGTTCGAGCCGATGCTCGACGCGCTCCGTGGTGCGGGTGCCGACCTCGGGCTGGCCACCGCGCGCGACGCCGAAGTCGTCGGTCGGGACGAGTGACCGGCTCACCTGCGAACACCGCCTGGGCGCGCAGCTTGCTGGACGAGCTGGCGCGGTCCGGGCTGCGTGACGTCGTGGTGGCACCGGGGTCTCGATCCACGCCCCTCGTGATGGCGTGTGCGGCAGATGAGCGCCTTCGGGTGCGGGTCCACCTGGACGAGCGCTCCTGCGGCTTCTTCGCCCTCGGGGTCGGGAAGGCCACCGGTCGGCCGGCCGCGGTGGTGACGACCTCCGGGACGGCCGTCGCGAACCTGTATCCCGCAGTGGTCGAGGCGAGCCAGTCCGGCGTCCCGCTCATCGTCCTGTCCGCGGATCGGCCGCACCGGCTCCGAGGCGCCGACGCCAATCAGGCGATCGATCAGGTCAACCTCTTCGGGTCGTACCCAAGAGCCTTTTTCGAGCTGCCTGAGCCTACGCTCGAGGCCCGCGCGCTGCGGCATGTCCGAGGTGTCGCGGCGCGGGCGTGGGCAGGTGCCTGCGGGCACCGTGCCGGACCAGTGCATATCAATGTCCCGTTCGACAAGCCGCTGGAGCCGGCGAGCCCTCCGGCCGATCTCGTGGCAGCGGATCCGATCGCGTTCGGGGGGCGCCCGGACGGGGCCCCGCTTGTCCGGATCGACGCCGCTCGCCCGAGGGCGTCGGACGAGGCGCTGGCTGATCTGGCCGGGCGGCTCCGAGATCGCGCCGTTGTTGTCGTCGCGGGTCCTGCCGAGGATCGCGAACGACTGGGGCCGGCGGTTCGGCGCTTCGCACTCACGACCGGCTTCCCGTTGCTGGCGGACCCCCTGAGTGGGGCCCGTTTTGGCTTCGAGGACGATGCGACGGTCGTCGCGGCGTACGACCTCTTCCTCCGGGACGACGAGGTGCGCGCCCGACTCTCACCGGAGGTTGTGGTCCGTGTCGGCGCATCCCCGACGTCGGCCGCGGTGCAGCGTTGGCTGTTCCAGCACGCCGACGCGACGCAGATCGTGATCGACGACGGACCGAGGTGGAAGGATCATGGAGGAACGGCGGCTACGTACGTCGTGGCCGATGCGGTGGACGCACTGGATCGGCTCTCCGCGCGCTGGCCGGCGCCTCACCCGCAGGAGGGCTTGTCGGGGGCGGATTCGTGGGCTCGTGCCGATGCGGCGGCGCGAGAGGCGCTCGCCGGGCTCAGCGACGCGGCGCTCGGCGAGGGCGGGGTAGCCGCCTCGGTACTCCGTGCGCTTCCCGAGAGCGCAGCGCTGGTCGTCTCATCGTCGATGCCGATCCGGGACGTCGACGCGTTCGCACGACCCGATGCCGTCTCGGTATCCGTCTTGTCGAGCCGCGGCGCGAGTGGAATCGACGGCGTGGTGTCGACCGCCTTCGGGGTAGCCTCTCAGAACGCGGGTCCGACCGTCCTCCTGATCGGCGACGTGGCCTTCTTCCACGACCAGAATGGTTTGCTGTGGAGTCGCGAGACCGATGCGCCCGTGGTCATCGTGCTCGTCGACAACGACGGCGGAGCGATCTTCGGCATGCTTCCGATCGCCGGATATGATCCGGACTTTACGACCTACTTCACGACACCCCACGGGCTCGACCTGTCGCACGCCGCTCAGGGGCATGGTGTCGACGTCGAAGACGTGGCGATCGTCGGTGTCGAGGAGGCGGTCCGTGAGGCCCTCGCCACCGGTCGCACGAAGCTCCTCCACGTGCGTACCGACGGGGCAGAGGGCCACCGGCTCCGGGCTGCGGCGCGCGACGCTGTGGTCGATCGGGTGCTCGACGCCCTGACGTAACGGAGGCCCACCCCTCACGTGGGCCGTGACCGTTCGATAGCTTCTCCCGATCGAATCCCCCGAGACGGACAGGATGAAGTTGCCCACGTCGACTGTTCTGGAAACCGAAGGCGGAAGCGTGGTCGTGCCTCCCAGGCTGCCCGGCCGATGAGCCACGTCCCCTTCCGCGCGTTGCTGCCTGTGTTGGGCGCGCTCGGCGTGGCCGCATGCGCAGGCCAGAATGAGGCGCTGTACCGTCCGACGCCGGAGGACCTCTCGGTCGAGGCACCGGACTCGTTCCTGGTCGACATCGAGACCAGCGAAGGCACGATGACGGTCAAGATGCGACGGCACTGGTCGCCGCAGGCCGTAGATCGGATCTGGCATCTCATGGACAACAACTTCTATGCGGGTGCCAGGATCTACCGGATGGTCGACGGCTTCGTCGCGCAGTGGGGTTACTCGGGTGATCCTGCTCGCGATTCCGCCTGGCGGGCGAACCCTCTCGACGACGAGCCCGTGGTCGGGAGCAACGTTCGCGGCACCGTCAGCTTCGCTCGTGCGGGTCCTCGGACGCGCTCCTTCCAGCTGTACATCAACCTCGCCGACAACCAGCGCCTGGACGGTCTGGCATCGGGCGGCGTCACGGGGTATCCGCCGATCGGAGAGATCACGGAGGGTGAGGAGATTCCGGCCGGCTTCTACGGTGCGTATGCCGACCGCACTCCGAGTCAGGACTCCATCCGGTTGCAGGGTAACGACTATCTGCGGCGCGAGTATCCCCAGCTCGACTCGATCATCGAGACGCGGATTCGGGGCAGCTGGCGCTGACCGGGTGAGTACGGACGCGGCCTCGTCGATCGGTCGAGCCCAGGCGTGGGTCATGGCCGCTCGACCCAAGACCTTGACTGCCGCCGTTGCGCCTGTGGCGGCGGGCGCCGGACTCGCCGCGCACGATGGCGTGTTCGCTGCTCTCCCCGCTGCCGCTGCGCTCGCGGGCGCGATCCTCATTCAGATCGGGACCAACTTTGCGAACGACTACTACGACTTCGTTCGGGGCGGGGACACCGAGGAGCGCGTCGGTCCGACACGTGTGACGCAGGCGGGAATCATCGAACCGTCGGCGGTGAAACGGGCCATGTTTGTCGTGCTCGGTGCGGCGATGCTCGTCGGTGTGTACCTCGTTGCGGTCGCGGGATGGCCGATCGTCGCAATCGGACTGGCTTCCGTGGTGTGCGCGGTTGCGTATACCGGTGGACCGTTTCCGCTGGCGTACAACGGCCTCGGAGACGTCTTCGTCTTTCTCTTTTTCGGCCTGATCGCCGTTGGGGGCACGTACTTCGTCCAGGCGCTCGCCTGGCCGCCGGACGCATGGCTCGCCGGCACCGGCCTGGGAGCCCTGAACACCGCGATTCTGGTCGTGAACAACCTGCGCGACATCGAGACCGATCGCCGGGCGGGAAAGCGGACACTCGCGGTGCGTCTGGGGGTGGGGGGGACGCGCGCCGAGCTGGTACTCCTCTTCGCCGCCGCGGCCCTCGTGCCCGTCGTCGGGTGGCAGGTGTTTTCGTGGCCGGTCGCATCTCTGGCGGCGCTGATCGCCATCCCGATGGGTCTTCAGCCGCTTCGCACGGCGTTCCGGTACGAGCACCCTGCCGAGTTGATTCCTGCCCTCGGGGAGACGGCACGAGTGGTCGTGGTGTACGGTGCGCTCCTGGCGGCGGGTCTGGCCTTCGGCTGAGTCGATGATGGATTTGCTCGCACGGTGTCCGGCGTCGGGAGCGGCCGACATTCTCGATGACGGCGCGGACACCATCACGCTGGACGCGCTGACCGCTCGGGTCGCGGCGGCGGCGGCCCAGTTGCGGTCGGACCCGCCCCCGGGGGGCGTGCACCTTCTGTCCATCGAGTCGGATTTCGACGGGATCATCGAATTGCTCGCGACGTGGGCGGCAGGTCTGGTCGCGGCTCCACTGAATCCGATGCTGACACCCGAGCAGCGAACGCGAGCGTCGGAGGCGCTGTCGACGGCGACGCTGCCCGAAGAAACGTGCACCGTACTGTGGACGTCCGGAACGTCGGGCACGCCTCGCGGGGTCGCCCTGTCCTGGGCGAGCCTGGAGGCGAGCGCGCGGGGTTCCAGGACGCGCCTCGACCTTCGAGGCGATGACGTCTGGCTCGCGTCGTTGTCACCGGCACACGTCGGGGGCGTCGCACTGGTGACGCGCGCTCTCTTGCTGGGAAACCGTCTGGTGGCGAGTGGGCGATTCGATGTCGAGCGGGCGATTGCAGCCCTCGAGTCGGATGAGGGGCCAACCCACCTGTCCCTCGTCCCGACGCAGCTCCACCGCCTTCTGGACGCGTGGAGACGTCCCGAGGCGCCGAGCCGGCTGCGCTGCATCCTGATCGGTGGTGCGCACGCGCCCTCGGGACTCGTCACCCGGGCTGTTCGTCAGGGTTGGCCGATCGCACTGACGTACGGAGCGACCGAGATGACCTCCCAGATCGCGACCGCGACTCCCGCCGAGGTACGGGCGGGCCCTCTCGATGTCGGAGTGCCGCTTCCGGGGGTCGAGGTTCTCATCGCCGATGACGGGGAGATTCTCGCGCGAGGCGCGACGCGGGCGCTCGCGTACGTCGCGGGGGACTCTCGACCTCTCGCCGACCCGGACGGCTGGTATCACACGGGAGATATCGGGCGACTCGATTCAGGCGGGCGACTGACCGTGACCGGGCGACGGATCGACCGGATCGTGACCGGGGGTGTCACGCTCGACGCGATCGAGATCGAGGAAGCGCTCCGGGGTCACCCGGCGGTGCACGACGTTTGTGTGGTCGGCGTGCCCGATGAGGTCTGGGGCGAGCGGGTCGCGGCGTGGGTCGAGCCGGTCGAGGGTGAGTTCGACCTCGACGACGTCGAATCGTGGGCTTCCGAGGCGCTGGGGTCCTCGAGCCGACCACGTCTCTGGAAGGTCGGCGGCACGTTGCCTCGCAACGCCAATGGAAAGGTCGATCGAGCCGAGGTGCGCTCGGCGTTCTGACGAGGTCGGCCGCGGGCGGAACCGCCCAGTGGGTGGTGACCGGTCCGAAAGGAGGGCGGTCCCGCACCGCGAGCCGACGTCGTACTACCGGAGGGCGAAGCTGACGCCGACCCGGAAGCTCATCAGATCCGCATCCGACCGGTTGGGGTAGAGGAGCACCGAACCGTCTGGCTGGTCCACGACGTCCCCTTGGGTCAGGTAGTTGGCGACCTGGTTGTCGACCTTCTCGACGCCGACGTCGATGAAGGCTCGTCCCCCGGCACGCATCCGCAGCCCACCACCGTATCTCCAGCCGAACACGGTGTCGGAGTAGTTGGTCGTGTCGAGGTTTGGTCCGTATCCGGCGTAATCGTCCATGTGAGACGACGTCACGAAGAACGAGAGGCCCGCGCCTGCGTGCACGTACGGCTCGATATCACCGCGAGCGAGAACGATCTCAGGCCCGACGGAAGCGTACAGGATCGAGTTCGTCGTCGTCACGTCTGACCCGAACCGGCATGTGAAGTCGCAGTAGAACGTCTGTTCCATGCCGTAGATGATCACACCGAGGTCGACCCGCGCGCGCAGGTGTCCGCCTGCAGCCATGGGGGCTCCTCCCGAGACCTCCATTCCGAATCCGTTGTCGACCAACGTGCCCATCTCACCGACGGGGTTGGCCGCGACGAAGCTCAGACCCACGAATCCACCCGGCCCCACGTGCTGGGCGTCGAGCCCGGCCGCCGAAGCCATCAGTCCCACGATCAGCAGAATCCCTTCGTGTTTCGCGCGCTTCATCATGCCCTCCATGCCGACTCCTCGAATGGCATGAGTTCCTTGTGCATGGCGTGTGCCATCAGTGCGGAAATCTACAGGCCATTGTCTCATAATGCTTTAGGCGTGCTCGCCGTCGGCTGTGACGGGGGCAAAGGTGTCCCATCCGGAGGACATGCGAGTGCCCCCTGCGCTGGCGCGCCGCCGGGCCGGAGGTCATGTTCGCCGCCCATGAGCCAACAACGCAGATCTCATTTCGTACCGAGAACGCCCGAAGGCCGCGTCGCTGTTGTCGCGTTTCTCCTTCTCTTTTTCCTCTCCATGCCGCCGGTCACGCATCGATTGCTCGACCGGCCGGAGACGTGGGTCGGGGGCGTACCCTTCTTATTCGCGGCCTTGTTCGTCGTCTACACGGCTCTGATCGCGGTGCTCGTCTGGGCGTGGCGGAAGGGGATCTGACATGGAGCCATGGGTCGTCGCCACGAGCCTGATCTTCATCTACCTGCTCGCGACCATCGTTCTTGGCGTCATCGCGAACCAGCGGATGACGGTCGACATGGAGGATTTCCTCCTCTATGGCCGTCAGGCCGGCTTCATCGTCCTTTATCTGACGGTCGTCGCCACCTTCCACTCCGCCTTCGCGTTCCTCGGTTCCGGCGGCTTCTTCTACACGCACGGCATCGGCTTCTGGGCAGCCGGTACGTGGACGCTCCTCGTCGGCGCGATCACCTACGTCCTCGGCCCCCGGATCTGGGCGCTCGGTAAGGCGAACGGGTACATCACCCCCGCGGACATGCTCGCCGACTTCTACGAGTCGGAAGCCGTACGGGTCGCCGTGGCGATCGTCTCCGTTGTCTTCACGATCCTGTACATCCAGGTCCAGGCGCAGGGCCTCGGGTACATCATCAACGTGGCGTCCGGAGACCGGATCTCATTCGAGATCGGCACCTTGATTCTGCTCATCGTCGCGGCCGCGTACCTGATGGCCGGCGGACTCCGCGCCGTCTACTGGACCGACGTGATCCAGGGAGTATGGATGTACGTCGCGGTGTGGGTCGGAGCGATGTACCTCGCGTACGACCTCTTCGGTGGACCCCTGCAGCTCTGGGCGGAGGTCCGCGCACAACGACCCGACCTCCTGAGCCTTCCGGGACCCGAGGGTTTCTTCACGCCGGGCATGTGGATCGGCATGACGATCACCCTGTCCTTCGGGATCATCTTCCAGCCGCACATGATGATCCGGTACTACACGGCGGTGGACGCAAAGACGCTCAAGCTGCTGGGGGCGACGACGCCGATCTACCTGATGACCCTGTACGTGCCCGCTGCACTCGTCGGCCTCGGCGGAGCGGTTGCGATGCCGGGTCTCGACGTTCCCGACCGGATCTTCCCCGAGCTCCTCTTCGCGCACGCCCCGCCTATCCTGACCGGAGTCATCCTGGCGGGCGCCACGGCGGCCGCCATGTCGACGCTCGACTCGATTCTGCACGCGAACATGAGCGTGCTCACCCGCGATGTGTACCAGCGCTACGTGGCCCCGGACCGGGAGCAGAGCCACTATGTATGGGTGGGGCGGGGTATCGTGGCTGCCCTGCTGGTCGTCGGGTACTTCCTCTCTGTTCGGACCTTCGACTTCCTCGTGGTCCTCGTCACGCTGAGCGGGTCGGGCGCGCTCCAGCTCATGCCGGCGATCGTTGGCGTCTGCTTCCCGACGCGACGGACGCTGACTCGGACAGGGGTCCTGGCCGGACTGCTGGTCGGGCTCGGCACCTTGTACGTCACGCTCGTCGTCACCCCACACCCGCTCGGGCTGCACGGCGGAGTGTGGGCCCTGCTCTTCAACGTCGCTACCGCGGTCGGCGTGTCCGCGGTGACGGATCCACCCACCGAAGCAACGCGGGATCGCATCCACGGAGAAGTGGAGCGACAGATCTATCCGGAGACCTCGTCATGACCCGTTGTATTCGTCCGAGCGCTGGGCGTCCCGGCCGTCCCTCTCGAATCGGGGCGGCTCTCTCGCTCGCGCTGGCGGTCGCCCTTTGGCCGGCCCCCGCGGTCACACAGGTCCAGCAGGGTCCACCGCCGCCGGAGGTCGGACCGGAGCGTGGCTCGCTGGTGATCGTCGGGGGCGCCATGCGCTCGGCGGAGATCTACGAGCGCTTTATCGACCTCGCTGGTGGCCCCGACGCGCATATCGTGCTCGTTCCGACGGCGGGTGGCGCAACGGAATACGACGAGTTTTACCAGGGAATGAACGCGTGGCGTGACCACGGTGCGCGCAATCTGACGCTCCTGCACACAATCGACCCCGCAGAAGCCGACACCGACGAGTTCATCGAGCCGCTGAAGACGGCGGCCGGCGTCTTCTTTTTCGGGGGCCGCCAGTGGAGGCTCGTCGACGCGTATGGCGGGACGAAGACGGAGGAAGCGTTCCGCGAGGTGCTGGATCGCGGTGGCGTCATCGGCGGCTCGTCGGCCGGAGCTTCGATCCAGGGATCCTTCCTGGTGCGCGGAGATACCCGGACGAACACGATCATGATGGGTGACCACCAGCGCGGCTTCGGTTACCTCCGAAACGTGGGGATCGACCAGCACGTCATCATGCGCAACCGTCAGTTCGACATGATCGAGGTCATCGAGGCCCACCCGGAACTGCT
The DNA here is from genome assembly GCA_964492085.1 of uncultured Gemmatimonadaceae bacterium. Taxonomy (GTDB): domain Bacteria; phylum Gemmatimonadota; class Gemmatimonadetes; order Longimicrobiales; family Gaopeijiaceae; genus UBA2589. The sequence goes on along the minus strand of CAZBHZ010000005.1, from coordinate 71,536 downwards.
CGGGATCGGAATCGACGAGGACACCGCACTCATCGTGCAGGGGGATCGGGCACAGGTTCTGGGGCGCTCGTACGCGCTCATCTACGACAACCAGGCCACGACCGGTGACGGCGGGAAGTTCTACTTTCTCGCCCCCGGTGATCGCTTCAATCTCGCGACCCGGGAAGCAACCAGGCCGAGCATTACCCAAAGCCCGATCCAGGGCGTAGAGAAGAAGCCGTGGGGGAGCGGATCATGACCGAGGCATCGGAACACAGTCACGCGGACGAGCGCCCGTCCGTCACCGACCCCGAGACGGTTGCGCGTCACGCCGAGTACTGGCGGAGGAATATCCGACTTCTGGGGATGCTCCTCGTCGTCTGGTTCGTGGTCTCGTACCTCTGCGGGATCGTCTTCGCGGAGGCGCTGAACGCGTTCACGCTTCCGTTCACAAACTTCCCACTCGGCTTCTGGTTCGCGCAGCAGGGCGCCATCTACGCCTTCGTGATCCTGATCTTCGTCTACGTGAAGCTGATGAACGATCTCGACCGTGAGTTCGACGTGGACGAGGGGGCGAGTTCATGAACGTTCAGGCCTGGACCTTCCTGCTCGTCGCGGCGTCCTTCGCGCTCTACATCGGAATCGCGGTATGGTCGCGCGCATCGTCGACCAAGGACTTCTACGTCGCGGGTGGTGGCGTATCTCCGCTCGCCAACGGGATGGCGACCGCGGCGGACTGGATGAGCGCCGCATCGTTCATCTCGATGGCTGGCCTCATTTCCTTCATGGGGTACGACGGCTCCGTCTACCTCATGGGTTGGACCGGCGGTTATGTGCTGCTGGCTCTCCTGCTCGCGCCCTACCTGCGCAAGTACGGTGCGTTCACCGTGCCCGACTTCGTCGGCGATCGCTACTACTCGCAACTCGCCCGCATCGTGGCGGTCGTGTGCGCGATCTTCGTTTCGTTCACCTACGTCGCGGGTCAGATGCGCGGCGTGGGGATTGTCTTCGGGCGCTTCCTCGAGGTCGACGTGAACGTCGGCGTCGGCATCGGCATGGCGATCGTCTTCTTCTACGCCGTGCTCGGCGGGATGAAAGGCATCACGTACACGCAGGTGGCCCAGTACTGTGTACTGATCTTCGCCTTCATGGTCCCGGCGATCTTCCTTTCGCTCATGATCACCGGCACCCCGATCCCGCAATTCGGGCTCGGAGGCGTCGAGCAGGCTTCGGGCATTCCGCTCCTCGAGCGCCTTAACGGGCTGCACCGGGAGTTAGGGTTCGGACCGTATACCAGCGGGACGAAGTCGACCCTCGACGTGTTCTTCATCACCGCGGCGTTGATGGTCGGCACCGCGGGACTCCCCCACGTGATCATCCGCTTCTACACGGTGCCGCGCGTACGGGATGCCCGGATCTCCGTGGGGTGGGCGCTGCTCTTCATCTCACTGCTCTACACGACGGCGCCTGCGGTCGCCGTCTTCGCGCGGACCAACCTGATCAACTCGGTACAGGATGTCCCGTATTCCCAGGTGCCGGAGTGGTTCACCAAGTGGGAGGATACCGGACTCCTCACCTTCAACGACGCAAACGGGGATGGTCGGATCCAGTACGTGGGTCCGGAGTCGTCGATGACGAACGAGCTGACGGTCGACCGCGACATCATGGTGCTCGCCAATCCGGAGATCGCGAACCTGCCGGCGTGGGTGATCGGGCTGGTCGCGGCGGGTGGGCTGGCGGCCGCGCTTTCGACGGCTGCGGGTCTCCTGCTGGTCATTTCGTCGGCTGTCAGTCACGACCTGCTCAAACGAAGTCTGATGCCCGAGATCACGGAAAAGCAGGAGTTGTTGGCTGCGCGCTGCGCGGCGGGTGTCGCGGTCATCGTGGCCGGGTACTTCGGCATGAATCCACCCGGCTTCGTGGCCCAGGTGGTGGCGTTCGCATTCGGCCTCGCGGCGTCGTCATTCTTCCCAGCCATCATCCTGGGGATCTTCTCGAAGCGGACCACGCGAGAAGGAGCGATCCTCGGCATGGTGAGCGGTATCACGTTCACCGCCGCGTACATCGTGTATTTCAACTTCGTGAACCCCGAGGCGAACAATGCCGCGAACTGGTGGTTCGGGATCAGCCCCGAAGGCATCGGCACGCTCGGTATGTTGCTGAACTTCGCCGTCACGATGGTCGTGTCGCGTATGACGCCCGAGCCGCCAGCTCAGGTTCAGGTCCTGGTCGATCTCATTCGCGTGCCGCGCGGTGCAGGAGAGGCTCACGAGCTGAGCATCTAGGTGCAGCGCAACCCTCACGACACGTTCGAGCGTCCAACCTGATCCTCACCGCGTACTTCTGGAGTATTCCATGATCCGATCGATGTCCCATCGCGCGATGCTCGCCGCGCTTACCCTGACGATGGCGACACTCGTCGCGTGCGGGGACGGAGACGCCGCCTCGGGCGGCGCGGTGGGGGGGAGTGCCGCGGTCTCTCTCGGTGCTCCCGCGGTCTCGTTCCCTCAGGACTTCGGGGCGATCCAGACGGTGCTCGAACGTGCCGACGGCACGGTTCTGGTTGCCGACCCGCTCGGGGGCGCACTCTACGTGGTCGACATGGCCGGGGGCACGCGCGAACAGATCGGTCAGGAAGGGCAGGGGCCGGAGGAATACCAGCAACCGGACGCAGTGTGGGCGCTCCCCGGTGACTCCATCCTCCTCATCGACCTGGGCAACGGACGTATGGTGTCACTCGGGCCAGATCTGGAGTTCGGACCGACCGGGCCTCTGTCGACGGGGGATCCGCGAAGCGGCCTGACCATTGCGATCCCGCAGGCCGTTGACGCGGACGGAGACGTCTATGTTCGCTCGATGGGCGGTGGGATGGGCGCTGCGCGCCCCGACTCCGGAGCCGTGCTGCGGGTAACGCGGGGCACGCTGTCCGTGGACACGGTGGCGATGTTCAAGCTCCCTGAGGTCTCGATCATCGAGAGCGGGAGCGCAAACGACCGCAACGTCTCGATGAGCCTCATCCCGCTCTCACCGCAGGACGCATGGGGTGTCGGGCCGGACGGATCCATTGTGCTCGCGCGTGCGGTCGACTACCACGTGGAGTGGATCGCTCCCGACGGCTCCGTCGTCTCCGGCTCGCCGATTCAGGTCGAACGGGTCGCGATCGGGATCGACGAGAAGCGTGAATGGGCGCGCTCTCAGGCCGAGACCGGCGGCGGCATCAGCATTCAGGTCATGATGGACAATGGGGCCCTGACCACGAGCTTCGGGCGCGGTGGTGGTGGTGCGAATGCGGAGGACGAAGAGCTCGACCAGTACACCTGGCCGGACCAGAAGCCGGCCTTCTACGGGACGCGCATCATCGTTGACCCACAGAATCGCGCCTGGGTCCGTCGACATGTGGACGCTGGGGAGCCGACCCTCTACGACGTCTTCGATCGCCAGGGCGAGCGGGTCGCGACGTATGAGCTGCCATTCCGCAGCCGTGTGGTCTCGTTCGGTGCGTCCGGTGTGTACGTCGCCTCACTCGACGACTTCGACCTGAACTACCTGCACCGGTACGCGATGCCGATGTAGACATGCGTATCCCGGGCTACGCGGACGACGGTCGATCCTGCTTCGCGCGGGGTCGGCCGTCTTCGTATTCGCAGGAGGCTCCGTTCTAACGGACCGGCTGCCCGGCGACGTAGACCTGCTCGAGGCTTCGCGTGTTCTCGAGATCGTCGAGGGGATTCTCGGTCAGGACCATGAAGTCGGCCCACATGCCCGGCACCAGAACACCGCGGTCACCCAGCTCGAGACAGGCGGCCGCGACGCTGGTCGCGCTCATGAGGACCTGCTCCGGGGTGAGGCCGGCGTGGCCCATCATCCAGAGCTCCATGTGCTCGAAGTATCCTGGGAAGCGTCCCGCCGGGCCCGCGTCGGTTCCCATGGCGACCTGAAGGCCGGCATCAGAGACCGCTTTCACGTTGCGGAGTGCGACCTCGAGTGCCGCCCGGTATCCCTCGGCGGCCCGGCTGGACGCCATCCGCTCCATGAAGGCCGGCTCCGAGACTCGGGCCACCTCGCCGACGTGCGCGTGTTGCTGGAAGAACGGATCGTCGAAGAAGTCGGGGCGCTCACCGTACACGAACGTGCTCACCTCGCGCGTCAGGGTCGGGACGTAGCACACCCCCGTGTCCCGGAGCATCGAGAGGAATTCTTCGTCTACGTCGACGTCCCGGACGGAGTGAGCCACCATGGACGTACCCATGTCGAGCAGTCTCTTGCCGTCTTCGAGGTAGAAGAGGTGCGTCGCCAGGCGAAGGTCGTGTTCGTTCGCCACGTCCAGTACGGCCTGGACCGCATCCCACGGCATCTTCGTCGCACTGCCGAGGTTGTCATCGACCCGAAGCTTCAGCCAGTCGACGCCGGCGTCGACGTTGGCTTGTGCGTCGGCCCTCGCCTGGGCGGGATCGGACGCCGCGATAACCGGGCCCGCGGCAAAGAGACGCGCGCGCGGATCGGTCGGTGTGGCTGCGTCCCGAGCCGATAGGACCGCCTCTGTATCTCCGAGGCTGTTTACGGTCGTAACGCCATATCGGGCAAAGAGTTCGAGGTCACCCCTGACTCGGTCGACCTCGTTCACGACCGCATCATCGGCCCAGAGACCGCTGACGTGTCCGTGTGCGTTGATCAGGCCGGGCACCACATAACGGCCAGACAGGTCGATGGTCTCGACCACATCGGCGCCCTCGGGGATGGTGCCGTCCGACGATACGCCGACGATCCGCCCTTCCCGGACGAAGAGGGTTGCGTTGGCCCGTGCGGCGGTCCCGGTTCCGTCCCACACCGTGGCGCCCGAGAACGCAGTCGTGGGCGCTCCAGGGTCCGAAGCGGAGCAGGCCGCGCAGAAGACCAGAGTGATCAGGACGGAGAGAGCTCGTTTCGTATCCATGATGGAGGGTACGGAGCCGTCCGGCCTCCCGCAAAATGGGACCTGGGTACCGGTCTGGTAGATCTCGTCCGGGGATGTCGGGAGGGAAGCCCGTACTGCTGGCAGACCGTGGAGCCCACGCGTACTTTAGACCATTGGCCTGATGCCGTAATCCCTTGCAGGACGGGGCGTTTCCGTCCACCGGGACCGGCTTCGGGCCGAGGCACGAACCCGAGGTCCGATTCCCGTGAAGACGCTGGCTCTCTCGACGACGCTGATGGGCGCACTGCTCATCGCTTCGGGTGCGCGTCAACCGGACGTCGTCGATGTCTCCCCCGTTCGCGTCGACACCGGGGCGTTGCCCACGCCGAGGACTGATCAGGCCCTCATCGAGGAGTATTGCGTCCGCTGTCACAACGAGCGGCGTCTGCGGGGCAACCTCTCCCTCGAGACGTTCGATGCCGCGATGCCCCAGGAGTCGCCCGCGACTGCCGAGAAGATGATCGTAAAGCTTCGTGCCGGCATGATGCCCCCGCCGGGGGTGGCCCGACCGGACGAGTCCGCGTTGATGGAGCTCGTCGAGGGGCTCGAAGAGCGCATGGATCGCGTGGCCAGCGAGCGCCGTGATCCGGGAGGCCGAACCTTTCAGCGATTGAACCGGGCGGAGTACGCGCGGTCGATCGAGTCCCTGCTGGGCCTGACGATCGACCCGGCCAACTACCTCCCCCTCGACACCAAGAGCGAAAACTTCGACAACATCGCCGACGTGCAGATGCTGTCACCCACGCTGCTCGATGCCTACCTGACGGCTGCCGCGGACATCGCCCGGCTCGCGGTGGGAGACCTTCAAGCGGGGAATCGTGAGCACACGTACTCGGTGTCCGGCTACACGTCCCAGGACGGCCGCGTCGAGGGTGCACCCTACGGCACCCGCGGTGGCACCTCGGTCGTGCACAACTTCCCGGCGGACGGCGACTACGTGTTCACGATCGTCTTCGAGCACACGACGACGGGCGACGGCTTCGCCGGCCGGCTGGCGAGGGGTGAGCAGGTCGAGATTTCCATCGACGGCAACCGCGCAGCCCTGATCGACGTCGATGCGTGGCTGTCGTATGCCGATCCGTGGGGCATCTCGATGCGCACCGACCCCATCGCCATCCGCGCGGGTCCGCGACGAGTCACGGCGGCGTTCCTCACGACGGCCGAGGGGCCTGTCGAGGATCTGCTCTCGCCGCACGATTGGTCAATCGCCGATCGCCACACTGGAATGAGTGGGTACGGCCTCACGCTGCTGCCTCACCTTCGTGACCTCGTCATCGGTGGTCCGGAGCGGGTGACGGGCGTATCGGATCATCCGGTTCGCCAGCGGATCTTCATCTGTCGACCGACGACGGCCGGGGAGGAGCGCCCGTGCGCCGAGCGCATCGTCCGCCGCATCGCGACCGATGCGTATCGTCGACCGCTCGAAGACCGCGACGTCGACGGTCTCATGGGGTTCTACGACGAGGGAGCGGCCGAGGGCGGCTTCGAAGTCGGAGTCCGAACCGCCCTGCAGGCGATCCTGGCCAGCCCGCACTTCGTCTTCCGCTTCGAGCGAGGGCAGGGAAGCGTTGCGGACGGCCCGTACGAGATCGGAGACCATGCACTGGCATCCCGCCTCTCGTTCTTTCTCTGGGCGCTCCCTCCTGACGAGGAGCTGCGGAGGCTTGCCGACGAAGGCCGGCTCTCGGACGATCGGGTCCTTCGCGACCAGGTCCGGCGCATGCTGTCGGATCCGCGGGCGGAGGCGCTGGGCTCGCGGTTCGCGGGTCAATGGCTCCGCCTTCAGGACCTCGATAAGGTCCACCCCGACTCGTACTGGTTCCCGGACTACGATCAGCAGCTCGCCGACGCGATGCGATCCGAGACGGAGCTCTTCTTCACGAATCTCGTTCGGGAAGACGGCTCGGTCTTCGACCTGTACACGGCCGACTACTCCTTCATGAACGAGCGACTCGCCGACCACTACGGCGTCGAGGGTGTGCGGGGTGACACGTTCCGCCGGGTCGCGTACCCGGACGATCGCCGCCGCGGCCTCCTCGGTCATGGAAGCATCCTCACTCTGACATCGCATGCGGACCGGACGTCGCCCGTCCTTCGCGGGAAGTGGGTCATGGAGGTGCTGATGGGTACGCCTCCGCCGCCTCCTCCTCCGGGCGTGCCGGACCTGGAGGAGACGGACGGGGCGGTCGACGGGCGTTCGCTCAGCACACGGGAACGGATGGAGGCGCACCGATCGAACCCGACGTGCAACTCGTGTCACCGATTCATCGACCCGATCGGACTTGCCCTCGACAGCTACGATGTGACGGGCCGCTGGAGGATCCGGGAACAGGGCGCGCCGATCGACACCCGTGGCGAGCTGTATGACGGGACTCAGATCGACTCGCCGGGTGCCCTGATCGACGCGCTGCTGCGACGCCCCGATCCACTGTTACGGACCTTCACGGCGAACCTCATGGCATACGGACTCGGACGCCGGGTCGAGTACGCCGACCAGCCGGCCGTACGCGCGATCGTGCGCGATGCGGCAGACGATGATTACCGCCTTTCGAGCTTCGTGCTCGGGGTGGTCATGAGCGACGCCTTCCGCATGCAGTCCGCGGTGCTGACCTCGACCGAAACCTCCAGCCCGGCTGGAGGATAGAAAGAGCCCACACGGGACAAGGGACATGAACGTCATTACCGGAAGCCACATGGAGCGACGCACCTTCCTGAAAGGGATGGGTGCGTCCGTCGCGCTCCCGTTTCTCGATGCGATGGTACCTGCGGGTCGGATGGCCGCCGGCGCGGTCGATGATCCGACGCGCTTCGTCGCCATCGAGCTGGTGCATGGAGCCGCGGGCTGCAGCGAGTGGGGTGCGAGCCAGAATCTCTGGGATCCTGCCGACGTCGGGCGCGATTTCGATCTGACCCCGAGCGCGCTCCGGCCTCTCGAGGAGTGGCGCAGGTGGATGACGATCGTCAGCAACACCGACGTCCGAATGGCCGAAGCGTTCGAGGCCAATGAGATCGGAGGCGATCACTTTCGCTCGAGTGCGGTCTTCCTGACCCAGTCGCATCCGAAGCAGACCCGTGGCTCCGACGTCTTCGCCGGCACGTCGATCGACCAGATCTACGCGAACCGCTTCGGTCAGGATACGCCGATTCCGAGCATGCAGCTGTGCATCGAGCCGGTCGATCAGTCCGGGGGCTGCGCCTACGGCTATTCCTGCGTGTACACGGACACGATCAGCTGGGGCTCGCCCACCGAGCCGCTCCCCATGATCCGGGACCCACGAGTCGTCTTCAACATGCTCTTCGGAGCCGGGAGCACTGCCGCGGACCGCGCAGCACGCCGACGGACGAACAGCAGCATCCTCGACTGGATCACGGGCGAGATCACCTACCTGAAGCGGGAGCTGGGGCCGAACGACACGCAGCGACTCGACCGCTACCTCGAGAACGTGCGGGAGATCGAGCGTCGGATTCAGTCGGTCGAGGCACAGAACTCGACCGGGGAGGAGCGTCAGCTGCCAGGGGCTCCAGCGGGCGTGCCCGACTCGTTCGAGGAGCACATGCGCCTGATGTTCGACCTTCAGGCGCTGGCGTTCGCGTCCGACATGACGAGGGTGTTCTCCTTCAAGACCGGCCGAGATGCATCCGGTCGGGTGTACCCCGAGTCAGGGACCGATCGACCGTTCCATCCAGCGTCGCATCACGGGGGCAGGGAGGAGGCCATCCTCGATTTCCAGAAGATCAACGAGTATCACGTGAGCATGCTCCCGTACTTCCTTGAGCGCCTCCAATCGCTCGACGAGGGCGGGACGGATCTGCTGGAAAAGACGATGATCGTCTTCGGTTCGCCGATGGCGGACGGCAATCTCCACAACCATCGGCGGTGCCCATTTGTCCTTCTTGGTGGAGCCAACGGACAGCTCGAGGGCAACGTGCACCTGAAGGCCCCGGACGGAACGCCGATGGCGAACGTGATGCTTTCCCTGATGCACAAGCTCGGTATGGACGACATTCGCAGCTTCGGCGACAGCACGGGTGATTTCTCGTTGACGGTGCCGTACTCGGCGGCGCCCGCAGGCTGACGGAGAGGGCAGGAACTCGATGGTCGGATTGAAAACGACGGCGACATTCGGAGCGCTGGGCTCGCTGCTCGTTCTGTCGGCGGGTGTCGGAGGACCGGTGGACACCGTGTGGACTGCCGCGGCGTCAGCCGGAGCGGCGGATGTCGCAGTCGCGCCCGCACCGACGCCTTCGGCAGGACTCGACGAGAACGACGTCATTCAGGAGTACTGCGTGCGCTGTCACTCCGATCGACGCCTTCGGGGGAACCTCTCCCTCGAGTCGTTCGACGCAGAGCAGCCGCATCTGCAGGGAGACGTCGCGGAAAAGATGGTCGTGAAGCTCCGTGCGGGTATGATGCCACCGCCCGGTGTCGCGCGCCCAGCTGGCGATACCCTGGAGATCCTTGTCGAAGCGCTGGAGGCGCGGCTCGATCGTATCGCGCAAGATCGGCCCAACCCCGGTGCGCGGACATTCCAGCGCCTGAACCAGGCCGAATACGCGGCTTCGATCCGGGACCTGCTCGGACTGGAGATCGACGGGGCCGACTACCTCCCGCCGGACACCAAGAGCGCGAACTTCGACAACATCGCCGACGTTCAGATGCTGTCACCGACCCTGCTGGACGCGTACCTGAACGCTGCGGCCGAGGTCAGCCGGCTGGCGCTGGGGGATCCCCACGCGACCTCGACCGAGACGCAGTATCGCGTGCCGCGGTGGGCCTCGCAGACCGAGCGGGCCCCGGGCGCACCCTACGGGACGCGTGGCGGCGTGTCGGTCGTCCACAACTTCCCGGCGGACGGCGACTACGTCTTCCGCTTCTCGTTCCACCACGAAACGACGGGTACGGCGGTCGGGAACGGAGCATCTGCTCTGAACACGACGCCGGAGAGTCCGGAGCAGATCGAAATCTCGGTCGATGGGGAGCGCGTCGCGCTGATGGATATCGATCGCTGGATGCACGTCTCGAATCCGGAGAGCGTCGACATGCGCACGCCCCCGATCGCGGTGCCCGCCGGGCCCCATCGGGTGACGGCGGCGTTCATCATGAAGGCGGACGGGCCCGTTCAGGATCTCATCTCGCCGCACGACTGGTCGCTGGCGAGCACGGCCATCGCGGGGACCTACGGCGTGATGTCGCTGCCTCATCTGCGGGACCTGGTGGTGGTTGGACCGGAAAACGTCACGGGAGTCTCGGACTCACCCACGCGGAGAGCCGTGTTCACCTGCCGGCCGACGAGCGCGCAGGATGAGCGTCCGTGCGCCGAGTCCATCATCGAACGGCTTGGCTCCACGGCGTTCCGGCGTCCACTGACCGATGACGATCGAGATGCCCTCATGGGCTTCTACGACTACGGTGCCGAAGACGGCGGCTTCGAGATCGGCATTCGCACGGCTCTGGAGGCGATGCTCGCGAGTCCTCACTTCGTCTTCCGCTTCGAAGAGGCTCCGGGCGATGTGCGGCCGGGGACGCTCTACCCGATCCAGGACGAGGATCTGGCGGTGCGGCTCTCGTACTTCATCTGGGGCCTTCCGCCGGATGCGGAGCTCCGGGCGCTGGCCGAACGAGGTGAGCTTTCCGATGACGACGTCCTCGAGGAGCAGGTCGAACGCATGCTCGCGGACCCGCGGGCCGAGGCACTCGGATCGCGCTTCGCGGCGCAGTGGCTCCGGCTGCAGGACCTGGACAAGGTCCACCCTGACGTCCGACTGGAGCCCGACTTCCACCAGCAGCTCGCCGACGACATGCTCGAGGAAACCGAGCGCTTCTTCACGAGTCTGATCCGGGAAGATCGGCCTGTCTTCGAGCTGTACACGGCGGACTACACCTTCCTCAACGAGCGCCTGGCCCGACACTACGGGATCGAAGGTGTCACCGGCGACGACTTCCGTCGGGTGTCGTATCCGGACGACATGAGGCGGGGTGTACTGGGACATGCCAGTGTGCTCACGCTGACGTCGCAGGCCGGGCGCACGTCGCCCGTGCTACGCGGCAAGTGGGTCATGGAGGTCGTCATGGGTACGCCTCCTCCTCCTCCTCCTCCCGGGGTGCCGACCCTCGAAGAGACCGAGGAAGCCGACGGCGGTCGTGTCCTCACGACTCGCGAGCGCATGGAGATTCATCGCAAGAATCCAACGTGCAACGCATGCCATCGGTTCATGGACCCGATCGGCCTGTCCCTCGACAGCTACGGTGTGACGGGCAAGTGGCGCGTCCGTGAAAACGGCAACGCCCTCGATACGCGGGGCGACTACTACGACGGCACGCCGATCAACAATCCGCGCCAGCTTCAGGAGGCTCTGCTCAAGCGGCCAATCCCGCTCGTGCGGACCTTCACGACGAACCTGATGGCGTACGGACTCGGCCGTCGGGTCGAGTATTTCGATCAGCCGGCTGTCCGGCAGATCGTGCGCGATGCCGAGGAGCAGGGCTATCGCATGTCGGCCTTCTTCCTCGGTGTCGTGAAGAGCGACGCCTTCCGCATGCAGAGCGTGCCCGCGTCTGCGCAGGACAATTGAAACGAATGACTCAACGCGCCTCGTGCGCCGGAGACTGACCCGATGGAGTTCCTGACTGGAAAACACATGGAGCGGAGGACCTTCCTCCAGGGAATGGGCGCGAGTGTCGCGCTTCCGCTCCTCGACTCGATGGTGCCGGCCGGACGTCTTCGCAGCTCGACTCTCGACGATGATCCGACCCGCCTCGTTGCGATCGAACTCGTGCACGGATGCGCGGGAAGCAACGATTGGGGCGCGAGTCAGAACCTCTGGGCGCCGGCGGAGGTGGGGAGGAACTTCGACCTCACGCCGAGCTCCCTGCTGCCGCTCGAGGATTGGCGTGAGTACCTGACGATCGTCAGCAACACGGACGTCCGCATGGCGGAGGCCTTCGAACCGAACGAGATCGGTGGAGACCACTTCCGCTCGAGCGCCGTGTTCCTCACCCAGTCGCATCCGAAGCAGACCGAGAGCTCGGATGTCTACGTCGGGACGTCCCTCGATCAGATGCACGCCAATCGATTCGGGCAGGCGACGCCGATCCCCTCCATGCAGCTGTGCATCGAGAACGTGGACCAGGCGGGGGGCTGCGCGTACGGCTACTCGTGCGTATACACGGATTCGATCAGCTGGCGATCCCCGACCGAGCCGCTCCCGATGATCCGCGATCCTCGTGTCGCCTTCGACCTGCTCTTCGGCGCCGGAGGCTCGCCCGAAGAGCGGGCTCGCCGTCGTCGCACGAGCAGCAGCATCCTCGACTGGATCACGGACGACATCGCCCGCATGCGACGCACGCTGGGCCCCAACGACTACGCGCGCCTGGACCGGTACCTGGAGAATGTCCGCGAGATCGAGCGCCGGATTCAGGGTGTCGAGGCGCAAAACAGTACCGGTGAGGAACGCGCGCTTCCGGGCGCGCCGGCTGGCGTCCCGGATTCGTTCACTGAGCACATGCAGCTCATGTTCGACCTCCAGGCGCTTGCGTTCGCCTCGGACATGACGCGCGTATTCGCGTTCAAGACCGGTCGCGATGCTTCGTCTCGCGTGTATCCCGAAAGCGGGACGGAGACGCCGTTCCACCCTGCGTCCCACCACGGTGGTCGTGAGGCCGCGATTCTCGACTTCGCGGTGATCAACAAGTACCACGTCAGCATGTTGCCCTACTTCCTCGAGAAGCTCAGGGACATCGACGAGGGCGGGACCAACCTGCTCGAGAAGACGATGATCATCTTCGGTTCGCCGATGGCGGACGGGAACGTCCACAACCACCGGCGCGCACCGCTGATCGTGCTCGGGAAAGCGAACGGGAGACTCGAGGGGAACGTGCACCTCAAGGCCCCGGACGGGACCCCGATGGCGAATGCGATGCTCTCGATGATGCATACGCTCGGGCACGAAGAGATGGACAGCTTCGGAGACAGCACGGGCGAGTTCTCGCTCAACCTCGCCTCCTCGGCGTCGCCGGACCGATGAGACTGCGGGCGCACGCTCTTGGGGGACTGGTCGCGACCCTTCTGCTCTGGGGCGGGATCGCACCCGAGGCACCGGTCGCGGACGCTGCGATGCGGGGCGATGTCGCCGGGGTCGAATCGCTGCTCCGCGCTGGCGAGGATGTGAACGCGGCTCAGGGCGATGGCATGACCGCGCTCCATTGGGCAGCCGAGCTCGGCCATGCCGGACTCGCCGAGACGCTGATCGCGGCGGGTGCGTATCTGGACGCGGTGACCCGGCTCGGTGACTTCACGGCCCTGCATGTGGCAGCCCGGGCGGGTGAGGGGGCGGTCGTCCGCGCCCTGGCGGACGCGGGCGCCGACGTCTCGGCTCGCACGTCGACCGGTGGCGTGACACCGCTCCACTACGCTGCAGCCTCGGGCAGTGTGGATGCGGTGTCCGTGCTCCTCGAACACGGCGCGCTCGTCGACGCCCGCGAAAGAGCGTGGCAGCAGACCCCCTTGATGTTCGCCGCCGCCATGGGTCGGACCGAGGTCGTCAGAAGCCTGACTACCGCGGGGGCCGATCCTTCGCTCACGGCCCGCGTCATGGATATGGACGCGAGAGAACAGGAGGATCGAGCGGACCAGCGCCGCCAGGAGGAGCTGCAGCGACGGATCCTGATGGCCCGGGACGGTCGGGCTCCGGAGCGCCGGGGTGGGTACGGCGAGCCAACGGGTGCGCGCCAGGCCGAGCGCCAGGACAGTGCCCGTTCCGCCCGGCAGAGCGCTGCAACGCCCTCCCGGCAGGACATCAACAACCAGCAGCGTGACCGGGTTCCGTCCTCGCGCTTCTCGCACGCCCAGCTCGTGGGGGGCTATGGCGGTCTCGCCGCCCTGCATCTCGCAGTCCGAGAGGGACACATCGGAACTGCGAACGCGCTCCTCGACGCCGGTGCCGACATGAATCAGCCGACGGCGGGCGACGGAACGCAGCCCCTCCTGTTGGCCACCATCAACGGTCACTTCGATCTGGCGATGCAGCTCTTCGAGCGCGGCGCCGATCCGAACCTGGCGAACGACGCCAACGCGACGCCTCTCTACACCGTGATCAACACGCAGTGGATCCCGAAGTCGAGGCACCCGCAGCCGGCGGACTATCTGCAGCAGCAGGTGACGTACATGGACCTGGTCCGGGCATTCCTGGACGCGGGCGTCGACGTGAACGTCCGACTCGACAAACAGTTGTGGTTCACCACCTTCGGCGACGACTACCTTCGTACCGACCGGATGGGGGCGACGCCCTTCTGGCGGGCTACGTACGCGCTCGATCTTCCGCTGATGCAGCTGCTCATCGAGCACGGCGCAGATCCGGACATTCCGACCAAGAAGACCGTGCGACCACGGTTCGGGGCGGGGGCGATCGAGAACGTCGAAACGGGGGCCAACGACCCGTCCGGGCTCCCGCCAGTGCCGGCCGGTGGACCGGGCGTGTATGCGATTCACGCGGCATCGGGCGTTGGGTATGGCGAGGGCTTCGCAGCCAACATCCACCGGGTCGTCCCCGACGGGTGGCTGCCGGCCGTTCGGTACCTCGTCGAAGAATTGGGTGCCGACGTCAATCAGCGGGATCACAACGGCTACACGGCGATGCACCACGCCGCAGCACGGGGCGACGACGAGATGATCCGTTATCTCGTGGAGCATGGCGGCGACGTGATGGTGGTCAGTCGGAGAGGCCAGACGACGGTGGATATGGCCAACGGCCCGGTTCAGCGGATCAGTCCGTTCCCGTCGACGATCGCGCTACTGGAGAGCCTGGGGGCGGTCAACAACCACAACTGCGTGAGCTGCGAGTAGACGGCTGACGCGACGCCCAGTCTGGCGGCAGCACCGCGCACGACTGGGCTCAGGAGGTTGGACGGGTCAGCGTCCGGACCCTCCCCCTTCCAACTCGGCCATCACCTCTTCGAACATCGTTCGAAGTTCGCCGTCGAGGCTGATCAGCAGCGTGATCTGATCGTACTCTTCCTGCGTCATCTCGGCCTCTTCGAGAATCGCCTCGATGGTCGCCTCGACCTCTTCGCGCGCCCGAATTCGTCCTTCCGGGTCGTGCACACGAGCCACGGCGCCATGAAACTCGTCGCGTGCGTCGTTGATGGCGATGTGCGCCCGTGCGAACTCGACCATCCGCTCGCGATCGAGCTCGACCTCGAGATCCTGGGCCGCGACCGAGTGAGCCGAAGCCAATCCGGCGCAGGTCGCTGCAAGGGTCAGGATCCACACTCGTAGCGTGGTGGGTCGGGGCATCCTCATGGCGATTCCTGTCTCGATTCCTGTTCGATGCACTCCAACGGATCCCGGAGGCGGGGGAGGGAGTACCGTTGCTCAGACGAGGTCGTGCGGCGTACCGTCACGATCACGAGGAGACGAACTCCCGACCGGGGATACCATCATACCGATCTACGAATACTCCTGCCAAGACTGCGGCCACGACTTCGAGGCCCTGGTCCGAGGCGAGGCGACGCCGACGTGTCCCGAGTGCAACAGTGCCTCCCTGGAGCGTCAGTTCTCCCTTCCGACGGCGCACACGTCCGGGACCCGTGACATGGCCATGCGGGCTGCGAAGGCACGGGACAGGCGTCAGGGGGCGGAGCGGATGCACACGCAGCGTGAGTACGAGCTGAACCACGACGATCACTAGTGGTAGGGCGGCGCGGGCTGTGCTGTCGCCGCTCAGGCCGCCTCGCTGCGGAGGCTGCGCGTCTGACCCCTCGCCGGGACGGCGCAGCCCATGCGGCCGTCTACGTTTTGGGCAGAAGGGGGGGCGCGATGCGGTCCGTCGGATCGCGGGTAAGCGCGAATCGCTGGCGTACCGACATGCTGGCAGCGGTCAGATGAGCCCTGTATAATTCACAAGCTCGTCCACCGACTCGAATCTTCAACGTTTCCGCGGAATTGCGGGTCCAGTGTATGGGATTTTCGGGTGTCGAGCGGCGACCTGTCGCATGGAAACCAAGCCCCCCGCGTGGGGTCTGAAACGTTATGAAGACCATCAGCTTCACCCTCGCAGGCGCGGGTTCCGCCCTGCTCCTGCTCGGGGCTCAGGACGTCGGCCTGATGCCGCTCACGTCTGCCCACTCGGCCACGATCGAGACGGTGGCGGTCGACAGAGCGTGGACGCCCGGGACGGACCAGGAGCTCATCGACGAGTACTGCGTCCGTTGTCACAGTGACCGTCGGCTCCGCGGCAATCTCTCACTGGAGACATTCGACGCGTCGGCACCCCACCTGCAGGGCGAAGTCGCCGAGAAGATGATCCTGAAGCTGCGCGCGGGCATGATGCCTCCGCCCGGCGTGTCTCGGCCGGCGGGCGATTCCCTGATGGCGCTTGCCGCATCACTCGAGGAGCGAGTCGACGATGTCGCGGCCCGCAATCCGAACCCGGGTGGTCGGACCTTCCAGCGCCTCAATCAGATCGAGTATGCCCGTTCCGTCCAGGACCTGCTCGGTCTCGAAGTCGATCCGTCCGCGTTTCTACCGCTGGATACGAAGAGCGCAAACTTCGACAACATCGCCGACGCGCAGATGATCTCGGCGACGTTGCTCGACTCGTACCTCAACGCTGCCGCCTCCATCGCTCGCCTCGCGGTGGGTGATCCCGAGGCTGCCCCGAGTTCATCGACGTACACGAATCCTGGTTACGCGTCGCAGTGGGAACGAGTCGAAGGGGCGCCGTACGGAACACGTGGCGGCATCTCCGTCGTTCACAATTTCGTAGCCGATGGTGAGTACGAGTTCCGCCTGGCCTTCGAACACACGACGACCGGGGGCTACTTCGGCGGCGTCACGCGCGGGGAGCAGATCGAGGTCTCGATCGACGGTGAGCGGGTCGCCCTCATCGAGATGGATCGCTGGATGAGCGTGGCGGATCCCAACGGCGTGAACATGCGTACCGAGCCGATCTTCGTGCGCGCCGGACCGCACCGAGTCACCGCAGCCTTCCTGAAGCAGACCGAAGGTCCGGTGGAAGACATGCTGTCGCCCCACGAATGGTCGCTTTCGGACCGTCAGATCGGCGTGAGCGGGTACGGCATCACCTCGCTGGCCCACCTGAAGGACCTCGTCGTGGCAGGACCCGCCAACGTCACCGGCGTGTCCGAGACTCCGTCACGGGCGCGGATCTTCACGTGTCGCCCGACACGCTCGGAGGAGGCGGCGGGGTGCGCCGCTCAGATCATCGACGAACTCGGTCCTCAGGCCTTCCGTCGTCCTCTCACGGGCGAGGATCGCGAGGCCCTGATCGGCTTCTACGAGATGGGTGCGGAAGAAGGCGGCTTCGAGGTGGGGGTGCGCACCGTCATTGAAGCGATGCTCGCGAGCCCGGACTTCGTGTTCCGGATGGAGGAGGCGCCGGCTGGCATCGAAGTCGGCGACAGCTATCGCATCTCCGATGCGGACCTGGCGACGAGGTTGTCGTATTTCGTCTGGGGTCTGCCGCCGGATGGCGAGCTTCGCGACGTAGCCGCGGAAGGGCGGCTTTCGAACGAGGACGAACTCGAGCGTCAGGTCTCGCGGATGCTGGCTGATCCTCGTTCGGAGGCTCTGGCCACCCGATTCGCGGCGCAGTGGCTGCGACTCGACGACCTCGACAAGGTTCATCCCGACCGGCTTCTCTACCCCGATTTTCATCAGCGACTGGCCGACGATCTGCGCCACGAAACTGAGCTCTTCTTCGGCAATCTGGTGCGCGAGGACGGAAGCGTATTCGACCTCTACACCGCCGACTATTCGTACATGAACGAGCGGGTCGCGCGACACTATGGCATCGACGGGGTCGTGGGTGAGGATTTCCGTCGGGTCGAGTACGCCGACGACAACCGTCGGGGTCTCCTGGGCCACGCGAGCATTCTGACGCTGACCTCCGTTGCGGGGCGGACGTCGCCCGTGCTGCGCGGCAAGTATGTGATGGAGGTCATCATGGGAACACCTCCTCCTCCGCCACCGCCGAACGTTCCGACGCTGGAGGAGACCGAGGGGGCCACGGACGGCCGTATGCTGACGACGCGAGAGCGGATGGAGCAGCACCGGGCCAACCCGACGTGCAATGCATGCCACTCGTTCATGGACCCGATCGGGCTCGCCCTCGACAGCTACGATGTCACGGGCCGCTGGCGGATCCGTGAGAACGGGATGGCGCTGGACACCCGAGGCGAACTCTACGACGGGACGCCCGTTACGAGCCCGACGTCGCTGAACGACGCGCTGATGGTCCGCCCGACGGTCCTGGTGCGGAACTTCACGCAGAACCTGATGGCCTACGGCCTCGGGCGTCGGGTCGAGCACTACGATCAGCCGACCGTGCGAGCGATCGTGCGCGAGGCCGAAGAGAACGAATGGCGCCTGTCGTCTTTCGTTCTCGGTGTCGTGAAGAGCGATGCCTTCCAGATGCAGAGAGCCGGAGCCGTCGCGGACGGAGCCGAACAGGACTAGACGAATCACGTGGCCGGACGGACCGGCTGCTCGAGGAGATCGGAGATGCACTTCATCAGTGGGAAGCACATGGAGCGCCGGACCTTCATCCAGGGAATGGGGGCGTCGATTGCGCTCCCCTTCCTGGATGCCATGGTCCCGGCGGGTCGCCTGACTGCCGCCAAGGCAGCCGAGGTCGATCCGACGCGTCTCGTCGCGATCGAGATGGTGCACGGCGCGGCGGGATGCAACGAGTGGGGTGCCAGCCAGAACCTCTGGGCTCCCGCGACGGTGGGGCAGAGTTTCGATCTCAGCCCGAGTGCACTCATGCCGCTCGACCCCTGGCGTGAGTACCTGACGATCATCAGCAACACCGACGTGCGGATGGCCGAGGCGTTCCAGGCCCCCGAGATCGGTGGAGACCACTTCCGTTCGAGTGCCGTCTTCCTGACGCAGGCGCATCCCAAGCAGACGGAAGGCTCGGACGTGTTCGTCGGGACGTCTCTCGACCAGATGCATGCCCAGCGGTTCGGCCAGGACACGCCGATCCCGTCGATGCAGCTCTGCATCGAGAACATCAACCAGTCCGGTGGGTGCGCCTACGGTTACACGTGCGTGTACACGGACTCGATTTCGTGGGCATCGCCCACCGAGCCTCTACCCGTGATCCGGGATCCGCGGGTGGCCTTCGAACAGCTGTTCGGTGCAGGGGGGACGGCCGACGAGCGGGCGCTGCGTCGCCGCACGTCCGCTTCGATTCTCGACTGGGTGAGCGGTCGGATCAATCAGCTGCAGAGGGAACTCGGGCCGAACGATCGTGAGCGGCTCGAGCGCTACCTGCAGAACGTGCGGGAGTTGGAGCGCCGCATTCAGATGATCGAAGCCCAGAACTCCACGGGTGCAGAGCGCGAGCTTCCGTCGGCGCCGGCCGGAGTACCGGATTCGTTCGAGGAGCACGTGCAGCTGATGTTCGATCTGCAGGCGCTCGCCTTCGCATCCGATACGACACGTGTGTTCTCCTTCAAGATGGGGCGTGATTCGTCGGCCCGTGTCTTCCCGGAGAGTGGCACGGACAAGCCGTTCCACCCCGCGTCACACCACGGTGGCCGCGAGGAAGCGATCCTCGACTTCCACCTGATCAACAAGTACCACGTCAGCATGCTGCCGTATTTCCTGGAGAAGCTCGCCGCGATCCAGGAGGGCGATGCGCACCTGCTCGACAAGACGATGATCATCTACGGCTCGCCGATGGCGGACGGAAACCTCCACAACCATCGGCGCGCGCCGTTGATCGCGCTGGGCGGCGCAAACGGCGGACTGGGCGGCAACGTCCACCTCAAGGCGCCCGACGGCACGCCCATGGCGAATGCGATGCTGAGCTTCATGCATTCCCTTGGGCATACGGACATGGACAGCTTCGGCGACAGCACGGGAGCTCTCTCGCTCACGATGCCGATGTCGACGGCTCCGGCTCAGGGGTAGGAGAACTCATGGTGGCACCGGCCAGTACGTCGGGTCTTCGACTCCGGGCGCACGCTCCTCTCGCGCTCGGCCTCACGCTGCTTCTGTGGGCCGGTATCCCCGCCGAGTCGCCGGTCGCCGACGCAGCGATGCGCGGTGACGTCGATCATGTGCGCGAGTTGCTGCGCTCCGGGGAAGATGTGAACGCCGCGCAGGGCGACGGAATGACCGCACTTCACTGGGCGGCTGAGCGTGGGCACGACGAGCTGGCCGAAATGCTGCTGTACGCCGGGGCCAACGTCGGTGCGGTGACGCGTCTGGGGGACTACACGCCCCTCCACATCGCCAGCCGCTCCGGTCGAGACGGAGTCGTCTCGGTATTGCTGGATGGGGGAGCCGAGGTGGACGCCAGGACCTCGACAGGTGGCGTTACGGCGCTGCACTTCGGGGCGGCCTCCGGAAATCGGGCTGTCGTGGAGGCACTCGTCTCTGCGGGCGCCGACGTCGACGCGACCGAAACGCGGCGGGGCCAGACTGCACTCATGTTCGCCGCCTCTGCGGGGCGCACGGATGTCGTTCGGATGCTGCTGGACGCCGGAGCCGACGTCTCGATGACCAGCCAGGTGGTAGACATCCCGCGCACCGCAGCGGAGGACCGGGCTGCCGGTCGCGTCCGCGACGAAGTCATCGCGGCCTTCCGGGGTGACCAGCCGCAGGGGACGTCGTGGCAACCGTCGCCCGCCGAGGTTCAGGCGGCCGTGCGTGCTGCGAACTCTGCCCGCGTCGATGCCGCAGATGCCGGACCGGCTCAGCGTCGGGATGAACCCGCGCCTGATCCGGATCTCGGGGAGGTCGCGGTCAGCTCCACCGATCAGCCGGGGGACGAGTACAGCAACTCGTACGCCGACCTCGTCTATCGTCAGGGTGGTCTTACCGCGCTTCACCACGCCATCAGGGAGGGAGAGGCCACGACGGTGCGCGCACTCCTCGACGCAGGGGCGGACATCGACCAGCAGACGGCTGGCGATTTGACGAGTCCGATGCTCATGGCCGTCGTGAATGGGCACTACGATCTGGCGCTCGAGCTCCTGGAGCGAGGTGCCGATCCGAACGTGGCCAGCCACGCGAACCTCACGCCCCTGTACGCCGCGATCAACACGTACTGGGCGCCGAAGGCGCGGTACCCTCAGCAGCAGGCGTATCAGCAGCAGCAGGCGACACACCTCGACGTCATGCGGGCCATGCTCGACGCCGGTGCCGACCCGAATGTGCGCCTGTCCAAGCACCTCTGGTTCATGGAGTACACCTTCAGCCAGCTGGATGTCGACACGCGGGGCGCGAGCCCATTCTGGCGGGCCGCGTACGCCCTCGATCTGCCGGCGATGCGTATGCTCATCGAGGCGGGCGCCGACGCGAACGTGCCGACGATGAAGGCACCGTCTCGGCGTTTTGCGTTCGCGGCTCCCGGTTCGGCGACGGACGCATCGGGCCTGCCGCCGGTCGCCGTCGGTGGTCCTGACGTGTATCCGATCCATGCGGCAACCGGACACGCGTATGGCACCGGTTTCGCCGGGGTGTCACACCGACACGCGCCAGATGCCTGGCTCCCGGCCGTCCGTTACCTCGTCGAAGAACTCGGCGCGGACGTGAACGCTCGCGACGCGAACGGCTTTTCCCCTCTGCATTGGGCGGCGTCCCGCGGGGACAACGAGGTCATCCTCTACCTCGTGGAGAAGGGTGCCGACGCAACGGTCGTCAGTCGCCGCGGACACACGACCGCGGACATGGCGAACGGACCGGTACAGCGTATCTCGCCGTTCCCGGAGACCATCGCATTGCTCGAGAGCCTCGGTTCGGCGAACAACAACAACTGCGTGAGCTGCGAGTAGAGGCTAGAACCCTCTCCTGCGCCTGAACCGGACTGAGTCGGGCTGACGCCCGAGGGTGTCGAGGCCGAGTGAGTCGACGAAGTCGTCGGGTCGGACCGTCGGCATTTCGGCTCCGTTCACCCTGTAGACCAGGGACAGATGGTACGCCGCCTGGGCCAGCCCGACTTCGTCTTCGGTTTGGCCGATCCGGCCGTCTCGGTCCCGATCCTCACCGTACATCATCGTTCGGATGGCCTCACCCAGTCGGTCGACGAGTCGCAGAGCGCTGCGTACGTCCTCGGCCGCCTGAACCTGACGCGCGATCGCCATGGCATCGTCCGCTCGAGCGTGTGCCATCCGGGCGGCGCGTGTCATGAACGGCCCGTGGAAGGCCAGCGCTGAGGCGACGCTGTCCGGAGCTGCCATCATGGCCAGCTCCGCGTGCACGCCCACACCCTCGGCGGCCTGACGAAAGCCGTATCCCATCCCGGCACCCACGGGCACTTCGAATGGGTCGATGGCATGCATCACGTTGTTCATGGCGCGCTGCATTCGACCGAGGTCCAGCGTATCGACGCCCGCGACACGAACCCAGGCGGCGGCGATTTCACCCTCGAGCAACGCGGTCTTCAGCAGTCCCATCCCGAAGGGTGTGTCGGCGAAGCCCTCGGCGATGTGACCGAGGTGGACACGGGTCTCCGGCGGGATATCGGAGCCCGAACCGAAGGCGCCGGCAACGGCGGCGCCCCCACGCACCAGCGTGTCGCCCGAGAGCAGCTGCATGGTGTCCACAGCCGCGCGCACGGAGTCTGGATCCTGGGCGTGCATCTGCAGCGGTGTGAACAGCGTCGTCAGAGCGAAAAGCGCGGTTGTGGCGGAGGGGACCTTCACGAGATCAGTTGCCGAGCCCCTCAGCCTGCTTGATCAGACCCATGTGCATCGTGGCCTGCGCGAGTCCGCCCTCGCCTTCCTGCCATCCGATGCGCCCGTTCCCGTCGGCATCGGTTCCGTTCAGGATGGCGTCGGTGAGCATTGTCAGCTCGGCGAGCATCTCCGCTGCATCGTCCGCGGTTTCGGCCCCCTGGATGCTTTCCGCGACTTCGATCGCGCGTTCGGCATGCGAGGCGGCGCTCCGCGCCGCCGTGGCGACGTGCACGGCGTGGGTCTTCACCGCGTCGGAGGCACCTTCCGAGGCGGCTGCGAGCTCCGTGTGCTGTGCGGCCCGTTCGGATGCCGGGATGACTCCGTAGCCCAGCCCCGGTCCGCTCTCCACACGGCTCGCGTCGAGGGCGTGGATCACGTGGCCCATATGTCGCTGCATCCCTTCCAGACTCGACGGGTCCCGACCAGCAAGCGTGGCGTGCTGGTGGGCGATCTCGGCTTCTGCGACGGCCG
>CAZBHZ010000005.1:0-48325 GCA_964492085.1 uncultured Gemmatimonadaceae bacterium | reverse complement strand
AACAAACCGGGGCCGGCGCTGAGCGCCGACCCCGGCAGGTCCTTCGTGCTCTCGTCAGAGAGCGCCCGTCCTCAAGACTCGGTGATCGTAATGACGTCCGATTCCGAGATGTTCGGGTTCGTGTCCACTTCCCCTTCGGGGATCGGGAAGCACAGATCACGCGTCAGCAGGTGCGAGCCAACCGCCTCGTCACCGCTGATCTCTTCGAGCGGCTGCAGGTCACCTGGCACGTTGTTCACGTACCAGCGCCGCATCGCAGGGAGACGACGTCCCTCGAGCCACATCTCGATCGCATGCTCGCGCTTGAGGAGCGTCATGGCTTCCGCCTCGGTCGCCGGAACGGCTTCCGTCGCGACACCCGCTGCCGTGCGCAGCGCGTTGATGATCGCCATACCGGCGGCGATATCGTTGTTGTTCATGATCTCGTTCTCGGCGAGGATCAGCTGCATCTCCTCGTAGCTGGAGAGCTCGATGTTGTCGGCATCATCCGTGTACTTCGTCTGCGGGTTCCACGAAATCACACCGCAGCAAGCTGAGGCGGCATCGCCGTTCTCACCCGACACGCGCCAGGAGACGCGCGGATCGGTGTCTGCGACACCACCCGTCTCCGGGTTGTACTGCTCGATCCAGGTGAAGAGCTGTGAGTGCGCCTTGTACGGCTGAGCCTTACCGGCGACGTAGATCCGGTTTGCCTGGTTGTCGTCACCGATGTTGAAGTACTGCGCTTCGTAGCTGAAGCCTGCCGGGATGGTACCGGCATCGGCCACAGCGGAGGCCCAGTTGCCCAGCATTACGTGTGCCGCCGCGCGACCCGCGACAGCCGCCGTGGCGACGTTGCCGGACCCGATGGCGGCGGCCTGCGAGAAGTACGCGATCGCGTTCGTCAGGTGGCTATCCGAATTGGCTTCCGCCGGACCACCGTCGTACACGGCCTGGCACATCTGCTCTCCGAGCAGACGGCTGGTGTAGCCTGCGTACAGATAGGCCGTTGCCAGGACATCGGCGTCCTGGTCGGCAGGATCGAGGGCCTCGATCCGCCGGATCGCCTCGTCAGCGAGGAAGCGTGCCTGATGCGCCCTCCCCCACTGCCCGGCGACCTGATCGAACAGGAGCTCGCCACGCTGCTGCTCCGGCGTGATGCCGAAGCTGCCCGTCGACCCGGAGGGATGAACCTCGCGGGAAACAGCGGCGCTGGTGTAGGCAATCCAGTTCAGCGCATCGGCGAGCGAGCGGCCCGCACCGTTGACCAGGGCCTCCGTTGCGGCCCCATCCACGATGAGGCGCGCGTCCGTCGGACCGGGGTTGATGACTTCCGTGTCACATGAAGCGGCCGCCATCACGAGCCCCAGCGACATGAATCGCGCGAGGTGCCTCGTGGCAGCCTTGTAGTTGATTCCAGTCATTAGTCTGTCAGCTCCTAGAAGACGACGCGCAGCGCGACGGTCCATGTCGCAGGCGCCGGGATGTGCTCACTGATCGACGTGACCAGGAAAGCCCCCGAGCTCGCGCCGTCGCGGCTGATCGGATTGTTGTCGTTGTTGCCGCCCATCTCCGGATCGAAGTGGGTCCACTCGTCGTTCGTCCAGCGGAAGATGTTCCGCCCGGCGATCGTGAGCGTAGCACCCGAAGCACCCGGGACCAGGGACTCCGGAAGCGGAGCCTGCAGGGAGACCTCGCGAATCTTGAAGAAGTCTGCGCTCTCGGTCCAGAAATCACCGTCGGACAGACCCGGGTCACACTTCGCACGCTGAAGCGCGGTCAGCTGGTCGCGACCCGGGGACGTGCTCCGGAGCGGTGCCTCACCGGCGATCACATAGACTTCGTTACAGCCCGCCCACACGACCGAACGACGCACAGCGTTCTGCGCGACACCCGCCGGGACGAAGTGACCGCCCTGGTACTCACCGCGGGCGCTCAGGCGGAGGCCCGCCGGCAGCGTGAGGGTGGTGTTCAGACCGACGATGTCCGTCGGCGAGTTGGGTCCGATGATGCAGTCGGTGTCGATCAAAGGCTCGGCGATCGCGTCCGGGTTGGTTACGCATTCACCACGCATGACCGGAGCGGGCTGGCCATCGATGATCCAACCACCACCCGTCGAGAACTCCGGAACCTCCGCAGGGAGACCGACTTCGGAGTTGTTCGTCGAGTAGGAGCCACCGAGGTCCCACGCCCACGTGTCGCCCTCGAAGACGGCCGTGTTGATCGTAAGCTCGATACCCTTGTTGCTGATCTCACCCACGTTGTCGAGCTGCGCGGGCCACCCACCGTTCGACGCGGGCTGGCGCACTGCAAAGAGCGCATCCGTCGTCTTCTGGTCGTAGTACGTGAAGTCGACCTGTACGCGGTCCTGGAAGAAGCTACCGTCGAAGCCGAACTCGAGCTCGGAGGTCCGCTCCGGACCGAGTTCCGCGTTCCCCAGCACGCCAGGATAGAAGGCGGGGTTCGGGCCCCAGCCCACGCCCAGATACGTCTGGACGGCGTCGAACGCGCCAGGCGCGCGACCGGACTCACCCCACGCGGCGCGCAGCTTCAGCTGCCCGCGGTCACCCCAGAAGTCCTCGTCGGAGACGACCCAGGAACCGGAGACCTTCGGATAGAACTGAAGGCCGAAGTCTTCACCGAACGCGGAGTTACCGTCGACGCGGAAGCCGAGGGTCAGGAAGTACTTGTTGTTGAAGTCCAGAACGTCCTGGACGAAGAAGCCGGCGTTGACCACGCGCTGGCGGGTTTCGAACCCGAGGCGCTGTCCACCCGTGGAGACCGTCGGGTCACCGGGGCCGGGGAAGTCCTGCGCGTACGCCGTCGTGCGCTGGATCTCTTCCGTGATGCTCTGTCCACCGAACGAAAGCGAGGAGTTGATGCTTTCGCCGAGACCGAAGTTGAGCGTACCCACGTAGTCGACCGTGAGCGTCTCGAACTCGGAACGACCATCAGACAGGATCCCGCTCGGCGCGCGGACGAAGCCGAACGCACGGAGGTTCCGGTTATTCTGCTGAGCGAGGTCGTAGCCGACGCTCAGACGGTTCGTGAAGTTCGCAAACGGCGTGTACGTCGCCGTTCCGCCCGTGATGAGCTGATCGATCTGGGTCGAGATCGTCTGATCGAGCAGGAGATCGAGGTTCTCCTTGATCTCGTTTCCGAAATAGTTCGCCGTGCGGCGGAAGACGTTGAGCGTCAGTCCGTGAGCGTTGTTTCCGGCCGCCGTGTTCGTGAACGCGTCGTTCATGAACGACGTGTTCCACTGCAGCTGCAGGTTTTCGGCAGGCGAGAACGTGAAGTTTCCGCGGATCGTCGCCTTCTGCTCGGCGTCGTTCGGGAGAACACCCTCATCGTCCTCGAGCGCACCGGACACGAAGTACTGGAGGTCCTCACCCCCGCCGGAGACGGACAGCGAGTAGCGCTGCTGCCAGGCATTCCGCAGCCACGGGTCGATGAACATGTACTCCGACGTCCCGCCGGCGGCACTGACATCGTTCCGGATCGAGTTGTCGACCCCGAACGGCTGCATCGAGGAGATGCCCTGCTCGATCGACGCGACCCACTGCGGAGCGCCGGTGTGGCCGCGCTTCGTGAAGATCTGGATCACGCCGGCCGCGGCTTCAGTGCCGTACAGCGTGGTCGCTGCAGCACCCTTGATGACCTCGATACGATCGATGTCCGCAGGGTTGATGCTGTTCAGCGGGCTGGCGACGTCGTTACCCGAGCGACCCGGATACCCCGTCGGCGGCACGTTCTTATCGAACGAGTCGGAGCGGATCCGAACCCCGTCGACGTAGATGAGCGGCTGGTTGCTCTGCGCGATCGAGACGTTTCCGCGGAGGCGGATCCGGGCGCCGGAACCGGCGTTACCCGATGCATTGAACACCGTCATGCCCGCGACACGACCCTGAAGGAGCGCATCCACGTTCTGCGGGGGCTCCTGGATGTCCGCGACGGAGACCTGGGCGATCGTGTTCCCGATCTCGCGACGACGCGCGGCACCGGCCGTACCCGTCACGACGATCTCGTCGAGCCCGAGCGCCTCGGCCTCGAGCGCGAAGTTCTGCGCGACGGTGCCACCGGCCGTGACATTGACCTGCATGTCCTGCGTCGAGTAACCAAGACGCTCGGCACGCAGTGTGTAGCTGCCCGCCGGGACGTTCAGAATGAGGAACCGGCCGTTCGCGTTGCTCAGCGTACCGAGCCCGGTATCCACGAGATAGACCTGCACGGACTGAATGCCCGCGCCGTTGGAGGCGTCCGTGATCGTACCCGTGACCGTGCCGGTCTGGGCCGCGACTGGGGCCGCCACCAGAGCAGACGTGACCGCAACAACGGCGGCCAATCTGCCCATGGCTGTAACGAACTTGTTCATTCCTTCTTCCTCTTCTTGAGGGCTACGAAATGCCCGTTCTCACCCGAGCAGCGCGAGCGCCGACGGGTACAAACGAACGATGGAAGGCGGGACGTACTCCCGCCTTGAAATTCATGAGGTTTTCCGGGCCCGGCAAGGCAGACTCACAGAGTGCGATCACGGATTGATCGTTACCGTGAGGTCGGTGGTCGCGCTGCCCTGAAGCTGATCGAAGACGATCGTCTGGACCGTGTACGTCCCGGCCGAGTCGTACAGGTGGGTTTCACTCCCACCCGCAGTCTGTGCGCCGAGGAACCCGACGGAGTCGATTTGAGCGTCACCCCAATTGATGGCCATGCCAGCCAGACTCCGACCCGTCACATCATAGTCGAGCCGCAGACTGTCGCCCAAACTCACGGGCGAGTTCGATCCGATGGTGACGGTGAGAGGCCCTCCGAGCGTGATGTCGCTCGACGAGCAGGCTGCGCCGAACGCGATCAACGCAGCGATGAACAGCACCCGACGGGTCAGACTACCTGGCATAGACGCAGCAATCCTCTGCTTGAGACCCGTGTCCCTGTGCGGCCCCGCGTGGGCCGGTCATCCCCACCACCACTACCCCTTGTTTGGGTGCACTCTGCTCA
Organism: uncultured Gemmatimonadaceae bacterium; assembly: GCA_964492085.1. Lineage (GTDB taxonomy): Bacteria > Gemmatimonadota > Gemmatimonadetes > Longimicrobiales > Gaopeijiaceae > UBA2589. The sequence goes on along the minus strand of CAZBHZ010000005.1, from coordinate 43,348 downwards.
CGTGAGACTACGCACTCGTTCGGCAGAGTTGCTAGAAGCTAACAGCCTCTTCAGCGGGACCATAGCCAGGAGAGCACGGCGGCCAGGCTGACCGAGGGCGTGGTCACCACGGCATCGACGGGGCCTCCTCCGCCAGGAGGAACACCACCACCCGTGTCTCCGCTGAGCTGGGCGATGATGATCGAGGCGCTCGCCGCCACCACCGCACCCAGTGCGAGTCCGGTGCGGCTCTTCGACAGGTGCTTGCGCTCGACGTCCACGAAGGCGTCCTCGGGGATCTCCACCCGTTGATTGAGCGTTTGCAGGCGCATCCCCTGATACGACGACATGACCGGCACGTCGATGAGGACCGCGGGGCCACTCGCTTCGACGAAGGTCCCCTCGACGACGCGAGCGTCACCGGGGAGGATCGCGCTGAGCGAGTCCGCGAAGGCACCCGTAACCCGAGCGCGCACATCTTCTCCTGGCGTGAGTTCGGAGAGTGATGTGGGTTGGAAGGTGTGACAACCGGCTGTACACGCGACCAGCATCACGACCAGCATACTCCTTCGCATCGGTTTCCCTGTCCGTAGTTATGCCTGGTTCTTCGTCGGTCCACGCGACCCTTTTCGCGTATCACCGTATAATGATCGAAGCTAGGAGAATGTGACGGGGGCGGGGAGAGCCGCTTCCGTCGGGAGATCGAGCGATGGGTCCCGAACCACAACAGCAGACGCGTCGTCGCCTCGTTTCGGCGGGGGCGGTATTCGCTGTGCTGGTCGGGATGGGCGGGGGTGTGGCCGGGATTCGTGCGGGGGCAGGCGAGGAGCCCACGCCGATCCCCGATGAGGTGACGTGGGCGACTGAGATCGCTCCGGTCATCGCCCGGGCGTGCCTCGACTGCCATGGTGAGGATCCGCTCGCCCCGTTCGCGCTCCTCACCTACGACGACGCCGCGGCGCGTGCGGATCGTATCGCCCGGGTGACGTCGACGCGGCGCATGCCGCCGTGGCTCCCGCGAGGAGATCACGGGACGTTCGCGGGGGAGCGCTCGCTCACCGACCGCGAAGTCGAACTCTTTCGGGCGTGGGTCGAGGGTGGAGCGCTCGCCGGAACGGAGGAGCCCGAAGCCCTCGTCGCCGAGGACGGGAATGTGTGGCGGCCCGGAGAGCCGGACCTCGTCGTGACTCTGCCCACGTACCAGCTCCCGGCCGAGGGGTACGACGTCTACCGGAATCTGGTGGTCGACATCCCTGTCGAGGAGACCCGCTGGGTCGAGTATGTGGAGCTGCGCCCCGGGAATCGTGCGGCCGTGCATCACGCACGCATGATGGTCGACGAGTCGTCGTCGTCCCGCGACCTGGACGGGCAAGACCCCGAACCCGGCTTCGACGGGATGGAACTGGCCAGCGACGCCACGAACCCGGACGGTCACTTCATCGGCTGGACTCCTGGTAAGACGCGCCTGCCACCTCTGGATGGCATGGCGTGGCGTCTGGAGCCCGGGACCGATCTGGTCGTGCAGCTTCACATGCGCACGTCGGGTGAGCCTCAGGAGGTGGCCGCGCAGGTCGAGTTTCACTTCGCCGACGAGCCACCCCGTCGGCACCCGGTCGTCCTCGTCGTCAGCTCGCTGCAGATCGACATCCCCGCCGGCGCCACGGACTACTCGGTCTCGAACAGCTTCACGCTCCCGGTCGATGTCGACGTGCTGAGCGTGTATCCTCACGCGCACTATCTCGGCAAGGACCTGCGGGCGACGGCGCTGCTGCCGAACGGGCGTGAGGTTCCGTTGATTCACATCCCCGACTGGGACTTCAACTGGCAGGACGACTACCGGTTCGCGGAGCCGATCTCGTTACCCGCCGGCACGACCATCCTGAAGGAGTTCACGTTCGACAACTCCGCCGGGAATCCGCACAACCCGGTCGATCCGCCGAAGCGCGTCGTGTACGGGTCGAATTCGGACGACGAGATGGCGGATCTGATTCTGCAGGTCCTGCCGAGGAGCCAAGCCGACCGGGACGCACTGATTCAGGCTCAGGCGTGGCAGCACGAGGCCGAGGACATGGCGTACATGGCGGAACTCGAATACGGACGTGGGACGGCCGCCGTCGACGACGGCGAGCTGGACGTGGCGACACGCCACTTCCAGGAATCCCTGCAGTACCGGGCCGACCACGTTGGGTCGCTGGTTGGCCTGGCCGAGATCTTCGTGCGCCGCTCCGACGCTCAGTCGGCGTTGATCATCGCGCGTCAGGGCGTCCTGATGTCGAACCGTCAGGACGCGCGTGCGCTCGCCGCGCTGGCAATGGCGCAGGCGCTCGCCGGCTCGACGGGCGAGGCGAGAGCCACGGCCAACGAAGCCATGGTGCGTGCCCGAGCGACCGGTGACGAGGCTGTGATCGAAGCAGTGCGGGCTCGGGTCGGAACGCTGGCCGGCTAGTCGCGCCCGACCTCACGGATGTCGCTTCGGGCCCGGGGTGGGCGCACGTAGGCGGAGACCAGGCTCTCGTGTCCGCCCGGCCCGATGGCGGCCACACCGAAGACGAAATCGTCGATCGAGATGTCTTCGAGTACGAAGTGGTCGACATCCCCCACGACCACCTCGTGCTGCCAGTCCGGGGTCCATGCCTCGCGCCAGACCACGCGGTAGGAGGTGGCACCGGGCGAGCGCTGCCAGCGCATGTCCGCGTGGTACCCGCTCTCTCCACGACCCAGCATCGGGCCTCGAGGCCCGATTACGTTCGGAGCGGGAGGGGCCAGCGCGATCGTCGCCACGCCGGCTGCGTTCACGCGTGTATTCCTCGCGAGGTACTCGAAGTCCACGCCGCCGAGGGTGTCGGCCGCCGTGTGCTGACGGGCGTAGTTCTCGCGTGACTCACTGAAGCGAACGCCGGCGAAGCCTCTCCGGTTGAACGCGGTGTGGTCGCCACCGCGGCCGAAACGGTCTTCCCGCGCGATCAGTCGGACCTCGTGGCCGGGCATGTAGGCGGCCCCTTGGCGCCGGATGAAGCGTGCGAGCTGACGGGACGGTGAGTCCATCGGATCCTCGCTGAAGACACGGAGTGTCCGGCTGTCGAGGATTCCGTTGCCGCCCAGGGAATTGCCGATGATATCGTTGTTGAACATCGCGTCGATGATCCACTCCTCTCGCTCCGCCCTCGAGGCCATGAGGCTCGCCCCGACGAGGCCCTCCTCCTCGGCCACGAACGCGACGAAGACGAGCGTGGCGTCGAACTCGAGGCCGCTCTGAGCCAGCACCCGAGCGGCTTCCATCGTGAGCACGGTTCCGCTCCCGTCGTCGTTCGCCCCGGGTGCGGGGTTGTCGTAGACCGACCAGTCGAAGCCCCCTCCGCCGCCTCCGGCGGCAGGATCACTGGCCTCGATGCGTGCGACGGTGTCGTAATGACCACTCACGAAGACGCGCCGTTCGGTCCGGCCGGGAAGCGTCGCGACGACGTTGCAGAGTTCGGCCTGCTCGGGGATGCGACCCTGCGGCTCCACTTCGTAGCAATCGAAGGCGACGTCCAGTCGATCGCTGAAGCCCTGCATCGTCTCCAGGATGTACTGGCGTGCGGGCAGGATTCCGAAGCCTGGGCGATCCGAAAAGGAGAGGGAGTGGCGGGTCTCGTAGCCGGTCAGCGTCGACAGGTATTCGTAGAGACGTTCGGGCGATACGTCCCGGAGGATCTCCTCGATACGCGGGTCGACGACCTGTCCGGCTGCGGGGGCGGAGAGGGCGAAGGCCAGGAACGCCACACTGAGTGAAGTACGCATTGGGAGCATGTCCGGGAATCGGGTGGGATCCGGGTCAACATGCACATGTCGCTCAGGCTGCGTCTACATCCCCGTCGTGCCGGGCCCGGTATCGAGCGGCCTTCGCACGGTTTCCGCACGTCGCCATCGAGCACCAGGCCCGACGGCCGCCCTTGCTCGTGTCGACGAACCAGCGCAGGCAGGCATCGGCTCGACATCGACGAAGTCGCCCCTGGTGTACGGATCCGACGAGCCGGACGGCGTCCTCAGCGATCGGCGCGAGTGAAGCGGCCGGGTGCAGACCTTCGTACCTCGACACCAGCGCATATGCACCGTGCTCGCCGACCGCTGCGCGCGACGATGCCCGGGTCCACCCGAGGACACGGTTCAGGGCGAAGATGGTGGCCAGCCCGACGGCCCGGCCACTGGCGACGTCCGAAAGAAGTGTGTCGATCACGACGCGGAGCCTCAGGGCCTCTGCATGAAGGACCCGTCGCTCGGTGACACCGCGCGGTCGAAGATCCTCCCACGCGGGCGTGGGGGCGCGCTCCATCCACGCCTCCACACCTCCCGCGCCGGCGAGGGCATCGACCGGGCCCGATCGGCTCACGACGATCGTGTTCACGAAGTCGAGGGAGATCGAGCCGAATCGCTCTCGCAGCGCGCTGTCGATGATTTCAGTGCTCATAACCAAAAATAACAGTTATTGGCGTCACTAACTATATAAATATGTTAAATACGGTCTTTCTGGGACCGTGTGGGGTCATGTGCGCTGTGGACCCGCCGAGTAGGGACGCGCGAAGACCGTCGTCGTGAGCCGCTCGGCTCGCCGTCCGGCCAGCCGAACGACAGCAGATTGGCGCGTCCGTGTGGCCGAGCGATGCGGGGACGGCCCGTCAGGGCCAGCCGAACGATGTCAGATCGACCCGTCCGCGTTCGTTGAAGACGACACCTTCGTCTTCGAGCAGTGCGCGCTGAATCTCTTCGTAGGCGCGCCCCCCGCTGCGGGTACTGACTTCGCCGCGCACGTTCACGACCCGATGCCACGGCACGTCGTGTTTTTCGGGGAGCGCGGCGAGCGCGTAGCCGACCTGCCGGGCGTGTCCCGGGAGGCCCGCGAGACGTGCCACGACACCGTACGACGTGACACGCCCTGTGGGGATCGTGCGCACGACCTCGTAGAATCGCTCGTAGCTCGACATGGGCGCATCCTGCGCTCTGGCGATATCCATCGCAATCTTGCCACCTGGCACCCGAATCACGGAGCACGACGATGACCGAACACGACCTGCGCTACCCTGTCGGCGACTTCACGTCGGTCGGGCGCCCGCTGACCGCCGAGGAGCGCAGGGCACTCATCGATCGCATCGACGCACATCCCGCGTGCATGCGAGCTGCCGTGAGCGGTCTCTCCGACGATCAGCTCGACACGCCGTATCGCGACGGCGGCTGGACGGTCCGGCAGGTTGTGCATCACGTCGTGGACTCACATCTCAACTCGTACGTCCGCTTCAAGCTGGCGGTCACGGAGAACAACCCGACGATCTGCACCTACGAAGAGAAGGCTTGGGCCGAGCTTCCCGACGCGAAGACCGCACCGATCGGCGGCTCGCTGGACCTCCTCGAGATGCTGCACCGACGGTGGGTCGCGTTCCTGCGGGCGCTCGAGCCCCATCATTTCGCGCGGACTCTGACGCACCCGGAATCGGGTTCCATGACGGTCGACGTCCTCCTCGAGCTGTACGGCTGGCATACGGTCCATCACGAGGCGCACATCACATCGCTGCGCGAACGGCGGGGTTGGTGAGCATCCGAAGCTCCTCTCGCGGAGCGGCCCGTAGGCACTCCGTCGGCCCCGAACCTCCTTGACCTGCCGGGACCGCCGGGTACCGTTCACTCGCATGATGAACCTCCTCGATGAATACCGGGCCCGCGACCTGCTGCAGGACGCGACCGAAGGCGTGTCGGAGCACCTCCTCGAGGCGCCCCGGACGATCTACATCGGCTTCGATCCGACGGCGCCGAGTCTGCACCTTGGCAGCCTCGTACCGATCATGGGGCTGGTCCACGCCCAGCGTGCCGGGCATACGCCGATCGCCCTCGTAGGTGGCGGCACGGGGCTCATCGGCGATCCGTCGGGGAAGACGGCCGAGCGACAGCTTCTGACCAAGGAACTCGCCGCCGAGAACGCCGAAGGGATTCGGGCTCAGCTGGAACACTTCCTGGATTTCGAGGTGCGGTCGAACCGGGCGCTCGTGCGCAACAACCTCGATTGGCTGGGTGAGATCACGCTGGTCGACTTCCTGCGCGACGTCGGGAAGCATTTCTCGGTGAACCAGATGATGGCCAAGGAGTCCGTGAAGCGGAGAATCCACGACGAAGAGTCGGGCATCTCATTCACGGAATTCTCCTACGCCCTTCTCCAGTCGTACGACTTCCTGGAGCTCTACCGTCGGGAAGGCTGCACGGTGCAGATGGGCGGGAGCGATCAGTGGGGCAACATCACGACCGGGATCGACCTGGTCCGTCGCATGGCAGGCGTGCGGGCGTACGGCGTGACGTACCCACTCGTGACCAATTCGTCAGGCACGAAGTTCGGGAAATCGGAAGCGGGCAACGTCTGGCTCGACGCGGAGCTCACGTCGCCATTCCGCTTCTACCAGTACTGGATCAACGTCGAGGACGCGGACGCCGTCCGGTATCTGAAGTTCTTCACCCTGCTGCCCCGCGAGGACATCGACGGACTGGCGGACGCGCTCGCCTCCGAACCCCACCGCCGCGCCGCCCAGCGGGCGCTTGCGGAGGACGTCACGCGCCGGCTTCACGGAGAGACCGGCCTGGCAGCCGCCGAGCGTGCGACGAAGGCCCTCTTCAGTGGTGACATCGAAGGCCTGTCCGCCGACGAGATCGCGGACGTGTTTGCCGACGTTCCATCTTCGGAGCTGCCCCGAGACGAGCTCGGCGGGGCCGGAAAGCCGGTCATCGATCTCCTGGTGGAGTCCGGTCTGGCTACCTCCCGTGGAGATGCACGTCGCTCGATCGAGGGCGGTGGTGTCTACGTGAACAACGTGCGGGTCGACGGGGTGGACGTGGCGGTCACCTCGGATCAGATGATCGAGGGTCGGTTTCTGCTGCTTCGGAAGGGAAAGAAGAGCTACCACCTTGTGGCGCTGCTGGCGTAGTTGCCCGGACCGCGCGCGAGATCGGAGTCTGCTGGTACGAAGAAGGGCCCGGGGCAACGCCCCGGGCCCTTCGACCGTTCGTGATCAGACGAGGGGACTACATCCCCATCGACCATCCGACATTGAGTCCCCAGTCGAGACCCAGCTGCGGGCCTTCGTAGTCCGTGTGCAGGCTATAGACGGCCTCGAGTGACAGGCGATGCCCTCCGAAGTTGGAGTCCTCGGGGAAGAGGAAGTTGAGCCCGACCGGCATCATGGCCCGCTGGCCCGAGAGGAGCCCCGCAAGGTTGTGAGGGTCACCACCGGAATTCAGGCGGTCATCCTGACCCTCGATGGCCCCCCAGCTCTGCCAGCGCACGCCCGTGGCGACGCTGACGACCGAGTTCATGTTGTAGGAGACCCAGCCGGTGGCTTCGTATTCGTCACCCGGCGTGTAGCCGGTCGAACCGGCGCTGTTCGAGCCGAAGTTCGTACGCATGCGGAACTGCGCTCCGATCGAACCGAACTCGTTCTGTGTCGAACCGGAGAGGCCGAAGATCGCGCCGAACACGCCACCGCCCGGCCGCATGTCGTACGGGAGTTCCGTCGCTACACCGGTCTGCGCCATCGTCGTATCGGCGGTTGTGGTCGACGCGCCCGTCGGGAGGATCGCGCCCACCTGAGCCTGCATGCGGTAGGCACCCTGGTTGTAGAGGCTGTACAGCGCGCCGACCTCGATATCGCCGAGCTCCTGCGCAGTCGTGCGAAGGAGAGAGCCGTTCGCGATCGTCTCGCGCTCCATGACCGCAAACTCCGCGCGCGCCATGATCGTGAGCGCCTCCGAAGCTCCGTACGCGAAGGACGCCTGATGACGGACGTCGGACCGCGTCAGCGGGGCATCGTCGTACAGCTGCAGCGTGGTGGCCAAATCGAGCGAGTCACGCTCGAACCACACACCGCGCCAGTTGGTCTGGTAGTAGCGATAGCCGATACGGAATTCGCCGGCCTCCATCGTGCGGGCACCAAAGACCCCGAGCGGGGCTTCGGAGTCCGGCCGATCAGCGGACCACGTCCATTCCACGGGTTCCTGCATCGGCGACTGGGCTGCTACCGGGGCGGCTACCGCCACCAGCGCCACTGCGATCAGGCTCCTGCGAACCATCGATATTCCTCCGGCACGTGCGGGTGAGCACAGCGCACACCCTCGACTGGTACGTCGCCCCGAGTGCGTCGGAGTCCGGAAGACCGAACCCGCCAGCCCTCGAGGGCGCGGACACAGGGAATCTGTCGGGGACCGGCCTTGGAAAACAAGTGTTTATTTCTCTGGCCGGGCAGCAGAATCCCTGCGCATGCGTCATTATGCAACGATGACCCCTCGAACGGAAACGAAAATTTCGCCGGTGGCGGGTCCACTCGTTCGAGTCGGTCAGCCGGTGCGGGCGATCGCGGGCATGAGGGCGTCCGGAATCCCGAAGCCCGCCGTCAGGAGTTCGCTATCCTGCGCCACCTGCCGGCACAGCGCCTCGACCTCGGACCGAATGGCACGGGACTTCGATCCCTCGATGTAGCCACTCTCCAGAAACCAGCCCCGATCCGCCTCGATTCGTGAGAGCGCGTTCAGAGCGCGCAGCCGCTCGAGCGCCTCCTGGATCCGTCCCGCGGGAGCGTCCGACGTTGCCCTGGCGAAGGTTTCGGCAACCACACGCTCCACGTGCGCCTTCGCGAGTGCGACCAGATGGGACTGTACCTCGTTGACCGCGTCGAACGAGTCCATGCCGTCCCGGAGCCGGGCGCGCATTCGACGTGCGGCGGATCGGAGCATGCGTTCTTCACGGTATCGCAGGGCCGCGAGATGGAAGTCGACGTCACGGAGGTGCTCCGGATCCGTGCGGCGGGTCTGGACCGGGTTCAGCTCCGTGACGGAGGTCTCGGCGCGCTCCCCGAGGTAGCGCAGTGCCCCCCTCAGGCTCAAGTCACCCATTTCGTCCCGGTACCGGGTCAACAGCCCCTTGGCGACCAGCTGGTACAGGACCGGATTCGCGCCCTCGAAGGTGGTGAACACGTCCGTGTCGGCCTTCAGGTCCGAGAATGCGTTGGCGGCGAGATACCCCTGGCCGCCGCACGCTTCGCGGCCGGCCTGCAGGGCCTCGACACAATGATCGGACGCGTATGCCTTGAGTCCCGCTGCGATGACTTCGAGCTCCGGGTCGTCCGTCGCCGTCGCCGCCTCGAAACGCTCCTGCAGCATCCGGGAGGCGAAGTGGAGGCCGTATGTCGTCGCGAGGCGAGGCAGCAGGCTCCTCTGAACCGTCGAAAAGTCCAGGATCGGCACCTCGGGCTTCCCCGAGGGACCGAACTGGCGGCGACCCGCCGCATACCGCACACCGATCGTGAGCCCCTTCTTGCTGGCGCTGACGGCGGCTGCGGCAATGCTCACCCGGCCCGCCACCAGCGTGCGAAGCATGGTGAAGAAGCGTCGACCGTCACTTGCGATGGGGCTTTCGTACTGCCCGTCTTCGTCGATCGACGCGAAACGGTCGAGGAGGTTGTCGACCGGGATGCGGACCTCATGGAACCAGATGCGGCCGTTGTCGACCCCGTTCAGGCCGAGCTTGAGTCCGCGGTCTTCGATGGTGACGCCCGCCATCAGGGTACCGTCGACCGTGCGGATCGGAACGAGCATCGCGTGCACGCCGTGATCCTCCTCGTCGACGATCAGCCGCGCAAACACGGTTGCGAGCTGGCCATGACACGCGGCATTCCCGATCCAGTCCTTGCCCGAGGCACGGGACGGCGAGTGAAGCACGAGCTCGCGGGTCTCGTGCTCGTAACGTGCCGTGGTCTCGAGTTCCCGAACGTTCGAACCATGCCCGGTCTCAGTCATGGCGTAGCAGCCGGGGAGTTGGAGCGTGGCGATCCGCCGGAGGTATGTCTCGTGGTGGCGCTTCGTGCCGAGCTGCGAGACGCTGCCACCGAAGAGCCCGAACTGGACGCCGAACTTCACGAGGACGCTCAGGTCGCCGAACGCGAGCGTCTCGAACGCGGCGACCGAGCCTCCCGGGTCGCCGGATCCTCCGTACTCGACGGGAAAGGCGAGCGCGCCGATTCCCTCGTCCGCGAGGAGTTGCACGGCAGCCAGCGTCCGTTCCCGGTACTGGGACGATGGCACCTCGACGGAGCCGTCCCCGTGCGGCCTCAGCTCCGGGCGGTGTAAAAGCCCGAATACCCTCGCCCGCTGCTTTGCGTGACGGCCCGCCATCCACGCCTCGAGCCGCACGGCGTCCTCGTCACGTCCCCGGTCGGGCGGGGGCGGAGGAGCGGGCAGAGGACCGCGCGACGCCGAGACTCGCGGGTCACGAGCCAGGAGCGTGCGAACCTGTTCGAGTCCGCCGAAGCCCAGCGCGTCCTGCAGGGCTGCGAACGCGGTGATGGCCTCGTCGGTCCACAGGCCTGCCGCGTCATGTCCCTCCAGGAGTTCGAGCCCCAGGTGCACCAGCGAGTCGGGGATTGCTGCGTCGTGTGCGGCGTCGCGCACGATTCGACGGAGCAGAACCAGGGAGCGTCGGTCGGGTGCCGAGGCCGGATTCATCCACCGCTCGAGCTCGGACCGGGCGGCCTCCGGCAGGTGGCCGAGGCCCGCCAGGTGGCGACAGAACGTCTCGTGATCCTCCGACGAGAAGACCCCGTCGCGCCAGATCGCGAGGGAGAGAGGGACGAACGGACGGAGTTCCGGATATCGCTCCGGCCACCACGGGTCCACCGACTGACCGGTCATTCCAGGGCCTCGCCCGACGTCGTTCCGGTGCTGCACTTGACCCCCCCTCCGCTCAACGACATCGTGCGCCTCCCGCAGGGTAAACCGTTAACGAAACGAACGAGGCAGGACGCGATGGCGCCGATCGTCGGTGTGGTCATGGGATCGAAGTCGGACTGGGAGACGATGCAGCATGCAGTCTCCACACTCGAATCGCTCGGGATTGAGACAGAGGTGCGCGTCATGTCTGCTCACCGTACCCCCGACGTCGCGATCGAGTTCTCTAAGACCGCGGAAGAGCGCGGGCTCGAGCTCATCATTGCCGCCGCGGGCGGCGCCGCCCACCTCGCGGGCGTCGTCGCCGCGAAGACGACGATCCCCGTGCTCGGCGTACCCATGAAGGGGTGGTCGCTCGACGGCCTCGATTCGCTGTTGTCGACGGTCCAGATGCCACGCGGTATCCCGGTCGGAACGCTCGCCATCGGGAAGGCCGGAGCCGTGAATGCGGGACTCCTCGCAGGCCAGATCCTCGGGTTGAAATACCCCGAAATCTCCGAAGCCGTGAAGGCGGACCGTGCGGCTCGTCGCGACGCGGTGCTCGCGGACTCCGACCCGAGGGTATGACGTCGATCCGCTGAACGGCCAAGCGCCGTTCGGATGACGATGAACGAGGCGGCCCCGGACCCTGAGTCCCGGGCCGCCGTTCCGATGGGGCGTCACCCGTCTTCGCACAAACGACCCGTCTTCGATGCTCGGGCCGACACCGTGGCTCTCCAGTTTCCTCGGACCCTCTTCGTCGATATCGTATCCGCAGAATCCGCCGCCCCACCGGCTGGGGCGGCGGCTTGCTTTCTACTCACTCCGGGCCCATTCGGGCTCGACGACGAATCCGGCGAGCAGTCGAGGAACACCATGCTGGACGAAATCCGTGACAAGATCGAATCAGAGATTGTTACCCTCACGCACGAGCTGAATGTCGAACTGCCCCAGCGCATCAAGACGGCGATGGAGCATGGCGACCTGCGCGAGAATGCTGAATTCAAGGCCGCGAAGGAGCGTCAGGCCTTCGTGGAGGCGCGCCTGAACCATCTCACGTCGAGAATGACCGAGCTGTCCAAGATCGACGTGAACGAAATGGCGTATGACCGGGTAGGCTTCGGCTCCAAGGTGAAGATCCGCGACCTCGACATGGGCGAGGACTTCACCTTCACGATCACGGCCGGTGATTTCATCGATCTCGACGCGGGGCAGGTGTCGCTCGCGTCCCCGATCGGGCAGGGGCTTCTGGGTGCGGCGGAGGGTGAGGAAGTGGGGGTGCAGCTGCCCGCTGGTGAGCGCCGGTACAAGGTTCTCGAGCTTTCGACCCTCCCTCAGCAGCTGGAGGGCCAGGGCTGACTGGGGACCGGGGGACGACTCCCGGGTGAAGGATAGAGGTCCGTCGATCGAGCTGATCGGCGTCAGCAAGAGCTACAGGGAAGGCGATCGGACGCACGACGTGCTCGTCGATGCGTCGGCGACGATTCAGGCCGGGGAACGAGTCGCGATCCTCGGACCTTCGGGATCGGGGAAGTCGACGCTGCTGAATCTGGTCAGCGGAATCGATCAGCCTGATGCGGGGCGCGTCGTCGTCGGAGGCGTCGACATCGGCGCACTCTCGGAACGCGATCGGACGCTCTTCCGGCGTGAGCGCATCGGATTCGTCTTCCAGTTCTTCAACCTGCTCCCGACTCTGACCGCCCTGGAGAATCTGCTTCTCCCGCTCGAGCTCGCGAACGGCATCGGTGGGGATGACGCGGAAGCGAAAGCCCGGGACCTGCTCGACGCGGTCCGACTCGGTGACCGGGCCGGAACCTTCCCGGATCGACTGTCCGGCGGCGAGCAGCAAAGGATCGCCATTGCGCGGGCGCTGATCCACGGCCCCGAGCTTCTGCTCGCGGATGAGCCGACCGGCAACCTCGACCAGGACACGGGTGAACTGGTGGTGGGCCTTCTCGACGAGCTGGTGTCGGCCGCCGGGACGACCATGGTCGTCGTGACCCATGCCCTGACGCTCGCCGAGCGTATGGACCGCATCCTGAGGGTGGACCACGGGCAGTTGGTCGAGGCGTGACGTGAGGCTGCTCTCTCGCGCCAGCGTTCGTTATCTGCTGCAGCATCGACTGCAGCTCGTCCTGTCAGTGCTCGGCGTGGCCCTCGGCGTGGCCGTCGTTCTGTCGATCGACCTGGCGATTCAGAGCGCTCAGGCCGGGTTTCGCATCTCGGCAGAGACCGTGTCGGGTCGCGCCACGCACGTGATCGTGAGCGACGGCGGCTTCGTGGACGAGTCCCTCGTGGCTGAACTTCGCATCGACTACGACGTCGCCGCGGTCGCGCCGGTTGTCGAAGGATACGCCTCGTCCACGGTCGTACCCGGGCGGGCGCTCCGTATCCTCGGCGTGGATCCCTTTTCCGAAGGGCCGTTTCGTCCGTACGTCGCCGGCGGGGCCTCGGGACTCGACGTATCGCGCATTCTGACCACGAGGGTCGGGGTCATCCTGGGCGCAGCGCTTGCCGTAACGGCCGGTGTCGCGGAAGGGGACACACTTCCGGTGCTGGTGGAGGGTCAGGAATGGGCACTTCCTGTCGTCGGGCTCGTGACCTCCGACGACGAGCTCACGAGGTCGGGCCTCTCCGACGTTCTGCTCATGGACATCGCCGGCGCCCAGGAGGTGCTGCGACTGCCCGGTCTCGTGAGTCGGATCGATCTGCGGCTCAACGAGGAGAGTACGGACGCGGACCCGTTCGATCGCGTCGATGCGATCCGCGACGGACTTCCGGCCGGGGTGACCCTCGATGCGGCGGGAACGCGTACCGACACGATGAGCGGGATGATCGCCGCCTTCGATGTAAATCTCACCGCGCTCAGCCTGTTGGCACTGATCTTCGGAATGTTCCTGATCTACAACTCGGTCACCTTCTCCGTCGTGCAGAGGCGAGGCATTCTTGGCCGGCTGCGAGCCCTGGGGGTCACGCGCGCCGAGGTGATGCGGATGATCCTGGTCGAGGCCGTATGGATCGGGGTGGCCGGAGCGGCCATCGGAGTCGCCCTCGGCTTCGTTCTGGCCCAGGGGTTGGTCGGCATGGTGGCCGCGACGATCAACGACCTCTACTTCTCGGTCGCTGTGGAGCGCGTGGTCGTGGAGCCCTTCCTTCTCGCCAAAGCCGTCGTTCTCGGTCTCGGGTCCACGGTGCTGGCGGCGGTGCCGCCTGCGATCGAGGCGTCAGGAGCAAACCCGCGCATGGCCGCGCTCCGCTCTCAGGTCGAAGCCGGGGCACGGCGCCTCGTTCCTGTGGCCGCCGCGGTCGGCGCGGGCATGTGCGCCATCGGGGCAGCCGTGCTGCTGATTCCTACGCGGAGCCTTGCGGTCAGCTTCTCGGCCCTCTTCTTCGTTATCACTGGGCTGGCGCTCGTCACGCCGTGGGGGACGTTGCTCATCGTGCGTGCCGTCGGGCCGCTCATCCGGGCGGTGGGCGGGACACTTGGAGTGATGGCGGCCCGCGGGGTCGGCAACAGCCTCAGCAGGACGGCGCCCGCCGTGGCTGCGCTGGTCGTGGCCGTGTCCGTCACCGTCGGTCTTGGCGTGATGATTCAGAGCTTTCGGGGCACGCTCACGCAGTGGCTCGATGGGACGCTCCAGGCCGATATCTACGTGTCCCTGCCCGGGCCGACAGCGTCCCGGGCGGCCGGAACACTGTGGCCGGACCTGGTCGACGATTTCGTGGCCCACCCGGAGGTGGCCGGCTACAGCACGTATCGAGGTTTCGACCTCGTTCGGGGGGCTGACGCGTTCCGGCTGGTTGCACTCGATCTGGATCCACGAGGCGAGCGCTCGTTCGACTTCATCGAGGGTCGCGCGGACGATGTGATGGCCGGGTTCCGCACGGGCGCTGGTGTCATTGTGTCCGAGCCGTACGCATACCGTCGGGGAGTCGGCGTCGGGGACGCCGTTCGACTCACGGCGACGACCGGAGAGGTCGAGGCCCCCATCCTTGGCGTGTTCTACGACTATGGGTCGGAACAGGGTACGGTCATCATGGGCCGTGTCCTCTACGACCGCTTCTTCGATGACCCCGGCATCACCTCTCTCGGGCTCTTCCTCGAGGACGGTGCCGACTCGGATCGTGTCGTCGAGGAGCTGCTGGCTGGCGTGCGCGACGGCCGGACTGTCATCGCGCGTACGAACGACAACCTGCGCTCGGCGTCTCTCGAAGTGTTCGATCGCACCTTCCGTGTCACGGCGGTCCTCCGGTTGCTCGCGTTCATTGTCGCCTTTGTCGGTGTCTTGAGCGCACTCGCGGCGCTCCAGCTCGAACGCGCGCGGGAGTTGGGGCTGTTGCGTGCGACGGGGCTCACGCCGGGGCAGCTCGGCCGTCTGGTCGTGACGCAGACCGGACTCATCGGCTTTGCCGCGGGCATCCTCGCCGTCCCCATGGGGCTGATTCTCTCCGTCGTGATGATCTACGTCGTGAACAAGCGCTCCTTCGGCTGGACGCTGAACATGCAGGTCGGCCCGGAGGTTCTGGGTCAGGCCGTCGTTCTCGCTGTCGTCGGCGCGCTGCTGGCTGGAGTCTATCCGGCCTGGAAGATGTCCCGAACGTCACCGGCGCTCGCGCTGAGGGGGGAATGATGCGACCGATCGATCGTGGTGCGCGGCGCGCGGCCATGGAACGGCGCGCGTGCGTGAAGGGGCGGCGCTCGGTGTTGCGAGACGCGTGGCTGCTCGGCCTCCTCGTGCCCGTCGTGTGGGTGACGGGGTGCGGGCCGTCGTCGGCTTCGGTCCCTGCCGACGGGGACGAGGCGTTCCTGTCGCTCGTCGAGACGCTGGGTGGTGCGGACACCGTCGGATACGCGCGAGCCACGGAGATCCGCGACTTTCTCTTTCCGGCCGATCACGGGCCCCACGAGGACTTCCGGACCGAATGGTGGTACGTCACGGGCAACCTCGATGCGGACGACGGGCGGGAGCTCGGGTTCCAGTTCACGATCTTCCGGAGCTCGCTGTCGCCGACGGATCCGGGTGGCCCCTCGGCATGGTCCACGAACCAGGCGTACATGGGGCATTTCGCCCTGACGGATATCGACAACGAAGACTTCCGGGCCGTCGAGCTCTTCGCACGGGGTGGGGGAGGGCTGGCCGGGGCGGTCAGCGAGCCGTTCGAGGTCTGGCTCGAGGACTGGCGATTGGAGGGTGAGACGGCTGGAGACGTATTCCCGATGCGGCTGGCCGCCGACGGGGAGGGGCTCGACGTCGAGCTGTTCCTCGGCTCCGGTAAGCCGTACGTGCTGCAGGGAGAGTCCGGGCTGAGCCAGAAGGGGCCGGAGCCGGGCAACGCGTCCTTCTACTACGCGCATACGCGCATGCCGACCCAGGGCCGCGTCGTGATCGACGGCGACACGCTCGCCGTCACGGGTCTCTCGTGGCTGGACCGTGAGTGGTCGACGTCGGCGCTTTCGGACGGTCAGGTCGGCTGGGACTGGTTCGCGCTCCAGCTCGACGACGGGTGGGAGATGATGGTGTATCAGCTGCGTCTCGTGGACGGAACTCCGGACCCGCTGAGCGACGGAGTGCTCATCGACCCCGAGGGTCGTCGTGTCCCGCTCGAGTGGGGCCGTGACGTATCGGTCGAACCGACCGACTCGTGGGCGTCCCCGGTCGATGGGGCCGAGTATCCGTCCGGATGGCGCATCCAGGTCCCGGATCGCGGATGGGATCTGACGGTCACGCCGGCCGTGCGCGATCAGGAGTTGCGGGTCGCGTTCAGGTATTGGGAGGGGTCGGTTCGCGTCTCCGGGACGGGCGAGTCCGGGCGCGACGTCGCGGGCCGGGGCTACGTTGAGCTGACCGGATATGCAGGGCCCGGCCTACAGGAGTGACGGACGTGGCGCACATCAGCTGGGATGATTTCGAGAAGGTCGAGCTCCGGGTCGGCACGATCCGAGCCGTCTCGGCGTTCCCGGAGGCGCGGAAGCCGGCGTACAAGCTCGAGGTTGATTTCGGGGACGAGATCGGGGTGCGACGATCGAGTGCGCAGATCACGGAGCTGTACGAGGCGGAGGAGTTGGTTGGCAGACAGGTGCTCGCCGTGGTGAACTTCCCGCCGAAGCAGATCGGCCCCTTCTTGTCCGAGTGCCTGGTGACGGGTGTCCCCGACGACGAGGGGCGGGTGGTCCTGGTCGAGCCGGACCGACCGGTTCCGAACGGCGCAGCTCTCTTCTAGCTACCCGCCCGACCGGACCCGCTCGACCAGAGCCAGCGCCTCGCTCACCTCGTCGGGCACGATCCAATGACCGATGTCGAAGTCGGCGGTGGTGAAGCGCACACCCGCCTCGGTCAGAGCCTGCCGCCCCGATACGGCCATGGAGAACGGGATCGCGCCGTCCTGCCTGCCGTGACCCCAGAAGATGGGGGTTGCCGTCGCAGCAGCCTCGCCCGTCGGGAGTTCGAGTCCGGCATGCACGAAGCCCGAGAAGTTCCACGCGGCCTCGACGGCGCCCGGTCTCGTCATGGCGTACGCGATACTCGTGGTCCCGCCTTGCGAGAAGCCGCCGAGGACGATCGATCCGGGCGTGAAGCCGAGCACTTCGGGCAGCACGCCGAGGAAGTCATCGAGGAGCGAAAGGCTGTCCGACAGCGTCTCCTCGAGCACCCGGTTCTCGCCCATGTACCGATACCACGCCCACCCGGGCCCGTACCCCCACGGAGCGCCCGCGAACGGAGCCTGCGGGGTCACCACGGCCCAATCGTCAGGGAGCAGCCGAGCGAGTCCCTGCAGATCACCCTTGTGACTGCCGCGTCCGTGCAGAAGCACCGCCACCGTCCCTCCCTCACCACCCGCCTCGGGCAGGCAGAGATCGTAGTCGAGGCCGCCGGCGTGGCCGGTCGTGACCGGGCCCCTTATGGGAGCGCCACCAGCGCCGACTGGATGCGCTCGCGCTGTGGTTCGAGCCATGACGGTAGCTTCAGGCTTTCCCCGAGGGTCTCGACCGGCTCGTCGACCGCAAAGCCGGGCCCGTCGGTGGCGATTTCCACCAGCAGGCCGTCGGGTGCGCGGAAGTAGATGCTTTCGAAGTAGTTGCGATCCATGACTGGACTCACGTTGAGGCCCATCGAGACGAGGTGCTCCCGCCAGGCGTCCTGTTGGCCCCGATCGGCCGCGCGGAACGCGACGTGGTGCGTCTGCCCGGCCCCGGGACGGGAACGGTAGGTGCTGCCCTCCCAGCCGAACAGCGTCATCGACGAATTCGGGGTGACCACGCCGTCTTCGTACGCGGCCCAGAAGTAGTGCTTCGTCTTCCCGTCGTCCTGGTTGAAGGTCTGTTTGACGAGGCGCAGGCCGAGGGCCTCCTCGTAGAACTCGCCCGCTCGAGCCAGATCGTCTGTGATGGCGCTTACGTGGTGGATGCCCTCGAGCCTCATGTCCGGGGTGACGACGGGCACCGGTTCGGGGTGTGTCATCGCCTGTATGGCCGACGTATCCCGCCCGGCGGGCATCCGCTCGTCGGGCTGCGTGACCAGGGTCTGGCCGAGCGCGTCAGCAGGCTCGTCGATCGCATAGCCGGGCCCTCGTGTCGCGATCTCGATGATCTGCCCGTCGGGATCCTTGAAGTAAAGGCTCCGGAAGTACCCCCGATCGAGGGGGCCGTCGACCGCGACACCTGCATCCTCGAGGCGCCGCTTCCACTTGAGCTGGGCCTCCGGTGTCGAGACCCCCAGGGCGATATGGTGTACACCACCGACGCCCCACGTGCCGCGGCGTGCGTTGCGCCACTCGAAGAAGGTGAGGATCGAGCCTGGACTCCCGGTGTCGTCCCCGAAGTAGAGATGGTACGCGCCGGGGTCGTCGAAGTTGACCGTCTTCTTGACCAGGCCGAGGCCGAGGAGGACCCCGTAGAACGCTAGCGTTCGCGGTGCATCGGTTGACACCATCGTCGCATGATGGAAGCCGCGCGTGCGCAAATCGTTCGACATGTCATGCCTCCGTGAATTTAGATGACATGATGATAATTGACTATTGAACTATTCTCAAGGTTGCGAGGGGGTGGAAGAATCGGGGAGACAAGGAGCTCCACGTTAGACGGCGGCCCGCGCGGTGTCTCGCGCGGCACAAAACGACCTGACCGCCTGTCGCACGTCGTCCTGGGTCGTCGACCAGGAACACACACTCACCCGGATCACGGGTCGTCCCTGCCACGTCGAGCCTCCGCACCAGCACGACCCGAGCGTCTGGATCGCGGCAAGGGTTCGCTCCGTTTCTGCGTCGTTGTCACACGAGACGAGTACCTGATTGAATTCCACATCGTTCAGGATCTCGAAACCGTGCCCGCGCAGCTGAGCGGCGAAGGCCTGAGCGTGTTCGCACAGCTGCTCCACGAGCTCGACTACCCCGTCGCGACCCAGCGTCTTGAGGACCGCCCACAGCTCCACGGACCGCGCTCGCCTGGACATCGATGGCGTGTAGCGCATCGGGTCGCGATGCTCACTCCACTGGAAGTAGGCGGCCGACGCACGGAACGCTGCCTCCAGGGCCCCCCGGTCGCGGCACATCACGATCCCGCAGTCGTACGGGACGTTCAGTGTCTTGTGCGCACTGACGGCCCAGGAGTCGGCTCGATCGATGCCATCGGCCAGGTGCCGGAGCGACGGGACCGCCGCGGCCCAGAGTCCGAACGCACCGTCGACGTGGACCCAGCCACCGTCCTCGTGGGCGCGATCGCACAGGGCGCCGACGGGGTCGAACGCACCTGAATTCACATTGCCCGCCTGGGCCACGACGAGTGCCGGCACCCCCAGTGCGGGAAATCGATCGACCTGAAGACGACCCTGATCGTCCACGGGCACGACATGCGTGTGCGCATCGCCCATTCCGAGAAGGGCGAGGGATTTGCGCACGGTCGCATGCGTGTCCGCGCCGACGACGACGGGCACAGGCGGGGCTCCGTACAGGCCTGCGTCCACGACGTCCCATCCCTGCCGCCGCAGGAGCTCGTTTCGACCCGCGGCCAGGCCGGAGAGATTCGCGAGTGTCGTGCCGGTCACGAAGCCGGCGGCCGTTCCCGCCGGCAGGCCCAGGAGCTCGGACAGCCAACGCTCGCACACCGCTTCGAGTCGGGCGGCGATCGGTGACATGACGTAGTGGGCCGTGTTCTGATCCCACACGTCGGCGAGGACCCGCGCGGCCACGCCGACTGGCAGCGCCCCCCCGTTGACGAAGCCGAAGTATCGGCCACCGACCTGGGCGACAGTCCCCGGGCTGCCCACACGGTGCAGAAGGGCGAGTACCTCGCTCGCCTCAGTCGAATCGTCCGGGAGCGGCTCGTCGAAGCCGTCCAGCGCGTCGAGCGCCTCCGTGGTCGGAAAGACGGATCGGTCGTCCACCGTCCGCAGGTACTCCTCGGCGTACTGGAGCGCCTCCTGCAGCAGCGTGATCTGGCGATCCAGAGGTGCGGACATGGTGATCGGGGTCGGTAGCGTGAGGGCGGGGCGCCCGGTCGTCAGAGACCGCTGCGGAGGTAGCGACGGATCGCCGCGACTGCCCGTTCGATATCCGACTCGGTGTTGTAGAAGTGTGGGGAGAAGCGCACGCCCGGACGGTCCGAGCCGCCCCGAGCCGCGGCGACGATGCCGTCCTCCTCGAGCGCGGCGACGACCTGCCGGCCCTGGAGCGTTCCCGGCTGGAACGTCACCACGGCTCCGCGGCGGTCGGCCTGTGACGGCGTCCACATGCGGACCCCGTCGAGTGCCGACAGCTCTTCGACGAGCATCGTCGCGAGTTCGCGACTCCGGGCCTCGATCTCGTCCTGCCCGATCGTCTGCAGGAACTCGATCTGCGTACCGAAGGTGTGGAGCGCGGGCGTGTCCCGTTGGCCCATCCCTTCATGCGTCCGAGAAAGCCCGCGGCTTCCGGAATAGGCGCTGTAGATCGTCGGCCAGAAGTCCTCGTGGATCCTCTGATTCACGAAGAGAACCCCCGTCTCCTTCGGGCCGCACGGCCACTTGTGCGCGCTGCCCGAGAAGAAGTCGGGTTGCCAGTCCGAGAGGTCGACGTCCATCAGCCCGAACGACTGGGCGCCGTCGACCAGCGTGATGATTCCACGCGCCCGCGCCATTGCGCAGAGCTCCCGCGCCGGGAAGACGTCACCCGACGTGTTGGTGTGCTGCATGAAGGAGAGTACGCGCGTGTTCGACGTGATCGACTGCTCGAATGCATCGAGGTAGTACTCGGCACCCGGATGCGGATCGACGTGGGCGACCTCCGACACCGAGTAGCCGAACCGCTCGGCTTTGCGCTTCCATGCCGCGTTGTTGCTCGGGTGGTTATCGGCGAAGATGAGGACCTCGTCTCCTGGCCCGAGCGACAGACCGTTCGAGACCCAGTTGTTCGCCTCGCTCGTATTGCGCGTGAGCAGGATTTCCTCGGGTGACACGCGCAGGTGGCGGGCGAGGAGGTCGCGGGTGCGCTCCTTGGCGGAGAGGATCTCACTCCGGTACGAGGGGAATGGCTCGGAATCGAGGCGCGTCGTGTGCGCGTGGACCGTTTCGAGCACCGGACGCGGGGCAGGGCAAAGGTTGGCCGCGTTGAGCACCGTCACCTCGTCAGGGATCAGGAATTGCTCGCGGACGGACGCCCAGTCGACGTCGCCGGGACGAAGCCGGTCCGGAGTCAGAAGGGGCGCCGTGACCCCGCGAAAGCGTGGGTGCACAAGGAGGGTCGCAGAGCCTCCGAAGGCGAAAAGGCGTGTGAACGCACGACGGTCCATCGATCCGCTCATGGATCCTCCGACATCTGGGGTCGAGGGCACCCTAGGCCGTCTGATGGGGCCGCGCCAGCCGGGGTCAGTCGTGAAGTGCCTCGATGACCTCACGCATCGCCCGCACTCCGTCGAGGAGCCGAGGCCCGGGGCGGCCGAGGAACGGCTCCCCGATGCAGAACACCCGTTCACGCGCGACGAAGTCCAGCTCCTGCCACGACGGATTCCCCAGCACGACGTCCGGACGGTACTTGTCGGGGTGCACGCCGCACCACGAGAGGACGATGGCATCGGGGGCGGCGTCGGCCACCTCGGCATCGGTCATCGGCCGGCTCTTGTGGTCTTCGTGCCCGAGCACCGCTCGCCCTCCGGCAGCCTCGATCACGTCGGTGGCCCACGATCGACGCCCGGGCGTGATGACCGGCTTGGGCCACCACTGGATCAGGATTCGGGGCCGTGCGTCGTCCTCCGGTTCCGGGTCGGACGATGCGGGGGCCGGGGGCGTATCGAACTCCGCGCGCATCTCGGCGATCAACGCTTCCGCTCGATCGAGGACGCCCGGTGCGGCCGGCGCCAGCAGCCCGGCGATTTCGCGAATGTCGTCGTACACGTCTTCGAGCGACACGGGTTCCGGCGCGATGAAGGGCAGGCCGGCTGCCTCGAGGCGCTCCACCACCGTTTCGTGCCCCGGAACGGTGAGGGTCGCGAGGACCAGGTCGGGGTTCAGTGCCGAGACACGGTCGACGTCGATATCGAGGTCGGGCCCCACCTTCGGAAGTGCGTCGACCACGGCTTCCGGAAAATCCGAGTGGTCGTCGACACCGACGAGCAACTCGGCGCACCCGAGAGCGCAGACGATTTCGGTGTTCGAGCAGGCGAGGGACACGATGCGCATGGGGGCGTTACCCCCGCACGGTCGGTACGAGTTCCTGCGCAGGGCACGAGCGCTCTGCCGAGCGCCCGGGTTTGATCCACGACCTCGAACGGCGACCGTACTGTCGAGCGTGGCCGCGACCGGGTGATGGCGGGAGGGACGGGTCGTCGAGGATCCCCCGGCACACGGGGTCGTGACCGGGGTGTACGAGGGACGGCGCATCTTCACCTGATCCGGAGGTTCCGCTTTGGCCGAGACACCGTCCACCATGCTCGCCCTCGGCACCGAGGCGCCCGACTTCGCGCTCCCGGAGCCAGCCACGGGCCA
Organism: uncultured Gemmatimonadaceae bacterium; assembly: GCA_964492085.1. Lineage (GTDB taxonomy): Bacteria > Gemmatimonadota > Gemmatimonadetes > Longimicrobiales > Gaopeijiaceae > UBA2589. The sequence goes on along the minus strand of CAZBHZ010000005.1, from coordinate 20,705 downwards.
GGTCTGGTCGCTGTCCGACTTCGCCGACCGAGAGGCGCTCGTGGTGATGGTTCTCTCGAACCATTGCCCCTACGTGAAGCACATCGCGGGCGAACTCACCGAATTCGGTCGGGCCTACCAGGCGAAGGGCGTCGGCGTCGTCGCGATCAATGCGAACGACGTCGAGGCGTACCCAGCTGACAGTCCGGCGCGGATGGCCGAGGAGGTCCGGGCCCGAGACTACGAATTCCCTTATCTCTTCGACGAGTCGCAGGAGGTCGTGAAGGCACTCCGGGCGGCGTGCACCCCGGATTTCTTTCTCTTCGACCGCGACCGGCGCCTCGTCTATCGGGGGCAGTTCGACGCGAGTCGGCCCTCTCTCGCCACGCGCGTCACGGGGGAGGACCTCCGGGCCGCGTGTGACGCGGTCCTGTCAGGCGAACGGCCGGACGATGATCAGCGTCCGAGTATCGGGTGCAACATCAAGTGGAAGCCGGGCAATGCGCCGGCGTGGTTCTAGACCTTCGGGCATCGGGTGCCCCGTGTGCACGACGAGTCTTCTGTCTCGTCCACAAAAAAGAGGACGCCACCGGCTGACTTCTCCGGTGGCGTCCGATCCGTCGCAGCCCAGCGCGAAGCCGGGATACGGCGCGAACAGCGACTACTAGGTGTGACGGTTCGGCTTAGAAGCCGCTCCGGCGATCGCTTGCCCGTGCCGGGCTGGACAGGGTACTCGGACTAGACAAGGATCACCTCCAATTTTCGGGTTGAAAGAAGGGCGAGAACGCCGTCGGGCTCGTGGCCCGCAGTCCTCATACAGCGCCTTTCTGGAGCACCGAATGAGGCCCAGAACGGATATCCAACTCCGTTCGACGCCATACTAAGGGGAGCGGGGGCGCGCATGCAAGGGCTCTGTACAACGACTTGTGGGAGACGGTCATGAGGGCACGATATGTGGTATTCGCGACCCGGTCGGGCACCCTCATCCTGTGGTGTGCAGCCTTGGTGAGCGGAATGGCGAGCGAGGTTCGAGCTCAGGATGCTGATGCCTGGCGGGCTCCTTTTGCTGCGGGTGAAGAGGCCCGCCGGAGCGGGGACGCTGCCGCATACGCCCGCGAGATGGCCACGGCGGCGGAGGCGATCCCGCCCGGGCACCTGAATCGCCCCTTCGTGCAGTACCACGCGGCACGTGCCGCCGCCCTGGACGGGCGCGAGGCCGACGCCGTGCGCTGGCTCCGGATGGCGTGGGACGAGGGGATCGAGTCCCTCATGATTTCCTTCGCCGCGTACGATCCGGCCTTCGAGACCCTCACCGGTCGTCCGGCCTTTCGATCGGTGATGGATCTGGCCGCCCAGATGGCGCTGTCGACCCGGCCCCTCGGCCGCGACGTGCACCTGATCACCGGAGCGGGTTCGAACGTCGTCGTGAAGGTGACCCCGGAGGCGGTGCTTATGGTCGACACGGGTTACGGATCGGCGCTTCCGGCGCTGCAGCGTACGATCGCCGAACTCGGCGGTGGAGGCGTGGACGCGGTGATCGTCACGCACCCGCACGAGGATCACATGGGCTCCGCGGCGCAGCTCGGGATCGACGCCCAGCTGTATGCGCACTCGGGCACCGCGGCTGCGATGGCGGAGCCGTACGTCTTCATGGAGGGCGTGTCGATCCCGCCGAAGCCGGCCTCCGCGCGACCCGACACGCGCGTCGATGCGGAGATGACGATCGACTTCGGGGGGGAGCAGATCCGAATGCTTCCGACCGTGGCGCACACGGCCGGGGATATCTCGGTCTACTTCACCGACGCCCGGGTGGCGCACCTCGGGGATGCGTTCCTCGTCAGCAACCCCATGATGTATCCGGGCACGGTCGACCCCGATGCTTTTCTCGACCGACTCGAGGGCTTCGTGGACGCGATGCACCCGGAGACGGTCGTCGTAGGTGGCCATGAGGAGGTCACCGATCTCAGTGCCGTCCGCGCCCAGATCGGAGTCACGCGCGACGCGATGCGGTTCGTACGGTCTTCGATCGGTGGCGGACTCACGATCGAGGAGACGGCGCGGGCGGGGCAGGATCGGTTTCCCCCGCAGTGGACGGCGTTCTTCTACCAGCTCTTCACGCAGTCAGGACGCTAGAACGGCTCGGAGGTTGGGGTGTCGGTCGAGCCTTGAGCGACGCAGCGACCGATCGATCCGGTGGACCGTTCGTCGGGCTCAGGCGTCCTCGAAGGCTCGCATCATGAGCCACGCGCTCACGGAGATCGCGATGAAGATCCAGAGTGCCCCCCACATGGTTGCCGTGCCGATTCCGGTGGTTTCGGCGAGCATCCACGCGTCCGACTGGATCTCCGGCCGATCGAGGACGTCGTCCTTGATGTCGAGGATTGCATAGAGGGCACTGGTCAGGCCGAGCGTCAGAAGGAGTCGCTGGTTCCAGACCTCCCCGATGCGGCGCGACGCCGTCACCATCGCCGCCCCGAAGAAGATGCCGAAGGCGATGCCGAAGCCGCTGCGTACGAAGAAGATCGTGAGCAGGATGACCATCACACCAATCGCACCGTTGACCCAGTCCTGCCGAATGCGAGGCTCGTTGGCAGCGGTGAACATGAGCGCGCCCCAGAGCAGGCTGCCGAGGTAGCCTGCACTCATGGCGAAGATCGCGTTTCCACCGGTGAAGTACGTCGCGCCGCCCTGATGCGGGTCGAGTGTGATTTGATCGACTGTACCCCCGGTCGTCCACACGGCGATCGCATGACTCAGCTCGTGGAGCAGGACGACGAAGATCTTCAGAGGGTAGACGACCGGCGTGTCCCACAGGAACCAGAGCCCGGCGAAGAAGAGCCCGAAGCCCAGGATGAAGCGCAGCTTTCCGTTCACCGTTCTCGTCCCGTCACGTACACGCACGACTCGTCACTTCAGATACCACTCAACGCCCTACGGTTGCACGACCTAGGGGGTTCCAGACTCGTCGATCGAGTACCGCGCGTCGATCAGTGATCGGTACGTGGAGAGCTCGGATCGCGCGAGACTCACGTTCTGTGCAGGGTTCGACAGAGCCGCCAGTGCCCCGGAGACGATCTGCTCGACTGACCATCCGTAGCGGAAGCCGAACGTGGTCGCGAGTCGGTACGCGAGATCGTCCCACGCATGCATCAGCTCGGCCACCTCACCGGCCGGCACCTGGAGACCCCGTCGTTCGGCCTCTGCCAGCGCGGCGCTTCGTCCCGCTTCCCCATCCGCGCCCCCGCGTTCATCCATCCACGCGGCCAGAAGGTCGTCGGGGTCGCCGAGTTGATCGCTGACCGCCCGGGCAACGACACTTCGAGCCTCGGCGAACGGTACGACCTCGCGATCCTCCAGGCGCAGGATGTGATACCCGTACTGCGTTTCTGTCACAGCGCTGATCTCACCGGGCTCGAGCGCCAGCGCTGCGGCCCAGAACTCGGGGACCCACGACCCCTCTCGCCCGGGGGTCAGCAGACCCTGACGTCCTTCGGCGCCGGGTTCCTCGGACAGATCAGCCGCGGTCGTCGCGAAGTCGGCACCACCGCGAAGCGACTCCATGGCCCGGGCCGCCTTCGCCTCGGCTTCGGCCCGATGCTGGGCCGAGCGCCACCGCTCACTGAAGAAGAGAATGTGGCGGACTGTGAGTTCCCATTCCGGATTCGTCAGGTACTGGGCCTCGAGGACGTCGTCCCCCACGTCGGCGGCTTCCAGCGTCAGCTCGGCGGCGAGGATCTCGAGGAGTCGGTCTTCGGTCCACTCAGCGACGAGCGGCGCTCCGAGTGCTTCGGTCGAGGAGTCGGCGACGGCCAGGGCAAAGGCGGTGAGTTCCGCCAGGGACTGGCGTCGGGGGTCGGACAATCCGAGGAGCTGATCCTGCGAATACGCGACGGATCCAACGGTCAGCGCCGGTGGCGCGGATTCCGCGCAGCCGGAGGCGAGGAGCGTAGTGAGAGCGATCCAGTGGGCCGGCGTCGTCGAGCGGACGGTGCGATCGCGTGGTGCACGGTTCATCGAGGGAAAGTGGCCTCGATGAGACTCGGCGTCACCCCGCCTTCGCTTCGAGAGAGTCTGCGCCAGTGACCCGCCGCTGTCCGGCCGCCTTCGGTGGTGCACGACGCGGGTTCTGTGCGCACTCGGGCCAGGCCGACGTACCGCGGGTTGGACCGCCGAGAACCGGACGCCGTACCTTGTGTCGTGTAGAGGCCGGACGGTCTCACGGACCCGAGCCAAATCTGAATGATTCTTTCCCTCCTGCAGATCGAACCCACCGGTGGCCTCGCGGAGGCGCTGTCGAACAGTCCGTTGATCGCGCTGGGGGCCATGTTCGGCGCGGGCGTGCTGACGAGCCTCACGCCGTGCGTGTACCCGATGATCCCGATCACCAGTGCCGTGATCGCCGGGACGGCGCGCGAGGACCAACCCAGGTCACGAACCGTTGGCCTTACGCTCACGTATGCGGTCGGGCTGGCGATGCTCTACGCGACGCTCGGAGCGATCGCCGGCCTTACGGGGCAGCTGTTCGGTACGGTCAGTGCGAACCCGTGGGCACTGTTCGCGATCGGGAACCTGCTCGTCGTCTTCGCGCTCGCGATGCTCGACGTATTGCCCGTACCGGTGCCCCGTAAGCTCCTCGAGCGCGCGTCGAAGAGTGATGGAGGGTCGTACAGCGCGGTCTTCGTCATGGGCGCGATGTCGGGTGTCGTCGCGGCTCCATGCGGGGCGCCGGCCTTCGCGGTCGTGCTCACGTGGGTGGCGGCGACCCAGGCCGGCCTCATGGGCTTCGTCTACCTCTTCGTTTTCTCCCTGGGGATGACATCGCTCCTCATCGCGGTCGGTCTCTTTTCCGGTGCCGTGACGATGTTGCCGAAGTCCGGGCAGTGGATGGTATGGGTCAAACGCGCGGCGGCGGTGATCATGCTGGCCATGGCGGAGTATTACTTCATGACTGCGGGTTACAATCTCTGAGAGGCTCGATGATGAACACGCCGACCATGCGCCGTTCGCGCCGGCTCGTCCCGGTGGCGCTGGCGATTCTCGCGGCCCTGCCGGTCGGGCTGCACGCTCAGAGCGGCGGGGTGTCTCTGGCGCTCGGCACCCAGGGGCCGACGGCCGAGCTGGAGGACCTGGACGGCAATGCGGTCTCGCTGCTCGACTACGTCGAGGCAGGAAAGCCGGCCGTGCTCGAGTTCTGGGCGACATGGTGTGAGCAGTGCGAGGCGCTGCAGCCTCAATTCGACGAGCTACAGGCGCGCTTCGGCGACCAGGTCAGCATCGTCGCGGTCGCCGTGGGGGTGTCTCAGAGCGTGCGCCGCGTGAGGCGGCACCTCGCCGACCATGACCCCGGGTATCCGTTCCTCTACGACAGGCGTGGTGCCGCGGTGCGCGCGTACAACGCGACCACAACGTCGATTGTCGTGATCCTGGACGCGGACGGGAAGGTGGCGTACACGGGCGTCGGAACCGAACAGGACGTCCTGGGCGCCGTGCAGGGGCTGCTCGGCAGCTGAGGCCGGGTCCCGACGACGGCGTTCGGAGGCGGAGCGACCCACGCGAAACGGAACGGGCCCGGCGGGGAGACCTCCCCACCGGGCCCGTCTTCGTTCTCACGAAGGAATGGCCCGTCCGGCGCCCCCGACGTGTCGGAAGTCCGGACAGCCTGTGACTCGCCTTAGCCTTCCTCGGGCTCGGGCGTCACACGGTCGACCGCCTCGGCGAGCTCTTCATACGCCATCGGGTCGTTCTGGTTGAACGCCGGGATCACGTGGGCGATGCGGCCGTCCGGCCCCACCACGATCACAGCCCGACTGTCGACCATGTTGTTGTCGCGCAGACCTCCGCCGAACGCGGCATAGGTCGCGCCGTCGTTCTCGGCATCACTCAGGAAGAGGTACGGGAAGTCCTCGTCCTTGAGCCACGAAGCGCCCTCCGCCGGAGAGTCGTTCGAGATGCCCATCACGACCACGTTTCGTCCTTCGTTGAACAGACTTGCGTACTGATCACGGTACGCTCTCATCTGGACTGTTCAGCCACGCGTTCGAACGCGGAAGAAGAACGCGAGGACGACAGTTTCGCCGCGGTAATCGCTCAGGGTGACGGGATCTTCGAGGACTCCGTGACGGGTCGCGCCGGGAAGCGCGAAGTCGGGAGCCATCTCACCGACGGCCAGAAGGCCGCTCTCCTGAGCACCGGCGTCGACCGGGCCGCCCATCACGAACGTCCCCGCGAGAAGCACGGCACAGATCGCTGTACGCATCTGGTCCTTTCTCCTGAGAGTTCGGAAGGGTACATGCGGGTAATGTGGGGGCGGGTCCGACGACGGGCCAGATGGTCGCGGCCGGGGGATGGCGTCCCGAGTGGTTGTCCGCGTCGCCCGGACGCAGATCGATTGCGTGGTTCCGGGAAGCTCGGGACATTGGCTGCCCGAGTCTCACACCCGCCCAGCACACTCCATGGATCGACGCACCGCCCTTCGCACGCTCGCCGCTACCGCGCTCGTCGGACCGGCGGGTCTGACGCCGCGGTCACTCCGGGGGGCGCCCTCGTCTCCGGGCACCGCCCCCGCAGTCCTGAAGCGCCGATATGCGATTGGCCCGCAGGCCCAGGAGTATTCGGCGCGCGCGATCCGCCTGGTCACGCAGAACCCGGTCGTGGACATGCTCTGTCAATTCCGGTTCCAGGACATGAACGTCGAGGAGCCTCGGCCCCCGCAGTCGTGGCTCGCGGATCCGACTGCATTCACCGAACAGGACTGGATCCCCTATCGCGACAGTGGCGTGGACGTCATCGCGCTCGGGCGGGGGGCGCCGAACCGGACGGCCGCATTGCGCTTCATGGCGGAATGGAACGGCTTCATCGCTTCGCACTCCGACTGGCTGCGCCGCGTCGACGATCCACGTGACTTCGGCACCATGGACGAGACCGGGAAGCTCGGCCTGATGCTGACCTTTCAGAACTCCGAGCACTTCGATTCGGTCGACGATGTCGACCTCTTCTACGGTCTCGGCCAAAAGGTCTCCCAGCTCACCTACAACTTTCAGAACCGCCTGGGCGCCGGCTTCCTCGAGCACAACGACGGAGGGCTTTCGGTCTTCGGACACCGAGTGCTCGAGCGCATGCAGGAGGTAGGCATGGTCGTCGACCTGTCCCACTGTGCGGACCGGACGACGCTGGATGGTCACGCCGCTGCGACCCGTCCCGTCATCTACACCCACGCCTCGTGCCGCGCGCTCCTTCCGGGCTTCATGCGCTGCAAGACCGATGAGGCGATCCGGAAGCTCGCCGAGGGTGGGGGCGTCATGGGTATCCCGTTCATCCGCTTCATGATCAAGGACGGCCCGCCCGTGGGTGTGGATGACGTCGTCGATCACTTCGATCACGTGGCGCGCCTGGTCGGTGTGGAGCACGTCGGGATCGGGTCGGACCTGGATCTCGAGGGGTTCGGCAGCCCCCGGGTGCCGCCGGGGGAGGACGTGGGACCGGCGAGTCAGCCCAACTTCGAGCGATACCGGGCCTACTTCACTGATGATGGATACGTGCACATCGAGGGGCTGAACCACCCGAAGCGGGTCTTCGACCTGACGGAGGGCCTGATCCGGCGTGGTTTCGATGATCGGGAGATCGGGCTCATGCTCGGCGGGAACTTCATGCGTGTCCTGTCAGAGCTCTGGAGCTGAGCGAGCGCGTACCGATCCACCGGACCGGCACGCGCCCTCCCGTCAGCGTCCCTGCCGGATGACCCGGAGTCGATACGCCCCGACCGCAGAGGCGTCGTAGCCGGTCACCACGATCCGGAGCTGGCCACTCAGTACCGCCGTCGTCTCGATGCGCGCATGGGTCATGCCCATGCCGTCGTCGTCCATCAGCGGAGTGAGTATGCCCGGCCCGTCGAGGTAGAGAACCGCGTCGAAGTCTTCCGAGATGAGCTCGATCACGAGTCGGTCCCCCTGCTCGACGGCGACGCTCCACGTCTGAGCCGGTGCCCCCGACGAGAGCGTCCCAACCGAGGCGTCGAGGAAACCGAGTTGCTCCGTGCCGATCCGGATGCGACCGGCAGAGGCGGCAGGCAGGCTGCTCAGTTCCGACGCCTCGGCGGCCGCGCCGCCGAACGGTTCCTGGGCAAAGTCCACGCAGCCTCCCGGCTCCAGGGGCGGAGGATCCTCGGAGACGCGCAACATGAAACCACCGCCCATGTCCTCGTGAAACGAGCCGATGAGCAGCGTCACCGGGCCGGAGACCTCGGGCCCGATCTCGAGGCGCGTGTTGCATCCGCTCGCCCCGATCCCGTCGTCGTTGAAGAGCTCGCCCTGTACCCCCGGCCCGACGGCGTAGGCCAGCGGGTCAAAGTCGTCGGAGACAACGTCGACGAAGACGGTCGAGCCTCCGTCCAGCTCGAGCGACCACGGCTGAATCGCACGGCCGTGCAGGGGGTGTCGTGGCCCGTCGGGGGTCAGGCGGCCGTCGACCTCGTCACCGACTTCGACCGCGCGACCTTCGGTCGGCAACGCCGCGAGCCCCGCCAGGGCAGCTTCATCGAGCCCTGCGTCGTCGAAGGCCGTATCGTCGAAGGTCATGTCGTCGAAGGCAGGGGTCGCGCACCCCTCGAGGTCGGCGGAGGAGAGCTCTTCGACCGACAGCGTGAAGTCGCCGGGCGACCCGTCCAGCGAGGCGGCCACGATCCGGTGGTCGCCGGCCGTGTCCGGCAGGAAGCAGATCCGGGCGTCGAGGTTCCCCCCGCTGTCGTCATCGACGAGGCCGAGGGGAAGATTCGGACCGACGGCGAGGAGGTAGGCGTCGAAGTCGGAGGAGCGCAGGTCGATGCGCAGCCCTGTTCCGGGCGTTGCGGTCAGCGACCAGACCTGAACGCGTAGCCCTTCGCTCGACACGAGATCCGCAGGGGAGAGTCGGCCCTGGAGCGTCATCGAGGGTGCGATTGCGCGTCCCTCGGTGTCGATCACCGAGTAGATGGATCGGTTCTGCGCGGTGAGGGGGGCGCTGGCGAGCAGCGTGACGAGGCCCCCCAGGACGGCGGCCCTCGTTCCGGGTCTCGAAGCGGGATGAGGCATGGAGGGGGCTCCGATCAGAAGACTGTCGCGGGCATCGTCATCAGTTGTGCGTACAGATCGATCGCGTACCAGAGGTTCGCGATGCGCAGGTTCTCGTCCGGCGCGTGCTGATTGTTGTCATGGTTCGCCACCGGTACGACGATTGCCGGCTTCCCGGCGACCTCCGTGAAGAGGTAGAGAGGCAGAGTACCACCCATCCCCGGGGCCACGACCAGCGAGCCCGGCCCGAAGGCGCGGTCCGCGGCAGCAGAGGCGGCGGCCTGGATGCTCTGCGCGAACGGGTCCGCCATCGAGGTCCGCGCGGCGATCGATCCGCTCATTCCGCCGGTCACCTTTGCGATGCGTGGGTAGCGAAGGCGGGTCTCCATGTCCGGATCGTCCTCGACGATGTGGAAGCCCTGTCGTTCGATGTGGTCGACGATGAGCTGCCGGAGCTGGGGGGCCGTATTGCCCTTCACCATGCGGATGCCGAGGGAGGCGACGGCCGTGTTGGGGATCACGTTCCGCGCAAGCGTTCCGGTGTTCCCGCTCGTGATGCCGCGCACGTTCAGCGCCGGAACGAGAAGCCGCTCCGGGAGAGACTGAGGCTCTCCCTCCGTCCTGACGAGACCGAGCTCCTGCTTGAGCTGATCGTCCCACTCGGGCATCGCCTCGAGAGCGGCCTGCTCCTCTTCGCCGATGGGGTCGAAGGTCTCGTACCACCCCTCGATGAGGACGTTGCCGTCCTCGTCTTTCATCGACGCGAGCAGGTGCGCGAGTACGTTGCCGGTGTCCGGCGCCCAATTGCCGTAGTGGCCTGAATGGAGGTTCCGGAGTGCGCCGTACACCGTGACCTCCATACCGGCGGCGCCCCGCACGCCGTACGTGATCTGGGGACGGCCGCTCGCGTGTGCGGGACCGTCGAAGAAGAGCCAGATATCGATCTCGTCGAGGATCTCCCGCTCCATCTCCATGTACTGCCCGAGATTGCGAGAGCCCGCTTCCTCTTCGCCGTCGAACATGAAGATCAGGTTGGACGTCGGCGTGATTCCGGAGTCCGTGAAGGAGCGCAACACGGGGAGGATCGCCGCGATCGGCGCCTTGTCGTCGCCTGCGGAACGGGCATAGAGCCGCCACTCCGGATCGACCTCCTCGCCATCCTGCGGCATCGCGATCGGTTCGCCGCCCGCGTCCATCGAGCGCGAGTAGAGCGTCGGGTCGAACGGATCGTGGGTCCAGTTGCTCGGATCGACCGGCTGACCGTCGTAGTGCACGTAGATACCGAGCGTGCGCGTCGCACCGGGCACGCGAAGCTCACCGAGGATGAGCGGGGATCCGCCCTCGATCTCGACGAGTCTCGTGTCGACTCCGACCGCACGCATCTCATCACGGATGTAGATCGCCGCCTCGCGGATCTCCGGGGTGAAGGCGCGGTTCGGATAGCTGAGCAGCTCGGCGAAGTCCCGGACGAGCTCGGGCTCGTGCGCCTGCCGGTAGGCACGCGCGACGTCAGGGCCCGACTGGGCGGAGACCGGTGCGGTGAGGAGGATCAGCGAAAGCACGAGCGCGGCGGATGCCGGACGCGAGGACGTCGACGCAATCATGAGCAGACGGTCACGAGTGAAGGGGTGGTTCCGAGCCTCGAACAGGAGACCGTTCGTCGCGGTCGGAGGCTGACGTGGGCGTATTCTACTGCCGAGCCTACGCCCCGACGATCCCCAGCAGCCAGGCACATACGAGCGCGCCGTAGATCCCGAGGATGTATCCGGCCACCGCCATGAGCAGCCCGACCGGTGCCATGGCCGGGTGGTACACACCGGCCACGACCGGCGCGGACGCCGCACCGCCGACGTTCGCCATGCTTCCGGTCGCGACGAAGAAGAGCGGGGCGCGCACGATCCGGGCGGCGAGCAGAAGAATGCCGACGTGGATCGAAATCCAGACCGCACCGGCGGCGAGGTACACGGGCGCCTGGAGGACCGCTCTCAGGTCTGCCTGCGCCCCGATGCCGGCAAGAAGCAGGTAGAGCGCGGTGTACCCGAGCCCGGACGCGCCGACCTTCTCGTACTCGCGAAGTGGAGTGAAGGAGAGCAGGAGCCCGCCCGTCACGATGATCAGAATCGCCCACGTCGTCTTGCTGATGATCGTTGGGTCGCCGAGCGCGGGGAACAGGTCGGTCTGGGCGAGCGCGTGCGCGGCGACGGATGCCGCCATCCCCATTCCGATCATCACGGCCGCGTCACGCAGTGTCGTGGGGTGCCGTTCCCGGTCCATCTCGGCCAGCCGTTGGTTGGTCTCCTCGATCGCCGAGTTGTCCGCGCGGATCCACCGGTCGAACCGGGCCTGAGAGCCCGCAAAGACGAGGAGCACCCCCATCCACCCGTACCCGACCACCGTATCGACCACGATGATGGGCCCGAAGGCGGATTCGGGCGTGCCCACGCTTTCCGCAATCGCGACCATGTTCGCCGTGCCGCCAATCCAGCTCCCTGATAGCGCGGCGAAGCCCGTCCAGGCATCCGCGGGCAGGAAGCCCTTGAAGAGCATCAGGGAGATCGGACCGCCGATGACGATCCCGGTGGTCCCCGCCACGACCATGAAGAGGGCGACGGGCCCCAGCCTCGCCACGCTGCGCAGATCGATCGAGATCATGAGCAGGAGAAGCGCGAAGAGCAGCAGGTACCGGGTCATCCACTCGTACGCCGGTGAAGAAGCGGGCGTGACCCCCGCCGTCGTAGCGAGCATCGGGAGGAAGTAGATGTAGATGACGGGCGGGATGACCTCGAACGTCTTCTTGAAGCGCGGGAGTTCGGAGACCCAGAAGACGAAGGCGACGATCATGGCGAGAAAGGCGAAGACCGCCATCGGGTCGTTGAGCAGGCTCATGCGGGGGCTCCTTGGGGAAGCCGTCAATGGAAGTGTGGCTTTCGGCCTCGGCAATCTTCATCTTAAGCTTCGAAGATTGTCTTAAGCGCTGACGATTCACTCCCCCGATTCGCTCGTGCTGTGCCTCCGGGGGTTTCTCAGGTCGACCCGCCCATGACTGACCCGACTTTGCTCGTCATCGAGGATGCCCGCGACCATGCGCTGCTCGTGCGCGTCGCCGCACGCCGTGCCCTGCCGGGCCTGGACGTCCGCGTTGCCGGGGACGGTCGCGAGGGTATTGCGTATCTGGCAGGTACGCCCCCGTTCCAGGACCGTCGATCGCACCCGCTTCCGGACCTCATCATTCTCGATCTCCTGATGGCCGAAGTCGACGGATTCGCGGTGCTCGAGTGGATTCGTGAGCAAGACGGGGCGATCCGCTGTCCCATCGTCGTGCTCACCTCCTCGGAGCAGAGCGGTCATGAGCAGAGGTCCATCGATCTCGGCGCCGCGGCCTTCCACAAGAAGGCCACGGACATCGACAGCCTCGGTCACACGGTGCGTGACATTGTCGAGACGTGGATCGATTCGGACACTATCGCGGGGCTTCGACCGGCGGGGTGAGCTCGTCCGGGACAAAGTCCCGGAGATTCACGTAGACCACGATGGCCCACACGGCCAGCGCCAGCGCGATAATGATGAGCCCGGTCTTGAGGTTGATGCGGGCGCCGCGAATCCATTCGAGCATCGTTCAGCTCCTTACTGAGTCGCAGCTCTCGGGTCGTCCCTCAGCAGCGCGTTGAACAGCAACTTGAACGTGCCGTGCGTCTGCCCGCGGTGCTGTACCCGGAAGCCGTACATGAGGATGCGGCCGGCGCCGTACTCGACGTCCAGAATCGCGCCCTTTCCGGCGAGGTGCTCCGCGCCGTGCAGCATCCCACTCATCAAGACGCGCTCGGGGTCGTCCGCCCAGGTCCCTACCGCCTTGATCTCTCCCGACTCGCCGCCGAATCCCGTCGGCTCGTAGGCACGCCCTCCGGCCCACTTCCCGGCGACCTCCGCGGGGCTGCCCATCGTCAGCGGGTGGTCGGTGTCGAGCTCGATCCGAAGCAAGGAGGACGGAAGGAAGAGTTCGTCATTGCCCAGCCCCTGCAGGGCGTTCCGGACCGGCACGTCGAAGCGCTGAAGTACGAGTTCGTCGGCGCGGTCGAGGGTTACCAGCGTACCCCCGGCACGGACGAATGCCTTGAGGTTCTCGACTCCCTCTTCGCCGATCCCTCCACGGAACTCTGGAGGCGTACCGTCGTCGGTGGCGCCTTCGATGAGTCGGTTCAGCGGGATTTCCGACGGAATGATGATGACGTCGAAGCGGTCACGCAGGCCCTCTTCGCGCACGTCACTATTCATCAGTGTCTCGTACGTGTACTCGAATTCTTCGAGGACCAGTCGCGTCCATCCCTCGTCCATGGAGGAGGCCCAGCCCTGGTAGACGCCGATGCGCGAGGCGAGCTGCGCGCGCGCATTCCGGACGCCCGGCGGGTCGGCAGTGACGGTGACGCCGAGATCCCGAGTCGCCTCGAGAACCGCGGGGCGTGCGGATCCCGTGGCCGGAATCAGGAACATCGGTCCCTCGTCCGTATCCGCCTTCGACACGTCGTACCCGGCGTCGAGCAGTCGACTGGCGACCTGCCAGGCCCGGGTCACCCTGGCGTCGATGGCGAGCCATTGCTGCGCCTCAGGCACCGGGGGTGCCACGACCCGCGCGCTCGACGCGCGCTCCACGGCGCCGATGTCGTCGACGGCGACCCGGAACACGTCCACACCCATCTGCAGAGGCATCGTATACGCGGCGCCGTCGTACGAGCGCATCCAGGGGCCGCCAGGCCATTCGCGTTGCAGCCGTCGGTTCTGGATTTCGAGCAGGTCGAGTACTGCGGCCCGACCGGGCTGCGCGCCGAAGACGATCCACGATCCGGCGGGGAAGGTCCGGGCCATCTCCTCCTGATCGCCGTCAGGGCCCTGCTGCTCATCCCCTTCACCGTCATGCTCCTCGGCGTCCGGGATCGACATCGTCCCGTCCTCGGGCTGATACCACAGCTCGGTCTCGGGTACCGCAGAAAACGCTTCGGTCGCCTGGTGGACCTCAACGCCCTGGAGAATCAGCCGGTCGGCCATCTCGGCCGCCGTCACGGCGTCGATCTGGTCTGCCGGGATCACGTAGGCCCCTGGACCCTCGGTCTGGCCGCGCTCGATCGTCTCGGACGCCATCTGCCAGCGTCCCATCACGTAGTGGTCACGGAAGCGAGCCGACTGCTCGAGGAATGAGATCGCCGAGATCATCTGGTAGTCGACGATGTCGCCGAGTGTCCACTCGCCGCCCATCCACGGATCGACGAAGGCCATCTGGAATCCGTACTCACTGAGGCCGCGACCCGGTGCGGCGCCCCGCTCGAGTGCGGATAACGCGACCGTGTCGGGGCTGGCGATCCGGGCGCTCGCCGTCTCCGTCAGGAGCGCAACGATGTTGTGATACCGGCCTGTCAGCGCGCCCTCCTGCCCCCAGATCCGATACATCGAACCCGTCACGACGCCCTGCTTTCCGGCCGCCTGCAGGTCGGCGACCATCCCGCCCCCGATGAACTGCAACTGCTGCCACTGCAGTGGATGAACGTCGGGGTTCATGGGATCGGGGTAGGGCGGCACGAAGATCCGAGGCCCGCTGCCTCCCATCTGATGCTGATCGAGGTAGAGTTGTGGATACGTCTCGTGATACATCGCGTCCATCCAGTACCGCGTCTCGACGAGATTGGCCTGGAAGAAGTCGCGATTGTTGTCGTGACCCGCGTAGTGGTGGTACAGCCACGGCATCCTCGCGCGCTCGTACTCCGTGCCCACGTTCCTGCGATACCAGTCGGTCACGAGGATCTGCCCGTCCGGGTTCGCCGACGGGATCAGCTCGGTCACGACGTTGTCGAGAATCGTGTGCGTCACCTCGTCCGTGCCGCTCGCGAGCTCGTACACGAGCTGCACGCTCGTCTGCGACGAGCCGATCTCGGTCGAATGGATGTTGTGGTTGATGAAGGCGGTCACCGGGATCCGGTCCGCGATCGCCTGCGCCTCGGCGCGCGGGATGCGGCCGTCTGCGATGTCCTTTGAGGCGGTCCGGATCTCATCGATCCGCGCGAGGTTTTCCGGCGAAGAGATGGTGATTCGAATGAACTCCTCTCCGTTCGTCGTCGGACCGGCCGTATCCACGACGATTCGGTCGGACGCGTCCGCCACTCGCGTGAAGTACTCCAGAATGCCGTCCCAGCGGGCGAGTTGCTTGTCCGTGCCCATCGGGAAGCCGAAGTGCTGTTCCGGCGTAGGAATCGCCTGACCGGCGAGGGGTGCCGAATCAAGAAGAGGCGTGATCAGCAGGAAAGCGCTCGCGGACAACACGAGCAGGCGGATCGAACGGATCGAGCGCACGGGAGCTCCAGGACGAAGGGGTCGAGCCGCCGGGGCAGGCGCGGCGGGATGAATGTACCGGTGGCCGCGAGGGTCGTGCGAGAGGGAATACGAGAACGCGGCCGACGGACGCATCCGCCGGCCGCGTGGCCCTGACCGTTGGACCCGAGTCGGTCAGACCGACCGGTCCCGGAGGGTCGCTACAGCTTGATCACGAGAGATACGGTCAGGAAGCCGTCCGTTCCGTTGCTCGGTACCAGTGTCTGGGCCCCCGTCGGTGAGCCGTTCGGAGCGTCGAGCACGGGCACGCCGATCTGCGCCGGGTCGTTGTCGAAGAGGAGTCGATACGACGTGCTGAATGCGAGGCCCTCGCTCAGAGACACCGAGAGCGAGGATGTCCAGTCGAGCCGAAGATCGTCCGTGTTCGACAGATTTTCGTCCGCGACCATCGTGGACTTGAACTCGGTCGTTTCGTTCAGGGCTCGGCGAAGCTCGATCGTCGCCCGCACACCACCGAATCCTTCCGCGGCGCCTGGCGTCGGGTCGACATCCTTCTGGATCGTGTATGTACCGCCGATGTCGGTCTTGAAGAGCGTCCGGTCGTTGTCGACCCAGGCGTCACCGACTCCGGCCACGAATGAGAAGCGATTGTTGAAACCGGCGAACGTATTGCGCTCCCACCCGGCACCGCCGAAGGCGAAGAAGTTATTCTCGCCCAGGTCCCGATCGAAGCGTGAGCGGGCGAAGTAATTTTCGGCGGACTGCTCCGTTCGCGTGACTTCAGTGATGTTGAAGCCTCCGCTTCCGTTCGCGACAGCGGAGCGGTCCGTGAAGTTCGACTCTGCTCGGATGCCGCCGAGCTCGAACTTCAGGGCGCTGACCTCGCTCTTGCCGTCGAGGGACGACTTCAGGCCGAGTGTGTTGGACGATGCATTTCCGGACGTCGTGACGAAGGAAAATTCGGTCGAATTTTCCCAGGCGAAGGCCGATTCCTGGGCTTCGATCGCTGTTGCTGTCCCGAGGGTGAGTGCGGCGAGGACGGCAACGCCCGGAACCGTGGCGGTGAGCGTTCTGCGCGCGAGGCCGCAGGGTGCGTAAGCGCGGGACATGGGGTGAATCAACTCCTGATCGATCGTGACGGCGAACGACCCATCGTCCGCCGAGCGGGTTGGTGCCCGCTCCGGACGAGGATACGCCTCACGCGCAGGGAAGGTCCGGAGGCAGTGGCCTCATCTGGCCGTCGCCTGATCGAGTGCCCGTCTGACCTTCGTGCGCACCTCCTGCGGTGAGAACGGCTTGAGGAGCACGCGGTCCGGCCGTCGTTCGAGCGCGTCTGAGATCAACGTGTCATCGACGTACCCAGAGATGAAGATCACAGGGAGGCCTGGCTTGAGCTTCCCGAGTTGCTCCGCCAACTCCAGCCCGTCGAGTTTGGGCATCGCCACGTCCGACACGACGAGTTGGATCGTCCGTGCGTGCCGCTTGAAGACCTCTAGTGCCTCGGCCCCGTCTGAGGCTGTGAGGACGCGGTATCCCGACTCCGTCAGAGTGCGACTGACCAGCGACATCACCTGTTCGTCGTCTTCGGCCAACAGAATCGTTTCGTCGCCCCCGGCCGGGGTCGGACGTGTGCTTGTTTCGACGTTGACGGGCTCATCGGTCAGCGGCAGCCAGATGCGCATCGAGGTCCCTTCACCGACAGCCGTCTGAACGTCCATCGAGCCGCCGGCGCGTTGTACGATCCCGTAGACAGTGGATAGCCCCAGCCCAGTCCCACGCCCCATCGGCTTCGTAGAGTAGAAGGGCTCGAAGATCCGCTGGCGGATGGCCGGCTTGATCCCGATCCCGTCGTCCGACACCAAGAGCTGCATGCCGGGTCCCAGCGAACCCTCCTGACTCATGCCCTCCTCTGCCCCCGTCGTAACGCTGATCGTGCCCCCGTCGGGCAGTGCATCGCGCGCGTTCAGCACGAGGTTGAGGACGACCTGTTCGAACTCGCCCGGGTCAACGTCGATTGGGTACGGACCCCCGGTCAGCTCGGTCTGCAACTCGATGTGTTCTCCGATCAGGGGGACCAGGAGTTTGCTCAGGTCACGGATGACTTCATTCGCGTCGCTCAGCCCCCCCCCTCTGGCCGCGGACTACTCAAGGTCAGGAGTCTGCGCGTCAACGACGTTGCGCGGGCCGTGGCGCGGGATATCTCCTCGAGATCTCGTCGGAGCGGATCGTCCGCGGGAATGTCCCCTTGCAGAAGCTCCACGTTTCCTTGAATCACCGTGAGCAGGTTGTTGAAGTCGTGTGCGATACCTCCGGCCAGCTGGCCCACCGCTTCCATCTTCTGCTTCTGGCGAAGCTCGTCTTCCGTTCGGCGCGCCTCCGTGACGTCCTGAACGAGCATCTGGAAGACCCGATCGCCATCCTGACCCCGGATCAGCCTTCCGGTAAGTCGGACCCGGATGGGGTGTCCGTCGGCCCGGAGCCAGTCCACTTCGCGGGGCACGACCTCCCCGGACGCCAGTGTTTCGGCCACGAGGACGTCGCGCATCGCAGGGTCGGCGTACAGCGCTGGAGGACCGGATTCGAGAAGGTCCTCGGTTGAGTCATACCCCAGCATCGACACAAGCGCCGGGTTCACCTCGATGAACCGTCCGTCGTGCGTCGACACGTACACGCCGAAGACCATGTTGTCGAAGATCGACTGATAACGTTCACGTGCGCGTCGTTCGCCCCGCTGAGCCTTCTCTCGCTCCGCCATCGTCTGGTTGAATCGTGCGACGACCTCCACCACCTCGGACGGGGTACCCTCCGGCACCGAGACCGGCTCGCCCTCCGCCATCCTTCGGGTGCGCTGCCCCAGTTCGGCGAGCGCGCCCGCGATCTCGCGATACGAGTGCCCAGCCAGCGAGAAGGCGAGCAGAAGGACGAGGAGCGTGATGCCAAGGTTCGTCAGCCATTCACGTCGAGCCGGCCCGAGCACATCCTCGTCCGGGACACCGATGTAGATGATCCAACCGGAGCGGAGCTCCACCTGACCCCAGGTACGGTCTACGCCGTTGATGTCGGGGCCGCTGGCGACGGCTCGGCCCGGCCCAACCGTCCTTTCCGAACCGGAGAGGGCCGGGAGCCGTTGCCCGACACGGTTCTCAGCATCCTCGGATCGTGCGATCACCACACGGTCCGACGACGCGACGGTCGCGAGGTAGTCGTCCGGTAGGTTGTTGATGCCGAAGTACGTGCCGAGACTGACCAGTCCGATCGAGCCCACCAGTGCACCGTTGAAGTCCCCCGAACGCGTCGGTAGCGGCGCAACGACTGGCAAGCTCCAGCCGTCGGTGATGGTGCCTTCCGTGGGCTCGCCAACCGCAAAAACCAGGCGTTCCCGCAGCTCGTTCCACCAGGGCCAGTTCGTCGCGGATGACAGTTCGACGGGCTCGACGTCCGAGCAGATGATCGAACCGTCGGGCCCAATGACCACCGCGTTGGTAAGGAACGGGAAGAGGTTGGTGATCGTGTCGACCTGACGGCCGCACGTCTCAGTCTCGAAGATATCTTCTCCGAACTGCCGTGCCGTGGCCATCATCAGCTCTTCGGTCTGCTGGAGGAACTGATACATCCCCCGAGACGTCGCGTCGGCGAACCCCAATGCGTTGATTTCCGCATCCTCCCGCGCCTTCTCGTAGTCGCGGAAGCCCCCCCATAACTCAAGGGCGAACAGGGGGATCGCGAGTGAGGCGGCGAGCACGATCAATTCGCGCTTCACTGAAGGAGCGGTTCGGGCCGCCCGGGCTGCCGGGTCCGAGGTATTCATGCGCCGCAACGCTTCGCTGGCACGTGTAAAGCGAATCTGCTGTGGGGCTGCGGATAGGACGAGAGCTCAGCCGGTGGTATGAGAGGCCTCATTCAGTTGGTGGAATGTCACATTCGTATACGACGGGTAGGGCGAGACTCAGGCAACCCTCCCCAACCGAGGCTCGGTATCACGCTGGACCGGCTTCGATGGTCGGAGCACTCAGAGACACTGGGGTCAACGCCAGCGCTGAGAGGACCGCACGCTGGATGCCGGCTCGCGCTGAGGCCCCACTGGGAACCTGACCGTGCAAGGAGCGCCCGTGCACTGAGCACTTTCTGGGAAAGGCGCGATGGGGCTGCCCAGGTGACCACGAATCGATGTATCTTAACTGCGAGGGACGACGGGCTAACGAGGTGACTATGGGCCAGACGGCGTAACCTGCAGCTCGTTACACAGCAACAATTTGGGGCCATAGCTCAGCTGGGAGAGCACCTGCTTTGCAAGCAGGGGGTCGGCGGTTCGAGCCCGCCTGGCTCCACTCCACCGGAGGTCGCGGGTGCGCGGCCTCCGGTTTTTTCATGCCCTGGTCCTCCTCTCCGGCGTGGTTACCCGGTATGGAGACGATGCCGTGTCGGGGGCGCCTCAGCGTGGTCGCACACCCATGCACGTCGCGTCGTTTTGTCCCGACGAGCTATCGGCGTGCCCAGCCCGCCTGTCGATCATGAGCGATGCGAAGCGGATCATGGATCGAGCCCCTCGTTGGGCGAACCGGCGTACTCCTGCGTGTCCGCGGGTACAGCACTCGGACACAGGACACGTACTGCACCTGGGTACGCCGATTCCTCGAGCACAGTGGCGCAGGGAGCGCCGACGTCGTCGGGCCGGCGCATGTCGCGAGCTTCCTCAAGGACCTGACCGAGCGGGCCCGACTCGCGCCCAGGACGAGGAATCAGGCGAGCTCGGCGCTCGCCTTCTTCTTCCGGGACGTTTTGGGTCGAGATGAGCTCGAACGCATGCCCAGAGCCAAGCAGCCCAAAAAGGTCCCTGTCGTGCTCTCACACCGACAGGCCTCGAAGGTGCTCAGAGAGCTCGGCGGGAAGTACAGGCTTATCTCGGCGATCATGTACGGTTGTGGTCTCAGACTCAGCGAAGCGCATCAACTCAGGGTGAAAGACGTCGACTTCGACTTGGCCCAGATCGCAGTCAGGGATGGCAAAGGGGGGCGTGACCGGTGGGTCATGCTTCCCGATCGGCTGTCTTCGGCACTCAAGCGACAGGTCCAGCGGGTCAAGACGATCCACGCCGCCGACCGGAAGGGGGGCGGGGGCTGGGTGACCCTGCCGCATGCCCTCGCGCGCAAGGATCCGAACGCCAGCTGCGAGCTCGGCTGGCAATTCCTGTTTCCATCGAGCCAATGGTCGGAGGATCCTGTGACGGGTCGTTTCGGACGATATCACCTGCACCCTTCCGCGACGCAGCGAGCGGTCAAGAAGGCCGCGCGAGCCACCGGGATTCCCAAGCCCATCAGCTGCCACACATTCCGCCGCTCCTTCGCCACTCAGATGCTTCGAGCTGGA
>CAZBHZ010000004.1:183088-188820 GCA_964492085.1 uncultured Gemmatimonadaceae bacterium | reverse complement strand
GCCTGTAAGTCCCGCACATCATCTGCGTACGAAGTGGACGACGACGGTGGACCTTGGGCTTCTCGCCGGATCCTCGAGTCGTTGGTGGACTGGTCGGAAACCATTCCGGCCCCTCGCGACTTATGTGCTTGGAGTCTGTCCCACCACGGGTAGCTGGAAGTTTACCGGGCAGGGGGAAGGGGGAATACGATGGTTGGCGAACGTGATGGAGGGGTCTGGTGGAGCGGGATCGCTGTGCTGTTTCTCATGCCGGTGTCCCACCCCTTACTGATTCCGCTGGTGGGTGTGCCGTCTCACCTCATGTGGTGGGTGCACGTTTTACCGGTCGCCCTGGTGACGTTCCGCTGCGGGCGCAGACCGGGGGTCATGGCGTTTTTCGTCAGTCTGCTTCTCGTATCCGGAGGCGAGCTCGCTTTCGGTGCCGGCTACGGGATTCCCGCCTCGGGGAAGACGGTCATCGCCCTAACGGTCGCACTCGGGGGGACGAACTTGCTCGTCGGTGCGTTCGCGCTGTACGCGAGACGGGTCAATGAGGGTTATCGACTCCTTTTTTCGCGGATTTCGCTTGGCGTCGTGCGTACAGATGTGTCGGGCCGGGTCGTCGGCGCGAATCCCGCAGCCAGAGAGTTCCTGGGAGTCGAACGCGACACGGAGCTCGCGGGGATGCCGTTGCGTGAGCTCGTCGTGGGTGACGTGCCGGTGCTGGAGGATCTCGCCAACAGTCACGGGTGGAGTGGTGAACTGGAGATCTTCGGAACACCCGGGCCGAGGGTTCGGCACGCGGTGCTGGCGGCGGTCGCCGATCCCTCGCGCGGTGGGTTTCAGGTGATCATTGCGGATCGATCGACCGAGGCGCTTCAGGAACTCGAGATCGAGCGGCGCACGAAGCTCGCCTCACTGGGTGAGGCGCTGGCAGGTGTCGCGCATGAGTTGAGGAACCCGTTGACCGCGATCGTCGCTCACGCTGATTTCGGCCACAACCTCACGTCGGCGGACTCACGCGTGCATGGGATATTCGAGGTCATTCTGGAGCAGGGCGACAATATGCGTATCCTGCTCGATGAGCTCCTCGGCTTCTCTCGCGATCATGCAGGGGACCTGAACACTGATCTGGCCGACGTCGTCCAACGAGTCGCACGGGTTCAGCGTCTCGCGCTCGGGAACCAGGTCTCGATCGATGTGGATCTGGGCTGGAGGGGATCCGTGGCGGTGAGCCCGGTCAAGCTGGAGCAGGTTCTTCTCAATCTGATCTCCAACGCGGCACACGCCGTGAAGCGGGGAGGTGGATCGGAGATCCGGATCACGTCGGACCAGGATGGCGACATGGCTACGATCGAGGTGTCGGACGATGGCACCGGAATCGACCCTGCCATCCAGGAGCGGATGTTCGAGGCGTTCGAGACGACCAAACAGCCCGGTGAGGGAACCGGACTTGGCCTGGCGATCTCTCGCCGGTTGGCGTGGGGGTGGGGTGGTGACCTGACCGCCCGAAATCGGGCGGGACCCGGGGCTGTGTTCACCCTTCGGGCACCCCTGCATGCGGGGGTACGTTTGGACGATACCGCTGAGTTCAAGGAGCCGCGGCGAATCGCTTGATTCGGGCTCCGGGTACCGACCATCGGGGAGAGGATCGCGACGCCATGATGTGATCCAGAGGACTGCAGTGGTTGCTGACCCTGCTCAGCTGGGGGGCACGGAAGCCCGACCGGAGGTGATCGAACGTCGACGTTCACGTTAAACTGGTCGGAGCGTCGTGACGGATTGAGACCCGAGGTGGGATGTGACTGAGCCAGCCAGGCCGGACGTCAACACGAGTGAAGTGATTCACCCGCGCTACCTGCAGGCGGTGAACGCTGCGGTCCTGGTGCTGGTGCTGTGGGCGAATGGGGCAGCAGGATCCGGTGCCCTGAGCGGAGAGTCCATTGGCGTCGTGGCGAACCGGTACGCGTCGTACTTCCTCCCGGACAATTACGTCTTCGGCGTGTGGAGTCTGATCTACCTCGGCCTGATTTTTTTCGCCCTCTATCAGGCTCTTCCCGCGGCCCGCAGCAGCCTGTCGTTGTCGGCGCTGGGATGGAATTGGGCGGTCAATGGAGCGCTGAACATCGTCTGGATCGTCCTCTTCTCCTTCTCGATGTTCGTTCCGGCGTGGCTCGTCATGATCGCGCTGCTCTTGAACCTGATCTGGATTCATGAACGCATCGGGTTCGGAACGAGGCAGCATTCCTGGCCGGAGCGCGTCTGTGTCGTATGGCCATTCGGACTTTATCTGGCGTGGATTTCGGTGGCTCTGATCTCGAACACGTTTCAGCTCGTCACGTATGTCGGCTGGAACGGCTTCGGTATCGATGGACCGGTCTGGTCGGCGGCGATGATGGTGGTGGCCACGGCCTTGTCGGTCTTCATGGTCGTGCATCGGGGCAATTGGCTGTTTCCAGTGATCTTCGCGTGGGCGTTCGTCGGTCTGGCGAGGCGATATGCGGAGATTCCGCTCATCGCGGACACGGCCTACGTCACCTCGGTGCTGGGGCTGGCGGTCCTCGGGGGCGTGACGATCTGGCGTTGGCGTCGCGCGTACGCCTCGTCGCCCGGATAACGTCTTCAGGGGGCCTCACGGCTGGCACTGTCAGCACCCCATGCCAGAGACGTGTCCTTGAGACGATCGTCGTTTACCCCGCGACAGTGATGGGCGCGCCTCGAATGCTCCAGCCGAAACGAGCACGGTCGGTCACGCTGCTGGCCGTGATGATGAGCCTGCTGGGCCTCGTCGAGGTCGCCGGACAGCAGAGCACGCGACCGAGTGGCCCCACCGCGCCCGGGAGTCTCGAGCGACCGCGGCTGCGTGCCTTTCAGGCCCGTGAACCCATCACGCTCGACGGCCGCCTGGACGAGCCATCGTGGAGTCTTGCCGACAGCACCGACGGCACGTTCTGGATGACGCAGCCCGAGGCCGGGTATCCGGCGCCGGACCGAACGGTCATCCGGATGATGTACGACGACGAGGCACTCTACATGGGGGCGGTTCTGTACGATCCGGAGCCCCATCGGCTGGTGTCTGCCGGCCTCGAGCCGGACTTCAGTCCTCAGGCCTCCGACATGTTCGGCGTGGCGATCGATGCCAGTCGCGACAAGCAGAGTGCGTACGTGTTCGGAGCCAATCCGGCAGGCGCGACGTGGGATGCCCAGTCGTTCAACGACGGAGCTGCGATCAACTCGGCCTGGGAGGGGATCTATGAGGTCGAGACGAGCACCTTCGAGGCGGGTTGGATCATTGAGATGAAGATCCCCCTCACGACGCTGCGTTTTCCCGCGGGGCAGGGCGAGCAGATGTGGGGGCTGAACTTCAGTCGACAGGTGCGCCGCAGGAACGAATACGCGACGTGGGCTGCGATTCCCCGTCAGTTCCGGGTCTTCCGGATGTCCGAAGCCGGAACGCTCGAGGGGCTTCCCGCCTTCGAACCCGGTCGTAACCTGCAGATCAAGCCGTTCTTCTCGGGGGCGAACCGCGACGGTGAGCTAACCCCCGACGGTCCAGCCCGCGAGTTTGACGCAGGTCTCGACGCGAAATGGGCGGTGACACCTCGCCTCGTGCTCGATCTCACGGCGCTGACTGACTTCTCTCAGGTGGAGGTGGATGAAGAGCAGATCAATCTGACCCGGTTCTCCCTCTTCTTCCCGGAGAAGAGAGACTTCTTCCTGGAAAACGACGGGATCTTCACCTTCGCCGATGACGCGTCGCGCGCGTTCCGATCCGGAGCTGGGCCCCAGAACTTCAAGCTCTTCCACTCGCGCAGAATCGGTCTCTCGGATGACCGCGAGCCTCTTCCGATTGGCGGCGGTGCCCGTCTTTCCGGGCGCATCGGGCGGTACGAAGTCGGGCTGATGGAAATGCAGACGCTCAGCGACGGCGATGATCCGGCCGAGAACTTTGCGGTGGCCCGCGTGCGTCGAAGTTTGCTCACACGTTCGGACGTCGGGTTCATCTTCGTGAACCGCCAGGCGACTTCGGGGGACGTCGGTGATCGTTATTCGAGGGCTGGCGGAGTCGATGCCAACCTTCGCTTCGACCGCCTGCAGGTGAACGCGTATGCCGCGCTCACGGATGACCCTGATCCGGATGGTGATCGCTCCATCGGGTCGGTGCAGGTGGGATGGCGTGATCCGGTATTCGACTTCTCGGTGCTCGGTAAGCACGTCGGAGGGGCCTTCCGGCCCGGCGTGGGATTCGTGAGTCGAAGCGCAGCGAATCAGTGGTTCGCGTCGGGTGGCGTCCATCTGCAGCGGCCGGTGCCCTGGCTCACCGAGGTGAATCCATACGTCGACGTGACGGAGTACTATTCGACCGGCGGCGCGTTCGAGAGCAGAGAGATCAAGCCGGGCCTGATCGTCATCGCGAACGACGGTGGACGGTTCAGTATGGACTACTCGCGCCGCGAGGAGAGACTCGCCGAGACGAGTACGATCCTGGGTGTGCCCCTGCTTGCGGGCGACTATCTCTTCGACCTGATGTCGGTCAGCTACAACGCCAACGGCGGACGCGTCCTTTCGGGCAACGTTTCCTACAGCACCGGCCAGTTCTTCGACGGGGACCGCTCGTCCATTTCCGGTACAGTGTCGATTCGCCCCAACGAGCACCTGCTTGTGGAGGGAAGTGCCCAGCGAAACCGCATCGAACTGGCGGGCACCCCCATCGATGCGGACCTCTTCAGGGGTCGGGTTCAGTTCGGGTACGACACGAGGACGTTCCTGTCGGCGTTCGTCCAGTACAATCGTGTGGCCAGAGAGCTGCTCACCAACGTGCGCTTCAACCTGATTCACGCCCCGTTGAGCGATATCTTTCTGGTCTTCTCCGAGCGCCGTCGGACCGCGCCCATCCCCGGTCAGTCTGCCGTCATCGACCGGGGGCTCACACTCAAGGTGACGCGGCTCGTCCAGTTCTGACCCGCGACGCCGACGTCTGCGGCCGAAGCGTTCCCCGCATTTCCTGCGCGTCGAGCTCCGATCGTGTCTGACGGTCTCCTACCGTGTCTGACCTTCTCCTACCGCGTGTGACCGTCCACCAGCGAGCTGAGACGCTCGGTCAGTTCCCAGTAGGTGCCCGAGGCGTCCGTGAAGAACGCGACGCCAATCCCCAGGGCCTCGATGACCCGGTACTCCGCATCGAGTGCAACGCCGGACGCCTGAAGTGATGAGACGAACGCCTCGAGGTTTTCGATCTCGAAGCCGATGTGGTCGACGGCCCGACCGCGGCTCGGCTCGAGTGGCTGTTCGGACGGGGAGAAGCTGACGTTCATGCCCGGCACGTCCGCCGTATGCTGGTTGAAGCCACGCACCCGCGGCTCCATCGAGAACCGCTCGACGAACCAGTCACGCAGCATTTCGGGATCACCATCGGTATAGAGGTGCACGTGGTACGGCACCGCGGGCTCGGAGAGAGACGGCACCTCCTCGAGTTCCACCCGGATGCCGTCGGGAAGCCCGAGGTACGCCTGAGGCAGGTCGCCGAAACCCTGAAATTCCGACTCGACTTCGAGCCCGTCGGCCCTCCAGCGTTCCAGAAAGGCGGCCACGTTGGGGACCGAGAAGCCGAAGTGGTCGACGCTCGATCCCTGCGTCCCACCGGTTGGCGCCCGATCATTGAACATCAGCAGCGTGTTCGGCAGAGCCACGGTCGCGACGGGGAAGTCGATCCGGGTTCCGCCGAAATGCTCCACCCAGATTCGAACGTGTTC
>CAZBHZ010000004.1:0-182988 GCA_964492085.1 uncultured Gemmatimonadaceae bacterium | reverse complement strand
CGGGGAAGTCGATCCGGGTTCCGCCGAAATGCTCCACCCAGATTCGAACGTGTTCCTCGACATCCGATACGTTCATGTGGATGTGGCCCCAGCTGACACCTCCGGCGTTCCCGGGCGCGAGCTGCGCTACACCGACGGCGGGCAGGGAGGCCGTGGCGAGCGCGACGGCGAGGCCACCCGCGAGGAATGCCGAGCCGGCCAGCTGCCGGATCTCGGTCGTGGTTCGGCAGATGGACGTCATCGTTCGTCGCTCGCGTTCAGGTCCGGTGTTGGCCGCGGCACGGTCGTACTACGCAGGTGTGCCGGTGGGAACGCGGATTGTGCCGGCTGGCCGAGATGGATGCAAACGGGACCGGGTGGGTGGTGCGTTGAGACGCTTTGGTTGCTCGGGCTATATTGCAGCAGGTCGGCGACGCTGCCCAAGACGAGTCACGACGACGCTCGACCCCGTCGATGTCGGTGGAGGCAGGGGCCATGGCCAGGGATGAGGGACACCGGCTCAGGAGGGTGACCTCCGAGCTGGACGAGATCGTCCGAAGGGGCGCCGAGTTGGAGGGCGTGTACCGCAGGCAGCTGGAACAGCTGCACCCCCGTCAACTCGAGGCCGGCCGGAACCTGCTCCACTATCTCGCTCTGCGCGAGCGAGACGTCCGCGACCTTCAGGAGGATCTGGCGTCCCTCGGGCTTTCGAGCCTGGGCCGTTGCGAGGCCCATGTCATGTCCAGTGTGTCTTCGGCTCGACGTGCCGTACAACTTCTGGACGGCGAGGATCTCGAGTGCCCACAGGGCTTTCTGACCCGTGCGGAGGGACATGCCCGTCTGCGCCGCAACACGAACGCGCTGTTCGGGCAGAAGCGTCGCGGGAGCAAGGTGCGCATCATGGTCACCATGCCCATCGAGGCAGCCGACGACTATGCGCTCGTGCGTGACATGCTTCGGGCAGGCATGAACTGCGCGCGCATCAATTGCTCTCAGGGAGCCACCAGCGACTGGGCGCGAATGGTCGAGAACATCCGTCGAGCACGGGCCGCGACCGGCTACGCATGCCGCATCTTCATGGACCTGAACGGCCCGAAGATCCGAACGGGTCCGCTCGTTCGAGCTCCCGAGGTCGTGCGGATCTCGCCCGACCTGGATCCGTGGGGCCGGCCCGTCGATCCGGCGAGCGTCGTGCTGTACCCGGCACGAGAGGACGATCCGCCCCTGGTGAACACGCGTCTACCCGTCTCAGAAGAGGTGTTCGCGGCCTTGAGGCCTGGCCGGTTGGTTGCCTTCGAGGACACCCGGGGGCTGCCGCGCACGATGGTCATCGACGGAGTGAGGGATGGCCAGGCGCGCGCGAGCTGTTGGGAAGAGGCGTACATCGAGACGGGCACCGCGCTCGAGGTGCGTCACCCCCGAGGGAGCATCGCAGCTCGCGGCACGATCGGGCGGCTGGCGGGCAAGCGCCCGGGCATCAAACTGCAGCGTGGTGATCGTCTCGTGATCCACGCCGATCCGCGGCCGGGCGAGGGCGCGTGTGTCGACGCCGAGGGTGTCGTCACTCGACCTGCCCACGTCCCGTGCCTGTACCCGGCCGTACTCGAACGCGTCGAGGTCGGGCACGAGGTGGCACTGGATGACGGGAAATTCCGGGGGGTCACCCGTGAGGTGGGGCCTCACGAGATCGTGGTCGAAATCACCCATGCGGCACCCGGTGGGGCCATGCTTCGGGCGAAGAAGGGGATCAACTTTCCTGACACGCAGCTGGGTCTGTTCGGGCTGTCCGACAAGGATCGCGAGGACCTCACCTTTGTCGTCGAGCATGCGGACGCCGTGAACGTCTCGTTCGTGAATCATCCGGACGATGTCGAGGACTTCCTCGATGAGCTGGATGCGGCCGGCGGGCAGCACCTGGGTCTGGTCCTGAAGATCGAGAGCTTGATGGGCGTCCGGATGCTGCCCGGGATTCTTCTGGCCGCTATGGAGTGGCCCAGGGTCGGTGTGATGATTGCGCGCGGAGACCTGGCGGCGGAGGTCGGTTGGGTCCGGCTCGCTCAAGCCCAGGAGGAAATTCTCTGGGCCTGTGAAGCCGCACACTTCCCTGTGGTCTGGGCGACGGAAGTCCTGAACCAGCTCGCCAAGAAAGGGACACCGACCCGAGGTGAGATCTCGGATGTCGTCATGGCCGAGCGCGCCGAATGCGTGATGCTGAACAAGGGACCGCACATCACGACGGCAATCCATACGCTGGACACCATCCTCCGGTCGATGGAGGAGTACCAGATGAAGAAGACGACGCTTCTTCCTGAACTGCCTCTGGAGCCGCCGGATCCCGAGGAAGTCGGGCGTACGATCGGTGACAGGATGGGCCGGTGGCGGAGCCGGCCCGGCGACGCCTCATGATGGTCTCGCTCTGGTGGCCAGGAGTGAATGGACACGCAGGGCCGCGTGAGATAGGGTCTCCCATGTTTGCTCTCGCTCGTAGGTCGACGCCGGCCTCTCTCGTCCTGATCGCGGTGCTCGCCGCGGGCTGCACTCCTGCGCCGGAGCGCGGAGAGGAGGCGGGCCAGGAGTCGGCTTCCTGGGTCGAGCTCTTCAACGGTCGGGACCTGACCGGGTGGATCCCCAAGATCCGCGGGGAAGCCCTCGGCGATGATCGGCGGCAGACCTTCCGGGTCGAAGGCGGGCTGCTCACCGTCTCGTACGACGCGTACGACGAAACGATGGGCTTCGGCGATACGTTCGGGCACCTCTTCTTCGAGGAGCCGCTCGAGGCGTACGAGCTGCTCATCGAGTATCGCTTCGTGGGTCGTCAGTTCACGGGAGGCCCCGGTTGGGCGCGCTCGAACTCGGGTGTCATGTTCCACGCGCAGGCGCCGGAAACGATGGGTGTCGATCAGGACTTTCCCATCTCACTGGAGGCGCAGTTTCTGGGTGGTGAGGCCGGGGAAGTCCGTCCCACGGCCAACCTCTGTACGCCCGGTACACACGTGGAGATGGCGGGTGAGCTCGTGACGGCACACTGCGTGAACGCCGAGGCACCGACGGTTCCCGACAGCACCTGGGTCACGGTGACGATCGTCGCCCACGCCGATGGGTCCGTGCGTCACCTCGTGGACGGGGACACGGTGATCGCGTACGAGGGCCCCGTCGTCGGCGGAGGAGAGGTGAGCGAGTGGATGGAGGGAGCGCCCCAGCCCGGGCTCATGCT
Organism: uncultured Gemmatimonadaceae bacterium; assembly: GCA_964492085.1. Classification (GTDB taxonomy): domain Bacteria; phylum Gemmatimonadota; class Gemmatimonadetes; order Longimicrobiales; family Gaopeijiaceae; genus UBA2589. The sequence continues at coordinate 179,795 of CAZBHZ010000004.1, read as the reverse complement.
GAACGGCGGCTTCATCGCCCTGCAGAGTGAGAGCCATCCGATCCAGTTCCGCCGGGTGGCCTGGCGACCGCTGTCCCGACCGTAGCGCCCCCCGCACGGGGGATGCGGGCGTCCGCGTTGGCACGGTAGGTTGCGGGTGACGGCCCCCCGGAGGAGTGTCATGGATCGAAGAAGGGCGTTGCGTACCCTGGCAACCGCGAGCGCGATTCCCCTGTTTGCCCCCGAGCGTGCAGCTGCGCTCCTCGAGGCTCGCCGTGTTCTCGAGCCCGCAGCGAGGGGGCGGTTCGTTCCGGATGCCCTGAGTGCGTACGAGCTCGAGATGGTCGGCTTGATCGCGGACATCATTCTGCCTCGCACGGACACCCCGAGTGCGACCGACCTCGACGTGCCCCGCTTCATCGATCTGATCGCATCGGAGTGGATGGATGACGAGGAGGCCAGCGAACTCCATGACGGTCTGGCGACCCTCGACGCTACCGCGTCGACCCGGTTCGGGCGTGGCTTTAACGATGCGGCGCCGGAGGCACAGTTGACCCTGGTCGGTGAACTGGATGCCGCGCTGCCGGCCACGGCGTCACCCGACGACGATCTGGACGGCTTCTACCCGACGCTGAAGCGCCTCGTCCTCGTCGGGTACTTCACCTCCGAGGAAGCGGCCGGTCAGATCGGGTACCGAATCATCCCCGGCGAATTCGGGGGCTGTGTGGCCCCGGGAGCAGGACGATGAGGAACGAGTATGACGCCATCGTCATCGGCTCGGGCATCACCGGAGGGTGGGCTGCGAAGGAGCTGACCGAGGCCGGACTGCAGACGCTGGTGCTCGAGGCGGGCCCGGACATCGTGCCGGAGCGGGACTACACGGAGCACATCCCGGTCTGGGGCATGAAGTATCGGGGGATGGGCGACCGGAAGCGGCTTGCTGAGCGACAGGCGATTCAGCGCGAGTGCTACGCGTGCGACGAGCTCGGTTCCGCGTTCTTCGTCGACGATGTGGAGAATCCCTATACCACGCCGGAGGATGCGCCCTTTCTGTTCCTGCGCGGTCGGCAGGTGGGGGGACGTTCGATCATGTGGGCCCGTCAGGTCTATCGGCTGAGCGACCTCGACTTCGAGGCGAACGCGCGCGACGGGGTAGGCATCGACTGGCCGATCCGCTACGCCGACCTCGCCCCGTGGTACGATCACGTCGAGCGGTTCATCGGTGTCTCGGGCGAGGCGCTCGGGTTGGATCACCTCCCGGACAGCCGGTTTCTGCCCCCGATGGCGATGACGTGTGCCGAGGCTCACGTGCGTGATGGTATCGCGCGCGCGTACGGGGGTGAGCGTGTTCTGACCATCGGCCGCTGTGCGGTGCTGACCCGGGATCACCTCGGTCGTCAGGCATGTCACTACTGTGGTCCGTGCGAGCGAGGGTGCCGCACACGCTCGTACTTCAGCAGCCTGAACGCGACTCTACCCGCCGCTCGAGAGACCGGCCGCATGACGCTACGGCCGAACAGCGTGGTGCACTCCCTCGGGTACCGGGACGGACGGATCTCTTCGGTGCACGTCATCGACCGTGAGACCCACGAGGCGCTCGAGTTCACGGGTCGCGTCGTCTTCCTCGCCGCCTCCACGCTCGAATCGACGAGGATCCTTCTCAATTCGACGTCCCCGGATTTCCCCGATGGCCTGGCGAACTCGAGCGGCGTGCTCGGCCACTACCTCATGGATCACACCATGGGACACGGTGCCTCGGGAGATGTGGTCGGCTTCGAGGACCAGGCGAACCGGGAGCGCCGGATCAACGGGATCTACCTCCCGCGCTTCCGGAACGTCAGCCGCAGCCATCCCGACTTTCTGCGTGGCTTCGCGTACCAGGGGGGTGGGTCCCGAAGCGACTGGAGCAGGGGCGCTTCGATGCAAGGTCTCGGAGCAGACTTCAAGCGGGGTCTGACCGAACTGGGCCCGTGGCGAATGGAGCTCTACGGATTCGGAGAGTGTCTGCCGGATGAATCGAATCGGGTCGAGCTCGATCCGGAGGTCGTGGATGCGTGGGGCGTTCCGGCACTGAAGATCACATGCCGATGGGGCGAGAATGAACGGGCCATGTTCGACGACATGGCGGTCAGCGCCGCGGAGATGCTCGAGGCCGCCGGTGTTCGGAACGTGGAGGTGTTCCACGAGGACAACCCGCCCGGTAAGACGATCCACGAGATGGGCACGGCCCGGATGGGTCGTGATCCGAAGACGTCGGTCCTCAACGCGTACAATCAGGCGCACGATGTGCGAAACCTGTTCGTGGTCGACGGCTCGTGCATGGTCTCGTCCGCCAACCAGAACCCGTCTCTGACCTACATGGCTCTGACCGCGCGGGCGTGTGCGTACGCCGTGGACGCGTTCAACCGGCTGGAGCTTTGACGGACGCGTCGGCACCGTGATCGGCCGCAGGGAGTTGCTCGGATTTCGCGCCGCGCAGCTCGGAGGCGTCTCGGGACCTCGCGTCGAGTGGCGTCTCGCCTCCAGCTTTCCTCCCAGTGCCGACCTGCTGCACGGCGCGGCGCTGCGAGTCGGTCGACGGGTGTCCGAGATGACGGGCGGGGCGTTCACGATCCGGACGTACGCGGCTGGTGAGCTCGTCCCGCCGCTCCAGGTCATGGATGCGGTCATGCAGGGCACGGTTCAGGCGGGCCTGTCCCCGGGCTACTTCTATATCGGAAAGCACCCGGCGCTGGCCTTCGATACGGGGGTGCCGTTCGGTCTGACCACCCGCCAGCAGCTGTCGTGGCTGTGGCACGGGGGTGGGCTCGACCTCTTGAACGACGTATGGGGTCAGTTCGGTCTCCGATGCCTGACTGCGATCGCGTCGCCGGGTCAGATGGGGGGGTGGTTCCGGGAGCCGATCGAGAGCCTGAGTGACCTGGCCGGTCTTCGTTTCCGGATCCCCGGCATCGGGGGGGAGATCATGACCCGGCTCGGTGTCACCGTTCAGGTCCTTTCCGGTGCGGAGATCTACCCGGCGCTCGAGCGAGGTGCGATCGACGCCACGGAGTGGGTCGGTCCGTACGATGACGAGAAGCTCGGTCTTCATCAGATCGCGAAGAACTATTACTACCCCGGCTGGTGGGAGCCGGGCGTCACCATGGGACTCCTCGTCAGCGTGGAGGCGTTCGAAGAACTGCCCCCGAGCTATCAGCGCATCCTCGAGACCGCGTGTGCGGAGACCGCGATCGATCGGCTCGCCGTGTACGACGTGGAGGAGCCGCGAGCGCTCGCCCGCCTCACGGGTGAGCACGGCGTCGTGCTGAGACGATACCCGGACGATGTGCTGGACGCAGGCTGGCGCGAGTCGAACGCGTATCTGGAGGAGCAGGCCGCGAGCGATCCAGACTTCGCTCGCGTACACGCATCGTGGCATGCATTTCGGCAGTCTGCGTTCCCCTACGCCCGGGGTAATGAACTCGCCTACCGTCGGAACGCGTTTCCGAGAGTGGGCTGATCCATCGCCCTCCTCCGGCGAACACCACGGGTACGACTTCGGTATCTTTTTGAAGCGTTCGGTCGTCCCTGTCCTCGAGTAGCGCCTATCCACGGCTTCGTCCTGTCCGGTCCTTCGACCCGGTCGTCACGCCACAGCCCCCGCGTCATGACCGACCGCGTCCGTCGACTGGCTCTGATCTGCATGGCACTCGGCGGGTGCTGGTTCGTGGGTGCGCCCGTGCTCGCGCAGCAGGATACCGTGCTCGTCACGCCCCCCAGTCGTACCTGCGAGTTTGGAGCCATCACGGGGATCGACGTGGTCCGTGGGTCCGTCTTCGACCCGGATTCGACGAACATCAGTGCGCTGGCTTGGACGTACCGGCTCATGAACGTGCTCCATATCCGGACCCAGGAATCCTTCATTCGGCGGGAGATCCTGCTCCAGGAAGGTGACTGCTATGACGACTTCCTGGCCACCGAGTCCGAGCGGTTGCTCGAGTCGTACAGCTTCCTGACGAACGCGCGGGTGACCGCGCAGCCCGACGGGAGTGGCGGGCGGCGTGTCACGGTACGTACTCAGGACGAATGGTCGACCCAGGTGGACGTGGGAGTCACGTACGACGACGGGCCGAACCTAGAGAAGATTCAGGTCACCGAAGAGAACTTCCTGGGGCAGGGGGTCTTCGCCGAATTCACGCACCGAGAGAGGCTCGAGACCCGAACGCAGGCCGTCAGCGTCTCGACACCTCGCCTCTTCGGTCGGACCGACGCGAGTATCCAAGTGGGTCGTGACCGTCCCGGGAGCTTCTTCAACCAGTACGTCCGTTACCCCTTCGTCGGAGAGACCGGGCGATACTCGATTCGGCAGGGTTTCAGCCGGGGGACCAGCTTCTACTCGTACGGGATGCCGGTCGAAGATCCACTCAGTCAGGTTGTCGCTCCCCAGTTCCGGGAGGTAATCGAGTTTTCGGCGGCCCAGCGGTTCGGCGGACGGGGGCGGTCCCTGATTGCGGGCTTCACGGCCTCTCGGGACGTCACCCGCTTCGGTGTGGTCGAGGCCGCGTCGAACGACAACCTCGCCAACCTCGTGCCGTACCCCGGCGCCGTGCCGAGCCCATTGGTCCGGCAGTTGGAAGAACGGGCGTCCAGTCGGCTATGGCTGCATCTGGGGGCGCGCCAGATACGGTTCCAGGAATACTTCGGTATCGATGGTCTGCGGGACCGGCTCCTCGTGGGGCTCGGCTATTTCCTGGGGGTCTCCGCAGGTCGGGGCTTCAGCGTCCTCGTTCCGGATGGAGCGACGGGGGTCGACGAGTTCTTCGGTCGTGCGAACGGTTCGTTCACCGCTCCGATCGGCTCGTCCATCCTGCACGGAGGGGCGTACGTCGAGTCTCGCAGGGCCGACGACGGTTGGCAGGATATCCTGGCGGATGCCGAACTGGTCGCACACCTCCGCAATGACGCGTTACCCGGTCAGACGTTCTTTCTACGGGCGTCTGTGGCGGGGGGTTGGAGCACGACCATGCCGTATCAGATGAGTCTCGGGGGCCGCGAAGGCCTTCGGTTCCTGCCCGAGGACAGCTACCCGGGCGGGCGCACGGTTCGGTTCGTGGTCGAGGATCGGGTCGTCTTCCCGTGGCCATCGAATACGCTGGATCTGGGCATGACGGTCTTTGCCGACGTCGGGAGAGTCTGGCCCGGCGACGCACCCTTCGGCGTCGACTCCGGCTGGCGGAAAGGGGTCGGGGCTGGCGTTCGGATCGGGTTCCCGCGGAGGGCACGCCACGCATGGCGGGCAGATATCGCCGTTCCACTCGATGGGCCGGAGCGTTCACCCATTCTGCGTGTGACGTTCGAACTGAACCGCCTCGCGCAGGGCTTCTTCATTCCCGACCATTTCCGGAGTCGTCGTTTCGACCTGGGCGCGCACAGCTTCTAAGCGGTGGGGCAACACTGCATGTGGGGGCTGGCCTAAACACTTGTTTGTCACACATCTTTCAGGCAGCCCCCCCAATCGGCGTAGAAACGGTTGAACCCCTTGGGTGCTCCCATGAGCATGCGCGCGCCGACACTCCTCGTGATTGAAGACAGCAGCGATCAGGCCCTCCTGTTTGCTGCCGCGGCGCGTCGCGCACGCGCGGGCCTTGCCGTGCACACGGTCGGAGACGGCCTGGAGGGCATCGCCTATCTGGGCGGATTGCCTCCTTTCGAAGACCGGCTCAAGCACGCGACACCAGACCTGATCATCCTCGATCTGATCATGCCCGAGGTCGACGGATTCGAAGTCCTCGCGTGGATCCGTGATTGTCAGCCTGCCCTGGACGTACCGGTGGTGGTGCTGACCGCATCACCCTCGGAGGGAGACATGCACCGCGCTCGTCAGCTGGGGGCACGGGAGGTACACCGGAAGCCCGCTGATCTCGACCAGCTGACCGAGCTCGTTCGTTCGGTCGTGGATCGCTGGATCGGAGCTGGGGAGATGATCGGGGCGCACATCTGGGCGATGGGCTGACACGGAGGATCGCCGCCCGCCGTCCTGCGGTCCCTCAGTCCTCGTCCGGCACCGGTCGCCCAGGCACGAGTCGTAGCTCCAGCGGGCCGGCCAACTGTTCGAGTACGGGACCCAGTGCCTGCTGCTCAGCCCGGAGTTCCGCGAGCCCCTCGCCGAACGACCCGAGTGAATCCGATAGGCGTTCGATGGCTTCCTGGATGGATGCCTGGTTGGCGGAGTCAGCTTCGAGCGCGGTCGACACGGCCGAGAGGTTTCCGCTGAGCTCGTCGACGGTGCGCCGCACGGACTCCATCGACTGATTGAGGCCGGCATTCACGCGAGCCGAGGTTTCGCTGAGTCCCTGCATGACGCGACGGGTTCGGTCCACGAGTCCGTCGATCTCATCGATCCGCGCGCGCATCGCCTGCTCGAACTCCGGTCCGGACGCGAGCACCGGCGAGGCGCCCTTTTCCGGTGAGGTCATGCCGGCATCCTGCCGGTTGGCCACGATGCTCAGCCCGAGCTCGTCGAGTCGTGTGAAGAAGCGTTCGTCACGCTTCTGAACGGCAGAGCTCGTTACGTTGGCCACAAGGCCAGCGAGGAGACCGAGAAGCGTTGTGTCGAAGGCGAAGCTCAAGCCGGACGCGACGTTACCGAGCTCGGCGGTGACCCGGCTCACGTCTTCAATGTCCAGATTGGTCGTCAGGAACTCGGAAAAGCCACCCACGGCGAGCGAGATTCCGAGTACGGTCCCGACGAAGCCGAGGATCGGCATCGCCCAGATGAAAAGCTTCACCGTGCGGTAGCCTGCGGCCGCCGTGTCCGCGTCGAGGTCCGACTGGTGGCGCAGCAGTTCATGCGTGCGCTGCGGATCCGCATTCGACTCCAGGTAATGCAGCAACCAGAGGAGCCGTCGTGCGACGGGCCGCTCGCGACCCGCCAGCCCGAGCAGTCGACGCTGCAGCACCCCGACCGGCTCCTGAGACACCAGCCGCGGCAGTTCCCGTACCTCTCTCCGGTCCAGATCCGCCTCGTTGGCGCCGCCCTGGCGATGCTTCAGGGCGAGATCCGTGAGGGTCCACACGAGCACGAAGACGATCAGACCCGGCACGAGTGACATCACCCAACCACCCGGGGGTCGGAAAAGACGGTAAATGTACGTGTCGGCCCCCACGACGTTCGCGATCGCGAACTGCAGGGCCAAAGACAACAGGAGCGCCGTGGCGACGGGAAGCAGTGCCTCGAGCGCCGAATTGGAGCGACGTGCCCGCTTCTCTCTCGCGCCTCCTCCGCTCAATCCAACGACCTGAGTCGCTGCTCCGGCGGCCGCGACAGCCGCAGCGTCGGCGGATGCCCGTGCAGCAGCGGCCAGTTCGTCCTCGGAGGCGTTGTCAGGCGCTCCTACCAGACCCTCGAGAGACGTCTCGCAGGATTCGCAGGCATCGGCGGGGAATTCGGTGGCCGTGCCGCATTTCGGACATTGAACCTTCGCCATCAGGAACTCCACTCACAGTCATCGAGCCCGTCGAACGCCGACGAGCTCATCGTTGAGGCTTGGACAAGATACCACGCGGTGCGGGCCCCTGGCTCTCGCCACCGAGATCGAACCGGACCGGGAATTCGATGTCGAGCGGGCCCCAGCGTGTAGCAAAACCACGCGCCTCTGCCAGGTCGCGTGCGCGCCGGAAGATATCGAGGCTTTCGACGTCGACCGCGAACTCCAGCCAGACGAAGTTCGGATCCAGCGTGCGGAGTAGTTCCTCGAATGAGCCCGTCTCCAGGTGATGGATGGAGTCGCCCATTTCACCGGGGATCTCACGAACTTCCACGTCGAATTCGCGGACGTTGGGGTCGACTGCCGCCACTTCGCGATCGAAGTCCAGGAGATACTGGAAGTGTTGATCAGTCGGCGGACTCAGATTGGCTTCCCGTAGTAGCTGGTCCATGTCGTCGATCGCGACGGTCCTGAGACCCGCGACCAGGTCACTCACCGGCTGGGTGCTGTCGAGACCCCGTACCGTCCCGTTGTTCGCGACGATGAGCACGCGCCGACTGTCGACTGGCCGATCGCGGGGCGTCGGCACGGAGACCTCGAACGAAGTCGAGCCCAGCTCGAGCACTGTGTAGATCACGAGAAACAGCATCACCCCGACCAGACAGGACAGGATATCCATCAGGGAGTCGAGGTTGAGGATCGAAGCCCCGTCCGACGAGCGTGGTCTCCGGTACACTTACCGCACCCCCAGTCGCTGCCACGTGGGGTCGATCGGCTCGTATCCGACGTCGATACCGAGGAACTCGAAATACCCCCGCACCTCGGGGAGTTCGTCGAACCCTTCCGGCCGCACGAGCAGCACGATGTACTGGTTCTCCGTATCCAGCCCGACATCGGCGATGCGCGCGCCGAGGCGCGTTCCACTCAGCGCGCCCGACATGTATGCCCAGGTCGCTTCCCAGGTCGAGATCTCGTCGAGCGCTTCCCCGAACGTCGCCTGCTCGCCCGAAGGGAGGAGCGTGAGGTCCCGCCCGTCCCATTCGAGCCAGATGGGGATGCGTGGATCCTCTTCACCGGGATCTACGTTCGCGACGATCTCGACGGCCTTGTCGGCACCCAGCGATACCGTCGCCACCGTCGCCAGGATGAACACCATGACGCCGAGCGTGCACGCGAGAATGTTGAACATGGGGAAGAGAGAGATCTCTTCCTCGTTTTCGTCGGCCAGTCTTGCCATCGCCAAGGAATACCACCGAGGCCGGTCGCTCTCAAGCCGGCCCTACGCACTTGCGGGGGAGAAGCCGGACAGAAGCGGTCACCCCGCAGTGACAACTTTGGGGGTGACGGGTCCGTGACACTCGAGCCGGAGGGCACATGGTCGGGTCCGGTCTTGATGACATCCTGTTCCGAGACGCCGAAGACCGCGATGCAGCCGCGATCGTAGATCTGTTTCGAGGTACCTACGGCGACGGATACGTACATCCGGCGATCTACGATCTCCACGAGGTCCGTCGGATGATCTACGACGACGCATCCATGGTCCTGGTGGCTGAGGACGAGGAGACCCGAACCGTCGTCGGCACGGCCGGCGTCCTGTTCGAGATGGGGGCGCACTCGGACCTGGTCGGGGAGTTCGGTCGACTGGTCGTCCACCCCGACTGGAGAGGGCGCGGGATCGGGCGCAGCCTGATGGAAGAACGGCTGGCTCGCGTCGGTCAGCGACTTCAGGTCGGGTTCGTCGAGGTGAGGGTCGGCACGCCCTACTCGCCAAGGATCTCCCAGGCGCACGGCTTCGTTCCCGTGGGATTTCTGCCACAGAAGCTGGTCTTCGGTACGACCCGTGAGCATACGGCTCTGCTCGTGCGTTACTTCGGCGACGCGCTGAAGATTCGGCGAAATCGGCCGCGAATCATCCCGGAGGCCGAGGTGCTCGCGACGGCGGCTCTCGAGGCGCTCGGGATTGCCCCGGACGTCGTGGTCGACGACGGCGCGGCGCCGTACCCGCTCTCGAGTGAGCGCGGATTCGAACTCGAGGAACTGACCGCGTCTGGCTACCTCGACCTGCTTCGGATCGAACGCGGCCGCCTGCGTCATCGCGAGGTCTTCGGTCCACAGCGGCTTCACTACGGTCTCTTCCGGCTAGCGGCGTCTGATTCGCATTACCTGGTCGCGCGCGTTTCGGGACGGATCGTGGGAGCACTCGGGTACAGCTGGGACAGGGTCGAGCAGCATGTCCGGATCTTCGAGATCATCGGCACGGACCAGGAGGTGATCCCCTTCCTGCTGAATGCGCTGGGAGATCGCTGTCGTCAGGAGGGCGTTGTGTGTGCCGAAGTCGACGTAAACGCAGACGCCACGAGGATGCAGCGCACCTTGCTCACCATGGGCTATCTGCCTGCCGCATACGTGCCGGCGATGGCGTTCGATGACGTGGAACGTGTCGACATCGTGAAGATGTATCGCGTGTTCGGGCCACTCCTCGACCTCCCGTTCGAAGCACCGGAGCCGACGTTGTCCATCGGTCGGCACGTGCTCGATCGCTTCGCGGAGCTGGAACTCAGGCCGCGGCTGGCCCAGGCTCTGAGCCGGCTGCATCTGTGTGCGGAGCTGACCGACGAACAGACGTCGCGCCTTCTCGGGGGCTTCGCAGTCACGCGCTGCGAAGAGGGAAGCGTGATCTTCCGGGAGGGGGATCCAGCGGACGAGTTCGTGATCGTGTCGAGCGGACGGGTCCGTGTCGAGGCAGGAGGTGACGTGCTCGGAGAGGTCGGTCCCGGAGAGGCGCTCGGTGAAGTTGCCGCGCTGCTGGGCAGACGTCACGCGGCGACCGCGATCACCGAGTCGGACGTCGAGTACGGCGTCATCGATGTGGACAGCCTCGACGAGCTCGTTCGGCGTCGCCCCGACATCGGTGTGACGGTCTACCGCAACCTTGCGATCGGAGTCGCGCGGAAGCTGGAGCGGGCGGACGGACTGATCAGTCCGCCGCCTCACTCCCCCGCGTCGGAGACGGCCGGATCCTGACCGGGCAGACCTTCAGTTCGGCCGTGTCGGTGACCGGATCGTAGCCTGCCCCGGTCAGAATATTGACCGGTACGTCGTTGAACGAGAATGAGCTGAAGACCGTCCCGCGGGGCGAACGCTCCGTGGCCTTCACCTTGATTGTCACCGAGCCGCGCCGACTCGCCATTTCGACGAAGCTGCCGTCGTCCACACCCCACGCCGCTACATCATCGGGATGAGCCTCCAGGACTTCTTCCGAGAGCAGGTAGTCGATCCCGGAGGACCGACCCGTCTGCGTCCGTGAGTGGTACGACTCGAGTCGACGTCCGGTCGTTAGCCAGACCGGGTAGTCGTCGTCGACGGTCTCGGCCGGGTCACGGTACCGGATCAACTTGAAGATGCCTCGTCCGTTCACGAAGCCGTCTTCGTGCAGGCGCGGCGTTCCGGGGTGCCCTTCTTCGGGCACGGGCCATTGGTACTCGCCGTACTCCACCCGATCCCAGTCCAGCCCGGCGTAGGTCGTCGACAGCGAGCAAAGCTCGTTGAAGACGTCCTTCGCGCTGGTGTAGTCGAAGCCCTGAAAGCCCATGCGCTTCGCGAGCTGCGAGATGATCCACCAGTCCGGCTTCGCGTCACCTGGCGCGGGGACGGCGCGGCGGAGCCGCTGTACCCGTCGTTCCGTGTTCGTCTGGGTGCCATCGGTTTCGGCGAATCCCGTTGCCGGGAACACAACGTCCGCGAACTCGGCCGTCTCCGTCATGAAGAGGTCGCAGACCACGAGGAAGTCGAGCGACTTGAGGGCGTGCTCGCAGTGTTCACGGTCGGGGTCCGTCACGACGGTGTTTTCGCCGTCGATGATCATGGCCCTGATCTGGTCACCGGCGAGTTCGAGCGCTCGCACCTTGGTGATGCCCTTATCGAGGTCGATCTCCCGTCCCCACGCCCTCTGGAACTTCGCCTGGTTTGCCGGATCGGTGACCGGCTGGAAGCCCGGGTAGTTGTTCGGGATCGCTCCGACGTCACCTGCACCCTGAATGTTGTTCTGACCGCGCATCGGATTGATGCCGGTGCCCTCGCGCCCGAGGTTGCCCGTCATCAGAGCCAGATTGCAGAGGCTCTGAACGTTGTCGACGCCGCAGATGTGCTCAGTGATGCCGAGTGTGTAGTAAATCGCGCCTCGTTCCGCTCGTGCGTAGAGGAGGGCAGCCTCTTCGATCAGCTCCGGATCTACCCCGCAGATCGTGGAGGCCCACTCGGGTGTGAACTCACGCACGTGCTCGAGGAAGGCCTCGGCTTCTGTCGTGCGTTCGGCGACGAAGCCTTCATCGACGAGCCCCTCCCGCGCAATGACGTGCGCCATTCCGAGGAGAAGTGCTGCGTCCGACCCGACCCGCAGCGGCAGGTGCATATCGGCGTATTCCACGAGGCCGATCACCCGGGGGTCTGCGACGATCATCTTCGCCCCGTTCGCGATCGCCTTCTTCAGGCGCGTCGCCGCTACGGGGTGGCATTCCGTCATGTTGGTCCCGATGCAGAAAATCACATCGGGCTTTTCCATGTCCCGGAGCGGGTTCGACATGGCGCCCCGCCCAATCGTTGCCGCCAGACCGGCGACTGTGGGAGCGTGTCAGGCACGGCTGCAATTGTCGATGTAACTGGTCCCCAACCCGGCCCGGACCAGCTTCTGCAACGTGAAGCCAGCCTCGTTCGGGGCGCGTCCGGACGCGACCGCATAGAGGCTGTGACGACCATGCTCGTTGACGGCTTCGAGCAGGCCCGCCGCCGCCTTGTCGAGTGCCTCGTCCCACGTCGCAGGGACGAGCTTCCCATGGTCATCCCGTACGAACGGAGTCTTCAGGCGGTCCGGGTGGTGCACGAAGTCGAAGGCGAACTGGCCCTTCACGCACAGTGCGCCTTCGTTCGCAGGGCCGTCCATCGCAGGCTGGATGCCGACGACCTGATCCCCTTTGGTCATGATGTCGACCGCGCATCCGACCCCACAGTACGGACAGACTGACCGGGTCTTCTCGACCGGCTCTTCGACCTCCGCGAAGCGAAGCGCCTTCAGGTCACCGAGTGCGCCGGTCGGGCACGTCTGCACGCACTGGCCGCAGAAGGTGCACGACGAGTCCTTGAGCAGGCCGCCGAACTCCGTCGTGATCTGCGTGTCGAAGCCGCGGTTCATCACCGTGATGGCATAGTCGCCTTCCTGCTCGGCGCAGACCCGGACGCAGCGATAACACGAGATGCAGTTCTCGTAATCGCGAAGAATGAACGGATTGGGGTCATCGGGCCGCGACGTACCGGACGTCTTGCCCGAGAATCGGCCGGTGCGTGCGTCGTACCGGTCGACCAGGGTCTTCATCTCCTGCGAGGCGTACCCCGAGAGCTCATCGACATCGACATCACGGTTCTCGGAGGTGACCATCTCGAGCAGCACACGCCGGTGCATCTCCAGAGACCCGCTCTTCGTCGTGACCCGCATGCCCGGCTCGGCTTTGGTGGTGCACGAGGCTACGGGGTTCCGGGCACCTTCGAGCTCGACCACACACAGTCGGCAGGCACCGAAGGCCTCGAGGCGGTCGTCGTAGCACAGGGTGGGGATCTCTTTCCTGTGGCGCTCCGCGACCTCGAAGATCGTCTCACCCCTCTCGAACGGGACTTCTTCGCCGTCGAGAACGATCGTGCGTCCAGTCATCTCACTCATATCGTGTTTTTCCGTTCTCTGTTTCAGTCACCGGTGACGTGCGACTGCACGGCGTCCGGGAAGTACCTGAGGAGGCTTTCCGTGATCAGCGGGGCTGCTTGCCCCAGCCCACACGCGGATGTCTCCTTCATCGTCTTGTTCAGGTCGTGCACCTCGTCGAGCCACGCCGCGAGGTCGCCCGGCCCCGCGTTTCCGGCTAATCGCTCCGTGAGCCGCTGGGTCCCGATGCGGCAGGGGAAGCATTTCCCGCACGACTCCTCGGCGAAGAACTCCATCGCCATGTGCGAGACCTCGATCATGTCACGAGTGTCGTCGAAGACCATGATGCCACCCGCTCCGAGGAAGGAGCCCCTGGATCGGATCGAGGGTTCATCCAGCGTGACGTCGAGGTCGTCGCCGGCCAGAAAGCCGCCGGACAGACCTGCCATGGTGACGGCCTGAACGGAGCGCCCGCCGGGGACGCCACCGGCCCACTCGTGGATCAGGGTGGAGAGAGGAAGACCGATCGGCACCTCGTAGTTTCCGGGCCGCTCGACGTCGCCCGATAGAGAGATCACCTTCGTTCCGGCGTGCTCTTCCAGGCCGAGTCCCCGGTACCAGGCCGCGCCGTGCACCACGATCGGAGGCACCGACGCGAGAGTCTCCACGTTGTTCACCGCCGTGGGCGTACCCTCATAGCCGTGGGTGACGGGGTAGGGGGGACGGTTCCGAGGGAACGGATGACCGCCTTCGAGGGAGTTGAGGAGCGACGTCTCCTCACCGCAGATGTATGCACCTGCGCCGCGCCGAAGGTAGATCCGGATCTCCGTCCCCGTTCCGAAGACGTCGTCACCCAGAATGCCGGCCGCTTCCGCCTCGGCGATCGCTCCAGCCAGCAGGTGTTCGGTCTCGGGATATTCGTACCGGAGGTACAGGAATGCTCGAGGCGACCCGGTGGCGAAGCAGGCGAGGGCCATCCCCTCAAGCACCGCGTGCGGATCGTGGTCCATCAGGGCACGGTCCTTGAAGCAGCCCGGTTCGCCCTCGTCGGCGTTACACACGACGGTTTTCGGCCCCCCGTCCGCTTCAGCGACGGCCCGCCATTTCCGTCCGGTGGGGAATCCGGCCCCGCCCCGCCCGGCCAAGCCGCTCTCGTCCACGACCGAGAGGAGCTCGTCGGGCGTCATCGAGGTCACGGCCTTCTCGAGTGCCGCATAACCACCGGTCCGGCGGTAGCCGCCCAGGGTCTTTCGATCGGGTTCACGAATGTGGGCGAAGACGCACTCCTCGTAGGCGCCTGCCGACTCCGGCGGCACCGGCGTGTCCCTCATCTCGAGAGCGTCGGGCGACGTCCCGACCAGGGTCTGACCGCCGCGAATGACGGGGATCGGCTCATCGCAGCGCCCACTGCAGGGCATACTGGTCGCGCCCTCGAGTCCGTCGACCAGCTCGTGGGCCCCCTTCAGGCAGCAGATCGGTCCGGTGCACACGCGGGGCGCTTCGAACCCACCCTCGTGGCGGGCGAAGTGATGGTAGAAGGTGATCGTGCCGAAAAGATCCGCGATGGGGATCCTCAGACCCTTCGAGACGGCCCGGAGCGCGTCCTCGCTCAGGTATCCATCCCGCTCGTGGAATCTGTGCAGCAGGGGAAGAAGGGGCGCCTCCTCCGTCTTCGCCTGGGCGATCAGTTCGTCGTTGCTCGGCGACATACCTTTCCTTCGCGCGCATCCTAAGGATTTCCACCGCAGAATTGCGGTCGGATCCCCGAGACACAACAGCTACGTTCTCGTGGCCCTCCGCCGACCGGTACCCGTCAGCGTCGGACACGATCGATTTGCTGCAACCCCACGCCCGCAAACGACATGCGAGCGCCCGGCCAATTTTCGCTGATGTGCCCCGCCTCAGCGCGCACGCCGGCGCGGGTCGGCGTGCCTGATCGTTACCCCTGGGGTCCCGGTCGGCCTTCCGATCCGGCCCGTCCGAGCGCATACAATCCCCACGCCAGCCCAACGTGCGCCGGCAGCAGAAGCGCGAAGAATATTGCGTTCTGATGGGCAGAGGCGGGCACGACCTGCCAGATCAGGCCGAGCATAGCGATCCCGGCACAGAATCCTGCGACCCGACGCGCACGCGCCTCCCAGGCTGGTCGAACACCGGAAAGCGGAAGCGCGACGCCGACGATCAGAAGAAGCGGATTGGCGAGGAAGAGGTTCTCGTTCCACGTAGAGAAGGTGTGATCCGTGAAGAGGAGTCCCACCAGGATGAGCCCCAATACTCCGAAGAGTGTGGACCACGCCGCCGCCACGCTCAGGACGAAGCGCCGGCGGAACGTGGACTCCCGGACCTGGGCGAGCGACAGCGAGGCGAACACGACTCCCGTGACCAAGCCGGCAAGGAGAAATCGGAGGAGCCACGCCGGTGGTGCGGTCTCCTCTGCGGTTCGGGTCGCAGGAACGGTGACCTCTTCCGCCAGCACGAGCGGCCGCACGGACCCGTCGCCGCGCCGCACGTCGAAGTCGCGAACCGCGTCTCTCAAGGTCAGCGGCAGGAACATCTCCTCCCACACCGTGAGTTCCGCGTCGGTCGGGGTCCCCAGCAGCGCGTCCATGCCTGCATAGATGAACGGGTCGACCTGGGTGAGCCGCCGGGTGTGCCAGCGGTAGCTGGTACCCGTCTGCTCCGATCCGAACGCCGCGTGAAGCTGGCCGCCCAGCACGAGGTCGAGGAGGTCCCGCACCCGGGTCGAGCAATTGTCGAGGAAGTACTGGTAGAAGTATTCCCGGTTCTCGGGCTGTGCGTTGATCTGACCGAGGGCGAGGAGCTCGAGCTTCTCCGCCGGCGTGAGGTCGAGTTCCTGCTGGATCACCTCACGGTTGTCTCCGGCGTAGGACGCGAACATCGCCTGAGTGTCGAACGGGGCCATCATGTACAGCATCCGGCCCTGGAGGAACCGGACAATGAATTGCACGGGCTCACCGAAGCTGAAGATGCCCCAGTTGAACGAGACGTCGTACCCGGTCCTGGTATCGAGCACACGCAGGGCGTTGTGCCCGTAGCGCTCCCAGACCGCATCCCCCGGCCCGGCCGTCACGAGCCACACGCGCAGCTCGCTCCCCGGTTCCACGTCCTGGCCCGCCGACCCGGGGGGCGCAATCACGAGGATCGCGAGCGCGACGACGGCGCACGTTCGGAGGGTAGAGGTCACCATACGGACAATCTTACGCGAGGCGACGACGCATCAACACGGTGAAACCCTTGGAGGCCGCAGGCCACAGTCGATAGTTTGCCGGTAACCGTGTGAGAGCCACGCCCTCCCCGCCGCCCCCGACGAACCACGTGTCAGACGAGCAGGCCGAAGAACTCAAGCGAAAGCCAGTCGTTTTCTTTGTCGATGACGAGGAGGCGATCCGCCAGATCGCGAGACGTCTCCTGCGGAAGCGCGGATTCGACATGATCGGTGCATCCTCTGCCGAGGAGGCGGCCGAGGTGATCGAACGGTACGAGGGCGATATCGAGGTGGTCCTGATGGATATCAATCTCCCGGACGGGTGGGGTGCCCGGGTTGCCCAGCGACTGATTGCTGCGCGGCCGGATCTTGCTGTCGTATACACGACGGGCTTCGCCGAGGTCGATCCCATCCAGTCCGGTGGGCTCGTGGGGAGCGAGCTCGTGATCCGGAAGCCGTTCACGGGTGATCAGCTTGCCGAGGTCCTGACTCGCGCGATCGAGGCGAAGCGTGGGCGGTCCTAGACCCGGCTTCGTCGCGGCCGTTGGCGTTACGGTCTGGCTTGGCGGGCTCCTGATCGCGTTGATGCTCGGCATGGGGTCCGCCTACATGGTCGTGTCCGGCATCTTCGTGTCGACGCGTATCCGCACTCGAATCCGGGAGCGCCGTGACGCGCTCCTTCGGGGAGAGATCCGGCGAGACCCGCCCCCGGCGTAGCGACGGGTCCTCATCGGGTGGCTACCAGCCGCCGCCCCCACCACCGCCACCGCCACCGCCCGAGAAGCCTCCTCCGCCTCCTCCACTGGAGAAGCCGCCACCGCTGCTGCTCCCACCGCCCGAACTGGGTGGCGGGGACGAGTTCGTACTGAGTGTGCTGGCCAGGGAAGAACTCAGGGAGCTGGAGAACGACCGGGGACTGAACGAACGATCGTGGAGTCCATCGTGGTCGTACCACGGGAATGGCTCCTGGCCCCGGGGCTTCGCCATGAGAGGCTCGAGGACATCGGAGAAGGCTTCCGTCCAGCGATCGTCCAGCCCGAGGGCGATGGCATACGGCAGGTGCCGCTCGAACACCGCCACCGATCGGTCTTCGCCGGCGGGGCCCCCGTCCTCACCCTCGAGCCACGAACGAAAGCCGTCGAGCTCGTTGAGTACGCCACGACCTTTCAAGGTCGGACGCTCCAGCAGGTGATAGAACAGGACGTTGATCACACCGAGGGCCACCGCGGCTACAACCAGGTGGGTGGGCACCATCGACAGCAGGAACGCCAGCCCGAGCGCCTCGCCGAAGACGAAGGGCGCGGCGAAGAGCGCGAGTGCGCCGGCTCCGCCGTACAGGACCGGGGATCGGCCGCGTTTTGCCTGGACCACGGTCTGGAGGATTCGAGCCACGAGCGTGCCTGTACCCATCGTCCAGAGCGTGAGCCACAGCGCGAGAAAGATGGCCGCAGGATTGATCGCGTAGCTCCAGCGCATGACCAGTACGCCAAAGCCGACGACGCTGACCGCCACACCGGCGTAGAACCAGTTCCTGTTGTTCTCGAAGTAGATCCGCTCGAGGCGCCGGCGAAGTGATAGCCGAAAACTCTTGATCGCGGCGCTCAGGATGGCATGTCGACGCCGTTCCAGGTCGATCTTCTTTCGAGGTCCCAGGAGTCGACTGAACAGATCCTGCTCCTCTGGGGCCAGCCCCTCGGGCTTGCTCACGAGCTTGTGCAGAGTCCAGTCCGACCCGTCGTTCGTAATCCGTATGGCCCCCTTGAGTGCCAGATTCACGAGAGCCGCGGAGAGATGCTCCTGCTCGTACCCGCGGTCCTGGATGTAACCCAGCTCGGCGGGTGAGTAGCCTTCGGGGGGTTCCGTCCGGAGGCGTGTCGGCCCCGGAGCCGGGTCGATGCCGACCTGGCGCCACATCAGCAGGTAGACCGCGATCACGAGCAGGATGAGGTATCCGGCGTCGACGTATCCGCCGAAGTCCATCCGGAACCACTCGGCCATGGTCTCTTCCGAGGGGCCGGGAAGCTGACCGGCGGGAAAGGTCAGGCGGACCGTGAGTCCGTCGCCGGGCCAGAGGGCTTCGGTCGTCTCGAAGTGGGCCGTCCCGGTCGAGGCGTCCCATGAACCGCTGGCCTGCATCCCGGTCGATCCTTCGGGGCCCGTCCAGGATTCCAGCGTGGGTGTCGTCGTCAGGCCTTCGACGCGCACCGTGGCGCTAGCGGTCTCGATCGGGAAGGACCAGCCATTTCCGGTGACGTTCCAGTAGATCTGGTCTTCCTCACGCCCGAATCGGACCCATCGATCTGTCCAGTACGTGATCTCGTATACGTACGTGCCTGGCTCGAGTATCACGTCCCGCCGACCGATTCGGATCCGGACACCGCCGCGGCCGAAGCCTTCTCCGATGCCTTCGACTCGAAAGGTCTCGGGCACACCGCCTCGCGTGACCGAGACGACCTCGAAGGGCGCTTCGATCCGGCCGATGTTGAAGCGGCGGGGGAACGTCGTGGGGAAGTCCCTGAAGATCCCCCGCTTGATCTGGTTTCCGCGGGCGCGCACGGTGATCCGTTCCGTGACGAGCATCGAACCGCCGGCCTCGACCTCCATGGCGATGTCGAACGACTCGATGATTTCCATGTCCGACGGGAACTGCCGCGCGGACGCCGGCACAGCTGTGGATGCGAGCCACAGTATGGCGAGGAGCGCCGTTGGTCGGAGCGTCATCTTGGCTATCTGGTCTTCGGTCGTTCCACCTGCAGGGGGATGATGTCCGCCATGTCGGCCCGAGCTCCGAGCAGGTGCTCGACGAAGTACTCCGCACGCAGCCAGAACCAGTAGTCACCCATGTCGCCGTAGCCGTGACGCTGACCAGGGAAGACGAAGTAGTCGAACCGCTTGTTGGCCCGGATCAGCGCTTCGGCCATCCGGTGAGTTCCCGCGTGATGGACGTTGTTGTCGATGTTGCCCGTGGTGAGTAGCAGATGCCCTTTGAGATTGGCGGCGAGGTCCGAGTTCTTCTCGATGTCGTACTCGAAGGAGACGTTCCCGTCGTCGTCGACCACCTCATCCACCCCGTGGTGCGTCTCGGACCACCAGCGATTGTAGACGTCGTTGTTGTGATTACCCGACGACGAGACGGCGACCTTGAAGAAATCGGGGTAGACGAGCATGGCCGCGGTCGACATGAAGCCGCCGCCCGAGTGCCCGTAGATGCCGACGCGATCGAGGTCGATGAAGTCGTGCCGATCGCCCAGCTGCTCGATGACGGCCTTCTTGTCCGCGAGGCCGTAGTCACGCAGGTCACCGTACCCGTAGTTGTGGTACCACTTGGAGCGGTCTGGATTTCCTCCACGGTTGCCCAGGGTGACGACGATGACACCGAACTGGGCGAGCCCCTGCTCATACGGATTGGTTGACCAGAACTTCGAGACCGACTCCGTCTGCGGGCCGGGGTACACGTAGGCTACGATCGGGTAACTCTTCTCCGGATCGAAATCGTACGGCTTGTACATGACGCCGTAGATGTCGGTGACACCGTCGGCCGCCTCCGCCACGAACGGTTCAGGGAACGCGTACCCGGCACCCTCAAGTGCCGAGAAGTCGGCGACCTCGAGATCGAGAATCCTTGTGCCTTGCGCGTTGAAGAGGGCCGATGCCGGGGTCGTGTTCACCCGGGCATAGCTGTCGACGAAGAAGCGGCGTGACTCGCCCATCGCGAATCGGTGATCGTAGTCGCCGGGGTTCAGCAACGTGAGCCCCGAGCCGTCCAGGTTCACGCGATACAGGTGCTGGTAGTACGGGTCCTCGCCTGCCTCCCGCCCCTGGCCTGTCAGGAATACGTAACCGCGCTGTTCATCGACGCCGACGATGCCGTCTACATGCCAGGGCCCCGAGGTGACGCGGTTCCGCAGGCTGCCGTCCGCGGCGTACCGGTAGATGTGAGCCCAGCCGTCCTGCTCCGACCACCAGAGCCAGCTGCCGTCCGCGAGGCGGTGCGGCTGCCGCGTCTCCATGTACGTGTTCAGGCTGTCCACGAAGAGGTCCCGGAATTCACCGGTCGTGGTGTTGGCTACGCTGAGCGACGCGCGATGCCGATCCCGCGAAATGCGGAGGTAGTAGAGCTCGTCCGAGTTGTCCGAGACCCACTGCTGCGTACGTGGTTGGTCGGAGTCCTGATAGAAGAACTGGTCGGCGTTGACGATGCTCAGGTCGGGGTCCGTCTCTGTTTCGTCCGAGACCGTGACCTGGCTCCGGTTCTCCAGGTCGTAGATCACGAGTTCGTGCTGATCGACGTGCTCCTCGCCGGGCATCTCATATGCGTACGTCTCGAGTTCCGGTCGCTCATTCCCTGTTGTGTGGACGACCCAGAGCTTGCCCACCTCCCGGTAGTCCGTGCGCACGAGAGCGAAACGGCGTGAATCCTGTGACCACGTCAGGCTCGCACGCTTGCGGTCGTCCCTGTCTTCCTCGCGCGAGACGTTGGTCTCGCCACGCCCCGTCCCGTTTGCGGCGTAGCTGTAGTATTCCTCGCCGTCCGTCGTGAGCTGAATTTCCTCGACATCGACCTCGTTCTCGGCCTCTTCGGCTTCGTCTCCGTCCTTGCCGCGGCGAGCGTCCAGGACCTGCGCGTAGTCGGAGCCCGACATCATGAAGAGGTTGTAGTTCCTCACGAAGACGACCGTCTGACCGTCGGGCGACACACTGGCCCACGCGGGGTGGTCATCCGGCTCCTCATACTCCTCGAGCTCGCGCAGTGCCTGTGAAGAGACGGTGAACTCGAAGTGGTGCACACGCTTCTGCGTCCGTGCACGATCACGCCCCTCCTCTTCCTGCTGTTCCTCGTCTTCCTCCGTCTCGTCCTCAGCCTCCTCGTCCTGCGAAGACTCGACATCGAACTGGAACGTGTCCTCGTCGATGAAGCGGATATTCGTGATCGGCAGGTGCTGACCGTCCCACGGATCTCGCGTGATGCGTGTGAGCTCGGCGGCCATCACGTCGTTGTCGAAGAGCTGGTTTTTCGAGCCCTGCTCCGGATCGACGATGTAGAAGAAGGTTCCGTCGGCATTCTCCCACTCGTACCAGAACTTCTCGCTGCCCTCGATCCATCGTGGCGCGACGGTCGTGCTGTGAACCATCTCGCGCATCTTGTACGGAGCCCAGCGTGCGGCGAGGTCGAAGTTCGCGATCGCGTCCTGACGCTGGTCGCTCGACTGGGCGACACCCGACGACGGGCTCCACAGCAGGGCGAGGGAGGTCGCGAAGAGTGTGATCGTCCGCGCGGCGGGACGGGCGGGGAGACGAGGAGACGTGTGAACCGGGGACATGTGAGGCGCCGAGTGGGTGGAGACGGACCGAATCATGGACACGCGGCAAGAGGCAGCATGGACGGCGGCCCGGCAAGCCGGGCACGGGCGGGTAGAATGGTTTGGCGGTCCCCGAGGCATGGGCATAGGTTGGCGAGACCTCGCTGGATCGAGGCCTGTGCGCCACGCGACCGAATCAGCGCCGGATCAGGATGCCCGAACACGAATACAAGATCCTCATCGCCGACGACGATGAGATGATCCGGACCCTGCACGCCGAGTTCGTGCGCGGGTTCGGTTACGATGTCGAGATCGCTGCCGACGGGATCGAGGCGATCGCCAAGGTCAGCCTGGGGGTCGATCTGGTCCTCACTGACGCGCACATGCCGAATATGGACGGCTTCGAAGTTGCGCGGCGGATTCGCAGCAGCCGGACTTCCGAGGAACTGCCCATCGTCATGGTCACGAGCCTGGAGGCGCGTGAAGATCGTCTTCGTGCGTACGAGGCCGGGATCAACGATTTCATCAACAAGCCGGTCGACCACACGGAGCTTCGGCTCCGGCTGAAGTGGCTTCTGGAACTCAAGACCGCTCAGGATCAGCTGAAGCGGAGCAAGCAGCACCTGGAGGACACGGTCGCGTTGCGCACGCGAGACCTCCGCGAGGCTCTCGAAGAGGTGACTCGAGCCCAACGTGAGACCCAGGGGGCGCACCTCGACACGATCCGGCGTCTCACACTCGCTGCCGAGTACAAGGACCACGACACCGCGGGGCACATCGAGCGCATCGGCCGGTTCTCTCAGGTCGTCGGGATGGCGATGCATCTGCAGCCGGGGATGGTCGATCTGCTCCTGCACGCCGCACCGATGCACGATGTGGGCAAGCTCGGGATCCCGGACAACATCCTCCTGAAGCCCGGCCCGCTGAACCGGGAAGAGCGGGCGATCATGAACACCCATACCACGATCGGTGGGCAGATCCTGTCGGGTTCGTCGTCTCCCGTCATCCAGATGGGCGAGCGTATCGCGATGACCCACCACGAACATTGGGACGGGTCAGGGTATCCGAATGGGCTCCTCGGGGACGCCATTCCGATCGAAGCCCGAATCTGCAGCGTCGTCGACTTCTTCGACGCGCTCACCATGGACCGACCCTACCGCGAGGCGTTGGACCCTGACGAGGTCGTGGAGATGATCGTGGCCGAGTCGGGAGGTGCGTTCGACCCTCGTGTGGTCGATGTTTTCGTCGAAGCTCGATCCGACATCGTGAAGATCCAGTCGGAGTACATCGACGAGCCCACCGTCTGAACGTCTGACCCAAACCGGGGCCCTCGATGAGTCTGAAGAAGAAGTACGACGGCTACACGTCCTTTTCCTACCTGGAGCCCGGGGCCGACTACAAGGTCTTCGACCTCGCCGACGAGCTCGAGCGGGTACCCCCGTATCGCGTTCCGTTGACGGAGGACGAGGACGCGCGCTGCACCGCTCTGATCGAACGATGCCTTTTCGTTTCGATGCACGAGCACCTCGGTGTCTTCCCCGAACGGATCGAGGAGACCCCGGAGTATGTGCGGCACGGACGGATGGCGACGGCCTTCGAAGGTCTGGCCGCTTCGCACTGGGACGCGGTATTCGACAACCTCATGGATGGGATCTGCACGATCCATTCGCGGTCCGGGTGGCAGTGGGATGACGTCCTCCACGATCTCGGGATGCGGCTTTGTGATCTGGCGCATCAGGACTTCCTGATCCATTGCCTGCGTATCGGTGACGTCCAGCGAGCGCATGACCAGGGCCGGGTAGCCTGGATCGCGTCGATGGAAGGGGCAGCGATGATCGAGCACGACCTCGACCGGATCGATCTTCTGCACGGCTTCGGCCTCCGTTCTCTCGGGATCACGTATTCCGAGTCGAACGCGCTCGGGAACGGGCTCAAGGAAGACCGCGACGGTGGCCTGACCAAGTTCGGGCGCAGGGCCGTCGAGCGGATGAACAAGGTCGGTCTCCTCATCGACTGCTCACACTGCGGAGATCAGACCACGCTCGACACCGTGGAGTGGAGCGAGAAGCCCATCGTCCTCTCGCACATCGGGGCCCGCGAGCTCTGGCGTTCCAACCGTCTGGCCCCGGACGACGTGATGGAGGCCGTGGCCGCCAAGGGTGGGGTGATCGGGATTGAGTGCGCTCCGCACACGACGCTGACGAAGAACAATCGTCGACACAATCTCGAGGCGTTCATGGAACACTTCGAATACGTACGGGCGCTTGTCGGCATCGATCATGTCGGCTTCGGCCCGGACACCGTGTACGGAGACCATGTGGGTCTCCACCGCACGTACATGGCCAACCTTTCCATCAAGGACTCACGGGGCGGCCATCATCCAGACCAGCACTTCGAAGAAGTCGAGTACGTCGAGGGTCTCGAGAACCCGACCGAGGGCTCCATCAATATCGCCCGGTGGCTCGTGCAGTCCGGGTACTCGGACGACGACATCGAGAAGGTGATGGGTGGCAACGCGCTCCGCGTCATGGCAGAGGCGTGGGCCTGAGGCTCGATGCCGTGATGTCGCCGCGTGCAGCCGCGGCGGGTGCACTGGTGTGTGGGGTCATCATGTCGATCGTTCCGCCCTGCGTCGTCGCTCAGGACCCGGACTGGCTCCTCCGTTCCGTCCGCCTGGATGCCGATCTGTCCGCGGGCGGCGGTGCCGCGGACGTCGTGGTGCGATTCGAGTTGAGTGCGCTGGGAGATGGCCCGCTTTCGCTGAGCCGACCTCTTCGGGTCGAGGTGCTCACCTTCGGGGATGCGACCGTCGATCGATTCGTGACGTCCTCGGGTGATTCCGTCGAGTTCCAGCCGACGCACGGCACCCATAGCGCGGCCTCGGTGCGCATACCGGAGTCATCGATGGTCGACGGGGTCGGGGTCGTCGAGCTGTCGTATCGCGTGGACGGGGCGGTCGTAGACGAGGGTGGCCGGCTGCGCGCCCGGATCCCGGTTCTGACAGGCCCGCCCGCTGCCGCCGGGGCAGAGGGTGGGTTCACGGCGCGCCTGCGTCTGCCGGAGGGGTGGATGGTCTCGGAGGGCTTCCCTTCGGGGCTACGCCCGGACGACGACGGGTCGTGGAGTGTCGGGCTCCAGGTCGCTCCGTCGATGGTCGGCTTCCGTGGGCGGAGTGATGGAAGGTGGCGACCCAGCCTCCCGCTCGTGGTCGATCTGCTGACCGTCCTGGTTCTGTGCGGCTTCTCCGCCGTGGGTTGGCGTCACCTCAGCGGTGTGGCGCGGAGGGCAAGAGCGTGACGGGGCCCGGCTTCACCTTCTGGGGGCTCTTCGTCGTCTGCGGGCTCATCGTGGTGGCGTATGTGGTCTGGATGCGTTGGGAGGAAGGTCGATGACCGCGCAGGTCTGGATCTTCCTCGGATACTTCTGCGTCGTCTTCGCCATCGGTTGGTACAGCCTGCGCGCGACCCGCAGTGAAACCGATTACTGGATTGCGGGGGGCGAGCTGGGCTGGTTCACGGGCGGCGCCACAATGGCCGCGACCCACACGTCGGCGGGGACCTTCGTCGGGACCATCGGCGTGATGTATACGGCTGGCTGGTCCTTCGGGTGGGTGCTTCTCTCGATCCCGCTGTCGTACTGGTTCATGGTCGCCGTGCTCGCCCCGCGCTTCACGAAGCAGAAGGAATTGACGATTCCCGCCTTCATCGAGACGCGCTACTACGGCAAAGGGATACGGGGCCTGGCCGCGGCGATCATCCTGGTCGCTACGGTCGTCTACATTCAGGCGCAGATCGTGGCGGGAGGCCTCATCGCGAATACGGTGTTCGGGGTGCCGACCACCGTCGGCATGGTTGGCTTCACCACGATCCTGCTCATCTATACCGTCGTGGGCGGCATGGTCGCGGTCGTGTACACGGATGCCTTTCAGCTCGTCGTGATGGGGCTCGGTGCTCTGTTCGCGGTCCCACTGGCGCTGCGTCAGGTCGATGGCCTGGGAGGACTCCTGACGCTCGTCGAGTCGGCGGACCCGCTCGTGTTCACCTTCGAAACGATGCCGGCGACCCTCCTGCTCACGATGGGGCTCTCGTTCTTCCTTGGGGGCGTGGCGACGCCCGAGAAGCTGATCCGACTTTACGCCATGAAGGACATGCACACGATCCGGCGCGGCGTGCTGTTCGCCATCGTGATGATTCTCTCGATCAACCTGCTCGTGTTCATTCTCGCGCTGTCGGCGATCGTGCTCTTCCCGTCACTCCCGACCGGGGATCTCGCGATGCCGATGGTCGCCACCGCGGTCCTGCCGGCGACGCTGGGCGCGATCATGCTCGCCGCGATCACGGCCGCTATGATGTCGACGGTCGACTCGTTGCTGATCGTCGCGGGCTCGGCCCTGTCGGTGGACATCTACCAGAATCTCATCAACCCGGACGTCTCGCCCGGCCGCCGGCTCTGGGTGGACCGCCTCGGGATCCTCGCCGTCGGATCCTTGCCCGTCATGCTCCTGTTGAGCGGGGTCGGGGAAGGGGAACTCGTCCAGTTCATCGTCCTCCTCTTCACGGCGCTCATGGCGGCGGCGTTCGTGCTACCGGTCGTGGGTGGCGTGCTCTGGCCGCGCGCCACGAAGCAGGGGGCCGCGGCCGCGATGATCGGGGGCGTGACCGCCACCTTTCTTTGGGAAGCGTTCGGCGCGACGTCGGTCGAACCCGTACTTTGCGGCTTCCTGATCTCGGGGCTTCTCTTCGTCGGGGTGAGTCTGGCCACGCCGCGCCCACCCGCCGAAGCGCTGGCCCCCTACTTCGACACCACGCCTTAACCCGTCGGTCCGCCCGGCGGCCCCGTGGAGGTTCCGATGAGGACACTCATCAGTCGAGCGCTCGTCGCCGTCTTCCTCGTTACGCTCTGTGCGCCGCCGCCCGCGCGTGGGCAGGAGATCGCCGACGCGTACCGCGACGTCGCGAACCGCATCATCGATGCGGCGACGGGCGACCACGACGCCTATGCGCGTCTGACCGAGCTCGTGGAGCGATTCGGCCCGAGGATCTCGGGCTCCGCCGCGCTCGAGCGGGCTATCGACTGGATGGTCGAAGAGATGGAGACGGACGGCTTCGACAACGTGCACACGGAACGCGTGATGGTGCCGCACTGGGTGCGCGGTGAGGAGAGCCTCGAGATGATCCTCCCGTGGCCCAGGGATCTTCCGATGCTCGGGCTGGGGTTCAGCGTCGGGACCCCGCCGGGCGGGATTCGCGGTGAAGTCCTCGTCGTGAACTCCTTCGAGGAACTCGAGGAGCGGGCGGACGACGCGCAGGGCCGGATCGTTCTGTTCAACGTTCCCTTCACGACGTACGGCCAGACCGTCCAGTACCGGTCGCGGGGTGCCGTGGCGGCCGCGCAGGCTGGAGCGGTCGCCAGCCTGATCCGCTCTGTCACCCCGTACTCGCAGCAGACGCCCCACACCGGCAACTCGAGCTATGAGGATGGCGTGCCTCGCATCCCGCATGCGGCGATCACGGTGGAGGACGCGGACCTGCTGCAGCGGATGCAGGAGCGAGGGGAGCGTATCGAAGTCCACCTTCGGATGGAGGCTCAGACGTTTCCCGACGTCCCGGGCCGTAACGTCATGGCCGAGATTCGGGGACGTGAATTTCCGGACGAAGTCGTCGTCTTCGGCGGACACATCGATTCGTGGGATGTTGGCCAGGGAGCGATGGACGACGCCGGCGGCGTGGTCGCGGCTTGGGAGGCGATTCGGATCATGAAGGAGCTCGGGCTGCAGCCCCGGCGCACGATCCGCGCGGTCGGCTGGACGAGTGAGGAGCAGGGTCGAACCGGCGGACGCGAGTACGTCACGGAGCACGAGGACGAGTATCACGTGCTCGCCATGGAATCGGACGGTGGGGTCTTCAAGCCGAGCGGATTCGGCTTCACCGGTTCGGATGAGGCCTTCGAGATCATCCAGGAAATCGGCACCCTGCTCGAACGCATCGAATCCGGGACGGTGACCCGCGGCGGCGGCGGGGCGGACATCTCGCCGCTCATGGCCACGGGCGTGCCCGGGATGGGGCTGAACGTGGATGGTACGAAATACTTCTGGTACCATCACAGTGACGCGGATACCGTGGACAAGCTGGATCCCGGTGAGGTGGCGCTCTGTGTCGCGACGATGGCCGTGATGGCGTACGTGGTGGCGGACATGCCGGATCGACTGCCGCGCTGATCCGCGGGACCCTCAACAAGCAGGCACCGAAGGAGAAGTGCACGATGGCGAAGACCGACGGATCGATCGGCGCACGGATGATGGGCGCCGCCACCCTCGACATCGACACGTACGAGGAAGTCGAGCACGACCAGAACGCGACGATGCAGGCGGCCGCGGTCGTCGTCCTCGTCGCCCTGTGTCAGGCTGCGGGAGGATGGGACCTCGGGCCGTTCTCGGCCGCGCGGCTCGCCCTCGTCGAACTGACGTCGTGGTTCACGTGGGCGGGCGTCACCTATCTGGTCGGGGAGAAGATCTTTCAGGGCGAAGCCACGTGGGGCGAACTCCTGCGCACGCTCGGGTTCGCTAAGGCCCCCGGGGTTCTTTACGTCTTCGGGATCGTGCCGCTTCTCGGGTTGGGAGTCACGTTGGTCGTCGGAATCTGGATGCTGGTGACCGCCTTCGTGGCCATCCGTCAGGCTCTCGACATCGGCAACGGCAAGACATTTCTGACCGTGCTCGTCGGAGGCGGGGTCTACAGCGTGCTCCAATTCTTCCTCCCGTTCTGATCGCGCGACCGTGATCGGACAGAGGGGCGGGACGAAGACCACTCGGGTCCAGCGGTACCGGGATGGATCGTCCCGTGCACGGAGGGACACGCTCGCGGTTGAGGAACCGCTGGAGATCAGGGTCGCGTGGTCGGAGCAGGGACAACGCCGGGTCGAGGCCGTAGCCGTCACCATGCGCACCCCGGGGCACGACTTCGACCTCGTCGCCGGCTTCCTTCATGGGGAGGGCGTCCTGTCGTCGGCAGAGGATGTCGCCGAGCTGACGTACTGTCAGGGCCCCGAAGAGCAGGAGTACAACGTCGTCGAAGCGCGGCTGTCGGCCGGTGCGACGTTCGATCTGGATCTCGTGCGCCGGAATGTCTACACGACCTCGAGTTGTGGCGTTTGTGGAAAGGCCTCACTCGAAGCCGTCGAGGCGGCGGGTTGCGACATGCTGCCGGGAGGGTTTTCCATCGCAGCCGACCTGATTGCCGCGCTGCCCGACCGACTTCTCGAGGGGCAGGCGGTGTTCGAACGGACCGGCGGTCTGCACGCGGCCGGGCTCTTCGACGCAGGCGGCGAGCGACACATCGTCATGGAGGATGTCGGGCGCCACAACGCGGTGGACAAGGTCGTGGGGCACGAACTCCTGGCTCGACGGCTGCCGGCGAACCAGCGTGTCCTCGTCGTAAGCGGGCGCGCCTCGTTCGAGCTCGTGCAGAAGGCCGTGGTCGCGGGCATTCCCATGCTCGTGGCCGTGGGAGCCCCGTCCAGCCTGGCCGTCGATCTCGCACGCCGGTTCCGGCAGACGCTGATCGGCTTCACCCGCAACGGAGGCTTCAACGTCTACACGGAGCCCGAGCGGGTCGTGTGATCGGACCTGGACGATGACCGGCTTGGCGGGTACCGAAGCCCCGACGTTGCGCCCTCTGCTCGGAGCCGTCCTGGCAGGCGGTCGAAGCCGTCGATTCGGACGGGACAAGACGAGCGTCGAAGTCGACGGTGTTCCCATGGTGCTCCGAGCGAGGGCTGCGCTCGAGGCCGTCTGCGACGATGTCGTCATCGTGTCCTCCCGTCCGGGCTCCGAGTCGTGGGGCGAGGTCATACCGGATCTGCGCCCGGACTCTGGACCGCTCGCGGGGATCGAATCGGCGTTGCACCACGCGGTGGAGCGAGGAGCATCCGCGGTGTTCGTCCTCGCGGCGGACCTGCCGCACGTAGGGCCGGACGTCGTCCGAGCCGTCGTGGCCGCGGCCCAGCCGGTGGCGAGCGGGTCCGGCTCGGGGCTCACCGGCGAACGCGGCCCCCCTCCTCTCGCCGCAGCCGCGAGCCGCGCCGGGGAGCCGGACTTCGAGCCGCTGTGCGCGGTCTACCGGGTCGACTGCGCCGACACGGTGAGCCGACTTCTCGATGAGGGAGAACGCGCCGCGCGTGCACTGGTGGAGTTCGTGGACGGGCGGAAGGTTGTGCTGACGCCGGAGGCGGCTCAGGCCGTCTCCGTGAACGTGAACGTTCCTGCCGACCTGGAGCGCCGGCCGTGACCGAAGCACCGACGTCGACCCGACTCGTCTCGCTCGACGCGTTTCGTGGGCTGACGATTGCCGGGATGATTCTCGTGAACAATCCGGGGACCTGGGCTCACATCTATGCGCCGCTCCGACACGCCGAATGGCACGGCTGGACACCGACGGACCTGATCTTCCCGTACTTCCTCTTCATCGTCGGCGTCGCGATTCCGTTCTCCTTCCGACGAAGACTCGAGGCTGGTGCGGACTCGGCGGACCTCATGCGTCACGTGGTGCGGCGGGCCCTCATTCTGATCGGTCTGGGCGTCGCGATGCGCGCGATCCCCGCGTTCGACTGGGGTTCGATGCGACTGTACGGCGTTCTCCAGCGCATCGGGCTCGTCTACCTCGCCGCGGCGGCTGCATACCTCTATCTCGACCGTCGCGGACGAGTCATCACCGGTGTGGCACTCCTGGTCGGCTATTGGGCCGCGATGATGCTGATCCCGGTACCGGGTTACGGCGCCGGCAATCTCGGTCCCGACGGCAATCTCGCCGCGTGGATCGATCGTCTCGTCATGCCTGGGCGGCTCTGGCAGGGCACGTGGGATCCGGAGGGCTTTCTGTCCACCTTCCCGGCCATCGTGACGTCTCTTCTGGGCATCGTGACCGGAGAATGGCTGCAGGGCAGTCAGGGGGGAGAGGCCAAGACGAGAGGGATGCTGTTGGGTGGAGTGGCGCTCACGCTCGCGGGGGTCGTGTGGGGGCTGGTGTTCCCCATCAACAAGAATCTCTGGACCAGCTCGTATGTGCTGTTCACCGCCGGCACGGCCCTGCTCGTGCTCGGAGCCATGTACTGGCTCATCGATGTCCGTCGCTTCCGTGGGGCGTGGCACACGTGGATGGTCGTGTACGGCATGAACGCGATCGCCGTCTTCGTCGCGTCTGGTATGCTCACGAAGACCATGGGGCGTATCTGGATCGGTGGCGACGGTGGTACGTCGCTTTACACGTGGATCTACGAGACCGCGTTCCGGAGCTGGGCCGGAGACATCAACGGATCTCTCGCTTTCGCCCTGTCCTATGTAGCCTTCTGGCTCGGCATGATGTGGGTCCTTCACGCCCGGAGGATCTACATCAAGATTTAGGGGTCCGAAGCGTATCTACGGTCACCCAGGCCGTTGCCGGGTCGCTCCCCCTCGGCTCTTTTCACCGGCGACCTCGACCCAAGCCAGACTCTTGATGAATCGCTCAAAGACAGTCCTGTTCGGAGCCTCCTTCTTCGTCCTCTCCGCGTGCGCCTCCTCCGGACCCACGACGGCGGCCGATCCAGCCCCGGCGAACGCGCCCGCCGCAGCATCCGAGGCAGCGGCCGACGCGGCGTCGGCGGCGGCCACGGCGAGTGCCTCCATGGTGTCATTCACTGACGATCAGGCGGATCGTGGCCGTGAGGTGTTCCGAAGCCAGTGCACCGAGTGCCACGCATCGAGCGAGTTCTCCGACTCGCAGTTCAAGTTCAAGTGGAGCCGGCGGCACGCTGGATCGCTATATCAGATGATCCAGACCCAGATGCCCGAGACCGCACCGGGAAGCCTCACCGACGAAGAGACCGTCGACCTCGTGTCGTACATCCTTCGGATGAACGGCTTCGAGCCCGGTGGCGCCGAGCTTTCGGCGGATCGCGCCGTGCTCGATGGCATCAGCCTGTCCTCGATCCGGAACTGACGAGCCGGACACTCCCGCCCGAGCCCCCCCGCCTCCTCGACACCAAAGAAGCAGCATGGGCATCGATCGACGTGATTTCCTGAAGGTCGCGACCGCTGGTGCAGGCCTCGCGATGACCGGCACCACGGCCGAGGCGGAGGCACTCGAGACGCCGAAGCCGGAGCGTCGTCGCGCTCCATTCGTCCGGAGCGGTCAGATCCCGGACGTCGTGGTGGTGGGTGCGGGTAATTTCGGCGCCTGGACGGCCCTGAACCTCCAGCGGGGCGGCATGCAGGTTACGCTGCTCGACCAGTACGGGCCGGGTAATTCGAAGTCGGCCTCCGGGGGAGAGACACGCGGCGTCCGCAGCAGCTACGGAGGCGTGGCCGTCGGGCTGCAGTGGGCCGAGTGGGCGATCCGTTCCATGCAGAAGTGGAAGGACTGGGACGAGGAGTATTCGGACGCGCTGCTGCCCCGTCTCTTCTACGAGACCGGCGACATCATCATGCGCGAAGAGATGACGCCGTCGATGGAGCAGTCGATGGTGAACTGGGACGTCCTCGGGCACCCCTACGAGGTCCTGACGCCGGAGGAAGTCACCTATCGCTGGCCGATGATCCGGACGCCTGACATGGCGGCTGCCATCTTCGAGCCGTCAGCCGGTGTCGTGCGGGCGCGGCGAGCGATGGAGTCCGTTGCACGAGTTTTCCAGCAGGAAGGCGGAGAGATCCAGATCGTGAAGGCAGCCCATGGGGACGAGAATGGGCGCATTCTGGAGAACGTCCACCTCTCGACCGGTGAGAAGCTCGAGGCGGGCATGTTCGTATATGCCGCCGGGGCGTGGTTCGCGCATTTCCTGCCCGAACTGATGGGTAACCGCTTCCGGGCGTCGGCGGTCGGGCATGTCTACTACTTCGAAACCCCGCCCGGTGACGAGTCGTACCGCTGGCCGAATTGTCCGTCGTACGGGGTGCCCGGGTGCACCGGGTGGCCGGCGCTACCCCACGACAACCGTGGCTTCCGGATCCGCACCGGAGGAGCGCGTGCGGATCATCCGGACGAGAGCGTGCGCTGGGTCCCCGAAGACCGTCACGCGCGGCCCAGGGAGATCCTCTCGAGGTTCTTCCCGGCACTCGCCGACGGCATCATCAACGAGACGCGCGCCTGCCACTACTCGAGCACCGCATCGCGCAACTTCATCATCGATCATCACCCGGACCTCGACAACGTCTGGCTGGCAGGTGGTGGTCAGGCGGAGTCCTTCAAATCGGGGCCTGTCCTCGGCGAGTACATCGCCGGTCGGATCTTTGGGACCGAAACGAACGAAGAACTCAATGCGAGCTTCGCTCTCGGGGATGCCACCTACGACGAGGGCGAAGAGGACTTCGACTTCGACGAGTAGCCCCGACATGGTAGAGCGACGATGACGGATGAAGCAGGGTCGCCTCCTTCGTCGCCCCACGTCGACATCCGGGCAGCCCGCCCTCCCTCCGTGCGAGGCTTGTGGGCTCTGGGCTTCGTCGCTTTTTCGCTGGTCGCCCTCGTGGCCGTCCCGACGTATTTCGGTCGGCGGGTCGCAGCAGTGCAGGACCGGATCACCCATGCGGTGGAACCCGCTGTTCGGCTGAGCGCCACGCTCGGACTGCTCAAGGCGCGACAGATGGCACGCGTCGAGGGCTTCATTCTCTCGGCCGACCCCACCTTTCGTGCCTACTACAACGCGGCGATCGACGACGAGGATATCGTGCTCGACTCGCTCAGCGTGATCGCTCGAGAGCTCGATCGCGACGTCTTCGAGACCGTACCGTCGGACGTGGCCTCGCGTGAGGTCGACAGGACCGTCTTCGAGCGCGTGGCGGCGCTGCGAAACGAGTCCTTCGACTGGCGCTTCTCCAACCGTCTGATCTTCGAACAGGGGCCCACGGAGGAGTCCCGGGACATCGTTCGACAGGGGTACGAAGACCTGCAGCGCGCGACGCGCGATCTGGATCTCAGCATCATCGCGCAGGTCGAGGCCAGCCGACGTCGAATGGCGATCGAGCAGCGACTCCAGTCGCGCATCACCATGGCCCTGGCCCTCGTGGCGCTCATTGCCACGCTGATCGTCGCTCGGGTCGCGTACCGGTATCGGGCGCTTACCGTGGAGCAGGAGCGTCGGCGGCGGGAGGCGGTGCAGGCGCGACGTGAGATCGACGCGCTGCTCGAGGCGACGGACGACGGTGTGCTCGGCATCGATCTGGAAGGGCGGTGTACCTCGCTCAACCGGGCCGGCGCGCGCCTCCTTGGGTACACCGAGACGGAGATGCGTGGGCGGAACGTGCATGCGACGATTTTCCACTCGCACCCGGACGGAACGCCGGCCGACCGGGAGTCCTCTCCGATCCTTGCGGCGGCGGAGGAGGGACGCCCACTCGTCTCCGATCCGGGCTCGGTGCTCTGGAGACGGAGACACATCCCGTTTCCGGCGCGGTGGTCTTTGCTTCCGATGATCGACGGGACGGAGCTTCGCGGTGCCGTTCTGACGTTCACCGACATGACCGAGACCCTCGAACGCGAGGATGCGCTGCGTCGGGCGGTCCGCCAGCGCGAGGACGTCGTGTCGATCGTATCCCACGACCTGCGTAATCCTCTCGGCGTGGCGCTCGCCGCGGCCGATCTGCTCCTGGACCTTCCCCTCGACGAACAGCAGCGGCGCAGGCAGGCGGAGATCATCCGTCGGTCCGGCAAGCGGATGCAGAATCTCATCGAAGATCTGCTGGACGCGTCCCGGATCGAGGCCGGGGTCTTCGTCGTGCGCCCCTCTCAGGAGGATCTGATTCCGATCCTCCAAGAGGCCGCTTCGCTCTTCGAACCTCAGGCATCGTCCCGGTCGATCGAATTGGAGGTCGACGACACCGGACCGGTCCATGCTCGTGTCGACCGTGATCGGATCATTCAGGCGCTCTCGAACCTCCTCGACAATGCGGTGCGGCTGACGCCGGAGAGGGGTCGGGTGGTCGCCAGTGCCCACGTCGATGGGTCGTGGGTCCGAATCTCCGTCCAGGATACGGGGCCCGGCGTTGCTCCCGAGATTGCCGAGCGGATCTTCGATCGCTTTTCCCAGGGCCGGGAACGTGACGGGGGCTCGGCAGGCCTCGGTCTCGCGATCGTAAAGGGCGTGGCCATGGCGCACGATGGATTTGCGGAACTCGAGTCGACCCGCGGGCAGGGGAGCACCTTCACTCTGCGACTGCCCGTGGCCGGCCCCGCCGCCGGAGAAGAGCCCGCCGTCGAGGTGCTGGGCTAGCCCGTCGGAAGCGTCCCTGCCCAGGCCAGCAGGCGGCCCACCTCGTTGGTCGTAATCCGGGGCACGCCCAGCTCGAGAAGTCGCTGCGCATGCCCCACGTCGTTCACCGTCCAGGTTGCGAGCGCGACACCAGCCTCGTGAGCGCGGTTCGCCAACTCCGGGTGAGCCAGGAGGATGCGTGCGTCGAAGTCCAACAGGCTGCGTTCGTCGTCAGCGACTCGGGCGAAGGCGTCCTCGATCCGTGTCGTGTGTTCGACGATCGGTCCCAGGAGTGCATCGGCTTGGTAGCGGCGGACTTCGTCGAGCAGGGCCCAATCCATCGAGATGAAGACCGTCCGCTCCAGCAGGCCCGCGTCATGGGTGACCTCGACGATCGCTTCGACATCCTGAAGCCTTCGGACGCCCTTGATCTCTGCGAAGATGGTCCGCACGCGAGGCTCGACCGCCTTCAGAGCATCATCGAGTGCGGGAACGGGTTCGCCGGTGAAGTCCGCACTGAACCACGAGCCCGCATCCAGCAGGGTCAGGTCTTCCCGGGTGTGCAACGTCACGTGGCCGCTGCCGTCGGTCGTGCGGTCGACGGTGGCGTCGTGAAGGAGTACGGGTGTTCCGTCCTTGGCCGTATGAAGATCGAATTCTACGGCGCTCGCTCCCTCGTCCAGGGCCAGGGAGAGCGCAGCGATGGTGTTCTCCGGAGCTCGAGCGCTATACCCGCGATGTGCGATGATCTGAACCGGTTGATCGAGCGCGAAGGGGACGGAGGACGCCATCAGGGATCGGCCTGCTCCGATCCGACCAGGACCTCTCGGACGCGGAGCGTGGTGTGGTCGATCGGAATGATGCGCATGGTGGTGCGGGTTGGGGTCGCGGTATCGCCGCGAGCAGCGGCCCGCCATCGTGCTCCGCCGAAGAGGGGAGCGCAACATTTTGACCCCCGAATCTCGTAGGGCCGTTCGAACAGCCTGCGAACGACACCCGTGCAAGAACACGGACGAAACGAAGGCAAACCGAATCACCGTGGGATCAGGGGCGGATCCGGCCCCTTCGACGCCGCGACTGATGCGGTGAACACGGCGGCCTCCGGCGCCACGAACGAGGAAGGGGAGGGACGATGAAGCAGTTGCATGTAGTGATCGCCGGGATGTCGGCAGTCTCCATCACGGCCACGGCCCTGGCAGTCGCGGCGCTGGGCGGGCCGGAGACCGGCGAGGCGAGGGTGGGAAACACCGGCCAGGAACGGGTGAGCCGATCTGCGTCGGACTTCCACTGGTCCGGGCGCGTAGGAGCAGGTGACGCGGTCGAGATCAAGGGTGTCAACGGTGACGTTTCGGTGGAGCGCGCCAGCGGCCGAGATGTCGTGGTGACTGCCGACGTGCGTGGCCCGCGGTCGAACCCGGAGACCGTACGCATCGAGATGGTCGAGCATGCCGGGGGGCTGACCTTCTGCGCGGTCTACTCGACCCCGGAGGGCAAGCGCGAAAACTCTTGCGGCGTGGGTGACAAGGGGCGCTTGAGCACCGTGAGCAACCACGTCACCGTAAACTTTCTCGTCGAGCTCCCGGCGGACGTGCGCTTCGTCAGCCGCATCGTCAATGGCGACGTCGACGCGTTCGATCTGGGCAGCGACATCGAGGCCAACACGGTCAACGGCGATATCGCAATCTCAACGACAGGCTTCGCCGCAGCCGAGACGGTGAACGGCTCCATCGAGGCCGAGATGGGGGCGCGGGACCTCCTGAACGACATCGTGTTCAGCACCGTGAACGGAAGCATCACACTCGACCTGCACGATGCAGTGGATGCCGACGTCGATGCGAGCTGGCTGAATGGCAGCTTCGAGAGCGCGATGCCGCTCACCCTCGAAGGTCGCATGTCCCGTCGAAGCGCTCGGGGCACGCTCGGCGATGGCGGGCCGCACATCGAGTTGAAGACGGTCAACGGCTCGATCCGCATCCACTGACCGGATCGACGACAGCACATACCTGAACCGAGGAATGGGAAGACGATGAAACGGATGATCTGGGTGTTGGCGGCACTGGTGGCCGCACCGGTGGGGGCGCAGGAGGTCGAGCGCCTGTCGAGCCGGGTCGCGGCGGTCTACAACTTGGCTGGCCACGTCGAGGTGGTGCGGGGGAGCGGGTCCGAGGTGGTCGTGCGCATCGACCGAGGCGGGGCTGACGCGGCGGAGCTTCGAGTCGAAATCGGTGAGATTCGGGGACGCGAGACCCTTCGAATCGTGTATCCGGACGATGAGATCGTGTACCCCGAGATGGGGCGTGGCTTGAACACGTCGCTGAGCGTAAGGAACGACGGGACGTTCTCGGATCGCGGTCGCGGCGGTCGGAGTGACCGGGTCCGTATCCGCGGGCGGGGAGACGGCCTGGAGGCCTGGGCCGATCTCACGATCGAGGTGCCTGCGGGTGGCGAGATCGAGGTGTATCTCGCGGCGGGCGAGGTCTCGGCGGACGGGATCGACGGTGACGTGTCCATCGATACCGGGTCCGGCGAAGTCACCGCCCTGGACATCGATGGCTCCCTCGAGGTCGATACCGGCTCCGGCAACGTCAACGTCCGTGGCGTGACCGGAGGTGACGTGATCGTCGATACCGGCTCGGGCCGGGTCGAGATTTCCGATGTCCGCGGTCGGGATATCGACGTCGACACGGGCTCCGGGAGCGTGAGGGGCTACGGTCTCGAGGGTGACCTCGTGAATGTCGACACGGGCAGTGGCTCGATCGAGCTGGAGGCGGTGTCGGCCGTGGACGTGATTCTCGACACAGGCAGCGGGTCGATCGAGATCGAGCTCCTCACGGATGTCGACCGACTGGACGCTGACACGGGGTCAGGCTCGGTCACCGTCCATGCACCCGCGGGGCTTGGAGCCGAGATGGAGATCGAGACGGGAAGTGGAGGTATCGACCTCGACTTCCCGGTCGAGGTGCGCACCGTTCAGCGTGACCACGTGGTCGGGACCATCGGGGATGGTCGCGGCGAGATCAACATCGATACGGGGTCTGGATCCGTGCGCCTTCTGCAGGTGCGCAACTAGACGTTGACCGTCGCTCCGGGGTGGCCGGGGCGTGACCGAAGGGGCGGTCCGGTGGAGGCCGCCCCTTCGTTCATTCCATCGGGTCGACGCGGCGCGTGAGTCCCCGTAGCCGGATCAACGGCGGGTGATGTCCACGTCGAACGTCGTCCGTTCCCATGCGAACGTCAGTGTTCCCGACGATCCGGAACCCTCGAAGCTGAACGTCAGCATCTCCACGTGCTTCGCCGTCTCCCGAGGTTGCACGACAACGCTGCCGACGTCGGACGATCGGACGTCGGGGCTGATGGGCACTCCCCAGCGGTTCGTGTTGGAGTTCGCGACGATGGTCCAATCGGTCTCCCCCGGGATCGCATAAAGCGAGTAGGAGCCGGCATCGAGGTCGAGGGAACCGAGGCGTGCCGCGAAGGGCAGGTGGAGGGTCGTCGGTTCATTCGCGCCCATGCGCCATGGCTGCCCGAACGGATCCACGCCGCCCACCATGTCTCGTCCGCGGGTCGAGGGACGCCCGTAGCACAACTTGGCTTCGTCACCGCCGAGCTGAATCGCCACGGAGTCGAGCGGACTGGGTCTGTCCGAGAGCGCTTCGGGCGCTCCCCGGAACTGGCAGGTTGGGCTCTGACCTTCCACCGATCCGGTGAACGCTCCGAAGGTCACAGTGGACGCACAAATGATCGCGAAACGGCACGGCGTCATCGACATCTAGCTCTCAGCGAGGGTTCCTCCCAATCGGAGTCGTGCGGTGCGCGCGAGGGCGGCCTCGGCCTCGGGGAAGTCCACTCCGATTGCGGCCTGGTATGCAGCCCTCGCGTTCTCCCACCGCCACGACTCCTCGTAGGCCAGGCCCCGCAGAAAGTTCGCGACGGCCTCCGGTGCTACACGGTTCGAGTCGCGGACGTTCGCCCTCGGGTCATCCCATGACGGGCGACGGTCCAGCTCGTCGAGAACCTCGAGGATTCCGGTGACCATGGCACGTCCCAGCTCGACGGGGCCGGCGGGAGCCGGGATCTGCACCCGGGTCGTACCCGCCACGTCGCCGGTCCCCAATCCCGTCAGGCGCACCTCGACGCTGGCGAGATCCGCGGTGATCGGTATGTACACCGCGGCCGCACTGAACTCCGCGCCGATCGAAACGCCGACAGGAGGCCGGCTGGCCGGGCGGGGCAGCCCTGCCCGTTCGTCGGCTGCCGCCGCACTGAAGCGCCGGCGCTCCACGAAGTGCACGTCCTGGCGCTGGAGAAGGCCTGCTACGGCGAGCTCAGCGATCGCCAGGGTCGGATCGATCGTCCCCTCATGGCGCCAGGAAAATGCTCCTGCGAGGTCGAACGAACTCACCGCGACTCGGGCCGCCCCGGGCAGGGCGTCAGGGCGAGGAACGCGCAGGGCACGCCACTCGGCTTCCGTGGCCGGGGCCGGTCTGGACGAGGTGGTGGGCCCTCCCGCGCACCCGGCGAGGAGGAGGACAATGGGAAGAAGTGTCGCGTGAGTGCGCTGTCGCCGGCGCACGGATCGGGGCAAGAACATGTTGGAAGGTACGACACTCGGTCGCCGGGAGGCACCTTCGATATCTCTGGATGGAGTACGCCGGGGCTCGGGTCGCACACTCGTGACGCCCCACCTGCACGACTCTTCCCAGCGCCACGGGGTGGGCCTACCTATGCGTCAGTCCGAGGCCGACCCACCCGGAGACCCATGAGCATCGAACCCAGCGATCACGAAACGCCCGAGGATTCACCCTTCCGCTTCCGACACGCCGTACCGGTCCGATTCCGCGACGTTGACGTGGCCGGGCACGCCCACCATGCGGACGCGCTCATCTACTTCGAGGAAGCCCGCTGGGCCTACTGGATGCA
This sequence comes from uncultured Gemmatimonadaceae bacterium, assembly GCA_964492085.1. Lineage (GTDB taxonomy): Bacteria > Gemmatimonadota > Gemmatimonadetes > Longimicrobiales > Gaopeijiaceae > UBA2589. The sequence continues at coordinate 139,997 of CAZBHZ010000004.1, read as the reverse complement.
GGTCGTCGGTCAGACCCGCGTCGAGGAGTTGAACTATGTGCTCGCCGAATGCCGTGTTCGGTGGCACGCTCGGGTGTTGTGGCCGCAGACCGTCACTGTGGGCGTGCGCGTCTCGCGGATCGGGCGAAAACACTTCGAGATGGAGTATGAGGTCCGTGCGGCGTCAGGGGACAGATTGCAGAGCGGGTCAACGGTGCAGGTCATGTATGACTATGCGGCAGGCTCATCGATCCCGATGCCGGACGATTTGCGTGAGACGCTCGAGGCCTTTGACGGCCCCTTCGACTGACGCTGTAACCCCGGGATAGGAAGCCGGGCGTAATGCGTGCTTGGCGTTGTCGTACCTCCGTCCAGCATGGCAAGCGGTGCGCGGCGGGATGGGAACAAATGGTTTGCCCGCTCCAGACTTTGTGAATAAACTCTCAAGCTATTCTCGCCGGGATCCCAGTACACGGGATCTCCGGCTTTTCGTTGGTTTAGTGAAGAAGCACACCATTCGGGATCCGGTCCGAATGAGCCCGCCACGGGATGGCGGGTGCAACAGTGGGGAAAACCCAAGGAGAGTAAGCCATGCTTGGACGGCTCAAGCTGACGTTCGCTCTGGCGATCGCCGCCATTGTGATCGCCCCCGCGGCTGAGCTCGCGGCGCAGGACGGCGGACGCTTCCGCGTCATCATTCCGTATTTCGAGCCCCTCGAGGACGCCGACGACGGATTCGGGAAGGACGTTTCCAAGGAGCTGCGCAAGCTCCTCGAAGACTTCCCCACGCACGTCGCCATGGAAGAAGGCGATATCAAGGACGAAGCCAAGCGCTTCGACATGAAGATCGACGACCTGAACTGTCTGTACACACGGCAGCTCGCGTCCCAGATCAACATTCCTGTCGCGATCTGCGCGAGCTACAACGAAGTGTCCAGAGACAACTTCATGGTGTCCGCCGAGGTCTGGGACATTCAGGGCTCCGAGTCGTTCCCGATCGAGGCCTTCCCGGCCACGAAGGACACGCGACGCGAGGCAGCTCAGCACATCTTCGAGCAGTTCGAGCGCTATTCCACCACGGTTCGCTCCGCCGCGATCTGCAATGACTACTACGCGTCGCAGCAGTGGGACAACGCGCTCCGTAACTGCGACGAGTCGCTCGCTCTCAACCCGAGCCAGATCGGTACGCGTTACCTGCGTGGCCGCATCCTCTATGAAATGGAGCGGATGGACGAGTCGCTCGCCGAGTTGGAGACGGTGATCGAGCAGAATCCGTTCCACGAGGACGCGCTTCAGCTGGCGGGTTACATCGCAGCGGTCAGCGACCAGGACGACAAGGCGCGTGACTACTACTCGCGCTACCTCGACATCAACCCGGGTAACGCGGCCATCCGGATGCGGATCGCGTACGAGCTGGCTCAGGCTGGTGACCCGGTCGGTGCCATGGCATTCATCCAGGTCGGTCTCGACGTTGATCCCGAGAACGTCGACCTCCACGAGCAGTATGGCGGCTTCGCCTTCAGCGCCGCGCTCGAGATTCAGCAGATGGCAGCTGTCGGTGCTCAGAACGGTGGGGACGCCGTAGCCCCGGAGGCCGTTGGGTACTACCGAGAGGCCATCGCCTCGTACGAGAAAGTGTTCGAGGCCAAGGGCGCGGAGACGCCGGTCGGCCACCTCGCCAACGTGGTGTCGGCCTACATCCAGCTCGAGGAACTCGAGAGCGCCATCTCCATGAGTGAGCGTGTGCTCGAGACCCACGGCACCGAGGATCGCCTGTGGGTCCTCTACGCCGACGCGCTGCAGCGTTCGGATCGCCTGGACGATGCCATCGCCGCGCTGGATCGTGTGATGGAGATCAACCCGGATCACCCGAGCGCCGCGCTGCGTCAGGGCAACTGGCTGATTCAGGCCGGCCGTCTTCAGGATGCGGTCGCGGTTCTGTCTCGCGCTGCGGAAGGCAACCCCGCCCAGGCCGAGCAGGCCGGTCGGATGATCTTCGCCGAGGCGTACCAGAACGGGTACCAGCAGGACAACTTCCAGTACACGATCGACGGCATGGTCGCGGGCAAGCAGCTTCCGAACCTGTCGGACGAAATGCGCCACCAGATGAACTTCTGGCATGCGTTCAGTCTGTACCGGAAGGCCGTCGTGGAGCAGGAGCCGAACACGCTCCAGTCTGCTCAGGCGACGCTCCCGGCGTTCCAGCAGGCGCTGGAACTGCTCGGTGACGTCGGTGGCTACCCGGCTTCGGTGAATCTGAACCTCGCGGAACTCCAGGGTAACGTGGGCACCTACATCGAGATTCAGGAAGCGATCATCAAGCGCGGTCGCTGATGCTGAACTGATCGGCATCGCGGTGTAGCGCCGCGATCCGGGAGCGCCGTGGGGGATGTCCCCCGCGGCGCTCCTTTTTTTGTCCCCGGTTCCCGCGCGCGGACCGAAGATCTCCCCCACTTCTTACCACTCGCCGGCTGAACGTTCGAACACACCTTCGGTTTTTGTTCGTATTTCGGAAAAATTTGTTTCCGATGCAATACCTGGACATCCCAGCGCCTATGCGGGTTAAGCGCCTGCCGAGCGCTCTCGGCCACGGGGCAAAAATCACCAAAAGTGACTCTTGACGTCCAACTCCACTGTGCCGTATTATGGGCCCTAGTTCCCCACTCTTCCCCACTTCGTACCACCTGAAGGCGCCGAGTGAACGGTTTCGTCGGGCAATACGAGCATCAGATGGACCAGAAGGGGCGCGTCAGCCTCCCCTCGGCGTTCCGCCGTGAGGCTGATGGCGACCGCTTCGTTCTGATGCAATGGGAGCCCCGCTACCTGACGCTGTTTCCCGAGGCGAAGTGGCAGGAGGTGCAGCAGAAGCTGCTCGAGTTCCGACGCAGTGATCCCGCGGCCTGGAATCAGGTCCGGATGATCATCGGCCAGGCGGTGGAGGTGGCTCCCGACAAGCAGGGGCGCATTCTCGTGCCGGCCTCTCTCCAGGGGGCCGCTGACCTCTCCGGAACGGTACTGCTCATCGGCAACCTCGATCGCGTGGAGCTGTGGGACCCGGCGACGTATGGCGAGGTCGTGAAGGAGCAGGCGGGGGAGATTCAGCAGTTCGCACACAAGCTGTTCGGCTAGTCGTGATGTCCGACTACCACGAACCGGTCATGGGGCCCGAGGTGCTGGAATTGCTGGCTCCCAGTGATGAGGGGCTGTACCTCGACGGGACCGCCGGTGGGGGCGGCCACACGAGGATGATCCTCGACGCGTGCGGGACGTGTCGTGTCATCGCGGTGGATCGGGACCCTGAGGCACTCGAGGAAGCGCGTGGGGCGCTTGCCGACGTTCGTGCCCGGGTTCGCTTCGTGCCCGCCCGATTCGATCGTGCCCTCGTCGACCCCGAGATCCAGGATCGTGGCCTCGATGGTGCGCTGCTCGACCTGGGCGTCAGCTCGCATCAGCTCGATGCGGACGAGCGCGGTTTCACGTTCCGCCGGGGCGCCCGCCTCGACATGCGGATGGATCGAGAGGGCCGGGACGCGGCTGCATTCCTTGCCGAGGCGGATGAGGATGAACTGACGCGGGTCTTCCGGGACTTCGGCGAGGAGCCGAGGGCTCGTCGCCTGGCCCGGGAAGTCGTGAAGAGGCGAGCCACGGAGCCGTTGTCGACGAGTGATGATCTCGTGGCGGCCATGGCCGTCGCACTCGGTCGTTCCCCCAGCGCGAAGGAAAAGGCACGGATCTTCCAAGCAGTCCGTATCGCAGTGAACGAAGAGTTGGAAGCGCTGGAGGCGGGGCTGCCCGCCATCCGCGATGTGATGAAGGCTGGTGGGGTGATGGTCGTGATCGCGTACCACTCGCTCGAGGATCGGGCGGTGAAGAACGCGTTTCGGGAGTGGAGCCGGGCGTGCGTGTGCCCGCCGGAACTGCCCGTGTGTACGTGTCGGGGTGAACCGCTCGGGGAAACCCTCACGCGCAAGGTTCTGCGGCCCACCGCCGACGAGGTCGAGCGAAACCCGCGAGCCCGCAGCGCGCGTCTGCGCGCGTGGCGGAGGGCTGCCTGATGGATGCTCACGTGCTCGGCCGCGCGGCGCTGACGTTCGCCTTTCTTCTGTGCTCCCTCGGGCTCGTGACGTGGCGCCAGAGCCGAGCGTTCGAGGCCAATCAGGCCCTCGACGAACTTCGCCGGCAGGTCTCGGTGGTTCAGGCCGAGCAGATCGAGCTCGAGCGTGATCTGCAGGTGCGTCGGAGTCTCGGCAACATCGTTGAGGCGGCAGAAGCCATCGGCATGGTGACGCCCAGCGCCGAACAGATCGTGATTCTGGGTAAGGGAGGCGAGTCGTGAGCCGCCGCCGGCACGACGAAATGCGTCCGCATCCGTGGCGGCGTCGGACGATCCTGACCGTATGGCTGCTCAGCGCCGTCGCCGTGACGGTTCGTGCCGGTCAGATCCAGATCGTTCAGGCGGCCGATTGGGCGCAGATGGCGAGCAGCCAGCACGAGGGGGCCGTGACGTTGCCTGCTCCGCGCGGCACCGTGTTCGCGGCCAACGGTGTGCCACTCTCCGTCACACGGGAGCGAGTGCAGATCTACGTCGCTCCCAGAGAGGTGCAGAACGCGGAGGTCGTCAAAGACCGACTCGCCGGAGTCCTCGGTCTGAGCCCGTCCCGTGTCGAGGGTCTCGTGTCCCGCGGGTCCGGCTGGAACCATGTCGGTCTCTACTCGCTCGCCGTTCGCGACTCACTCCTCGGGCTTCCCGGCGTACATCTCCAGTCACTGTATCAGCGCTATTACCCGCATGGGGAGATCGCTCGCGGTGTCACCGGGGTGGTGATCGACGGAGACGGGCGCGGGGGAATCGAACAGCGGTATGACGGGCACCTGAGCGGAGTGCCGGGTTCTGAGGTGGTGGCTCGCGACAGCCGCGGCAATCCGATCCCTGGACAGCGGCTCACCGTGAACGAGCCGAGAGCCGGTGGTGAGATCGTCCTGACGCTCGACATGGAGCTGCAGGAGATCGCGCAGTCCGCGCTGATGGACGCGATCGACGAGCACGAGGCGTTGGGTGGAGACATCCTGATTACCGACCCTCACACGGGCGAGATCAAGGCGCTCTTCTCGATCCGGGACGGGAACATCGCTGCGCTGTCGGCCATCAACGCGCCGTTCGAGCCCGGTTCGACGCTGAAGGTCTTCACCGTCGCCGCGCTGCTCGACAATGGGCTGGCGGACCTGAACGACGTGATCGACATCGACGATGGTCGCTGGACGATCAATGGTCGGACGCTGAACGACACCCATGTGGAGGCTGAGCACATCACGCTCCGCACCGCGCTGAGTGAATCGTCGAACGTCGGGATCGCGAAGGCTGCGCTCGCGCTGCCGGAGGGGCTCCAGTTCCAGAATCTCCGTGATTTCGGCTTTGGTACGATGACGGGGATCGAGTTGCCGGGGGAGGTCGCGGGTACGCTGTATTCACCGGACCGCTGGAGTCTCCAGTCGCCCCAATCGCTGGCGATCGGATACGAGATGTCCGCTACGCCGCTCCAGATGGCGATGGCGTACGGGGCGATCGCCAACGGCGGCGTACTCATGCGCCCACGTCTTGTTCAGGCGGTTCGGGATGCAAACGGTACGATCGTCGAGCGCTTCGATCCTCAGGAGATCCGTCGCGTGGTGAGCCGCCGCACGGCAGAGCAGCTCGGACGCGCGCTCGTCGAAGTCGTCGACAACGGTACGGGTGGAGCGGCCGGTATCGGCAGTTACCAGGTCGCGGGGAAGAGCGGTACGGCTCGTTTCGCAACGAACGGGCGCTACGAGCGTGGTGATTACTCGTCGTCGTTTGTCGGCTACTTCCCGGCCGACGACCCGCAGCTCGTGATCTTCGTGAAGCTGGATCGACCGGGTGGCGGGGCGTACTACGGGGGTGCCGTCGCAGCCCCCGTTACGAGGGTCACGATGGAGGCGGCGCTCGCGGCCAACGTTCTGAATCTGGACAAGCTCGCCGGTGCGGCGCAGCGCCCCGTGGTGGTGGTGCCGTCCGACTTCTATACGCAATACGCCGCAACCGACCTCAGCATCCCGCTGCCGCCCGAGAGTCCCGAAGGGCAGGACGCCGGTGCCGGCGTGGCCGTTCCCGACGTGTCGGGGCTTCCGACCCGGTCGGCCATTCGCGAACTACACAAGCACGGACTACGCGTGGCCGAAGTCGGGCCGGGCGCCGTGATTCGCACATTCCCGACCGCCGGCTCCGTGGTGACACGGGGTGACGTGGTGCGACTGCGGTATCGAGGGCAGGACGATGAGTGAGTCACGCGCCACGCTGCGTGCGGTGGAAGACGTCCTCCGGACTGCCGACCTCCTGACTGAGGTACGCGGGTCGGAGGACATCGTCGTCAGGGGCGTATCTCAGGACTCCCGCACGACCGAAGCGGGTGAGCTCTTCCTGGCGTGGAAGGGGACGGAGTCGGATGCGCACGATTACGTCCCGCAGGCCGTGGAGCGTGGTGCATCCGCCGTCGTCGTCGAGCGGCCCGTCGATGTCGACGTGCCCCAGCTCGTCGTTCGTGACGGTCGCCGGGCTGCAGCGCTGGCGTCGGACGTCGTGCTCGGATCTCCGAGTGCAGCCATGACGATCGTCGGTGTCACGGGTACGAACGGGAAGACGACCACATCGCTCTTGATTCAGCATCTCGTGGCCCCGGAACGGACCGCGGCCGTGATCGGCACGCTCGGGCTTCTGGGGACGGACGGCGTCCTGCCCGGAACCGGAGGCCTGACGACTCCGGGCCCGGTCCAGCTCACGCTGTGGATGCGTGACCTGGCCCAAGCCCGCTACGAGGTGGTCGTGCTTGAGGCCTCGTCTCACGCGATCGAGCAGCATCGGCTGGACGGGATCGAGTTCGATGTCGCGGTCTTCACCAACCTGTCCCGGGACCATCTCGACTATCACGGCGACATGGCCGCGTATCGCGCGGCCAAGCTCGGCCTGGTGGATCTGGTCTCCGGTGAAGGCACGGTGGTGGTCAACGCCGACGCCGATGCGTGGCAGGGGCTTGAAGCCGGCGGACGGCGTGTCGTGACGTATGCCCTCGAGGGCGAAGCGGACGTGCAGGCGCGAGAGGTCCGCCTGGATCCGGCGGGCAGCAGCTTCTCCCTGGTCGTCGACGGAGAGGCCTTTTCGGCACGTCTCCCGCTCGTGGGACGGTACAACGTCGAAAACGCACTGGCCGCGGCCTCTGCGGCCGTCGCGATCGGCGTCGCTCCGGCGCTCGTCGCCGAGCGCCTCGAGACGGCACCGCAGGTGACCGGTCGACTCGAGACGGTGGTCAGCCAGCCGTTCGGCGTACTGATCGACTTCGCCCATACGCCCGCGGCGCTCGAAGGAGCGCTGGGAGCGTTGAGGCCGCTCACGGATGGACGGCTCATCGTCCTGTTCGGAGCGGGTGGGGACCGCGACCGCAGCAAGCGCAAGCCGATGGCAGAGGCCGTGGCGCGTATCGCCGACGTCGCGGTGCTGACGTCGGACAATCCGCGCACCGAGAACCCGGACTCGATCATCGATGATCTGGTCGAGGGCATGGGTTCGATGGAGTTCATCCGGATGACGGACCGCCGTGCCGCCATCCGGGCGGCGCTCGAGGCAGCCCGTCCGGGTGACACCGTCGTGCTCGCGGGAAAGGGACACGAGACGTACCAGGTCGTCGGAACCGAAAAGCAGCCGTTCGACGAGGCGGAAATCGCGCGCAGCGCGCTTCGCGAACTGGGAGTCCTCTGATGGCCTTCCACTGGGACGACAAGACGGTGCGGCAGGCGCTCGGCATGCGGGCTGACCTGGCCCAGTCGGATGTGCAATACGCGAGCGTGTCCACCGACTCCCGGTCGGTGTCGACGGGGGACCTGTACGTGGCGCTCGTCGGCGACCGTTTCGACGGCCACGACTTCGTCGCCGACGCCTTTTCGAAGGGAGCAGCCGGAGCCGTGGTCTCCCGCCCCGCGGCCGGGGATCCGGCCGGTCGCCTGTACCCGGTCGACGACACGCTGGTTGCCCTGGGTCGGCTGGCCGCGTGGCGTCGGCAGCAGATCGACGCACCTGTCGTCGCGATCACGGGCTCGTCCGGCAAGACGACGACCAAGGAGATGACGGCCGCCGCGCTGGGTGAGACGTACCGCGTGCACGCGACCGCCGGAAATCTGAACAACCGGATCGGGCTACCACTCACCATCCTCGCTACCCCGGAGCAGGTGGAGGCCGTAGTCCTCGAGCTCGGCACCAACGAGCCCGGTGAAATCAAGGCTCTCGTCCAGGTGGCGCGGCCTGATGTCGCGGTCATCACGACCGTCGGTGAAAGTCACCTCGAGAAACTTGGTTCGCTCGAAGGAGTCCTGACGGAGAAGCTCGACATCCTGCGAGGCATGGTCGACGGCGGCCAGTGCATTGTCGGTGACGATCCTGCGGTTCTGGCGGAACGAGCCCACGCCATCTGTGCCCAGGTGAAGGTGGTGGGCTGGAGCGAGCGCGCGGACGCGGACGCACGACCACAGAACGCCGAGGTCGACGTGTTTGGCCGCTACAGCTTCGACTGGCGGGGCCAGCGCGTCACGGCTCCCATGGCCGGACGGCACGCGGTCTCGAACGCGCTGCTCGCTCTGACCATCGCCGATGTTCTCGACGTGCCGGCGCGTGACGCGATTCGGGGGCTTGGCACGGCCCGTATGGGTTCGATGAGAGGTGAGTTCCAGCGCATCGGCGAACTCACGCTGATCGTCGACTGCTACAACGCGAATCCTCAGAGCGTTCGTGCCTCCCTTGACGTGCTGGAGGATCAGGCCGTCACGGGTCGGAAGGTCGCCGTCCTCGGATCGATGCTCGAACTCGGCGACGCGACGGCCGGGCTGCACGACGAAGTCCTCGCGGACACGGTCGACCGCGACATCGACCTGATCGTGGCGACGGGCGCATTCGCCGAGGCGGCAGGCCGTGCCGGCCTAAGCGATGAGCGTGTCGTGATCGGTGAGGACTGGCAGACCGCGTACCCGCTGCTGATCGAACGTCTCGAGGGTGGAGAGATCATCCTGCTCAAGGCGTCCCGCGGGATCGCCCTCGAGAGGATTCTCCCCCGCCTCCGGGCAGATTTCGGCACGGCCGTCGAGCCGGTGGAGGCCTGATGCTCGCGCACCTGCTTCCCGGACTGACTGACGTCTTCTCCCCCCTGAACGTCTTCGTCTATATCTCGTTCCGCACAGCGGGTGCCGTGGTCACGTCGCTGGTCATCGCATTCGTCTTCGGGCCGATGGTGATTCGCCGGCTGCAGCTCGCGAATGTAGGTCAGGTGGTACGCGAGGTCGGGCCGGAGACCCATCTGGCCAAGTCCGGTACGCCCACGATGGGTGGGATCATCATCATCCTGGCGACGACGGTCTCGACGCTGCTCTGGGCACGCCTGGACAACCCCTACACGATCCTGGCGCTCGTATCGCTCCTATGGATGGGCGCCATCGGTTTCCTGGACGACTACCTCAAGGTCGTACAGGGCAAGACGAGGGGGCTGGTCGCCCGCTACAAGATGGTCGGGCAGTGGACCTTCGGGCTTGCCCTGGGCGCCTTCCTCGTCTGGAACCCCATCTCCGATCACCCGACCACCTGGACGACCGTGCCGTTCTTCGCAGACGTCGCGGCCGCCTTCTCGGTTCCGGTGTTCATTCTGTTCACCGGGATCGTCGTTTCGGGCTCGTCCAACGCGGTGAACCTCACCGATGGCCTCGACGGTCTGGCGGCTGGACTCACCGCGATCGCGGCCGCGACGCTGGGCATCTTCGCCTACATCGCGGGCCGGATCGACACGTCGCAGTACCTCGGCTTCTTCTACCTGCCCGGGGCAGGGGAGTTGACGATTTTCGCCCTCGCGCTCGCCGGCGGTGCGCTGGGCTTTCTCTGGTTCAACTCGTACCCGGCCGACGTCTTCATGGGCGACACCGGGTCGCTGGCTCTGGGGGGGGCGCTCGGCGTCATGGCGATCCTCCTCAAGGCCGAATTCCTGCTTGTGATCGTCGGCGGTGTGTTCGTGCTCGAAACGCTGTCGGTGATCGTGCAGAAAGGGTGGTTCAAGTACACGAAGCGGCGGCACGGAGAGGGGAGGCGCGTCTTCAGGATGGCCCCCGTCCACCACCACTTCGAGAAGCTCGGTTGGTCCGAAACCACGGTCGTCATTCGCTTTTGGATTATCGGCGTCCTGTTCGCGATGGTCGCGTTCAGCACACTGAAAATCCGGTGAGCGGGTATGCTGCGGGCAAGCGTTTTGGGAATGCGGTTTGATGGATCTGTCTGGAATGAACGTGGCTGTCATCGGCCTGGGTGCGAGCGGAATCGCCGCCGCACGACTGGCCGCTGAAAAGGGAGGAGATGTCTATGTCTCGGATTCGCGCACGGATGATGCAGTTGCAGCTGGTGGAGCCGACCTCGGAGAGAGAGTCGAGATCGAGCTGGGTCGACACGACCTCGAACGAATGGTCGATGCCGACCTCGTCGTCACCAGCCCCGGCATACCGCCGGACGCTCCTGTGCTCCGAGGTCTCGCCAAGCGAGGAGTTCGGTGGATCTCAGAGCCCGAGTTCGCCTGTCGGTTCTTCACTGGTGCACTGATCGGAATTACCGGCACCAATGGAAAGACCACGACGACGCTTCTGGTGAATCATCTGCTCCACGCATCGGGCATCCGTTCCGCCGCTGGCGGGAACGTCGGGGGAGGGCTCGCCCCTGCCGCGTCGGATCTCGCGCGCATGGACGACGCGCCGGACTGGATCGTGCTCGAGATGAGCTCGTTCCAGCTCGCCGGTGTGGAGACGTTTCGACCGGATATCGGCGTCGTGACGAACCTGTCTCCGGATCATCTGGACCGATACCCCTCCGTCGAGGCGTACTACGGGGACAAGGCGAGGCTCTTCGACCACGCGTCGGACGAGAGTCTCTGGGTTCTCCCCTCGGGAGACGACGAGGTCGAACGACTCGCGGGTGACGCGCGGGGTCGCCGGTACTTCTTCGGCGAAGGCCCCGACAGCAGCGCCTTCGTTTCGGACGGCGAGCTGACCCTCCGCCTAGGTGGCGAGATCGAGCCGCTTCTTCCGCGCATCGATCTTCCTCTCCTCGGCGCCCACAACGTCGAGAACGCCCTGACCGCGGCCCTCGTGGCGCGCCTTGCGGGCGCGGGGTCGGGTGGCATCGCCGCGGGTCTCGGGTCGGCGAGGGCCCTGCCTCATCGCCTGGAGCCCGTGGTCGAGCGTGACGGCGTGCTGTGGATCAACGATTCCAAGGCCACCAACGTTGCCGCGACCCTCAGCGCACTGACCAGTCTCGACCGTCCCGTCGTGCTCCTCCTCGGCGGGAAGGACAAGGGCGAGGACTTCGGTCAGCTCGCTGCCGCGGTCCGCGACCACGTGCGCGTCGTGATCGGGTACGGAGCTGCCGGGCCGCGCGCCATCGACGAACTGAGCTCGGCTCTGGGGATCGCGGTCGACGACGCGACCGACGCGGTCGACCCGTTCCGGTCGACCCCCTCGCTCCGACTCGTGGAAGGCTCGCTCGAAGACGTCGTCGCCCGCGCTCTCCCCGTAGCCGAGCCGGGCCACGCCGTGCTGCTGTCACCTGCCTGCTCGAGCTTCGACATGTACGAGAGCTACGAGCATCGGGGTCGGCACTTCACGAGCCTCGCGAAGGCCGTCGCATGAGGATGGCCCGGCCGATGGATATCGCTCCGGTCGGACCGGCCCGGCTCCCCGATTCGGGACTCGGGAGGGGGTGGGAAGCCGCGGCGGTCATGGGCCTCACGCTTCTGGTACTCTCATTCGGCCTCGTGACCCTGTACAGCGCGTCCTCCGTGTTCGCGCTCAGTCAGGGGGTATCCGACACGTTCTACGTCGTGCGCCAGGGAGCTGGCGCGATCGTGGGACTCGCACTGCTCGTCTTCTGCGCCTGGATGCCGTATCGCTACTGGGCGCTTCTGGCATGGCCGCTCGTCATCGGCAGTGTCGGGATGCTGATTCTGTGCGTGCTTCCCTGGACCTACGGCATCGCGCCGGAGATCAATGGCGCTCGCCGTTGGCTTCGCCTGGGCGTCACGATCCAGCCGTCCGAGGTCGCGAAGATCGCCATCATCGTGTGGTCGTCTGCGATGGCGGTCCGCAAGGTGCCACACTTCAAGTCCCTCCGGCGTGGCCTCGGGCCGTTCCTCGCCGTCTGGGGGCTCGTCATCGGGCTCGTCACGATGGCCCCCGACCTGTCGACGGCACTGGTCGTCGCCACGCTCGGCATCGTCATCGTCTTCTCCGCGGGTGCACGGGTCGCACACTTCGTGTTCCTGGGCGCACTGGTCACTCCGCTGCTGTACCTCCTGCTTCGCGCTCCGTACCGCTGGGAGCGGATCAAGGTCTTCGGCGGTCAGCTCGCCGACCCGGCGGGCGCCGGATATCAGGTGAAGCAATCCCTGATCGGATTCGGTTCCGGGGGCGTGTACGGCGTGGGCTTCGGGGAAGGGCAGCAGAAGCACGGCTTCCTGCCGGAGGCCCATAACGACTTCATCTTCGCCATGATCGGCGAGGAATGGGGCTTCCTCGGGATCGTGCTGGTCGTGGCCGTCTACACGGCCCTCGTACTGGTCGGCTTCCGGATCGCGAGCCGCGCTCCGGATCTCTTCGGTGAGCTGCTCGCCATCGGATGCACGAGCCTGATCGCCGTCCAGGCAACGCTCCACATGGCTGTCGGACTGGCTCTCGCTCCGGCGACGGGGCTGGCCCTTCCGCTGATTTCGTACGGTCGCTCCAACCTGATCGTCACCCTGATCGCGCTGGGCATCCTGATCTCAGTGGCCCGGGCTGCTCCGGGTGGGAAGGCGGCCCATGTCTGACGCCAGGCGCGCCTCGGGTCCCGTGGTCGTTCTCTCCGGTGGAGGCACGGGTGGACACCTCTACCCGGCCCTCGCCATCGCGGACGCGCTTCGTGAGGCACGCCCGGACGTGCACGTGGTGTTCGTCGGCGCAAGGCGGGGCATCGAGGCCCGTGTCCTGCCGGAGCGGGCGGAGGACCACCTGCTTCTTCCCGTCCACGGCATTGATCGGAGTCGACCGATCAGCCTCGTACGCGCCCTCGGTGGCCTCTCGCTTGGTCTCGTACGGGTCGTAGGGTTGTTTCTGCGCATGCGGCCGGCGGTCGTGGTCGTGACGGGAGGGTATGCCGGCGCTGCTGCGGGGATCGCCGCGGGACTCATGGGCGTCCCCCTGGTGCTGCAGGAGCAGAATTCCGTACCGGGGGCCGTAACAAAGCTGCTCACACGCTTCGCCATGCGGGTACACGTCGCCTATCCGGAGGCGATCGGTCGTCTCCCGATCGGCGGACCGCGCTGTGTCGTGAGCGGAAACCCGGTACGCTCTCGCTCCGGAATGGCGCGCTCCGCGGCTCGTCGTGCGTTCGGGGTTCCGGAAGACGTCACCCTGACCTTCGTCAGTGGCGGAAGCCAGGGCTCGCTCGCGCTGAACGAGGGGCTGACCGCGTACGTGACTCAGGTCACTCAGGGTACGATCGATCGCCCCGAGATGCTCCACTTCCTCTGGTCCACGGGGCGAAAGCACTTCCCCGGTGTGCGCGGTGCGCTCGATGGGGTCGGCTCCCCCGAGTGGGTCCACGCGCTGCCGTACATCGAGGACATGCCGGGCGCCCTCGCAGCCTCCGATCTGGCAGTCAGCCGTGCCGGGGCGATGACGACGGCGGAGCTGATGAACCAGGGGCTCCCGGCGATTCTCGTACCGCTGCCGACCGCTGCCGAGAATCACCAGATGTACAACGCCCGGGCTCTCGAGGATGCGGGCGCAGCACGTGTGATCCCGCAGGACGAGCTCTCGCCGTCGCGGTTGGCTCAGGAAATCGCGTCGGTCACGGCCGACGCCGGGGCGCTCGAGGTGATGAGCGCACGTGCGTCGGAGCGGGCGCATCCGCGCGCGACCGAAGAGATCGCAGGGGACGTTGCGACGCTGCTCCCTCCCATGAGGAGGGCCGCATGAAGGCGCGCCTCGATCTGCGGGCTCTCGCGGCGGACCGGCCTGTGCACTTCATGGGTGTGGGCGGCGCGGGGATGTATCCACTCGCCGAGCTCCTTCTGCGCAGTGGGGGTAAGGTCAGCGGGTGCGACTCGAAGGACAGTCCGTCTCTCCAGGCGCTCGCCGCTCTGGGTGCGACGGTTTCGGTCGGGCACGACGAGGCTCACGTCGAGGATGCCGCGGCCCTCGTCGTCACCGCTGCCGTTCCGCAGGACCATCCCGAAGTGATGGCCGCGAAGCGGGCCGGCATCATCGTGATGAAAAGGGCCGAAGCACTCGGCACGTGGGTCGCGCAGGGCCGGGTCGTGGGCGTCGCGGGTACGCACGGCAAAACGACCACGACCGCCATGGCGACCGAAGTGCTGGCCGAAGCGGGCATGGACCCGACTGGACTCGTAGGCGGGCGGGTGACGGAGTGGGGAGGCAATCTTCGCTACGGAGCCGGTGACGTCTTCGTCGTCGAGGCCGACGAGTACGATCGATCGTTCCTTACCCTGTCCCCTGATGTCGCGGTCATCACGAACCTCGAAGCCGACCATCTCGACATCTACGGTGATCTGGAGGGTGTTCGGCAGGGCTTCCTGGACTTCCTGGCGGGCGTTCGGGGCGGCGGTCGCGTCGTCGTCTGCGCGGACGACCATGGAGCCGCCTCGCTGCTCTCGACGATCGGACCGAGTGGGTACACCTACGGGACGTCGGCCGGGTCGATGCTCCGCGCGACCGACATGCACGTTCGAGACGGTGTGACCCACGCGACGGTGTGGGAAGAGGGGGTCGAGGTCGGTGAGCTGAGGCTGCGCATGGGTGGGCGCCACAATCTGCTGAACGCCCTGGCGGCCTCTGCGGCGGCGCGTGCGTTGGGTGCGGACTGGGGCGACATCCTCAAGGCGCTGGAGGGCTTCCTCGGCGTGGGCCGTCGATTCCAGCTGGTCGGTGAGGCGGGGGGCTCGATCGTGATCGACGACTACGCCCACCATCCGACGGAAATCGCCGCCGCGCTGCGCGCCGCGCGTGGCCTGTACGAGGCGCGCCGGCTGATCGCCGTCTTCCAGCCTCACCTGTATTCGCGGACCCGGGACTTCGCACGGAGCTTCGGCGAGGCGCTGGCGATCGCGGACAAGGTCTGGCTGACAGACATCTTCCCGGCGCGCGAAGCTCCGATCCCGGGGATCGATGGCCAGACGCTCGTCACGGCGGTCACCGAGGCTGGCGCTTGCGATGTGTCGTACGTGGAAGCCCTCGCACCCCTCGCGTCTGCCGTCGCGGCCGACACGAGACCGGGCGACGTGATCGTGACCCTCGGGGCCGGCTCCATCGAGCAGACGGGCGGCATGCTCCTCGAGGCACTGAAGAGGGAACCCGCCCATGCCTAGCCCGACGTTGAGAGGGCCGCTGAAGGCTCTGGCGTTCACGATTGTGCTCGGGCCTGTGGCGTACTGGGGCCCCAGCCTGCTCGAGGCCGTTCGAGAACTCGAGGTCTTCGCCGTACGGAGCGTCGAAGTGACCGGGATCAAGATCCTCAGCGAGGACGCGGTCGTGGAGCGTCTCGCCCTGGGCTCCTTCGCGTCGGTCTGGGGGGATGCCTCCATCTGGCGCGATCGGATCGAAGCGGATCCGATGGTCCGCGCGGTCGAGATTCGGCGTCGCGTACCGAGTCGTCTCCTGGTGCGGGTGGAGGAGCGCGCACCGGTCGCCCTGGCGGGCACACCGGTTCTCGAGCCGATCGATGCGGAAGGGTTCCGCCTGCCGATCGACCCGACCCTCTATCGCCTCGACCTGCCTATCATCAGTTCCGAGCGCATGCTTCCCGAGGACGCCGCACTCTTCCCGGAAGACGTGCGGTCCCTCGCGGCCGAGCTCGAGCATCTGTCGGCCACTCATCAGGACTTTGCACATCGGATCTCGACCATCCGATGGCACTCCGAGGGGGTCGTGGCCGTGCGGCTTCAGAGCCCCGACGTCGATTTCATCATGCCGATCCACACGACGGGCTCACGCATCCGCGAGGGTGAGTCCGCCCTCGGTCATGCGATGCAGGAGGGAGCGGGTCGCCCTCCGGCCGAAGTCGACCTGCGTTTTGCCGAGCAGGTCGTCATTCGGGTGACGCCGGGCAGCTCCTCCGTTTCAACCTTTTCGGCCGGGGGCCGATGACATGCGCTCGAATCTGATCGCCGGACTCGACATCGGGAGCACCCACACCTGCGCCGTCATCGGTGAGGTGGTCGGTGACCCGCGCCGCCCGGGTCTGACGATCCTTGGTGTGGGGCAGGCTCCGACCTCCGGTCTTCGCGGTGACCTCGTCATCAATATCGACGAGATGACCGAGTCCGTTCGTAACGCCATGAACGAAGCCGAGTTGATGGCCGGTGCCACCGTCGACCGTGTCTATGCCGGGATCGGCGGCGATCACGTGCGGGCCACCAACTCCATGGGTGTCGTCGCGATCACCGAAGACGAGGTCACCGAAGACGATGTGGAGCGCGTTCACATCGTCGCTCGAGCGGTGGCACTCCCACCCGACCGCGAGATGGTGCACGCGATTCCTCAGGAGTATCGAGTCGATCATCAGGGCGGCATCAAGGACCCGCTCGGCATGTCGGGCGTGCGACTCGAGAGCGAGGTCTTCCTCGTCACCTGCCAGGTGACGGCGTCGGCGAACATCACGAAGGCGGTGAATCGTGCCGGATACCGCGTGCAGGAGCTTGTGCTCGAGCCGCTCGCGGGCGCTCGCGCGGTCCTGACGGAAGACGAGAAGGAAGTCGGCGTCGCCATGGTCGAGATGGGTGCTCAGACGACCAATGTCGCAGCGTACTACGAAGGGAAGATCCACCACGTGGCGATCCTGCCGTTCGGTGGTGCCACGTTGACCCAGGACCTGATGCGCGGACTTGCGGTGCCGTACAAGGAGGCGCAGCGGGCCAAAGAGCATCACGCACATGCATTCGCGCAGATGGTCGATCCGCGAGAGACGGTCGATCTGCCGGGCCCGTCGCCGAACCAGATGCGGTCTGTCGCGTGCGAGTTGATCGCACACATCGTCGAGCAGCGCCTCGACGAGATGTTCGGAATCATTCAGGGCGAGCTTCAGGACCATGGCGCCCTGGACAAGCTCGGGGCCGGGATCGTCCTCAGCGGTGGAAGCGCCGCCATCCCCGGGATCGTGGAACTCGCCCAGCAGATCTTCGCGGCACCCGTGCGTCTCGGTGTGCCCTCGGAAGGGCTCAGCGGGATCGCGGATGTTGTTGCTCGCCCGCGGTTTACGGTCGGCGCGGGCCTCGCGCTGTGGGGCGCGGATCGCTTTGCAGAAACCGGTCGAGGTGCATCGACCCGGACCTCCGGGATCGTCACCAAGCTCGGCGTGTGGTTGAAGGAATTCTTTTAGTCGCAGTCGTACCAAATCTCCGCTAGGGAGGAGAACATGATGATCTTCGAATTCGAAGAGACCCCGATCGCGAACGCGCGCATGAAGGTCGTGGGCGTGGGGGGAGCCGGCGGGAACGCCGTCAATCGCATGATCGACGAGGAGCTGGAGGGCGTCGAGTTCATCTCGATGAACACGGATGGGCAGGCGCTCAAGCACTCGAAATCCCAGATCACGCTTCAGATCGGGAAGAAGCTCACCCGCGGGCTGGGTGCTGGTGCACGCCCGGAGGTCGGGCGTCAGGCCCTCGCCGAGAGTGAGGAGGAGGTGCGTCGTGCGCTGGAAGGCGCCGATCTCGTGTTCGTGACGGCGGGCATGGGTGGTGGAACGGGTACGGGTGCAGCCCCTCTGGTGGCCGAAATCGCCCGGGACATGGGTGCACTCACGATCGGTGTGGTGACCAAGCCCTTCTCCTTCGAGGGCAAGAAGCGGGAACGTCAGGCGATGCAGGGACTCGCCGAACTGCGCCGTGCCGTCGACACGATGATCCTCGTGCCGAATGACCGGCTTCTTTCCGTGGTTCCGAAGGGCACGTCGTTCAAGAACGCGCTCAAGAAGGCCGATGAGATCCTGCTCAACGCAACGCAGGGCATCTCCGACCTGATCCGTGTCACCGGGGAGGTGAACGTCGATTTCGCCGACGTTCGGACGGTGATGGCCGCGCGTGGCCCCGCGCTCATGGGTTCGGGCTTCGGTGAGGGAGACAACCGGGCTCAGGAAGCCGCACAGGAAGCGATCTCGTCGCCGCTCCTCGATGATGTGTCGATCGCGGGCGCTCAGGGTGTCCTGATCAACATCACGGGAGGCATGGACCTCGCCATTGACGAGGTTACGACGATTTCGTCGATTATCCAGGAAGAGGCGGGAGACGAGGCCGAAATCATCTTCGGTGCCGTTCACAACCCGGAGCTCGAAAACCAGATTCGCGTCACTGTGATCGCGACCGGTTTCGATTCCGAGAACGACGATAAGGTGATCTCGGGCAACTTCCGACGTCCTCTCATGCAGACCCCGACCCCGCAGCCGGTCCAGGTCGAGCCCGTTCAGCCGGTTGAGCCGGCGGCCGAGGTCGTCCAACCGGTGCTCGAGCCGCCGGCACCCAGCGTACCGGTCGAGCTTCCCGAGAAGCGGGTCGCGGTAGGCGGTGGGGGCTCGGAGCCAGTGCTCCCGCTAACGAGGTTCCCGGAGCGGGTCGTGTCCCGGGAGCAGATCGAAGGGTTGGACATTCCGACGTTCATTCGTCGCCAGATGGACTGAATTGGATCCCTAGCTCCAGTTCGGCCTCGGGCGACTGACTGTCCGGCGGAGACGTCCGCCGGGCAGTTGACCGTCCGGATGCCTTCGGGGCTCCAGGGTTTCCACCGGGCAGGCGCGAGGAGTCGATGGTGAAGCGGGACGTCAGATCGAGGATTCGAGGAGGGGGGATCGCCGCGGCGATGCTCCTCTTGTCGGCGTGCATGATGGAGACGCCGGACGTCGGATCACTCGAGACCGTGTGGGTCCCGCCGGCGGAGCGTGTCGAGGTGCACGCCCTCGGCCGCGGACAGACCTTCGGGGGTCTGCTGTACGAGGCGATCGACGCCAACGATCAGGCCGCACTCCTCCTGGCGTTTCAGGAGCACGCAGATCCGCGCAGGTTGCGGGAGCGGACCGAGATCACGCTGCGTTACCTCCCCGACACCGAGGAACTCAGAGGTGTCGACGTGGCCGTCAGCAAGGACCAGACGGTCCGGCTCGACCGGGACATCGTGGGGTGGAATTCGCAGCTCATCCAGACGCCCATCTTCGTCGACACGATCTATGCGACCGGTGAGATCACCGAGACCTTCTGGGGTTCGGTCGTCGACAACGACAAACTGACGTCGCTGACCTTCGAGGATCGTAATCTGCTCATCGACCATCTGGACAACGTCTTCCAGTGGCAGATGGACTTCTCGAGACAGATCCGTCCGGGTGATCACTACCGGTTCGCCTTCGAACGCGAGGTGCGGCCGGACGGCTCCATGAGAGCGGGCAAGCTTCTCGCGGCCGAGTTCGTGAACAGTGGCACGCCCTACCATGCGATCTACTTCGACCCGAACGGGGACGGTCGAGGATCCTACTTCGACCTGGACGGAGAGTCGGTGCGCCGGGCCTTCCTGCTCAAACCGCTGTCGTATCGGCGGATTTCCGGCCGCTTCTCCAGTGGTCGCCGGCATCCGGTCCTCAACACCATCCGTGCTCATCGGGGCATCGACTACGCCGCGGACAGCGGGACGCCGATCATGGCCACCTCCGATGGAGTCGTCATCCATCGCGGTCCGAAGGGGAGCTTCGGCAACACGGTCGAGATCCGGCATCCGAACGGATGGGTGACGCGGTATGCGCACCTCTCTCGCTTCCGGAGCGGGGTCAGCCTCGGGACGCGGGTGCACCAGAGCGACGTCATCGGGTACGTGGGCATGAGCGGACTCGCGACGGGGCCGCACCTCCACTACGAGATGCTGCAGAATGGTCGCCAGTTCGATCCGCTTTCGGTGGATCTCCCCGCCGGAGATCCGGTGCCTTCCGACAACATGGTTCGCTGGAGGGCCGAGATGACGGGGCGGTACGATCTGCTCGAGACGATTCCGAGGCTCGGGCCCGTCCGCACCTTCGTGGCCGACGCTGAAGACGGTCCGGCGCCTGACGGGTCGCAGCAGGGCGGAGGAGCGTAGACGCCACCTTGGGTTCGCCCATCCTCCGCGCCCTGCTGTTTCTGATACTCGCCGGGGCGCTGACGTCGTACGCGTTCTGGATCTACCTCCGCGTTGAACTCGCCGTGCCGGCTACTCGTCGGCTCGCGGTGGTCCGGTCCGCCACGCTGGTCCTCGTCTTGCTTCTTCTCTTTGACCCCCGGCTTCCCTCCGGTGGATCGGGACCGGATTCCGACCGCTGGGTGCTCTTGGATGCGTCCGCGAGCATGACCGCCACCGGCGACGACGGCGTTGCCCCCTCCGAGGGCGCTGCCGAGCGGGCGCGCGAACTCGCCGCCCAGGGGTGGACCGTCGTTGGTTTCGGTGACGGCGCCATCGCCCCCGTGGTTCCGGAAGAAGAGGGATCGTTCGAAGGGCTCGTCAGCGAACTGGCGCCTGCGCTCCGGACCGCCGCCGAGTCGGGCGCGCGTGAGGTCCGGGTCCTGTCGGACCTGCGGTTTACGGACGGGGTCGCGATCCGGTCCGCGGTGGAGGACCTTCCGTTGTCGGTCGAGTTCGAAGATCTGTCCCGGGTGACGAGGAACGTCGGAATCGCCCGGATCACGGTGACCGACGTACTGCAGCCCGACGAACGACCGCAGGCCGAGGTCGAAGTCTTCGGTGGCACGGCCGGTGAACCGATCTCGATCGAGATCCTCGAGGAAGGAGAGGTTGTGGCTCGTGGGCAGACGGTCGCACCGACGTCCGGCCTTCGTGCCACTGTAACGCTCGAACTCCCCGCCGCCTCGGAGAGTGGGCGCCGACGGTATGTGGCACGCGTCGCCGATGCGGACACGGACGGCTTCTCGAGTGACGATGAAGGGGTCACGTATGCCAACATCGGCCATCAGGCTGGTGCTCTCGTCCTTGTCTCCGCGGTGCCGGACTGGGAGCCTCGATATCTTCTGCCGGTGCTCGAAGACGTCACGGGGCTCCCCTCGGTCGGCTACCTGCGGGTGGGGCCCGACCGCTACGTGAGGCTGGGGTCGACCTCTGACCGGGGTGTCCCCGTGGACTCCGCCACCGTGCGTATGGCGGCCTCGGACGCGGCGGTGCTCGTGATGCACGGCCTCGGCGGTGATGCGGATCCCTGGATGACGATCATCGCCGGCCGTCCGGGGCGGCGTCTGGTGCTTCCGGCCGACGCCGAGGGGGCAGCGGCGGTGGGCCTCACAACGGGGCAGCCGACCCCCGGCGAGTGGTACGCTTCCCCGGATGTGCCGACGTCACCGATCGCCGGTGCGCTGGCGGGCATCGATCTACAGGGGCTTCCGCCCCTGGGCGGCGTGATGGTCCCTGACGTGCGCTCCTCGCTCCCTCCGCTGCATGTCCAGCTGCGCGGCGCGGGTGCGCCGGAGAGTGTATTCGGCCTCGTCGATCGGCCCGAGGGACGTGTCGCAATCGCGCTCGCGTCGGAGTTCTGGCGGTGGGCGATGCGCGATCACGGTCGAGAGCCGTACCGCAGGGTCTGGTCGGGCATCGTGGGGTGGTTACTTGCCGACGAGGAGGTGGCCGCTGCGGAGCCGCGCCCGGCGGAGTGGGTCGTCGCCCGGGGGGAGAACGTCTCGTGGAGTCTGGTGGGTGACACGACATCGCTTCGGCTCTTGGTCGAGGGTAGCGACGGTGTGCTGACGGATACGACCGTCACGGGGACCGGTACCGCATCGACACCCGCGCTTCCGCCGGGTTCGTACGAGTATTCGGTTCTGGGCCAGCAGGGTGACACGGTTTCACAGGGCCGCTTCGACGTCGCGCGCGGCTCGCTCGAGATGCTGCCGGCCCCGCAGGCGCCCGAGTTGCCTTTGCAGGCCGCCGCGATGGGCGCTGCCACAGACGCGCCGGGGCGGCCGCTTCGAACATCGCCCTGGCCCTACCTGCTCCTGATTCTACTGCTGTGTGGCGAGTGGATCGGCCGTCGCCGCAGCGGGCTGCGCTGAGGGACGGTTCATGGCGAGGCTCTTCAAGAAGAAGCCGGAGAGGAAGAAAGGACTCTGGAAGCGCGTGGTCGATCTTGCGCTCACCGACGTTCGGGTCATGGCCGGTGGGATCGACGCGGCGTCGATCGAGGAACTGGAGGAGCGACTTCTCTCCGCGGACTTCGGTGTCCCGGCCACCCTGCGCCTCACGGATCGCGCGGAAGAGGTTCTCCGACGCGGTAAGGCGCGTGATCAGGAAGGGCTGTCGAACGCGTTGCGGGCGGAGGTCGCCGAGATTCTGGCTGCAGGTGAGGAGGGGGAGCTCCGTGCGGCCGCGCGTGGTCCGACGGTCTATCTCATGGTCGGGGTGAATGGAGTCGGAAAGACCACCTCCGTCGCGAAGCTGGCTCACCATCTGATTTCCGAAGGTCGGAGCGTCATGGTCGCGGCGGCGGACACGTTCCGGGCGGGTGCGGTCGCGCAGCTCGAGATGTGGGCCGACCGGATCGGCGCAGACTTCATCCGGGGCCAGCAGGGCGGGGATCCGGCCGCGGTCGCCTTCGATGCACTGGACGCCGCGGAGGCGCGTGGGATCGATGTCGTGCTCGTCGACACGGCAGGGCGTCTGCACACGAACCGTGGCCTCATGGAAGAGCTCACCAAGATCGATCGTGTGGTACGTCGCCGTATCGAGGGCGCCCCTCACGAGACGCTCATGGTTCTCGACGCTACCGTGGGCCAGAACGCGGTCCGTCAGGTGGAGGCCTTTTCCGGGGCTGTGGACGTGAGCGGCATCATCCTCGCGAAGATGGACTCGACCGCACGGGGCGGGATCGTCGTCGCGCTGCGTGAGGAGTACGGGATCCCCGTGAAGCTGATCGGCACCGGCGAAGGACTGGACGATCTCGAAGCGTTCGACGTCGACACGTTTGTCGACGCAGTGTTCGGGTGACCTACTCGCACCTCGATCGCCCGATCCAATTCTTGAAGGGGGTCGGCCCCAAGCGCGCCGACGCCTTCGCCCGGCTTGGCGTCACGACGGCGCGTGACCTGCTGTACCACGTTCCGCGCCGCTACGACGACGCGTCCACGGTCGAGCCCATCGGCCGCCTCGAGGTGGGCATGGATGTCAGCGTCGTCGGTCGGATACGCAGCAAGGGCGTGATCCCGACCCGTCGAGGACTGAGGATTTTCCAGGCGGTCCTCGAGGACGATTCGGGGATGATCACGGTTGCCTGGCCGGGGCAGCCTTGGCTCGACCGGAAGCTTCGGGAGGGAGACACGCTCCTGGTATCGGGAAAGGTGAAGTTCTTTCATGGGCGGCAGCTCCAGCCGCGCGAATACACGGTGCTGGAGCGTGCCTCGACGGCCGAGCGAGGTGAGGGCGCGCTGTCCGCTGAGCAGGAACCGGGGATGATCTTCGTGTCCTACCCCGCGTCCGAAGACGTGCCGCAGTGGGTGCTGAGGGGGGTCTTCGAGAAGAACCTCACAGAGATGCTCACGTGGGCGGATGACGACGAGTGGGTGCCCCCCCGCATGAAGGTCGAGCACGGCCTTCCGTCACTCCGGGACGCGCTTACGTCGCTGCATCGTCCCGGTACCGTGTACGAGGCTGAGCGGGGGCGCCGCCGGTTGGCCTTCGACGAGTTGTTCTTCCTGCAGCTCGTCCAGGCGCAGGCGAGACGGAAGGCCATGGAGGATCGGCCCGGCATCGCACACCATCGCTCGAACGAGCTGATCCGACCCATGCACGAATCGCTTCCATTCGAGCTGACGGACGCCCAGGCCCGGTCCCTTCGCGAGATCTACGCGGACATGGCATCGCCTCAGCGCATGAATCGCATGCTCCAGGGCGATGTCGGTGCCGGGAAGACCGCAGTCGCCGTTTTCGCGATGCTTCTCGCCGCAGAGGGAGGTCATCAGGCATGCCTCATGGCTCCAACGGAGATCCTCGCCGAGCAGCATGCCCGTGGAATGGCCCGAATGCTCGCCCCGCTCGGGATCGAGGTGACGCTCCTCACCGGCTCGCTGGGCACCGCGGAGCGGCGTGAGGCGCTCTCTGGTATCGAGTCCGGACGCGCGCGGCTCGTCGTCGGGACCCACGCGCTGATCCAGGAGTCGGTGACCTTCGAGGCACTCGGTCTGGTCGTCATCGATGAGCAGCATCGCTTTGGCGTCAAACAACGTATGGCGCTGCTCGAAGGTGACGGTCCGACGCCGGACATGCTCGTGATGTCCGCCACACCGATCCCGCGCTCACTCGCCATGGCGCTGTACGGAGACCTGGACCTGAGCCTGCTCGACGAGATGCCACCGGGTCGCACACCGGTAAAGACGGCGCTACGAGCGCCCGACCGGCGATCCGGTGTCTACGACTTCGTACGTTCGGAGATCGCATCGGGACGGCAGGCTTACATCGTCTATCCGCTCGTGGACGAATCCGACAAGGTCGACCTGCTGTCGGCGACGCGAGAGTACGAGCGACTCACGAACGAAGTCTTCATCGACGAGCGAGTCGGCCTGATTCACGGACAGCTATCCGGCAGTGAAAAGGATCGGGTCATGCGAGACTTCCTTGCCGGAGATCTCGACGTGCTCGTGGCGACGACGGTCATCGAGGTCGGGATCGACGTGCCCAACGCCAGCGTGATGATCATCGAGCACGCCGAGCGCTTCGGTTTGTCTCAGCTCCACCAGTTACGGGGGCGCGTGGGGCGCGGTGCGGCCGAGAGCCACTGCATCCTGATCGCGGAGCCCGGAGAAGACGCCCTCGAGCGGCTTCGGGTCTTCCGTGACACCACCGATGGTTTCGAGGTGGCGCGGGCGGATCTTCGCATCCGGGGACAAGGAGATCTCTTCGGGAGCCAGCAGCACGGCCGTGACCCGGCGCTCCGGTTCGCCGATCTGCTCGTGGACGAGGACCTGCTCGTCGAGGCCCAGCGTGAGGCTCGTGCCATCGTAGCCGCGGATCCCGAGCTGACACACCCGGATCACGAGCGGATCCGGGAGCACCTGCACGCACGATATCAGCACCGGCTCGCCATGTACGAGGTAGGCTGAGCCGCTTCCCCTTGCCGCGCATTCTGTGCATTGTCCTGCCGCGCGCCGGGGGGTCGACCCGGCGCGGCCCCTCAGATCACGAAGCAGCACGATGATGGCGGAGATCAGACAACTCGGAGAACACGTCGGGGAGCAGGTCACGGTCCGTGGATGGGTCGAGGCGACCCGTGGGCACGGAAAGGTGGCGTTCACCGTCGTGCGAGACGGAACCGGCGTCCTGCAGGGTGTCCTCCTCAAGGCGAACGTCGACGACGCAACCTGGGACATGCAGCAGTCGCTCACCCAGGAGTCCCTGGTGGCGCTGACCGGCGAGGTCAAGGAGGATGCTCGGGCCCCCGGCGGATACGAACTCGGCGTTACGGCGGTGGAGGTGTTGTCGGGTGCGGACGAGTACCCGATTCAGCCGAAGGAGCATGGAGTCGACTTCCTTCTCGACCACCGGCACCTCTGGCTCCGTTCTTCGATGCAGCGCGCCGGGCTTCGGGTCCGCGCCGAAGTCCAGCAGTCGATTCACGACTTCATGTACGAGAACGACTTTGTCCGTATCGACACGCCGATCCTGACCGGCGCCATCGGCGAGCACGCAGGCACGCTTTTCGAGACGGACTACTTCGGTGATTCGGCGTACATGGCGCAGACGGGTCAGCTCTACGTGGAGGCGGCGTGCCCGGCATTCCGCCGCGTCTACTGCTTTGGCCCGACGTTCCGCGCCGAGAAGTCGAAGACCCGACGGCACCTGACAGAGTTCTGGATGGTCGAGCCGGAGGTGGCCTTCGCGGACTCCAATGCAAACATGGAACTGCAGGAGCAGTTCGTGTCGTACATCGTCGAACGAGCGCTGGAGCGGTGCCAGGAAGAGCTGAAGGTCCTCGAGCGCGATACGACGCTGCTCGAACGGGTGAAGCCGCCGTTCCCGCGGATGAGCTACACGCAGGCGGTCGCACGGCTTCAGGAACTCGGCTCCGATGTCGAGTGGGGGCGGGATCTGGGCGCGGCCGACGAGGCCATGCTCATGGAAGAGCACGACTTGCCCCTGTTCGTCCACGACTATCCGAAGGAGGCCAAGGCTTTCTACATGAAGGAGAATCCGGACGACCCTCGGACGGTGCTGTGCGACGATCTGCTCGCGCCGGAGGGGTACGGCGAGATTATCGGAGGGAGCCAGCGGGAAGATGACCTGGATCTCCTCCAGAGCCGGATTCGGGAGGAAGGGCTGCCGGAGGAGGCATACGCCTGGTACCTCGACCTTCGTCGGTACGGCACCTTCCCGCATTCCGGGTTCGGCCTGGGCGTGGAGCGGACCGTCGCGTGGATCACGGGCCGGCATCACATCCGTGAGCTGATTCCGTTCCCGCGTCTCATGAACCGCCTCTACCCCTAGCCGCGATGCCCCGAGCCGTCCTCGACATGACGGACCGGCGTCCCATCTGGGCGATGCCCGAGTGGGTACCGGCTCGTCTTCGCGATGCTTTGCCGGCGTCGTGGACCCTCGACGTGGTCGAGGAGGAAACGGACGGCTCCGGAGACGGGGCAGCACGGGTGTCCGATCGCGTCCTGAACCTCGTATCGGATGCGCAGGTCTACTTCGGGTACGGGATACCGGCCGAGCTGCTACGCGCTGGAAAGCAGCTTCGCTGGGTTCATTCCGGGGCGGCCGGCGTGGGCTCGTCGCTGACGCCGACCATGATGGAAAGTCCTGTCGTCTTCACGAATTCGGCGGGCGTGCATGCCCCGCCCATGGCGGAAACCGTCCTCGCCATGCTTCTCCATTTCACCCGCGGCCTCGATCTGGCCGCGGAGTCGCAGCGCCGGTCGGAATGGTCCACAGCCCCCTTCTACGTCGCAGGCGCACCTCTTCTGGAATTCTCGTCGATGACCGTCGGGATCGTCGGCTTCGGGGGGATCGGCCGAGAGGTAGCTCGTAGGGTTTCGTCACTCGGTGCACGGGTGATCGCCGTGAAGCGCACCCCTGCTCGGCCCGGTGAGGCGAATCTGGAGCCCGTGGCCGGTGGGGGAGTCCTCGGGTCGCGGATCGAGATGGTGTGGGGCGAGTCCGGACTGGATGCGGTATACCGGGAGAGTGACGCGATCGTGGTGGCCGCTCCCGACACGCCCGAGACCCGGGGCATGATCGATGCGCAGGCGTTCGACCGTATGAAGCCCGGAGCGATCGTCGTGAACGTCGCCCGCGGGCGTCTCGTGGACGAGGACGCCATGATCGAGGCGCTGGCCGAGGGACGGATCCGGGGTGCGGGTCTCGACGTGTTCACGACCGAACCTCTGGCCTCGGACAGCCCACTGTGGGGCTTTCCCAACGTGATCATCACACCTCACGTCTCGGCAGTGACCCGGGGCTTCTGGGCACGCGAGACGGACCTCATCCTGCGGAATCTCGAGCGCTTCCTGTTCGACCGTCCGGTCGCGGAGTGGGAAAACGTCGTCGACAAGCAGGCGGGCTACTGACGCTCCTCTGACTTCACTTCGTCCCACAGTTCGTCGAGTGCGGCCAGTCCGGCGGTGGCGAGATCGATGCCTCGCTTCCGGGCCCGGATCTCCAGAGCCTCGAACCGCCGGGTGAACTTGGCATTGGCCCGGGCGAGCGCCGTCGTGGGATGCGCGCCGCCCAATCGGGCCACGTTCACGCACGCGAACAGGAGGTCCCCGACTTCCTCGACGAAGTCGTCCGAGCCGAGCGATTCTGATGTTTCGCCCAGTTCCTCCTCCGCCTTGTCGAGCGCCCCCTTCGCATCCTCCCAGTCGAATCCGACCGCGGCGACCCGATCCTGAATGCGATACGAGCGGGTGAGCGGATCCAGGCCCTTCGCGAGCCCGCTGAGGACACTCTCGTCGTCGGCGCGCTCGCGGGCTTTCATCTCCTCCCAGCTCTGCCGCTCTCCGTCCCCGAAGATGTGCGGGTGCCGGGCGATCATCTTCCCTTCGAGGCGGGCATAGACCGAATCGGCGTCGAGCGTGCCGTCCTCCTCCGCCACGACGATCTGGAATGCGAGGTTCAGGAGCAGGTCTCCCAGCTCTCCCTCGAGTTCATGCGCGTCACCGTCGCGGATGGCGTCGACGACCTCGTGGGTCTCTTCCAGCAGGTGGGGGATCAGGGACTCGGCGGTCTGTTTGGCGTCCCACGGACACTCCTGGCGTAGGAAGCGCACGAGTTTCAGTGCTCGATCCAGCGTGCCGGGGCCGGGGAAATGGTGGGGCGGGTCGGGCGCGTTCATGACGATGGATCCGGCGGGTCGGGCGCAGGGCGGGTCGGATTCGATGGCTGCTCCTGGGGGTCGTCGGAGCGCCCTGTTTCTGGCATCTTTCGGGCCTCATGTCAACGAATCCGAAGGCTCGTGCCTGGGTGCAGGTGCGGGCCGATGCTCTGCGGGACAACTACGTCCGTATCCGCGATCAGGTCGCGCCCGGTACCGGGGTGCTGCCGATGGTGAAGGCGAATGCGTACGGTTTCGGGGTCGAGCAAGTCGTCCGCACGCTCGACCCTCTCCAGCCGTGGGGCTTCGGAGTCGCCGCGGTCTCGGAAGGAATCCGTCTTCGCGAGCTCGGTGTCGAGGGTCGGATCGTCGTCTGCAGTCCGGCACCCCGAGGTGACGTGGATCCGGCGGTCCGCCACGATCTCCAGTTGTCGGTGTCGAGTGTCGACGCGCTGCTCCACCTTGCCGACGTGGCTCGCGCGGCTGGCGTGACGGCCGAGTACCACATCGACATCGACACCGGGATGGGTCGAAGTGGCTTCGACTGGCGTGCGGCATCGGAGTGGCTGTCGGTCGCCGTCGAAGGCGTGGAGGGCGCATGCTGCGTGGGCTGCTACACTCACCTGCACTCGGCCGACGAACACGACCGGACCGTCCGGGAACAGTGGAGTCGCTTTTCAGAGCTCGCCGAGATGATCGTCTCCGAACGGGGCGCGCACGCCCCGCCGCTGGCGGTGCATGTGCTCAACAGCGCGGGGGTCTTTCGCGCGCCAGAGGTCGCCCGATCCGTCGTTCGCCCGGGGATCTTTCTGTATGGCGGCGAAATCGGACCGGGTCAGCCGAGGCCGGAGCCCGTCGCGTCGCTCCACGCCCGCATCGCTCTTGTGCGATCCGTGCCGTCGGGAACGACCCTGGGATACGGGTCCACATACACGTCATCGAGAGACGAGCGTTGGGCAACCCTCGCCATCGGGTACGGCGACGGACTGCCGAGGGCCCTTTCGAACCGAGGATGTGCGATATTGCACGGCACGACGGTCCCGATCATCGGGCGGATCTCGATGGATGTGACCGTGGTAGACATCACCGACGTGGAAGCTGCACGCGAAGGAGACGTCGCGACACTGATCGGTTCGGACGGAGACCTTGTACGGACTGTGGATGAGGTGGCAGCCGAAGCAGGCACGATCAGCTACGAGGTGCTCACGGGGCTGACGGACCGGTTGCCGCGGGTGTGGACGGACGAGTGCGTGTGAGCATCGCTTCAATCAGAAGGAAGAGCGGGTCTTTGAGCGTTTTGGGTGAACATCGTCGAGGGATGGCCATCGCCGCCCTGGGCCTCGTGTCCGTATTCGGCGCGGGGTGTGAAGAGCAGACCCCGGTCGCGTTGGATGACGAGGCGCTGCCGGGTGCGCCGATCAGCGTCACGGTCCTCATCCCGTGGTCCGAGTTCGCGTCGAATCTCGAGGTCTTCGGTGGGTACGGATCCGCAGAAGACATCGGTCGGGGCGTGCTTGCCGAGGACTTCGCCGGCACGCTCGACGCACGGACCCTCATGCGGATTGGTTCATACCCGCGCGTGGCCACGGTTCAGGATACGACGGGAGCGTCCCGACCGGATTCGACATTGACGATTTTCGGTGGGCGGTTCGTGGCGTTCTTCGACACGATCGAGAGCACCAACGCAGCGCCCGTCACGCTCGCGCTCGGGGCGACGTCGGAAGAGTGGGACGAGACGACGGCCTCCTGGGACTTCGCGGTAGACACCATCAACGACCAAAGGCCGTGGACGGAGCCGGGAGGCGGCCCCGTCGTCCCGGTCGCACAGGCTGTCTGGGACCCCGCTGCGGGAGATACGGTGGTCTTCGCTCTCGATTCCGCTCAGGTGGCGGCGTGGGCCGACACGACCGACCTGAGCGTGGGCGCCCGTATCGACATACTGGACACGGGCGAACGCCTCGCCTTGCGGAGAGCGCTGGTGCGGCTCGACGCTCGTCCGAGCAGTAACCCGGACACGATCATCGAGCTGAGTGCAGTCACGCGCGGTTCCACCTTCATTTACAGTCCGTTCCCTCAGCCGCCACCGGACGGGGTCCGCATCGGGGGTGCGCCGTCATGGCGTACGATCCTCGACGTGGGCATCCCTGCGATCATCGACGGGATTCCCGACTTCTGCGCGGTCGTGAGTTGCCCTCATACGCTCACGCCGGGTGAGATTTCCTACGCAGCTCTGGTCCTGACGAGTCGGGCGACCGAAGCGGCGTTCCAGCCGACGGACTCGATCCGCCTCGACGTGCGACCCGTGCTGAACCGTGCGGCCATGCCGAAGTCACCCCTCGGGACCTCTCTGATCGTGAGCCCGTTCGGCCGGTCCGTCGGACCGGACGCATTCGGATCGGCACCCGGATTCGAGATCGAGATTCCGTTCACCGGATTCGCGCGAGATCGCCTCCGCGGTACCGATGCGAGCGGGAATCCGACGCCGGAGACGCTTGCTCTGCTCTCCGTCGTCGAGCCGTTCTCCATCACCTTCGCGTCGTTCGAGGGACCCCAGTCTGCGGGTGAGCCGTATCTCAAGTTGGTGCTCACGATCGGACCGCCGGTGGAGCTGCCATGACCACGTTCTCAACGACGACGACGAGAGTCGCGGCGGCGGCCCTCCTGATGCTGGGGGTCGGTGCGCTGCCCGCCCACGCTCAGTCGCTTTTCAACGCTGCGGGACTCGGCACGCCGGTCGAGGCCCTCGACGGTCGTGCCCGGGCGATGGGGAGCGTCGGCATTGGTCTCGCGGGCCGCTCGATGATGCCAACGGATCCCGGAGCGCTTGCTCGCCTGGGAATTTCGACAGGCGTGATGGCGGCGTCTCCGAGCTGGGTTGACTACTCCGAGGTCGGTAACCGCTCTGGGAGCTTCCAGGGGAACCGGTTCCCTCTCATGGGCATCGGGTATCCGGTCCTGGGCGGGATGGCATCGATCCAGATCGGCTCGTTCCTCGATCAGAGCTACGAAGTCACCCGGATCGGGGAGACGGACCTCGGCGACGGTCCCGTACGTACGTCCGACGCGTTCGTGCAGGACGGCGCAGTGTCGAACCTGAATCTTGGGTTCGCACGGGCGCTCGGGGAGCGCTATTCGGCAGGGCTTACCATCGGTCGGTATGCCGGGAGCCTCGATCGGACACTCGAGCGCACGTACGGCGACGAGACCGATGCGGCCAACGTCGATACCTACATCGAGTCCGGCGTGTGGTCTTGGACGGGGTGGTCGCTCACGGCCGGCGGCTCCGCCGACCTGGAGAATGTGCGGGTGGCCGCCAGTGTGCAGATCCCGACGCAGCTCACCGGGACCGCCTCGCAGGAGACGCGCGGATCCGATCGCAGCTTCTCGCTTCCGGTTCAGTACCGTATCGGTGCAACCGCCAGTGTCGGACCCAGTGTTCTCGTGCACGGCAGCGCCGTTCTCGCAGACTGGTCGGATACTCAGGGGGCACTGAACGCCGGTTTTGCCGGCAGTGGAAGCGGATTCGGGCTGGGCGTCGAGCTCTCACGTGCGCGTCTCCTGGGCAAGGATGCGCCGCTTCGGTTCGGTTTCCGGCGGGTGGGTCTTCCGTTCGCATTCGAGGACGAGGCGATCACCGAGCGGACGTTCTCCGGAGGATTCGGCCTCGTGCTCAACGAGACGGCGGGTATCGTCCTGGCCGGGCTCGACCTCTCGATCGAGCGGGGCCTTCGCAGCAGCGCCAACCTCACCGAGAACTTCTGGAGGGCGACGCTCTCGCTCCTGACCTCCGGGTTCTGATCGGCGCTTCTGGTGCGCGTCCACTATCACACCTTCGGCTGTAAGGCGAACCAGTACGACACCGAGCGGATGCGTCAGGAAGCGGAAGCTCGCGGTGCCGAGACCGCCGCCGGCGCGACGGACGCCGAGGTGCTGGTGGTGAACACGTGCACGGTGACCAATCAGGCTGACGCCGAAGCCCGCCGGTTCATTCGACGTGCCCACCGTGAGCGTCCCGATGTCCGGATCGTTGTCGCAGGGTGTTCGGCCGCTCTACGTGAGCGCGATTACCGTGCGATGGATGGCGTGGTGGACGTGATTGCCGGGCACGACGCGATGCAGGTCGCCGGCGCCGTCGAGCGTCAACGGGGTGGTGGGCTCACGCAGATTCACCTGCGCTCGTCTCTGGACCGGATCGACCACGAGCCGGTGGGGGGGGAACTTCTCCGGACGCGGCGGGGTGCGGCCCGCGGCTGGCTGAAGGTGCAGGACGGCTGCGACAGAAAATGCTCCTTCTGCGCCACCCGTCTCGCGCGCGGGGCGTCGCGTTCCCGTGCGCTTCCCGAGGTCGTGGCGGAGGCGCGACTGCTGGCGGAGCAGCACGCTGAGCTGGTGATCACGGGCATTCACATCGGCCACTACGGTATCGACCTCGATCCCGCGCTGACGCTGTCGCGGCTCTGTGCCGCTCTTCTGGACCAGGTGCCGGACACGCGCTTCCGGATCGGAAGTGTGGAAGCCACGGAAGTCGATGACCTGCTCATCGACTTGATGGCGACGTCCGGAGGCCGGCTTGCGCCACACCTGCACATGCCCCTTCAGAGTGGAGCCGATCCCGTGCTGCGTCTCATGCGTCGTTGGCACACGCGAGAGCAGTATCGCGCGCGGGCGCTCGAGATCGCCGAGCGAGTGAGCCCTCTCGGACTCGGCGCTGATGTGATCACCGGCTTCCCCGGTGAGACGGACGAGGACCATGGTGCGACGAGGGAGCTCATCGAAGAACTCCCGTTCACGTACCTCCACGTCTTCCCCTTCTCGCCCCGTAAGAACACGGTGGCGGAGACGCTGCCGTCGCCCGTGCCTCAGCGAGTCGCGGGAGATCGTGCGCGCGAGCTCCGCACGATCGCACAGGGCCGCGGCGCCTCCTATCGTGCGAGGCGCTCGGGTTCGCAGGCCGCAGTGGTGCCGGAGGGCGATGGAGGGACAGGCCTCACCGAGGATTACCTCCGCGTTCGCGTCGACGGACAGGGCCGTGAGGGGGTCGTCAATGAGGGCATCGAGTCGCCAATGCGGTCGTCCCCGCGCCCGGTCCTCCTGCATGGAACCCTGCGTGGTGATCCGGACGATCTGTATATTGTGGCGCCCCGGGATCCTGTACTTCCTTCCGCATGACCACGAAGCCCTCCAAACGCGCCTACGTCGAGACGTACGGGTGCCAGATGAACATCAGCGACGGTGAGCTGATGGAGGGTATCCTCGAGCGCTCTGGATACGACATCGTGGGGCGCCCGGAGGACGCCGACGTGGTCCTGGTGAACACGTGCGCCATTCGTGAGCATGCCGAAAAGAGGGTGCTTGGCCGGGTGTCGCAGCTCAACGGGCTCAAGCGTGACCGTCCGGAGATGGTGATCGGGGTCACGGGCTGCATGGCACAGCGCATGGGCAGCACTCTGCTCGAACAGGCTCCGTATGTCGACATCGTCATGGGGCCGGACGGGTACCGGGGTCTTCCGGAAACGCTGAGTCGCCTCGAGATGGGCGGCGCCCAGGGCACAGGGGCGGACCATCCGGACCCCTCGTCGGACCAGGTGTCGTCGTCCGGGATCGAAGTCGTCGGAGCGCGTCGCAAGCGTGGTCCTCAGCTGGCGGTTCTGCAGCTCGACATGGACGAGAACTACCAGGGGCTGGAGCAGCGACGTGCGGACGGGCCGAGCGCGTGGGTTCCGATTCAGCGCGGATGTGATCACCGTTGCACCTACTGCATCGTCCCGTACGTGCGCGGTGGTGAAAAGAACCGGTCGGCATACGAGGTGCTCTCGGAAGTCCGCGGACTGGCGGAGCAGGGCGTCACCGAAATCACCCTGCTCGGTCAGACGGTGAATTCGTATATCTGGGAGGACGTTCCGTTCCCGGAACTCCTGCGGCGCGTGGCTCGCGTCGATGGAATCCGGCGCGTTCGATTCACCTCTCCGCATCCTCGTGACGTGAACGAGGAGCTGGTGGAGGTCATGGCGACCGAGCCGGCCGTGTGCGAGCAGCTTCACCTTCCCGCTCAGGCCGGGAACAACCGCACCCTTAAGCGGATGCTGCGACGCTACACGGTCGAGACGCTTCTTGAGAAGGTCGAGATGGTGCGCGCGGCGGTCCCGGACATCGCTCTATCCACCGACATCATCGTGGCGTTCCCGGGGGAGACCGACGCCGAGTTCCGGGATACCCTGCAGCTGATGAGGACCGTGCGGTTCGACGATGCCTTCACGTACAAGTACTCCTTGCGGGACGGTACCCCGGCCACCCGCCTGCCCGAGGGCGACTTCATCGACCCGGATGAGGCTCAGGCCCGCCTCGCGGAGTTGATCGAGGTGTCTCGTGAGATCCAGAACGAGATCAACACGAGTGAGGTCGGCCGGGTCGAGGAGGTGCTGATCGAGCACGAGGGGCGTGATGCGGGCCAGCTTCGGGGCCGGACGCGGCGGAACAAGGTGGTCGTCTTTGACGGTGACGTGGCGCGGATCGGTACCTACGCCCACGCGAGACTCGAGCGGACGACCGGGGCAACCTTCGTCGGCTCGGAAGTCGAAGCCCCTCGCCTGGTGACGGCATCGGTGTGAATCGCATTCTCGGGTGGGTCGGCATTGCTGTCCTGCTCGGGACATCGCTCCTCTTCGCGTCCCTCAACTCCGGGCACCGCGTCACGCTTCGCCTCGGCTTTGCAACGCTCTACGGCGTGCCGCTCACCGTCGTCGCCTTCGGCAGCGTGATTGTCGGGATGGTGGTGATGCTGGTGGCCGGAGTGCAGTCTGACCTGAAGGTCCGCCGGATCCTCCGCTTGCGACTCGCGGAAGAGGATCGTGAGGAGCGGGAGCGCTTCATCGATCACTCCCAGCAGGACCTGTTCCCCGAGTCCGACGATCCGCCGGAGGACCCACGACCCACGTGATGAACGCGGAGCGGGCCGTCTGAGGTGACGGTGGCCCCGATCGCGCGCGTTGCCCTGGCCTATGGGTCCGGGGTGGCCGCGGGGCTCCTGAGCGTGCCGATTCAGGTGACGCTTCTCGTTCTCATCGGCGCTGCGGGTTGGCCCATCCGCTCATCCCGCCGTCCCCTCACATTTCGAGCCGGTCTGGTGATGACCGCGGCGGCCGGTGCCCTGGCAGGATACGGTACGGGACCCGCTGCGACCACGGAGGCACCGCCAGCCTGCGAGGCATCCGAGGTCCTCTCGGGCCGCTTTACGGCCCCACCGCTGACGGACCGGGCTCGCTTGGTGCGCGACAACGGGTGCGGTGCCCTGACGGTGGTCCTGCGCCCCTCGAGAGCGTCGAGCCCCGCATGGAGCGGCGTCGAGGCAGGTCGACCCGTACGCGTGAGCGGTGAGATGCGGCGGGGGCGGAACGGCCCCTGGTTTTCGGCGACTGCGATCGAGCAGGTCGACGATGGGCATCGTGCGGTCGGGCTGCATCTTCGTTGGGCAGCGGTCCGGCTTCGGGGCAAGCTGGTTCGCAGGATGCACCGGCTCTATGGCAACCAGGCTCCGCTCGTCACCGCCCTGACGCTGGCGCGAACCGAAGGACTCGACCGAGATGTCCGGGACGCGTTCGCCGGAGCGGGGATCGCGCACCTGCTCGCCATATCCGGTTTCCATGTTGGACTCGTGGCCGGCCTGGTCTCCACTGCGCTTGGAGCGCTTCCCTGGGGGCGCCGGCGCACGCGCCTGGTCGCAGCAGCGATCACCTCCGCCTACGTCGCGCTGATCGGATTTCCCGTGTCCGCGTGTCGTGCGGCGCTGATCTTCGCGCTGACGTCGCTGTCCGTTTCCCTCGGTCGCGCTCCGAGCCGCTGGGGAGCGCTGGGTGCGGCCGCTCTGGTACTTCTCTGGGCGAACCCACGCGATCTCTCGAGCCCCGGCTTTCAGCTCTCCTTCGCGGGTGCTGCGGGGTTGGTAGCCTGGTCGCGCCCCCTCGAGATGTGGTTGGGCAGCAACCTCCGTGGTCGTGCTGTCCGCGTTCCTCGCGTCCTGATCTCGGGGGTGGCGGCGGGGGTGGCGGCCACCATCGCGACGCTGCCCTTCGTCGCCTGGCACTTTCAACGTGTCGCACTCCTGGGCATCCCTGCGACGCTCGTCGCGACACCTCTCGTGAGTCTCGCGCTTCCCGGTTCGCTGCTGTCCGTAGCGCTTTCCGCGGTCTGGGCGGATGGTGGCGCCTTTGTGGCCGGAGGTGTGTCCGTGCTGCTTGAGGCGCTCGCGGGCGTCGCGCGGCATTCGGCCGGCGTGTCGATCGCGAGTGTCTGGGTCTCCTCCACGACCGTGCTGGCCAGCGGGGCGGGCGTACTCGTGGCCCTCTGGGTTGCGCGTCGCCCGGGCGTGGGGGCTCGAGAACGACGCCGGATGATGATGATGTCGGTCGCCATCGGCATGTTCGGCTGGCCAGCGCTTCTCGCGGTTGAAGGGCGGGGCAGCCTCGATCTGTGGATGATCGACGTCGGGCAGGGCGATGCGATCGCGATCCGGTCACCTGCGGGGTCATGGATGCTGATCGATGCGGGGCCACCGAGTGAGGCCGAGATCCCGGCACAGCCCGTAGTGCGAGCCCTTCGGTCTCTAGGCGTCACGGCTATCGACCTACTCGTGCTCACCCATCCCGACGCCGACCACATAGGAGGCGTGCCCGGAGTTCTACGCTCGTTTCGCGTGGGGCGGGTTCTCGATCCTTCCCTGCCCGTGGGGAAGCAGGTGTATGCCGACGTGATTACCGAAGCTCGAAGGGACGGTGTTCCATGGACGGCGGCCCGGGCTGGGCAGCGTATCCAGCTGGATGGTGTCACCGTTGCGGTACTCCACCCGTCCGACTCGGCCGTCGCGGTCGAGTCCAGGGCGGGCCCCGATGCCGAGGCGAATCGGATATCCATCGTGCTCCGTGTGTCCTGGCACGACGTGGATGTCCTACTCACGGGAGATGCGTACACGGACGTGGAGGAGAACCTGGCCGAGGAACTCGATGACATCGACATCCTCAAGGTCGGCCATCACGGGAGTCTCACGTCCACGAGCCCGTCCTTCCTGCGGGCGACGAGGCCCGGGCATGCCCTGATCTCATCGGGTCGCTTCAACCGGTACGGCCATCCCACGCCACTCGTCCTGGCCCGCCTGGCCGACGTCGGTGCCCGGATCCACCGGACCGACCTGCACGGGACGGTGAAGCTTCGAGTGTCCGCCGATGGACACGTGCGGGTGACCACGGACCGATGAGTGCTGGCGGAGGGGAAGGGGACCGGGCAGCTTCCGACGCGAACGAACATCTGCCAGGAGGTCATCGATGGGACGCCTGATCCGAATTTGCGGTATCGCCGCCGCCTTTCTCGCGGGTCTGGTCGTGGGAACGACCGTGCCGATGGCTGGAGCCTCGCCCCCCGACGCTCAACCGAATCAGGTGTTCGAGCTGCGCACGTATACGGCAGCGGAGGGCAAGCACGACGCGCTCCTGTCACGCTTTCGCGATCACACGATGCGAATCTTCGCCAAGCATGGCATGACGAGTGTCGGGTACTGGACTCCTCAGGAGGCGCCCGGCTCCGAGAACACGCTGGTGTACCTCCTCGCTCACCCCTCCCGGACCGCTGCCGACTCGAACTGGCAGGCGTTCATCGCGGATCCGGAGTGGCAGGAGGTGTTCGAGGCCTCGCGCGTCGATGGCCCGTTGATTGCGGGGCTCGAGCGGCTCTACCTGGAATCGACCGACTTCTCGCCGATCAGATGATCGGAGCGGCGTCGTGGCCGCATTCCTCCCGTCGTATGACCCATCCGCGCTACTTTTGATGTGGTCGAACACACTCCGAGCATCCAGGTCTCCATGGCGCTACAAAGCCACGTCGTCACGATCTCCCGTTTCCTCATCGACGAAGAGCGGAAACACCCCGACGCCACGGGTGCGTTCACCAACCTCCTGTCCGACATCGCGCTTGCCGCGAAGGTCATCGGCAGGGAGGTCAACAAGGCAGGACTGGTCGACATTTTCGGTGCCGCGGGTGAGGAGAATGTTCACGGAGAGTCCCAGCAGAAGCTGGACGTCTTCGCCGACCAGGTCATGTATCGGGCCCTCGACCACACGGGTCTGGTCGCGTGTCTGGCCTCGGAAGAGAACGAGGACTTCATCCCCATTCCGGAGAAGTTCCCGGCGGGCCCCTACGTCGTCATTTACGATCCGCTCGACGGGTCATCGAACATCGACGTGAACGTCTCGATCGGGACGATCTTCAGCATCCACAGGAAGTGCACGGACGGTGAGCGGGGGACCCTCGCCGACTGCCTTCAGCCCGGTAGCAGGCAGGTCGCGGCGGGGTACGTGCTGTACGGGTCCTCGACCATGCTCGTGTACACGTCCGGGGCGGGGGTACACGGCTTCACCCTCGATCCTTCGATTGGTGAGTTCATTCTGAGTCATCCGAACATGCGGATGCCCGAACCTTCGAAGAAGGTCTACTCGGTCAACGAGGCGCACTTCGCCCGGTGGACTTCGGGACAACAGGGGCTCGTCCGTCACCTGAAAAACGAAGGCGGTTTCGGGGCTCGCTACATCGGCTCGATGGTGGCGGACGTTCATCGTACCCTCCTTCAGGGAGGACTCTTCATGTACCCCGCGGAGACGGCCCAGCCTGAGGGGAAGCTCCGACTCCTGTACGAGGCAGCCCCGATGGCCTTCATCGTGGAGCAGGCCGGTGGACGTGCCAGTACCGGGACGACGGACATCCGGGATATCCAGCCGACCGGATTGCACCAGCGTGTGCCGATCTACATCGGATCGAAGGAGTTCGTGGATCTTGCCGAGGAGATGCTCGCGGCGGACGAGTAGCTCCTCGGTCCGGGCCGAGCCCCTCGTCGGCGGAGCGACGTCAGCGCGTCGAAGGTCAGTTCTCCTCGGCGCCCGGAACGGATGCGTCGAATTCGTCCAGCATGCGGCGTCGCACGGGTTCGCTCGCGAATGCGTGCTCGAAGCCCGTGCGTGCGACCGCCACGAGCTCTGCCCTGGTCATGCCGAGCTGGTCTCGCGCGTGGGCGTACTCGTCCGCGAGTGACACGCCCGACATGAGCCGATTATCCGTCCCGAGAGAGACCGACACACCCGCCTGGTGATACAGGCGGGCCGGGTGGTCGGCCACGGACGCGACGACACCGGTCTGGACGTTGGACGTCAGACATACCTCGAGCGGGATTCCTTCGTCACGCACTCTTGCGAGGAGTGCAGGATCCTCGCGGAGCCGGGTCCCGTGACCGATGCGGCGCGCATGGCCGAGATCGAGCGCCTGACGGATCGATTCTGGCCCGAAGCCTTCGCCTGCATGGAGGGTGATCGGAAGCTCGGCGGCATGCGCTCGATCCACGGCGTCGCGGTGAGCGGACACAGGATGGCCGGCCTCGGCGCCGGCCAGATCGAACCCGCATACGCCTCGTCCGGCGTACGCGACCGCAGCCTCCGCCGTCTCGGTGGTGACGTCGGCCGTATGCGATCGCAGGCCGCACACGATGATCCCCGAGTCGATGCGGCCGCCGGTATCCGCGACGTCGCGCTCGGCCCGGCGCATTCCTCGCAGCGCTGCATCGAGAACCTCGTCGATCGAAAGGCCGTCCCGTCGGTTCAGTTGAGGGCAGAAGCGAACCTCCACCCAGCGTACGTTCTCTGCCGCGTGGTCGAGGACGAGCTCGTAGCTGATCCGCTCGAGAGCCTCCGCGTCCTGCATGACCGCGAGCGTGAGTTCGAAGCGCTCCAAGTACTCCTCGAGACTCGCCCCGTCGCGAACAAGCATGTACGACTCGAGCGCGTCCGCCCTCGGAGCCGGAACGTCGATGCCACGTTCGACGCCGAGCTCGAACATGGTCGTGGCACGGAGCGAGCCGTCGAGGTGGACGTGAAGCTCCGCTTTGGGAAGGTCGGCGATGAAGCGGTCGTCAGCGTCCACCGACCCTCCGGGTCATTCGAGTGGCACGGGTCATCGAACGCGAACCGAGTAGGAGTCTCCAGTGACCATGCGGACCACCTCTCCGTCTTCCTCGACGAACCGGACGATTTCGCCCACGGGACCACCCCCGGTGGGGGCGACCATGCGGAAGGTCCCATCTCCGACCGGTTCGAGGTGCGTCGGTGCACCGATGCTGCTCGCCCACGGATTCATGGATACGAGCTGCCCGTTCAGAACGAGGACCCGCGTTTCACCTCCCCGGCTCCTGTAGACGCCCGCAAAGCGCTCCCACGCAGGATCCCACGCGACCGTCTCCGGTTCCTCGGCGGTCGCGTCCGCGACGGCGTGCCCTACGGTCTCCATGAGCTGCTGAGCGATCTGGGCAGGGTTGGAGTCGTTCGTGTTGGTGAGCACGATGACACCGACCTCTGAATCGAGCTGAATGCTCGTGTTCGTGGTGTATCCCGGGTAACCACCGCCGTGACCCACATAGAGCGTGCCGTCGCGTCTCTGAACGCTGAACCCGATCCCCTGGCCGCGTGTCCAGGTCGTCTCCAGCATGCGGACTCGGTGCATCTCGCGAAGGGAGGCCGTGCTCAGAAGCCGGTCGTCGCCGCGAGCCCCTGCGCGGAATTGAGCCGACACGAACCGGGCCATGTCCTCCACCGTGGATGTAAGCCCCGTCGCAGCGGCCATTCCGCGGGCGTCGACGAACGGGAAGACCTGACGGGACCCGTCGGGCATGCGGCGGCCGTACCCGGTCGCCATCAACGGATCGGGGCGGTCGACGCTCGAGGCGCTCATGCCCAGCGGGTCGAAGATGTTCTGCTGCAGGTAGTCGGCCCAGCTCATCCCGCTCACCTCCTCGATGACCATACCGGCGATCGTGTAGGCGAGGTTCGAGTACTTCCAACGGACTTCGGGCGAGAAGGGGGCGACTCGATCCGACATCAGCGCACGGACTTCCTCCGCACTCGGGAAGTCGAAGTCCGTCCAATGTGAGCTCGCTTCGCGCGGCAGCCCCGAGCTGTGGGTCAGAAGATGCTCGATCGTGACCGGTGGGTCGTCATCGGATGCGGTCTGATACGAGAACCACGGGAGATACTCGTTGACGGGATCGTCGAGTCGGAGTAGGCCCTGCTCCCGCAGCTGCATGATCGCCGTCGCCGTGAACAGCTTGCTGTGGGAGGCCATCCTGAAGCGAGTGCCCACGTCCATCCTTCGGTCGGACTCGATATCCGCGTGACCGAAGCCCTGCGACCAGATCAGGTCATCGCCCGAGACGACCCCGACCACGATGCCCGGAAGCCCACGGATCTCGATCTGCCCCTCAAGCCAGTTCGAGAACAGCTCGATCTGAGCGTCGACATGGGGGTCCTCGGCGACGGACTGTGCGAACACGAGCGGTGGCGTGCCGATGACAAGGAGTACGCCGAGCAGGAACGGGCGAACACGGAAGAGAGTCGACGCGCGCATGGTCATACCTCGCAGCGAGTGGGGATCCTGGAACGCTCAGGGGATCGGGGTCAAAGCAGATTGTGGGGCGCGGAACACTCCGACGCGAGCGCGGCAGGTCGATCGAGTGGTGGCAGGCTGTTCCCGGCGAGGTCTTGAGGCCGGGAAAGCCCGGGTCAGGCGCCCGGGCGTGCCGTCGGTCCTTCCTCGGACGCGAGCCCCTTCTCCACATCCACCAGCGGGGCGGGGTACTCCCCCGAGAAACACGCGGTGCAGTACGGACCCGCGTCTGCGACCGCGTCGACCATCCCTTCGAGCGAGAGGTAGCCCAGGGAGTCGACGCCGAGCTTCTCGGCGATCTCCGGGATCTCGAGCTTCGATCCGATCAACTCTCCCCTGGTCGGCATGTCGATCCCGTAGAAGCACGGGTAGCGGACCGGCGGACTCCCGATGCGGAAATGCACCTCTGTCGCGCCTGCGGCCTTGAGCATTCGAACGAGACTCCGGCTGGTCGTACCGCGTACCAGAGAGTCGTCGACCACGACGACTCGCTTCCCGGCGAGGACATCCCGAACGGGGTTGTACTTCATCCGCGCACCGAAGTCGCGGTCCTTCTGGTCGGGCTTGATGAAGGTGCGCCCGACGTAGTGGTTTCGAAGCAGGCCGAGTTCGAACGGAATTCCACTCTCCTCCGAATATCCCAGGGCGGCGGAATTGGCGCTGTCCGGAACCGCGATCACTGCGTCCGCCTCCACCGGATTCTCTCGGGCGAGCTGCCGCCCGAAGGCTCGGCGCGCTCGATCCACGGACTCTCCCCACAGTCCCGAATCCGGGCGAGCGAAGTACACGAGTTCGAAGATACAGGGCGCCTGGCGTGGGACGGCGTCGAGCGTTCCTACGACCTCGACCCGGTCCCGTTCGATCCGGATGACCTCACCGGGTTCGAGATCACGGACATAGTCCGCGCCCAGGATGTCGAGCGCACACGTCTCGGATACCACCACGTGGCCGGCGTCCTTCCGGCCCAGAATCAATGGACGGAACCCTCGAGGGTCGCGGGCGGCGTAGAGGGTGCCGCGCACGACGAGCGCCATCGAGAACGCACCGATGAGGTGAGAAAGCGCGTCCATTACCTGCTCGTCGATCGTTTCAGCCCGCGACTTCGCGATCAGGTGAACGAGGGTTTCCGAATCCGATGACGATCGGAAGATCGCCCCGTCCTCGACCAGCGAGGCACGGAGATCCAGCTGGTTGGTGAGGTTGCCGTTGTGAGCGAGGGCGAGGTCTCCGTGCCGGTACCGGGCCGTGATCGGCTGGATGTTGGCGGGGTTGCTTCCCCCCGCAGTGGAGTACCGGACATGGCCGACCGCTGTGTCCCCCTTCAATCCCTTGAGGGACTCGGGCCCGAAGATCTCGGAGACGAGGCCCGAGCCCTTGTGAAGCGCTCCTTCCTCACCGTCGAAGGCGACAATGCCCCCAGCCTCTTGTCCTCGATGCTGGAGTGCATACATGGCCAGGAACGCCTGTTGAGCGGCGTGTTCGACACCGCTGATACCCACGACACCACACATGTCAGGCCTCCGAGCCCGACGGCGCGTCCATGATGGCAGGAATCGCTCCGAAGTACGCGTCGGCGACGTCGCTCATGCTGGTCGAGACCGTGGCGTCCCGAACCTTCATCGAAAAACCGGACGCTCCGTCGGTGACCGAACCGATCTTCGCCGCGGGAACATCGAATCGCGCCGCGATAGCCAGCACCGTGTCGGTGTGTTCCTGACCGCATGAGACGAGGATGCGGCCCTGAGATTCACCGAAGAGGGACACCACCGGTCGCAGGTCTTCGTCCAGCTCGACGTCGACGCCGAGCGGTGACTCCCCGCTCCCGAGCGCACACTCAGCGAGCGCTGACGCCAGGCCGCCCTCCGAGCAGTCGTGAGCCGAGTTGAGCACCTCTTCGTGGTTCATCTTGAGCACCGCCTGCTGAAGCGCGCGCTCACCGTCCAGATCCACTGAGGGCGGCTGGCCGGCCACGAGGTCCGCCGTCACGTACAGGTACTCCGACCCACCGAACTCGCCGGTGTTGGTGCCGAGCAGGACGATGTCATCCCCGACGTTCCGGAACGCATGCCGGGTGATCTTCGACACGTCGTCGATCACGCCGACCATCCCGATGACCGGCGTCGGGTAGATCGCTTTGCCGTCGGTCTCGTTGAAGAGTGAGACGTTCCCGCCGGTCACAGGGGTCTCGAACGCCCCGCATGCGTCCCTCATCCCGAGTACCGCTTCGCGCAGCTGGTAGTAAATGTGGGCTTTGAGGGGATTGCCGAAGTTCAGGTTGTTCGTGATCGCCGTGGGAAGGGCTCCGACGCACACGAGGTTGCGAGCGGCCTCGGCCACGGCGGCCATCGCGCCGGTGCGGGGCTCGAGGTACACGAAGCGCCCGTTGCAGTCCGTGGTCGCGGCGACCCCGCGGCTGGTGCCCCGAATGCGAATGACGCCGGAGTCACCACCCGGACGCACCGCCGTCGCGGTACGGACGGTGGTGTCGTACTGGTGATAGATCCACTGCTTGGACGCGACGTTCGGCGAAGCGAGCAGTAGCAGGAAGCTCTTCGAAAGATCTCCTTCGGGGATCAGGTGCTCGCTGAGGTCCATCTCGCGCAGCGCGATGATCTCCTCGGATTCGATGCCTTCCCGCTCGTAGGTTGGGCATCCCTCCGTCAGCGGGAGGGCCGGGATGTCCGCGACGACGTTCCCGTTCTCGAGAATCCTGAACTTTCCGTCGTCCGTGACCTGACCGATGACTTCGGCCTCGAGTTCCCACTTTTCGAGGATCGCCCGCACTTCGTCTTCCCGGCCGGGGTGCGCCACGACCAGCATCCGCTCCTGTGACTCCGAGAGCAGGATCTCGTACGGTGTCATGCCTTCTTCGCGCACCGGCACATCGGTCATTTCGAGTTCGATACCGCTGCCTCCGCGCCCGGCCATCTCTGAGGCCGAGGACGTGATTCCTGCGGCGCCCATGTCCTGGATTCCACTGATGGCTCCCGATGCGATGAGCTCGAGGCTCGCCTCGAGCAACAGCTTCTCCGTGAAAGGGTCCCCGACC
Source organism: uncultured Gemmatimonadaceae bacterium (assembly GCA_964492085.1). Lineage (GTDB taxonomy): Bacteria > Gemmatimonadota > Gemmatimonadetes > Longimicrobiales > Gaopeijiaceae > UBA2589. Next base: position 95,106 of record CAZBHZ010000004.1, on the reverse strand, counting down.
TGGACCTGGGGACGGCTCGACTCGTCGGAATCCTCGCTGAGTTCTTCGCTGGCGAAGGTCGCGCCGTGAATTCCGTCGCGGCCGGTCCGGGCACCGACAGCCATGAGCGGTGAACCGGTGCCGGTGGCCGATGCGGTGATGAGGTCCTCGTGCTTCATGAGGCCCAGGCACATCGCGTTGACGATCGGATTGCCTTCATAGCCGCGGTCGAACTGGACTTCCCCGCCGACGTTGGGGATGCCGACGCAGTTGCCGTAGTCTCCGACACCGCTCACGACACCGCCGAACAAGTAGCGGACGCGGCCGCTGTCGAGATCGCCGAAGCGGAGGGAATCCAGGACCGCGACGGGGCGCGCACCCATGGTGAAGATGTCGCGCAGGATTCCACCGACGCCGGTCGCGGCACCCTGGTAGGGCTCGACCGCGGACGGGTGGTTGTGTGACTCGATCTTGAACGCGAGCGCGTAGCCGTCACCTACGTCGATGACGCCCGCGTTTTCGCCCGGACCCTGAATCACCCACGGTGCCTTGGTGGGAAGGAGGCGAAGCAGGCGCTTCGAATTCTTGTATCCGCAGTGTTCGGACCACATCGCGCTGAAGACGCCGAGCTCGGTGAACGTCGGGTCCCGCCCCATGATCCGCTGTACCCGTTCGTACTCGTCCGGGGAAAGACCGTGGTCGGCAACGACCTCGTCGGTGATCTCCGGGTCACCCTCTCGGGGAGGAACCTGCATCGCTGTGGGGTTGGTCATGAGGTCTGGAGGCTTCCCACCATGGACGTGAAGAGGGCCACACCATCCGTTGAGCCCAGAAGCTCTTCCATGGCGCGTTCGGGGTGCGGCATCATGCCGAGGACGTTGCCGGCTTCGTTCGTGATGCCCGCGATGTTGTGCCAGGAACCGTTCGGGTTGGCGTCCTGGCTGGTCTCGCCGGCTGCGTTGACGTAGCGGAAAACCACGCGCCCTTCGGCTTCGAGGGCTTCGAGAGTCTCCTCGTCCGCCTCGTAGTTCCCCTCGCCGTGCGCGATCGGGATGCGCAGGATCTGCCCGGCGTCGTAATCCGCGGTAAAGAGCGTGTCCGCACGCTCCACCCGAAGCAGCACGTCCTTGCTCTCGAACTTCAGCGAGTTGTTGTGCATCAGGGCTCCGGGCAGGAGTCCGGATTCGCACAGGATCTGAAAGCCGTTGCAGATACCGAGTACGGGGCCTCCGGCGTTCGCGAAGGTGATCACGTCCTCCATGATCGGGCTCATCCGAGCGATCGCCCCGGCCCGGAGATAGTCACCGTACGAGAAGCCTCCGGGCAGCAGAACCGCATCGAACCCGTCCAGGCCTCGCTCGCGATGCCACATGAAGGTGGCGTCTCCACCGACCTGTTGCGCCGCCTTGTACAGGTCGTAGTCGCAGTTCGACCCGGGGAAGGTGATGACCGCGACCTTCATGAGCCGGCACCCTCCAGTTCGCCGACCATGGAGACCTCGAAGTCTTCGGTGACGGGGTTGGCGAGCAGCTTGCGGCACATGGCCTCGGCTGCCTCGAGTGCGGCGTCTGCCGACTCGGCATCCATATCGATGTAGATGGCCTTACCCACGCGTACGTCACTGACGCCCTCCCAGCCGAGAGAGTTGAGCGAATGGTGGATGGCTTTGCCCTGGGGGTCGAGAAGTCCGGGGCGGGGCTTCACACGAACTTCGAGACGGTACTGACTCACGCTTGTTCCTCCAGACCGTGATCGGGGTCGGGGGTGGGTTGGGAATCGAGTTTGAGACGCATGGCCCTCTGGGGGACCAGATCGCCGTAGTCCATGTCACGGACCTCGGTCCGCGCGTCGGCCTCACCCTCGTCCTCGTCGAGGAGGGGGTCCCCGCTCGGAATGCGGTCGAGGAAGCCCAGGAACACGGACTTGAGCAAGCCCCATGCGATGTACAGGACCAGCACGGTGAAAAAGTAGTATTCCGGCACTGCGACGGCCGCGAGGATCGCCACCAGCATGATGACGGTGTTCGTGATCCCTCGGGCGGTACGAAGGCCGATCTTGGAGACCTTTCCGTACGGAACGTGGCTGACCATGAGGACAGCCAGCAGCACCATGGACACGCCCATGATCTGCTGCCACGGCAGGTCCGCCAGATACGTGGCGAAGACTTTCGTCTGGCTGAACGGATAGAACGACGCCAGCGCCATGCCGGCGGACGGCGATGGGAGGCCGTGGAAATGTCGTTTCGCCTCGCCGCCCTGCTCGATGTTGAACCGGGCCAGGCGCACGACCACGGCGGTGATGTAGACGAAGGAGAGCACCCAGCTCCACTGCGCGTCCGCGAAGAAGAGCGCGAACATGATGTAGCCGGGGGCGACACCGAAGGAGACCGCGTCGACCAGAGAGTCGAGTTCCGCCCCGAAGGCCGAACCGGTCCGGGTCAGCCTGGCCACGCTCCCGTCCAGCATGTCGAGGATACCCGCGATGATGATGCACCATCCCGCCCACAGGAAGTCGCCCCGGGACACGGATACCATGGCGTAGACGCCGAAGAAGAGGTTCCCCAGCGTGAATGCCGATGGGAGAATGATGACCCCGCGCTGAAGGGTCGGCCTGCGTCCCGGCATCAGGCCTCCTCGGCGCGCATGCGCGCCATAGGGGACGAACCCACGGTGACGCGATCGCCTACCGAACAGAGGATCTCCCAGTGCGGCGGAAGAAAGAGATCCACCCGTGAGCCGAATCGAATCAGACCGAAGCGACGTCCACGCTCAACGAGGTCGCCTTCGTCCGGATCCGTAATGATGCGGCGCGCGATGAGGCCGGCGATCTGCTTCACCAGGACGCTCCCGTGTTCGGTGACGATCCCGAGCGACGACTGCTCGTTGTCCTCCGACGCCTTGTCTGCCCACGCGACGGCATACGTCCCCGGACGATACACCTTGTGACCCACGGTTCCGGAGACGGGTGAGCGCTGAACGTGCACGTCGAAGACGCTCAGGAAAATCGAGATCTTCTTGGCCGCACCCGCAATGAAATCAGGCTCCTCGACGTCTTCGATCAGGATGACTTTGCCCTGGCCGGGCGCGACGACGAGTGTCTCGTCGGTGGGTATGCGAGGCTCGGGGTTCCGGAAGAACCAGAGCACGAAGACCGAGAGCGCGGCCATGGTCCAACCGGCCAGCGCGAGTGCGACTTCTGCTGCTCCCGGTGCGGCGTGAAGCTCGCTCGCGCCATCGGGCGTGCCCACGAGCCAGGAGCCGGCGAAGCAGGCGCCCGCGAGGAAGACGCCCGCCGCAGCGAACGGGATTCCCTCGCGGGCGATCTTCAACGGTCGTCCCCGAAGAGCGGAGGCTGGTAGTCGGCGAGTGCCGTGCCCGTCAGCCGCCTGAAGACGTCCTTGTAGCGCTCGGACGACTCATGGACGACCTCGTCCGGCAGATCCGGCGGCGGCGGGCTCTTGTCCCAGTCCAGGGTCTCGAGCCAGTCACGGACCGGCTGCTTGTCGAGCGAGGGCTGACCTCTTCCGATGCCGTAGCTCTCCTTGGGCCAGAAACGCGACGAGTCGGGCGTCAGCACTTCGTCGATGAGCATGAGCTCACCGTCCTTGTGGCCGAACTCGAACTTGGTGTCGGCCAGGATGATGTCGCTCTTCTCGGCAACGTCGCGGCCAAACCCGTAGATCTCGAGGGAAAGGTCCTTCAAGCGGTTGGCCAGCTCGTCCCCGAGGATCTCCTTCGTCTGGCCGAAGGTGATGTTCTCGTCGTGCTCTCCCTGCTGAGCCTTGGTGGCCGGCGAGAAGATCGCCGGGTCGAGGCGCTGACTCTCCTGGAGCCCTTCGGCAAGCGGCTCACCCGCCAGCGTGCCGCTCTGTCTGTATTCCTTCCATGCGGAGCCCGAGATGTAGCCGCGCACCACGCACTCGACGAGCACGGGGTCGGTCTTGTGCACGAGCATAGCGCGCCGCGCCCACTGGTCTCGTGTGTCCGCCAGTTCGGGGTGACGGGCGATGATGCGGTCCGGGTCCACGGCGATCAGGTGGTGAGACAGCTGATCGTTCAGCTGATCGAGCCACCACGCGGTGATCTGGGTGAGGACCTCTCCCTTGTGCGGGATCGGCTGAGGAAGGACGACGTCGAAGGCGCTGACGCGGTCACTCGCGATCATGAGGAGCGTTTCGGCGTTCACCTCGTAAACGTCCCTGACCTTTCCTCTGTGGAGGAGTGGCAGGGGCAGCTGCGACTCGTGGACCAGGTTCTGATCAGACATGGAGTGTGGGGGCGTCGAGGTTCATGGTGTTGGAACGGTGTTTCTCGAGGATCGGGAGGACGGCGCGCTCGATGAAGCGCTCGACCTGAGACGGGGCCCGTCCCACGAAGCGCATCGGATCGACCATCTCCTGAAGCTCGTCCGCGCGAAGACCGAAGGAGTCGTCCCCGGCGATACGGTCGAGCAGGTCTGCATCGGCACCCTCTTCCTTCATGCGTCTCGCGGCGGCCATCGAATGCTGTCGAATCGACTCGTGCAGCTCCTGCCGATCCCCGCCTTTCGACACGGCGTGCATCAAGATCGTCTCTGTGGCCATGAAGGGAAGGTGCTCGGCGAGATTCCTGCGAACGACCTCCGGGTTCACGATCAGTCGGCGTGAAACGTTCTCCAGCAGGACCAGGCAGCCATCGAGTGCGAGGAAGGCGTCCGGGACGGAAACGCGTCGATTTGCGGAGTCGTCCAGCGTCCGCTCGAGCCATTGGGTGGCCGCGGTGAACGCCGGGTCGATCGAAAGGGTGATGACATGTCGGGCCAGCGCACAAATACGTTCGGCCCGCATCGGATTGCGCTTGTAGGGCATCGCCGACGAGCCGATCTGCTCGGCCTCGAACGGCTCCTCGACCTCCCGGAGGTGGGCGAGGATCCGCAGGTCGTGTCCGATCTTGGAGACGGAGGCGGCGGCGCCGGCGAGGGAGGCCTGCACGGCGTAGTCCACCTTTCGGGTGTACGTCTGGCCGCTCACGGGATAGGTCGACTCGAATCCCATCCGCTGGCCTACGGCCAGGTCGAGCGCGTCGACCTTGTCGTGGTCGCCGCCGAACAGCTCGAGGAATGACGCCTGCGTACCCGTCGTGCCTCTCACACCGCGGAACCGGAGGACCTGTATCCGGTGATCGAGCTCCTCGATGTCGAGAAGGAGGTCCTGGATCCAGAGTGTCGCGCGCTTCCCGACCGTAGTGGGCTGCGCCGGCTGGAAGTGGGTGTACCCGAGCGTCGGAAGCGAGGCGTGCTCTCGGGCGAACTCTGTCAGCGCCTCGACGCAGCGAAGCAGGCGTGCCCGGATCAGCTCCAGCGCGTCGCGGTGGAGGATCAGGTCCGTGTTGTCGCCGATGAACGCGCTCGTCGCGCCCAGATGGATGATTCCTTTTGCAGCCGGGGCGTCGTCACCGAAGAGGTGTACATGCGCCATCACATCGTGCCGAAATCGCTTCTCGTACTCGGCCGCCTTGTCGAGATCGAGCTGATCGACCGCGGCGCGCATTTGCTCGAGCGCTTCATCGGAGATGTCGAGTCCGAGTTCGGCTTCGCTCTCGGCCAGCGCGATCCAGAGTCGACGCCATGTCCCGAAGCGACGGGCGGGGGAGAAGATCTGCTGCATCTCTCGCGACGCATATCGGTCGGAGAGCGGGTGCATATAGCGATCGAGGTCCAACTAACCCCTCCAGTACAGGCTGGTCGTGTAGTAGTTGTTGTCGCGTTCGAGGTAGACGACGATGCGGCCCTGCTGACCGGTCAGTGCGAGCGCGTCGAAGAAGGCCGCGGCGTCATCGGCGCTGCGAATCCGGCTTCGATTCATCTGGATGATCACGTCGCCGGGCTGCAGTCGGGTTCGATTGGTGAGTTCCGCCGAGATATCGGCGATCAGCGCGCCGGCTTCGCTCGAAAGGCCCAACTCGCCCTGAATCTGGGGGGACACGGAGATGAGCTCCATGTCCTGGAAGAGCGTGACACGGGCCGCCGTGGTCGATGGGAACGGCTCCGCTTCGAGTCCGATTATGCGCGACTGACCCTGGACATTCAGGTCCACTTCGTCTCCCGCCCGAAGGTCGAGCAGGACTCCTTCCCAGTCGAGTGGGCCGGAGAGTGGCCGGCCGTTGGCGCGAAGAAGCATGTCACCGGGCTCGAGGGCTGCCTCGTCGGCGGGGGACCCCTCGGCGACACGGGTGATGCGGACGCCGCGCGTTCGGCCCCACGCATCGGCTTCGACAGGCTCGACGTCGATCCCGACCCACGCCCGCCGGATCTCCCCGTATTCGAGAAAGTCGTTCGCGATCTGGAGGGCACGGTCGATGGGGATCGCGAAGCCGAGCCCTTCACTGCCCCCACTCCGGGAAATGATCGACGCATTGATCCCGATCACCTCACCATCGGCGTTGACGAGCGCCCCACCTGAGTTCCCCGGATTGATGGCGGCGTCGGTTTGAATCATGCCAAAGTAGAAGCCCTCGTCCTCCGACGAAGGAGCGATGTTCCTGTCGACCGCCGAGATCACGCCGGCCGTCACGGTCGGCTCACTGTCGGCGACGTAATTCCCGAGCGGGTTGCCGATCGCGATCGCCCATTCTCCGATCATGAGGCCCTCGGCTGTGCCGACCGGCGCGACGGGCAGGTCGCCACCCGAAATGCGCAGGACGGCGATGTCCGCCACGGGATCCGTCCCGATGACCTTGGCGTCCAGGTCACGTCCACCGGCCAGGGTCACCTTGATCTGGGACGCACCGCTTATGACGTGGTCATTCGTGATGACGATACCGTCCTCGCTCACGATCACACCCGAGCCGAAGCCGGCGCTGCGCTGCTGCGCGCCCGGAGGAAGGATCATGCTCTCCCACATGCTCCGCGGGCGCATCCGTCGGGTCCGGAGGACGTTGACGCTGACTACCGCGGGGGCCACACGCGCCGTCGCGCGCACGATCGCGGTCGTCCGACTCTCGTCGATCGACTGAGGCGCACTCGGCGCCGGCTGTCCCCCCGCGCGCGGGGACGTCTCAACCGTGGTCGAAGACCCGGCCTGAGATGCAGCAGAGTGCGGGTCACATGCACCCGCGACCGCAGCCGCGAATGCAGTGAAGACGAGCCGGCGGCCGCCGCGCTTCACGCTAGATCGCGGTACCCGCGGCATCCCAGTCCTGGAGGAAGGCGGCGAGACCCTTGTCGGTGAGAGGGTGCTGACTGAGCTGCCAGAGCACCTTCGGCGGCAACGTGCAGCAGTCGGCTCCGATCAGCATGCACTCGACGACGTGCATCGGATGGCGGAGCGAGGCGGCGAGGATTTCGGTATCGAAGCCGTAGTTGTCATAGACCTGACGGATCTGCCCGATGAGCTGCATCCCCTCGCCGGAGATGTCGTCGAGGCGACCGACGAACGGCGAGATGAACGTGGCGCCAGCCTTCGCCGCGAGAAGCGCCTGCGAGACGGAGAAGCAGAGGGTCACATTGACCTTGTGCCCCTCGGACACGAGATCGCTGCACGCCTTCAGGCCGTCTTCGGTCAGCGGAACCTTCACGACGGCGTTTTCGTGGATCGCAGCCAGCTTGCGGCCTTCCTCGACCATCGTGTCGCGATCGATGGCGACGACTTCGAGCGAGACCGGGCCGTCCACCGCTTCGCAGATCTCCCGGTACATCCCGGTCACGTCGCCGTCGGCCACTTTTGCGACCAGGGACGGGTTCGTCGTGATGCCGTCGATCAGGCCCGCATCGGCTGCGCGTCTGATCTCCGAAAGGTCGGCGGTATCGAGGAAGATCTTCATTGGGGCAGGGGGCTCCTGGTCCGTTCGGTGGTAGAGTGAGGGTCGGTTCTGGTCGCGTCGTCCCCCGGATACCTCACCCGATGGAGGAAGAGGCCTTCGGGAGGGGCCGGCGGGGACGTGGTCAGCTCTTCGGGAGAAGCGAGTAATCTAGCCATATCCTCGATCGGGCGCCGACCGCACGCGATGTCGATCATCGTACCGGTCAGATACCGCACCATGTGGTGCAGGTAACGGTCCGCCGTGATGGTGAATCGGACCCCCAGATCGGTGTCGCTCCACTCTGCCGAGTACACGTGACACCGGGTACCCCGCTCGGGCTGACCCGTCTTGGCGAAGCCCTCGAACGAGTGCTCCCCCACGATCTCGGAGGCTGCCCGATCGAGGAGTGGTCGGTCGACCTCGGGCCGCCGTCCGCCGGATCCACCAAGAGGCCAGCACCAGCGCTTGTGGAAGGGTGACGCAGAATCTGCCGTCAGTCCGACTTCGTAGCGATAGGTCCGGTCGACCGCATCGTAACGCGGATGAAAGTCGGCGGATGTCCGGGTGATCGTTTCGATCCACACGTCGTCGGACAGGACCGAATTCAGGGACTTCATGAGCCGGGGTGCATCCCACGAGGCGGGCATGTCGACGGACGCGACCTGCCCCGTGGCATGAACCCCCGTGTCCGTGCGCCCGGATCCGATCACGGAGCGGGGCGAGTCGGCCAGCTTCGAGAGGGCGGCTTCGAGGTCCCCCTGGACCGTGCGCTGGTCAGGTTGCACCTGCCAGCCGTGGAACGCCGCGCCGTCGTAGTGGACGGTCAGGCGGAAACGGAGGAATTCGGGGACGTCCACCGCGAAAAGGTAGCGGGGCTTCGCACCCCTTCCAAGCCGTGGCCCGGACCAGGCGGCCGGCGGGTCCGGCGTATTCCGGATTGACCGAAAAGCCTTATGGTCATTAGCCTTTCCCGCCCTTCGTCTTCTACATGGCAGCAGCATGACCGCACGCAGTCTCACGCACCTGCTCGAGCGCGTGGCAGAAGGACACGACCTCACCGCCGAAGAGGCCGAGGCCGCGTTCGATTGCTTCATGGACGGCAGTGCGACCGAGATTCAGATGGCCGGCCTTCTTGTCGGGCTGAGGGCCAAAGGCCTGGCCCCCTCCGAAGTGGCCGGTGGTGTGCGTGCGCTCAGGACTGCCATGGTGCCGGTCGCCTCGTCCGACCCGGACGTGCTGGTCGATACGGCAGGGACCGGTGGGGGAACGGTTACGACCTTCAACATCTCGACGGCGGCGGCGTTCGTCGTCGCCGGCGCGGGTGTCCCGGTCGCGAAACACGGCAACCGCTCGTTCACGTCCCGTAGTGGGAGCGCCGACGTGCTCGAAGCGCTCGGCGTCACCATCGATCTTACGCCGGAACGAATGGGTGAAGTTCTCGAGGAAGCCGGTATCGTCTTCATGTTTGCTCCGCTTCTGCACCCTGCGATGCGGTACGTGGGCCCGGTGCGGAGGGGATTAGGCATCCGCACGGTGATGAACATCCTCGGGCCACTCACCAACCCGGCCGGAGCGCGCCGACAGGTGGTCGGTGTCGCGGACGCCCCGCTCCTCGAGCTGATCCCCGGTGCCCTGAAGGAGCTGGGTCACCTCCGGGCCATGGTGGTTCACGGGTCGCCCGGGCTCGACGAGGTGAGTCCTCTCGGGCCCACACGTGTGGTCGAGTTGAGGGACGGGGAATTGCGCGATTACGAGCTCGAACTCGAGAACGTCGGTCTGTCGCCTGTCGAGGCTGGCGACATCGCGGGGGGCGAACCCGAGGACAACGCGAGGTTGGTGACGTCTGTGCTGGCCGGGGACGCAGGTGCTCCGAGGACGGTCGTGATTCTCAACGCTGCCGCGGCGTTGCTCGTCGCCGACCGCGCTGACGACTGGCCCGCCGCGGTCTCGCTGGCCGAGGACGTGATTGATTCGGGCGCAGCCGCAGCCGCGCTGGAACGCCTCCGGGTTAGTACTTCCGAATGACCCCGACCACGACGCCCTGAATTCGCACGTCTGCGGCATCGACAAAAATGGGATCCATCGTCGGGTTGGCCGGCTGCAGCCGAATCCGGCCCGCCGCCTCTCGGTAGAGCTTCTTGACCGTGGCCGACTCGTCACCGACGAGCGCGACGACCATCTGGCCGTCCTCGGCTCGATCCTGAGCCTGAACGACGATGTAGTCACCGTCCCGGATCTGCTCCTCGATCATGGAATTCCCCTCGACGCGGAGGACGTAATTGTCGCGTCGACGGCTGACCATGTCGGGCGGCACCGCGAGGGTCTCCGTGTCCTGGATCGCTTCGATCGGAAGACCGGCGGCTACCGCACCAAGAAGGGGGAGCTCGACCACGGGGGTTCCCGTATCGTGCCCGACCAGCTCGATGGAGCGACTCTCGTTGTACGACTTCCGAATGTATCCCTTGCGTTCCAGATTGCTCAGGTGCTCGTGCACGGTCGCAAGGGATGAGTACCCGAAGGACTCAGCGATCTCCTCGAAGCTGGGCGCGTAGCCCTGCTCCTCGATGAACGACTCGATGTAGTCCAGGATCTCTTTCTGGCGCTTGGTGAGGGGCATGTCGCCGTCCTCCGTCCGGTGGGGGCCCGAATAGGAACCGAAGTAAGGGTACCCGAACGTTGCCCGAAACGCAAGAAGAACGCTCGCTTCCCGGCATCCTCGCCGAGATTGTGGACACCAAGCGGCAGGAGCTCGCGGCTCTGGCGCACCGCGCGGCCACGCTGGAGGATGCCGCCGCGAGGGCCGCTGCGCCCCGGGGCTTCACTGATGCGCTCGCCCGGCCCGGGTTCGTGTCGCTCATCGCCGAGTGCAAACGCCGCTCGCCGGGGGCGGGCTCCATCCGGCCGGACCTCGACCCCGCGGAACTGACCGCCGGATACGAGCGTGCCGGGGCATCGGCGCTCAGCGTCCTGACCGATGCCACCTACTTCGGAGGATCGATCAACGACCTCGCTGCGGTTCGGGCTGCGACCTCGATCCCGATTCTCAGAAAGGATTTCACCCTCGATCGACTCCACCTCCTCGAGGCTCGTGCCGGAGGGGCGGACGCCGTGCTGCTTATCGTTCGGATCCTCGACGATGCGGAGCTGCGGCGGCTGCACCGGGACGCGATCGACCTGGGCCTCGACGTGCTGGTGGAGGTCCATGACGCCGCGGAGCTCGAGCGAGCGCTTCGTATCGATGCACGCCTGATCGGGATCAACAACCGTGACCTCGCCACCTTCACGACTGATCTGGCGACCTCGGAGCGGCTGCTCGAGTCCGTTCCCCCGGAGGTGGTGATCGTGTCCGAGAGCGGCATCCGCTCGCGCGAGGATGTCCAACGACTCGGACGTGCCGGGGTCGATGCCATCCTCGTGGGCGAGTCGATCCTCTCGGTAGCCGATCCATCGAGAGCCGCGGGCGAGCTGGCGACGGTACCGAATGTCCGGCGCTCCCGGAGGGGCTGAGGGGGTGGCCGCGTCATGACGGCTACGGCACCGCTGGTGAAGATCTGCGGTCTCACGCGAACCGAGGACATCGTGTTCGCTCAGGAGGCGGGTGCCGACTACGTGGGTATGGTCCTGTCTAAGGGATTTGGTCGGAGCGTGCCGGAGGGTGCGGCTCGCGCGATGGTCGCGGGGGTGACCGCGCGTCGCGTGGCCGTCACGGTGGACGAGTCCGCCGAGACGAGTGCCGTGCTCGGGCGTTCGATCGACGCGTCCGTCATCCAGTTGCACGGCGGTGAGTCTGTCGACACCGCGCGGGCGCTTCGGGCGCTGGGGTCATGGTCGATCTGGAAGGCGATCCGGGCTCGTTCGGTCGAGGATGTGAGGCGGGTCGTCGAGGAGTTCGGTGAGACGATCGACGGGATCCTGGTCGAGGGATGGCGGGACGGTGCGATCGGAGGCGCCGGCCTGACGCTCGAACTGCATCCTCGCGAGGTGGGTGGTCTCCTGCCGTCCTCGCTCACCTTCATTCTTGCGGGCGGATTGCGGCCTGACTCCGTTGGTGGGGCGGTGGCACGCTTCGCCCCCGACGTGGTAGACGTTTCGTCAGGCATCGAGCGGGAGCCGGGTCTGAAGGACCCGGCCCTCGTCGAGGCGTTCATGCAGGCTGCACGGACGGCTACCGCGGTCCGGCGCACAACCCCCGGAATCGAAGGCACTCGTGACCAACACCCGTGAGGCTCAGACGGACCGCTTCGGCGAGTTCGGCGGTCGGTACGTGCCCGAGACCCTCATCAAGGCTCTCGACGAAGTCACCCTCGCCTATGTGGAGGCGTCCCGGGACCCCGCGTTCCGGTCCGAACTCGACGCACTCAACGCCGACTTCGTTGGCCGGCCGACGCCTCTTTATCATGCGAGACGTCTGGGTGAGGCCGCCGGGAATTCCGACGTCTGGTTGAAACGGGAAGACCTCAACCACACAGGCGCCCACAAGATCAACAACACGATCGGTCAGGCACTGCTCGCGCGAAGGATGGGGAAGAAGAGGATCATTGCCGAGACCGGGGCGGGACAGCACGGCGTCGCGACTGCGACCGCGTGTGCGCTGTTCGATCTCGAGTGCATCGTCTACATGGGTGAGGAGGATGTGGAGCGGCAGGCACTCAACGTCTACCGGATGAAGTTGCTCGGTGCGGAGGTCCGCCCTGTCTCATCCGGTACCCGCACGCTCAAGGACGCCACGAATGAAGCGATTCGTGACTGGGTGACGAACGTCGACTCCACGCATTACATCATCGGTTCGGTCGTCGGCCCTGACCCGTTTCCACGCATGGTTCGAGACTTCCAGTCGGTCATCGGCCGCGAGGCCAGAGCGCAGTCGCTGGAACGGCTCGATCGACTCCCGGCCTCCGTAGTCGCCTGCGTCGGAGGGGGCTCGAACGCGATGGGCATGTTCCATGCCTTCGTCCCTGACGAGGACGTCGAACTGGTCGGAGTGGAAGCGGGTGGCGCCGGCATCGAAACCGGTCGTCACTCGGCCTCTCTGGTCGCGGGCCGGCCCGGTGTCCTGCACGGTTCGCTGAGCTATCTTCTGCAGGATTCGGACGGCCAGGTCGCGCCTGCGCACTCCGTATCTGCGGGACTGGATTACCCTGGGGTCGGGCCGGAACATTCGTTTCTGAAGGACTCGGGGCGAGCCCGGTACACCTTCGTGACGGACGAGCAGGCGTTGACGGCATTCCACACACTTTCTGAGCTCGAGGGCATCATCCCGGCTCTGGAGACCGCCCACGCCATCGCGCATGTTCTCGCTGAAGGGTCTCGGGTCGACGGCCCGATCCTGGTCTGCCTTTCAGGCCGGGGCGACAAGGACGTGAGCCACGTCGCCAGGGTCGAGGGCGGAGGAAGCCTCATCTGAGGACGACGCGTTGATCGACCCTGAGGGTACGCTGAGCGAAGGAGGCGACGGCCTCGACTGGGATGAGGAATCCCTCCCGGTCGAAGAGGTCCGCTCATTGTTCGTGACTCTGGGGAAGGCGTTCCGTGCGTACCAGCTCTACGACGAGAACAATCCGGTGCGTAAGCGTTTCGTCGATTCGCTCCGGGAGGAATTCGAGACCCTGTGGGGTGAGCTCGAAACGCTCGAAGTCACCGTGGACGAGGACCACATCTACCTCGGTGGGTCCGAAGTGTACGCGTCGGAGACCCGAAAGGACTCGCTGGCGTTCCTGTTCTTCAAGGACGGCGTTCGGGAGGTGACCTTCCTCCCCGGAATCGAAACCCATGAACTCGAGTCTTTTCTCGATGTGCTTCAAAAGGCGCGTAGGCTCGTCCCCGAGGGCGACGACCTGCTCACGGTGCTCTGGGAGGAAGAGCTTCAGTATCTGAAGTACCAGTACATCGACCTGCTCGCCGAGGGCGTGACGCTTCCGGAGCCGGGCGCTGGGAACACCGGGCCGGAGTTGCAAGCCGCGCTCGCGGCCGAAGACGAAGAGATGGCAGCGCAGGAGGACGCTGAGGATTCGGCTGAAGATGGTGCTGCGGATGCACCCCAGTCCGTGAGTCAGGACGACTTCAACCCGACCCTCTACGCGCTCGACCCCAGAGAAATGGAGATCCTGCGGGCCGAGGCGAAGAAGGAGCTCAATCGGGATACCCGGGCCGACGTCCTCAAGGGACTCTTCGACCGACTCGAGGAGCCCGGCAACCGTGAGCGGCAGTCCGAGATACTCGGAATTCTCGAGACACTTCTCCCCAACTTCCTCAGCCGCGGGGGTCTCGTCGCCGCGACGAACGTGCTCAGGGAACTGCGCCGCCTGGAGACGATCCAGGGCGTATTCGACGAACAACGCCTCGCGCAGAGCCGTCGGATCGTCGACGGCATCAGTGCCCCGGAGTCGATCCACGAGCTGATTCAGGCGCTGTACCTCGGGACGATTCTGGCCTCGCCCGCCCAGCTCTCGTCCTTCCTCGCCTTCCTGCGGGGTGGTGCGCTCGAGCCGCTCCTGCGTGAATCCGAGACGGTCGAGCACAGGCAGCTCCAGATCGTTCTCCGGAAGGCGGTGCAGGGGATCGCGAACCAGAATCGCGGCGCGCTCGTCGACCTCCTCGACGGAGAAGATCCGCTCGTGGCCGCTGCCGCGGCCCGCCTCGTCGGTCAGATGCAGGTCACGGAGGGCGCCGTGAAGCTGGCCTCCATGCTGAAACACGCAGAGCCGTTCGTGCGACTGGCCGCCATCGAGGCAGCCGTTGCCATCAAGGCCTCGACGGTAGCGAGCTCACTCGAGGCGATCCTTCGAGACGAAGAGCGGGATGTTCGGATCGCCGCGGCGAGGGCGCTCGGAGAGCTCCGGTACACGCCGGGTGCTGAATCGCTGGCGGCGGTCATTCGCAGCAAGCAGATCCGTCGGGCTGACATCGCCGAGAAGGTGGCGGTGTTCGAGGCGTACGGGCTGACGGCGGGCGAAGCCGGTGTGGCGGTACTCGATGAACTCCTCAACAAGAAGGGGCTCCTCGGGAAACGCGAGTCGTCGGAGATGCGCGCCGCCGCCGCTCTCGGCCTGGGGCGCATCGACGCACCAGGGGCACGCTCCGCGCTGGAGACGGCGACGCAGGACGATGATCCGGTCGTTCGCAGCAACGTGAATCGTGCGTTGCGAGAGGAGGATTGAGGTGGCCGAGCTCAACTACCAGGAGGTCGGGCGGAAGCTTCTGACTGCGCTCTTCGGGGCCCTGAGTGCCCTCAAGCTCTATCCGATCGAAAACGAGACCGTGCAGCAGGGGCTGACGGAGTTGCACGCGCTCGTGGAGGGTATTCTCGAGGACGATGGCGCGGCGGAGGTGAGGGTCGTCGGGGACTTCTTCTTCCTCAATGAAACGCGACTGCGTCTGGACCTGACGAACTTCGCGTCGTTCGGGGCCTTCGCGCGCGCGCTCAACGACCATGGTATCGGCGCCGTCGAGATCGTCGCCGGTGTCACGCGGGACGAGTGGGCGCCCTTCCTCTCCATGCTCCTCCGACCTGCAGACCCCGAGGATCCCTACGGAGGCTTCGAGGAACGATTCGCTCAGGCTCCTGTGACCCACATCTCCCTGCGTCCCGCTACCGAGATCGAATCACCCGAGGAAGATGAGGAGGCACTGACCGCGGCGAAGCGTACCTACGCCCAGTCGGTCAAGGTCGCGCAGGAAGTCATGTCAGACATGCGGATCGGGAAGGCGGTCAATGTCCGCAAGGTGAAGCGGGCCGTGCAGGGCATCGTCGACCAGGTGCTCTCCAATGAGTCGTCGATGGTCACCATGACGACCCTGCGAGACTTCGACGAGTACACGTTCACCCATTCCGTGAACGTCTCGATCTTCAGCGTGATCATCGGGCAGCGTCTGGGTCTGGATCGTCTTCAGCTTTACGAGCTGGGTCTCGGCGCCCTGTTCCACGACATCGGGAAGCAGCGGCTTCCTCTCGACATCATCAACAAGGAAGGAGGCCTGACCGACGAGGAGTGGGCGCGGCTCAAGGAACACCCGACGGAGGGCATGCTCCTGCTGTTCCAGATGCACGGCTTCGCCGATGTGCCGTACCGCCAGATGCTCATGGCATACGAGCATCACATGAAAGTCGACCAGACTGGGTATCCCGCGAATCGGAGAAACCGTGAGCCCACGCTCTTTTCCCGCATCGTGGCGGTTGCGGATGCGTTCGACGCCGGGACGTCGGTCCGCAGTTACCAGTACGAGCCGTGGCCACCGGATGCGGTCCTCAAGGAGATGCGGGACAATCCGACCCGGGGGTTCGACACGCAGATCGTGAAAGTGCTCATCACGGCTACCGGCGTGTATCCGGTCGGAACCCTCGTCATTCTCGACTCTCACGAGCTGGCCGTGGTCTCCAAGGTCAACCCGAACCCTGACTTCCTGCATCGGCCGACAGTGAGGGTCATCTCCGACCCGGTCGGCCTTCCGCTCCCCGAGCACAAGACGATCGATCTGGCTGAGCCGGATCCGGCGACGGGTCGGCCGAGGCACCAGATCATCAAGACGACCGACCCGCATAAGTACGGGATCCGCGTAAGCGATTACCTGCTGTCATGATTTCGTCCGTCTTTGCGGCCCGGCGGGAGGACGGTCGGGCTGCGCTGATTCCGTACGTCACGGCGGGCCATCCTCAGGCGGACTCCACCGTTTCCGTGCTGCGTGCACTGGCGGATGCTGGTGCCGACATCATCGAGCTCGGGCTTCCGTTCTCGGATCCGCTCGCCGATGGTCCCACGATTCAGAAGTCGTCCTTCCGCTCTTTGCAGAACGGCACCACCGTCGACGGCGTCCTGGCCGACCTCAGGCGCTTCCGGTCCGAGCGGGATACCCCGGTCGTCATCTTCACCTATCTCAACCCGGTGCTCCGGTACGGCGTGGACGCGTTCCTCGCCGATGCATCGGATGCAGGCGCCGACGGGCTCCTCCTCACCGACCTTCCGCTCGGAGCGGATCCCGCGCTCGAGCACGCGGTGGCCGACAGCCCCCTCGACTTCATTCGGCTGGTGGCCCCGACCACGGAGAAGGACCGGGTGCCCGATATCGCCGAGAGTGGGTCGGGTTTCCTGTACTACATCTCGCGGACCGGAGTCACGGGAGCCCGGTCGGAACTACGCCAGGACCTCGCTGGAGAGGTCGAGGTGCTGCGCACTCTGGTGGGCCTTCCGGTCGCCGTCGGCTTCGGCATATCGACCCCGGAGCAGGCTCGAGAGGTGGGTACCGTCGCCGATGGCGTCGTCGTAGGGAGCGCGCTCGTGCGCGTCATGGACGAGGACGGAGTGGAAGCCGGGGCGCGCTTCGTCGAGGCGCTTCGAGCGGCGCTCGACTGACCTGACCGCCCTAGGAGCCTTCGCCCTCTTCCGCGCCAAGTCGTTCGGCGAGGTCCGGATCCGGTGAGACGAAGAGTGTCTGGACGCGGTCCGGCACCACGGAGCCCGGCGCGGACCCGCGTGGCTTGCGGACGTATTTTCGAAGGGTCCAGTCGACGGGGACGGTCCCTGAGGTGCGGGCCTTGGAGTGCAGCGCGGCGAGGCAGGCCGCCTCCTCGAGGTCACGCGCCGGAGGCGCTCCCGATCCGCTCCAACGAAGGATGACGTGCGCGCCGGCAGCGTGACGCGCATGCAGCCAAACGTCGTTCGGTGCAGAGTGCCGGAAGGTCAGATCGTCGTTGTGACGACGCCCACGCCCAACACGGATCTCGATGCCTCCGCTGCTCCGGAAGCGCCGGTACGGAGCGGATGGCCCCTGAGGACCGCGTCGCTGCCGCGACGGGGCGGCAGGCAGGATACGGCGAATCTCGTCGGCATCGACCGCCCCCTCCTGCGCTGACGTCAGAAGGCCTCGCAGCGTGTCGGCCTCCCGATCGGCCGCCTCGATCAGTTGGGGAATCCGTTCGGCGGCCCGTTCCGACCGGCCGGCCCGGTCGTAGTACCGCGACGCGTTCTCGTGTGGTTGGAGCCCGGGATCCAGTTCGAGCTGAACCTCGTTTCCCTCGAAGTCTATGAGCGTCACGGATGCTGAACCGCCCGGAATCTGGCCGTAGCGAGCCAGGACAAGGTCGCCAAGCCCCCTGAGGCGCTCCGGATCTTCGCGGCCGTCGAGTTGAGCGGTGAGTCGAACGACTCGCCGTTCGGCCGTGGCGATCGCGTTTTCGAGCCGCTCGAGGAGCTCGGGTCCGATCGCCAGGGCTCCGGGAGACGCGTCATCGGACGCGGCTGAACAGGCCGAGATCGCCTCGACGAGGCTTGCGGCGGGTCGAGACCCCACACCCGGGAGGGCGAGCGGGTACGGTTGGAGGCCCCGCTCAGTCTCCAGTACGACCGGGTGAATCGGGTGGTCGGCCGACGCGAGCAACCTCCAGGTGTCGAGGCCCTGGCTCAAGGGACTCTCCGGTGCGTCCGCCAGACAGGCGTCGGCGTTGAGGGGTGATGTCCATGCCGTAGTGGAGAGCAGCTCGCGACGCCGGTCGGGAGGAGGAACCGGAAGGAAGTGGAGCCGCCATTCTTCGTCCGAGACCCGGCCATCGACCCATTGTCTGTCGGTTGAGTCGGGTGGGACCCAGGGCGTGCCCACCCTCACCGTGCGTGCACCCTCCCGCGTGCGAAGCACGTGGCGGATCGTTCGCTCCGGACCTTCCGCCACGATCGCGTTCATCTGGTTGCCCAGGAGTTCGATCGTCAGGGTCCACGGGCCACGGCCGGCCCGGTTGCTCTGAAGCTCCATGGTCAGGATCCGCTCGTCCGGGATCGCCCGGACACTGCGGACCCGGGCCCGTATCCGAAGGTCTTCCGGTTGAGGTGCGACCGGGTCGCGCACCCAGACGCCGCTTCGCTCGGGATGGAGCCGCCAGACCATCGTGCGGTCGCGGAAGAACAGCACCACCTCCCGGGTCCGCGCATCGAGCCGGATCGCGCGGAGACGGGCGCCATGCAGCTCTCGGTCGAGCTCTCGCGCCAGGTCGCGTACGAGGACGGAGTCCCATCGGATCGCCATCTCCGAAGCTAATCAGCCGGCCCCACAGAAGAAGCTGGAGTCCGCGCCATTGAGCGCGTATCGTTCGTCGACGTCATATGTTTACGATCCGGGTTCGTACCGGACCGCCCCCTCATTCACCGTGCACGCACTGCTCGAAGCCCTCCTCGATGGACGCCCGCCCGAGTGGATGGCCGCCGGTGAGGAGCGCATTGCCCACATGGATCGCGTCGCCGTCCTGATGGACGGTTGGGCGTCGGAGCTTTCGCTTCCCGGTGACGAACGGAGGCGTTGGAGAGCCGCCGGCCTCGCGCATGATCTGCTGCGCGATGAGGACCCTGAGGAGCTCCGGACACACGTTCCTCCGAGTCTGGCGGGGCTGCCCGGTCCGATCCTTCACGGTCCGGCCGTGGCCGAGCGCCTTCGAATCGCCGGAGTCGAGGACGGGGAACTCCTGACTGCTGTCGCGCACCATACGGTCGGCGATCCGCGTTTTGGCCGTCTCGGATGTGCGCTGTACGCGGCCGATTTTCTGGAGCCGGGACGCGCCTTCCTTCCCGACTGGCGGGCCGAGCGGCGTGCGCGCATGCCGTCCGACTTCGACACCGTCGTCCGCGAGATCGCGGGTGCCCGGATCCGGAATCTCGTCGACCGAGGCTCCGTGATTCTTCCGCGAACGGTGGCATTCTGGAACTCGATCACGAGGGAAGCGGCGTGAGCCCACGTCATACGAAGGGTTCGAGGAAGAAGCCTGCGAGATCCCGGGGCGGGGGCCGGTCCCGCTCGACTGGCAGACGTCGTTCACTGACGAGCACGCTCGGGCTGTTCGCGGCGGTGACCATGCTGGCCGCCATCGGTGTCGGCGTCGTTCAGGAAGAGGCGAGCCCGCCGGTCCAGATCGAGCAGGACGTGGTATGGAACGGAGCCAGAGTCCGGGTCGACGTCCAGAATGGCGGAGGGGTGTCCGGGATGGCCCGAGCCGCTATGGAGATCCTGCGACCCAGTGGCTTCGATGTGGTGAGTTTCGGCAACGCTCCCTCGTTCGATCCGGATCGGCCGTCCGCGGTGATCGATCGGGTAGGCCGCACGGACCAGGCGCAGGCCGTTGCCAAGGCTCTGGGAATCGATAACGTCCTCAGCGAGCCGAATCCGAATCTGTACGTGGATGTCACCGTAGTGCTGGGACGAGCGTGGGACCCGGAACTCGATGACCGTGACATTCCCGCACCGGGAACCCTGTCGTGGTGGGATCCGCGCGGCTGGTTCGGCAGCTGATCGACGATGGGATCGCGCGCTCGGCGCGCTGACAGCAGGACGATATGGCGAAGAAGAACAAGGGACGTGGTCGCTCAGGTGCCGGAACATCCGAGCAGAGCGAGAGCCAGGACGACCGTCGAGCTCGACGTCGTGCTGAGCGTGGAGCGTCCCGTCCGTCGGAGGGGGAGTCGGAGAACGCCGTGGCGGAGTGGACGAAGTCCATCCTCATCGCCGTCGTCCTCTTTCTCGTGCTTCGAAGCTTCCTGGTCCAGACGTTCGTGATCACCTCGGGCTCGATGGAAGAGACGCTTCTCGTGGGTGACATGCTCGTGGTGAATCGCGCCGCCATCGGATCGCGGGTGCCCGGTACGCCGCTGAGAATCCCGGGCTACTCGTCCGTGGACCATGGAGACGTGCTCGTCTTCGACCCGCCGCACGAGGAGACTCTGAAGCTCATCAAGCGTCTGGTGGGTATGCCCGGAGACCGTCTCGAGATGCGGGACCGCGTCCTTTACCGAAACGGGGAGCGCGTGGACGAGCCGTACGTCGTTCATTCCGACGTGGGTGATGAGATGCATCCGTGGATGGGGTGGCAGCGTGACCACCTCGCCCCGGGTCTCGATGCTGCGACGTACGCGCCGACCCGGGACAATTGGGGGCCGATCCTCGTACCGGACGAGCACTACTTCATGCTGGGTGACAACCGCGAAAAGAGCTTCGATTCGCGCTACTGGGGGCTGCTCGAGGCGTGGCGTCTCGAGGGGCGGGCGGTCTTCACATACTACTCGTACAACAAGGACTCCTTCCGTCCATTCCCGGCAATTCGTGAGGTGCGCTGGGGGCGGATCGGGCGCGGGATCTACTAGCGCGATCGATCGGGCGTACCGATCCGCACGCCGATGGGCCTGCTCAGACCTTCGCGCGCGCTCGCTTTCTGTCGATCTGGACCAGGGTGTGGCCACGCAGCTGCCCGCACGCGGCGTCGATGTCTCGTCCTCGGGTCTCACGAACGGCCACGGACACACCCCTGGCCTCCAACCCTTTCTCGAATTCGCGGATTCGCTTGGGGGTCGAGGGACCCCACGTCTGATACGGAATCGGGTTGAAGGGAATGAGGTTCACGAACGCGCGGACGCGAAGCGCGAGGTCCCCGAGCGGTCCGATGAGCTCGGGCCCGTCGTTCACCCCGTCGATCATCGTGTACTCGAAGGTGATGCGCTTTCCGCCGCCGTCGTCGAAGCGCTCGAGGGCGGCCAGGACCTCGGGAAGCGGGTGCCGGCGCTCGAGCGGGATCAGTTCTCGCCGGAGCTCGCTGGACGGTGCGTGGAGGGAAAGCGCGAGCCTGAACTGTTCGGGCCGCTGCGCCAGCTCGATGATCCCCGGCACCACGCCGACCGTGGATACCGTAATGCGCCGGGCACCGACACCGTAGCCCTGGTTCAGGATGGTGAGGGACGGATGGATCGACGCCCGGTTCGCGAGGGGCTCTCCCATTCCCATGTACACGATGTTGGAGATCGGACCATAGTCGTTCTCGTCCGCCCAGCGTCGGGAGGCGCGATACTGCCCCGCGATTTCGCCGGGTGTCAGGTGCCGGTCGAAGCCGCCCCAGCCGGTGGCACAGAAGGTGCACCCCATGGCACAACCGGCCTGCGACGAGATGCAGAGCGTCAATCGGCGATCGGTCGGAATCAGAACCGACTCCACCAGCTCTCCGTCCGTCAGTCGCCACAGATGCTTCACCGTCCCGTCCTGACTGCGCTGCACCTTGTCCGCCACGGGCTCGTCGATGCGGAACGCCTCCGAGAGGGCATCCCGCTCGGCGGACGGGAGGTCCGTCATCTCGTCGACGGAGCGGGCCAGGCGCTCGTAGATCCACCTCTCAACCTGCCCGGCCCGGTACGACGGCTGACCTCGAGCCGCAAAATGCTCCCCGAGCGACGAGCGCAGCTCGTCGGGCGTCAGGGAGAGCAGATCGGGTCGGGCGTCGGCGGCCATCATGACTCGTTGAATCGATGTTGCAGGCCAGGTAACTTAGCCGCCGATCAAGGGGCTCAGGTACCGGTCGAGGCCGACCCGAGTCCATTCTGCAACACGTGACGGTTCGCCGGGACGACGCGACGGGAGCTGAGACCTTGGCGGACCGACTTCGTGTGTGGGGCCCCGCGGTGGGCTGGGCGGTCGTGCTTTTCGTCCTGAGCGCCCTTCCACAATTCGGCAGAGCACCCAGCTTTCCCTTCAGCGACAAGGTCGCGCACCTGGTCCTCTACTCGGTCCTGGGCGCTGCCCTCGCGTGGGGTTGGTCCCGCTCTCCGCGGTACGTACCCCATGTTCTCTTGCTGGTCGTCGGGGCGCTGTACGGCGTGTCGGACGAGTGGCACCAGATGTATGTGCCGGGCCGAGTCCCGGATGTGGCCGACTGGCTGGCCGATGTCATGGGCCTGGTGGTCGGATACGCGGTGACGTTGCAGGTGGTGGAACGAGTGAACGGGAACGTCGAAGTCGAGGAAGCGACGTAATGTCTGAGGTTCAGATCGAAAAGACGGGTTTGCGCAGCCGCATGGTCGGCGGGCTTCGCCCCGAGCACGAGGGTGAGACGCTCGTGCTGGCGGGCTGGGTTCATCGCCGACGGGATCTCGGGGGCCTTCTCTTCGTGGACCTGCGTGACCGGAGTGGTGTGGTCCAGGTTTCGTTCGGACCCGACTGGACCGAAGCCGAGTCGATGGATCGGGCCCACGAAATCGGCCACGAGGACGTCATCCGGGTCGAGGGTGTCGTAGCGGCTCGCCCCGACGGTGCCCGTAACGACGATATGGCCACGGGCGGGGTCGAGCTCCGGGTCACGACGCTGGAGATCCTGTCGGACGCGCGGACGCCTGAGATTCCGGTGTACCGGGCCCCCGAGGACGAGCTGCCGGCCGAGGAGCTCAGGCTACAGCACCGTGTGCTCGACCTGCGCCGGGCCGAGCTCCAGGAGAAGCTCATCCTCCGGCACAAGCTCGTGCTCGCGGCACGCAACTATCTGGATCGTCATGGCTTCGTCGAGGTCGAGACCCCGATTCTGACGAAGGCCACGCCGGAAGGCGCGCGCGACTATCTCGTGCCCAGCCGTGTCCACAAGGGAGAATTCTACGCCCTACCTCAGAGCCCGCAGATCTACAAGCAGGTCCTCATGGTGGCGGGCTTCGACCGGTACTTCCAGATCGCTCGATGCTTCCGGGATGAAGACCTGCGCGCGGATCGTCAACCGGAGTTCACGCAGATCGACGTGGAAGCCTCGTTCGTGGAGGTCGACGACATTCTGGGCTGGATGGAGGGCCTGATCGAGGCGCTTGCCGAGGTCTCGGACGTCGAGGCCCCGATCCCGTTCCCACGACTTTCCTGGAAGGAGTCGATGGAGCGGTACGGATCGGACCGTCCCGACCTCCGGTATGAGCTCGAGATCCACGACTGGACGGAGGCCACGGCCGACGTCGACTTCGGCGTCATCCGCAGCCAGGTCGAGGCGGGGGGGCGTGTTCGCGGTTTCCGGCTCGAGGGTGGCGGGCGTCTGTCTCGTCGCGAGATCGACGGGATCGAAAAGGCCGCGAAGGCGGCAGGCGCTCCGGGACTGCTCTGGGGCAAGCGCAGCGAGGAGGGCGCATCCGGCCCGCTCGGAAAGTTCATGAGCGATGAGCAGGCCGACCGGATCGGTCTTCAGGTCGGCGATCTCGTCCTCGTTTCCGCCGGCAGGGACTCTCTCACGTCGCCGACGCTGTCTGCGGTGCGGGATGCGGTGATCGACGTGCTGGAGCTCCCGCGCGTTCGTGACCATGCGTGGCTCTGGGTCACGGATTTCCCGGTCTTCGACGAGGAGGACGGTGTTCTGGCCGCAAGTCACCATCCTTTCGTCATGCCTCATGTCGACGACATCGAAGGGCTCGAGGTCGATCCCGCGTCCGTCCGGGGCACGGCATACGACATGGTCTACAACGGCACGGAATTCGGATCGGGGAGCATCCGCATCCATGAGCCCGAGCTCCAGCGGCGGATCCTCCGGGTTCTCGGTCTCAGCGAAGACGAGATCGAGACCAAGTTCGGCTTCCTCCTGAACGCGCTCGCGGCCGGTGCCCCGCCTCACGGTGGCATCGCGCTGGGTATGGACCGTATCGTTCAGCGCTTCACGGATTCTCCGAGCCTGAGGGACACGGTTGCATTCCCGAAGACGACGGCAGCAAGGGCGCTCTTCGAGGGCGCGCCGACACCGCCGGGTGGATCCGCGCTCGACGAACTCGGGTTACAACTGAAGGCTCCAGACCCGCAGGAGCGGGACGAACCGGAAGCGTAGGCCGCTTCCAGGAGTGCGCGTGGCGGACACCGAGACGATGGTAGAACACCGGCTGGACACTGAGGGGGCCGATCCCCTCATGCTGGCTGGTGTTAACGATCGGAATATGCACGAGTTGGGGCGACTCTTCTCGCTTCGGGTCGTCATGAGAGGGAATCAGCTCGTGCTCAAGGGACCGCTCGACTGTGTCGAGCGCGCCGTTCCCGTAGTCCAGCACATGATCGAGCTGGCGCGCCTGCGCGCACCCTTCGATACCCCCGATATCGCGCGCTTCGCGGACGGAGTCGACGCGATGGGCGCCGACGGGATCGTGCATCCGGATGACGAGGTGCGCATTGCGCTTCCCGGTTCGCGTCGGGTCATCGTCCCCAAGTCCGACGGACAGCGCACGTATATCGGCGCGATTCAGAGCAACGACGTGGTGATCGGTATCGGACCGGCGGGGACGGGGAAGACGTACCTGGCCGTGGCGGCTGCAGTCGACTCGCTCTACAAGAAGCGCGTCAAGCGCATCATTCTGGCGCGGCCCGCAGTGGAGGCCGGCGAGAACCTCGGTTTCCTCCCGGGGGACCTCCAGGAAAAGGTGGATCCGTATCTCCGCCCTCTCTACGATGCGCTCGAGGACATGATGCCCCATGAACGGGTCAGTCGGGCGCTGGAGGACTCCACGATCGAGATCGCTCCCCTCGCGTACATGCGTGGTCGGACGCTCTCGGACGCCTTCGTTATTCTGGACGAGGCCCAGAATGCGACGCGAGCCCAGATGAAGATGTTCCTGACCCGTCTGGGGCTGAATTCACGCGTGGTCATCACGGGTGACAAGACGCAGATCGATCTGCCCAACAAGACAGATTCGGGTCTGCTGGAAGTGGAGGAGATTCTGGGCGCGATCGACGGAATCGAGGTCGTGTACCTCGACGGCAAGGACGTCATCCGTCATCGACTCGTGAAGGACATCATCAAGGCCTACGAGCGGGGCGGGGACGGGGCGGCCGAGTGAACCGGCGAGCCGACGAGCGACCGTCGCGGTCCGTTCTCCAGAACCTCTCGGGGGACCCGGGCACGTCGACGGCTGAGCGACTTCGCCATCACGGGGCCCGCGCAGCGCTGCTCATCGGTCTGAGCGTATTCGTCACGGTCCTCTTCCCACCGGAAGAGGGAATGAACGTCACCCCCTACGACGTGGGTATGGTGGCCCCCGAGGACGTGATCGCGCAGATCGGGTTCTCGGTGCCCAAGACCGCTGCCGAGCTCGAGCGTGATCGTCGCGAGGCGGCCGACGCCGTGCCCCGCACCTTCGATGAGCGTCCGACGGTCGGTGACTCCGTCGCGGCCAGTCTGGGGACCTTCTTCGATGAGATCGACGACGCCGTCGAGGCGGGAGACACCCTCCGTGTCGGTCGGATCCTCGAACGCGAACGAATCGACGTGTCGCCGTCGCAGATGGCGTACGTACTCGACAGCGACCAGAGGAACGCGCTGCGCACCGCCAGCCGGACCGCCGCCCTCGAAATCATCTCCCGCGGGATGGCGGATCCCGCCGAGGCGGCGGCGGTCAGGACGGACGTGATCTACGTCCGGACTCTCACCGAAGGTGAGGTGGTCGAGCGCACGCGTCCGCTTTCGGATGTGGTCACGTCTCGTGACTTCTACGCCCAGGCGGTTCTGTATCTGCCACCCGGATCACCGCCGGATGCGCAGGAACTCCTGAGACTGGTCCTGATCTCACACCTCGAGTTCAGCCTCACGCCTAATTCGCCGGAGACCGAAGCGGCTCGTGAGGCCGCTCGCAATTCGGTACCGATCACGAAGGCCGACGTCCTGCAGGGTGAGGCGATCGTGCGCGCGGCGGACCCGATCGGCCCCGAGACGCTCGAGCGACTCCAGGCGTATGAGTTCGCGTTGCGTGATGCTGGCATGCTCGAGTCCGAAGAGCCTGTCGTGGCTGCGGTATTCGGTGCCGGCCTGCTGACCTTCATGCTCTTCTCGATCTTCGGGCTGCTCGTCTTCTTCAGCCGCCCGAACGTCTACGCCAACTTCCGCTGGTTGCTCCTCCTCACCCTGCTCAGCGGCACGTACTTCGCGATGGCGCTGGCCATCCATCGGGGCGGGCTGGCTCCCGCGTGGCTGCCCATTCCCTTCGTCGCGCTTCCGGTCGCTGTGCTGTGGGACACGCGGATGTCGCTCCTCCTCGTCCTCATTCTGGCCGCGATCACCGGGACGCTCACCCCGTTCTCCGACTACAGCACCGTGCTCGTGGTCATGGTGGCGGGAGCGGCGGCGGCGATGTCGGTCCGGGCAGTGCGGCGTCGATCGGAGACGTGGGTGTCCATCGCGATCACCGCGGGGGCCGCGAGCCTGGTCCTTTTCGCACAGGGCCTCGCGACCGCGCGGCCCCTGGTCGACACGGCCGGTGCGGCGCTCGCCGTGACGGGCAATGCGACCGTCTCCGCGCTGCTGGCGGTCGGGTTCCTGTGGGTATTCGAGCTCTTCACCGGCATCACGACCGACCAGACTCTGCTCGAATGGGCGGACCCCACGCGTCCGCTCCTGCGTCGGCTCTCGATGGAAGCCCCCGGCACCTACGCGCATACGATCAACGTCGCGAATCTGGCGGAAGCGGCAGCCAACGAGATCGGCGCGAACGGGCTGCTCTGTCGAGTCGGGGTGCTCTACCACGACGTCGGCAAGATGCTGAAGCCCCACTTCTTCGTGGAAAACCAGCACGACGGACGGAATCCGCACGACAAGTTGAAGCCCGAGACGTCCGCGTCGATCATTCGCGAGCATGTCACGGAGGGGGTCCGTCTCGCGAAGGAAGAGAAGGTTCCGGAACTCGTGCTCCGGTTCATCCTCGAACATCACGGAACGCAGCGGATCGGCTTCTTCTACGAAAAGGCCCGTGAGGAAGAGGGGCCCGACGTCGATCCGGGCCGTTTCACATACCCTGGTCCGAAGCCCCAGTCGAAAGAGACGGCCCTGGCCATGCTCGCTGATTCCGTAGAGTCGGCGGCACGGGCCATGCGGGACCCCACGCCGGAGCGGACCCGGGATCTGATCGACATGGTCGTCGGTAGCAAGCTCGCGGATGGCCAGCTCGATGAAGCGCCGCTCACGCTGGGGGAAGTCTCGAAGGCCAAGAACCAGTTCGTGAAGATCCTCGGTGGCGTGGTCCATCGTAGAATCGAGTACCCGGAGACTCGGCACCTGACGGAGGCCGAGGCCGGACCCCCGGTCCCGGTCGAGGCTGATGACGATGCCGAGGCAACGCCTGAGGTCGATGCCTGACCAGCACCGCGACGGCGTGGTGGTCACGGTCAACGACGAAGGTGCCCCCGACGCCGTTTCGGCATTCATCGAACGGGGGGTGCGTGCGGCCCTCGGACACGAAGGCGTGGCCGACGGCGAGGTGTCCGTGACCCTCCTCGACGATGCCCGGATTCGGGAGATGAACGCGTCCTACCTCGAGCGTGACCGTCCCACGGACGTGATCGCGTTCTCACTCGGCGGGCCCGGTGATGTACTGGGGGACGTGTACATCGGGCATGAGCAGGCTGCTCGTCAGGCCGCGGAGTACGGAGAGACGCTCGCGACGGAGTTGCTCCGACTCGCGATCCACGGAACGCTTCACGTCCTTGGACACGACCATCCGGAGGGTTCGGAACGGCTCGAAAGTCCGATGTTCGTGCTCCAGGAGCGGCTGGTCGCCGAGGTGCTCTCGGCGGACTGACGCGGGTCGGGACCGGGTTGCCCCGACCGGTCGGCCCCGGGATCTTCCAGCGCCCGGCGGCGCGTCGTCGGAGTTCCCCATCATGCTCCTGCGGGATCGTCATGACCACCGTGCCCGAAGACAGCGAAGCGGTACAGGATCGCGTCGAGGCGCTCGTCGTCTCGGGTGATCTCGTCGGTGCATGCGCCCTCGTCGAGGACCTTCACCCGTCCGATCTCGCGGACGTAATCGAGGGACTCGAAGAGGTGGCGCGGGTGGCACTCCTCTCCGCGCTCCCGGTCGAGCTTGCCTCCGAGGCGCTCGCCGAGATGGATATCGGAGAGGATCGCGCGGAACTCCTGACGAGCCTCGCTCCCGAGAAGAGCGCCGAGCTCATCGAGGAACTCCCGGACGATGACGCCGCGGATCTCATCGGGGAGCTCGATCCACCGGATCAGCAGGCGATTCTCGAACAGCTCGCCGTCGAGACTGCCGGTGAGCTGATCGACCTGCTTCAGTACGATGGGGAGTCGGCCGGCGGTCTCATGACCACTGACCTCGTCTCCGTGGTCTCGACCCTCACCGCATTGGAGGCACTGGATCAGGTCCGGCTGCAGGGACGGGAGGTCGAGGACTTCTACACCGTCTTCGTAGTCGACGAGTCACGGCGTCTCATGGGGACTCTACGACTGGATGAACTCGTCATCGCCGACCCCACCCGACCCATCGAAGGTCTCGTCGAGGAGCCCGTGGCGACGGTGCGTCCGGAGGAAGACCAGGAGCAGGTGGGTCGACTGATCAGCCGGTACAACCTGGCCTCGATCGCGGTGGTGACTGCCGGTGGTGTCCTGCTCGGCCGGATCACCTTCGACGATGTCATCGACGTGATCGAGGCGGAGCAGACGGAGGATATTCTCCGCCTCGCAGGTGTCTCGGACGAAGAAGAGCTTCGCCATACCTGGACGGAGTCCGTGCGGACGCGACTTCCGTGGCTCGCGCTCAATCTCGTGACGGCTTCACTCGCGGCCTCGGTGATCCTGATTTTCGAGGACGTCATCGATCAGGTGATCACGCTCGCCTTCCTGGCGCCCATCATCGCCGCGATGGGCGGGAGTTCCGGCACCCAGTCACTCGCCATCACGATCCGTCGACTCACGGTCGAGGGGCCCGGCAGCGCTCGTGGTTTCGTGATGAAGGAGTTGCTGATCGGCCTCGTCATCGGTGCGGCGCTCGGCGTCGGAATCGCGGCGATCGCGCTCGTGATTCCGGGTGGCAATCCGGGGCTGGGCCTCGTGGTGATGCTGGCGATGTGGGGCAACCAGATCGTGGCCGGCGTCGCGGGCGCCTTCGTGCCGGCAACTCTCGACCGGATCGGGGTAGATCCATCCGTCGCTTCCTCGGTCTTCGTTCACACCCTCACGGACCTGTGCGGCTTCTTCCTTCTACTCGGTCTCGCTTCCAAGCTCCTCCTCGGCGGCTGAGCCCATGAAGCGCCTCGGTCGAACCCTCGCCATTTTCGCGCGATTCGCGCCGTTCGCCGTGTCGTTCATGCGGGATCGACGGTCACTCCTGCTCGTCGGTCGGCCGGCGTCACGAACTCCGGAGCATCATCAGAGACGAGCCGAGCTGCTTTCCGCGCGACTCGCTCACTTCGGTCCGGCCTTCATCAAGATCGCTCAGCTGCTGAGCGCACGGGCGGACATCCTCCCGGAGCCCTACCTGTCCGAGATCGGCAAGCTTCAGGATCGCGTTCCGCCGGATTCGTCCGATGCAGTTCGACGCGTGATCGAGGGTGAACTGGGCGCTCCGGTCACGGAGCTCTTCGAGGACTTCGACGACCAGCCGCTGGCGGCAGCGAGCCTCGGGCAGGTCCACAGGGCGAGCGTCGACGGCCGGGATGTCGTCGTCAAGGTTCTTCGGCCGGGCGTCGAAACGATCGTGGCCCTCGATCTCGCGATCTCGTTTCGTCTCCTGTTTTGGCTGAACATCCTGTTTCCGAATCATCATGTTCGGGCGCTGAGCAACGTGGTGCGCGAGTTCTCCGTTCGTGTGCGGCAGGAGATGGACTTCCGACAGGAAGCGGCGAACATCAAGCGGTTCCAGTCGTTCTTTGCGAATGACCCGTCCGTGAGGGCGCCCGATGTGATCGAAGGCTTCACGGCCCGGCGCGTGCTCGTGATGGAGTATTGCCAGGGAACGAAGATCGATCGGCTTCAGGAGCACTTCTCTTCGGGGCGGCTGTCGTTCCGGCAGATGATGAAGAGGCTCACCGGCACGTACATGCGGATGATGATGGTCGACGGCTTCATGCACGCCGATCCTCACCCCGGGAACCTGTTGGTCCAGGACGACGGGACGCTGGTGGTGCTCGACTGGGGCTCGGTGCTGGAGGTGCCGCGCTGGACGCGTGAGTCGATCCTCGGGATCGCGCTGGCGCTTGGTCGCGAGGATATCGACGGCGTCATCAACGAGATGTATCGCCTCGGGATGATCAGTTCGGAGGTGTCACGCGGCGAGATCCGGGAGGCCGCGACCGAAATTCTGAGAATTGTCGAACGAGCCAAGACGACGAACCACCAGATGATCGTCGAGGACGTGATCGCCCAGCTGCTCGACACCTTCTACACCTGGCCGCTCGTCCTGCCGCAGGAGCTGGTCTACTTCTTCCGGACGTCGGCGCTGATCGAAGGGCTCGCCTTCCGCTACGACGCCCGCTTCGACGGTCTGTCCTTCATCCGGACCGTCGTGCAGGAGAATCGGGCCGAGCTGACGAAGGGCGCTGGCCAGCAACCGGCTCAGCTCGCGAAGAACTTCATGGAGGAGTCACAGCAGGTCGTCCGCTCGGTACGCGATCTCGTGACCCGCGCGGAGCGAGAAGAGCTGCGCGTGCGCGTCCACCCTCGGGACATTCAGCAGCAGGAGCGTTTCCTCCATCTTCAGGCGCGGCGTCTGCTCCTGAGCATCTTCGCTTCGGTAACGGCCGTCATCACCTCGATCCTCTTCATCGCTCTGCGGAACTGGTGGCTTCTCGGCACCGGCCTCGGTGTGGCGCTCATCATGTTCGTCGTCGTGCTCTTCATTCCGACCCATCTCCTCGAAAACCCGCTGCGTCATGCCCGCGGGATCGATTCCCGATGACGTCCGCCTCTTTGTCGCCGGAAAATCAGGCGCTGCTCGAGCGCTTTGCGGATGGGAAGGCGCTAGGGCTCGCACGGGCAATCTCCGTCGTGGAGAACGAGCGGGCCGGCTTCCAGGATGTACTGCATACGGTCATGGCGAAGGGGCCGCAGACGAAGCGCGTCGGGTTCACAGGACCCCCGGGAGCTGGGAAGTCGAGCCTCGTTGCAGCGGTGGCGACTGAGTACCGCAAGCTCGAGGAGTATCTGGGGGTCGTGGCGGTGGATCCCACATCGCCGTATTCGGGCGGGGCCCTCCTCGGGGACCGCATCCGCATGAACGACATCTCGACGGACCCGGGCATCTTCATCCGGTCGATGGCCACCCGTGGATCCCTCGGTGGTCTGGCGACGACGACCAAGGAGGTGGTCGATCTCATGGACGCCTTCGGCTTCGATCGCGTGCTCGTGGAGACGGTCGGGGTCGGGCAGACCGAATTGGAGGTGACCGCGGCTGCAGACACGGTGGTCGTGGTCCTCGTGCCGGAGTCGGGTGACGCCATTCAGGCCATGAAGGCCGGCCTGATGGAGATTGCCGACATCTTCGTGGTGAACAAGGCCGACCGGCCGGGCGCCCCGCGTCTGGTGAAGGAACTCCGGCAGGCCCTGCACCTTCGGGCCGGCAGCGCGCTCAAGGACATCCCGGCCCACCACGGGGTCGACCTCGGGCAGGTCTTGAAGAAAGAGCGCACGACGAGCCCACCGGCGCAGGAGCCCGATGGGTGGTCCGTGCCGGTGCTGACGACCAACGCGTTGACCAACGACGGCGTCGAGAAGCTCCTGGAGACGATTTCGGAGCACCGGAGCTGGCTTGAGGAAAGTGGTGAACTGGAGCAGAGACGACGAGCTCGGGCCGCGATCCGGATTCGTGATGTCGTGGACCGGGAGCTGAGGCGCGTAGCGTGGAGCTCCGACGAGGTGCGCCGACTTCTGGAGCGCGGAGTTGACGAAATCGCGTCCGGTAGCGGTACGCCCTACTCCGCCGCTGACGCGATTCTCGGCTCCCTTCTGCGTTAGAACCCTCCGCCCGCCGGAACTTCCCGGCTATCTTTAGAGCTGTAGAGGACGATCGCCACGTGCGGTCGAAGGGACGACGCGCAGGGAGCCGCACCATGTCGACAATCGAAAAGGACGTGCTCAGCCGGACCGATCTCGAGAGCGCGGTGCAGGACCGTGACCGGGAAATCACCGAGCTGAAGGCCCGCCTCGCCGAGTGGGAAGAGGCCTACGACGGGACGTCCAAGCGTGACGTGCTCTTCTCGACCGTCTCCGGACGTGACGTGAAGCCCCTGTACACCGAGCTCGACCACGCGTCGGACGACTCCTCGGTCGGGTATCCCGGCATGTACCCGTTCACGCGGGGGCCGTACACGACCATGTACCGCACGCGCCTCTGGACGATGCGACAGTTCGCTGGATTCGCGACGGCCGAGGAGACCAACGAGCGGTACAAGTACCTCCTCGATCATGGGCAGACGGGCCTGAGCGTCGCATTCGACTTCCCCACGCTCATGGGGTACGACTCCGATCATGACCGGTCGCTCGGCGAAGTCGGGGTGTGCGGCGTGGCGATTTCGTCCCTCGCGGACATGGAGCAGCTCTTCGAGGGAATCCCGCTCGACCAGGTCTCGGTCTCGATGACCATCAACGGCCCGGCGATCATCCTCTACTGTTTCTACGTCGCCGCTGCTGAAAAGCAGGGCGTCGACGTGAGCGTGCTCCGCGGCACGGTCCAGAACGACATCCTCAAGGAATATCAGGCTCAGCACGCCTGGATCTTCCCGCCGGAGCCGGCGCTGCGCTGCATCGTCGACATGTTCGAGTGGTCGAGCCAGAACACCCCGAAGTACAACCCCATCTCGATCTCCGGCTATCACATCCGCGAGGCTGGGGCCACCGCCGCCGAAGAACTCGCATTCACCCTCCGCAACGGCTTCGAGTACGTCGAGCGTGGGATTGCGCGGGGCCTCGACGTCGATTCGTTCGCGCCGCGCCTCTCCTTCTTCTTCGACGTACACAACGACTTCTTCGAGGAGATTGCGAAGCTCCGTGCGGCCCGCCGGATCTGGGCGCGCGGCATGAAGGAGACGTACGGGGCGAAGAATCCGGATTCGTGGCGTCTGCGCACGCACTGCCAGACGGCCGGTGTGACGCTCACCGCGCAGCAGCCCGAGACCAACATCGTGCGCGTCGCCTACCAGGCGATGGCTGCGGCGCTGGGCGGCACGCAGTCGCTGCACACCAACTCGATGGACGAGACGCTGGCCCTGCCGACCGAGAAGGCCGTCCGCATCGCGCTGCGCACCCAGCAGGTGCTCGCGTACGAGTCGGGGGTCGCGAACACGATCGATCCGCTTGCGGGCTCTCACTTCGTGGAGGCCCTCACCGACGAACTCGAACGCGATGCGCTCGCCCTGTTCGACGAGATCGATGAGATGGGCGGGGTGGTCCCGGGCATCGAGCAGGGGTGGTTCCAGCAGGAGATCGCGAATTCCGCGATGCGCCAGCAGCGGGAAGTCGAATCCGGTGAGCGCGTGATCGTCGGTGTGAATCACTTCACCGAGGGCTCGGGGGACATCGAGATCGACACGCTTCGCATCGGACCCGAGATCGAGGAGCGTCAGGTCGCGAAGATGGCGGCCATGAGAGCCGAACGGGACGATCATGCCGTACAGGCCGCTCTCGCCGCGCTGACCGAGGCGTGCCGGGGTGAGGACAACGTGGTGCCGTACATCCTCGATTGTGCCCGCGCCTACTGCACGCTCTACGAGATCCGGGCCGCCATGGAAGAGGTCTTCGGCTCGTACAAGGAGCCGGTGTTCTTCTGATTCAGGCAGTCCTCTTCGACGCTGGAAACACGCTGGTCTATCTCGATCCATCCCGGATGGTCGAGATCCTTAGGCACGAGGGGGTCGAGATCGCCGTCGAGGAGTTCCAGCGGGTCGAATTGACCGCACGCCGCACTCTTCATGACCGGATCGAGGAGGGGAGCAAGGGTACGGAGCCCGAGCTCTGGGGCCAGTATTTCCTGAGGCTGTTCGCGGCGTGTGGCGTGCCGGACGATGGCGTGGATGCGGTAGGGCAGCGTGTGCGCGAAGCACATCATGCCGAGCACCTGTGGACCTTTTCTCTACCGCACACGGGTGACGTCATGGGCCGCCTGCGCGAGGACGGGTATCGCGTGGCGGTGATCTCGAATGCCGACGGTCGCATGGAGGGGGCCCTGGAGGCTGCCGGCGTGCGTGAGCATGTCGAGTTCGTGATCGATTCCGAGGTCGTCGGGTTCGAGAAGCCCGATCCGGAGATCTTCGAGGCCGGATGCCGGGCACTCGAACTTCCCCCCGAGGCATGCGTCTACGTCGGGGACCTGTACCCGGTCGACTACGTCGGGGCCCGCGGTGCGGGCCTGGGGGCTGTGCTGCTGGATCCGCTCGGACTCCACCACGAGCGAGCGGACACGGTTGCCGATCTGGCCGATCTCCCGCACTGGCTGGCCGGCCGGAAGGAGATGGGCGCCGGTTAGCAGGCGGTGGGCTGCCTCTCGATATGTCGAATCGACGACATGGTGAATCGACGCCCCTCCAAGGTTCTTCTACATTGCTAGTGCCTGGGCCCACGTCGCTTTGGTGGCCCGCCTGACACGCGAATCAACGCTGATCCTGAACATGTCAGACGAACGAAAGATCCGGGTCCTGGTCGCCAAGCCGGGGCTCGATGGGCACGATCGTGGAGCTAAGGTCATCGCGAGTTCCTTTCGCGATGCGGGGTTCGAGGTCGTGTACACCGGTCTCCACCAGACGCCCGAGATGATCGTGACCGCCGCGGTGCAGGAAGACGTCGACGTAGTGGCGATGTCGGTCCTGTCCGGCGCTCACATGACGCTCTTCCCGCGGGTGAAGGCGCTGCTCGACGAGGCGGGGGCGGATCACATGCTCCTCACCGGCGGCGGAATCATCCCCGAAGACGATGTGGCCGAGCTCGAGAAGCAGGGCATCGGCCGGCTCTTTGGTCCCGGAACGTCGACCACCGACGCGATCGCCTACGTCAACGAGTGGTTCGCCGCGACCCATGCCGGCTGACGGAGAGCTGTCGGACCGCCTGGGTGATCTCTCCCGGGAGCTGAAGGCACTTCGCGAGCAGCTCCGTCTCGGGGGTGGCCAGAAGCGGATCGATCGGCAGCACGCGCAGGGCAAGCTGACCGCCCGGGAGCGCATCGGGCTCCTGCTTGACGACGGGGAGCCCTCGGTCGAAATCGGCATGATGGTCGCGCACGACCTGTACGACGGGCAGGCTCCCGGGGCGGGCGTGGTCACGACGGTTGGACGAGTCCACGGCCGCGAGGTCGTCGTGGTGGCGAACGACGCCACGGTTAAGGCCGGATCGTGGTGGCCGGAGACCATCACGAAGATCCTGCGGGCTCAGGAGATCGCGATGCGCTGCCGCATCCCGATCATCTATCTCGTCGATTCCGCAGGCGTGAATCTCCCGTATCAGGGGGGCGTCTTCCCGGGGCAGTACGGTGCCGCGCGGATCTTCTACTACAACTCCGTCATGCGCCGCTATCTGCGCATTCCGCAGCTGGCTGCAGTCATGGGCCCCTGTATCGCCGGAGGTGCGTATCTCCCGGCGCTTTCGGATGTGATCCTCATGGTCGAGGGCACGTCGTTCATGGGGCTGGGTGGGCCGAATCTCGTGAAGGGTGCGACCGGGCAATCGGTCGGGGCCGAAGAGCTCGGCGGTGCCAAGATGCACACCGAGGTGAGCGGCGTAGCACACTACATGGTGCCCGACGACGAGGCCTGCATTGCACGCATTCGTCAGCTTGTCGAGGAACTCCCCCGCGAAGTCATGCCGATGGACCGGACGCCGACGCCACCCCGCCGTCTGGCGTACGACCTCTACGACCTGCTTCCCGAGGATCATCGGGCTCCGTATGACATGCGAAGCATCCTCGAGTGCATCCTCGACGGTGAGGCTCTCGACGAATTCCAGCCCAACCATGCCGGAGAGATGATTTGCGGCACGGGCTTCATCGACGGTCTCCCGGTAGGCGTCATCGCGAACGCCCGTGGCATGTTCAAGCCGGCTACGGGCGGGGCCCCTCATTTCGGGGGTATCGTCTATACCGAAAGCGCCCGGAAGGTGGCTTTCTTCATCGAGACGATGAACCGGCACCGCACGCCGCTCCTGTTCGTCCAGGACGTATCCGGCTTCATGGTCGGCCCCGACGCCGAGCATTCGGGGATCATTCGCGCTGGCGCAGAATTCGTGGAAGCGATGGCGACCGCGACGGTGCCGAAGCTGGTTCTCACGCTCAATCATGCTTCGGGGGCGGGCTACTACGCGATGGCCGGTCAGGGGTTCGACCCCGACTTCATCCTCTCGCTCCCGACGGGCCGTATGGGTGTGATGGAAGGGTCCAGCGCCGTGATGGCGCTCTTCGGTGGCCAGCTCGACAAGCTGAAGGAGGAAGGGAAGGTCCCCGACGAGGATCTGACTACGAAGATGGACGAGGTGAGGGCGGAGTACGACAGGCAGCTCGACGCTCGATTCGCTGCAGCCCGGGGCTTCGTGGACGAGGTCGTGCTCGCCGAAGAGCTCCGGCCCGCACTGGGCCTCCTCCTCAGGGCGGCTCGCCAGAATGAAGGCCCGCATATCGGCGCTTTCCAGATCCCACCGGGGGTGGTATGAGCGAAGGGCGCGTGGTTCGCATCGCGAGCGGTCAGGGCTTCTGGGGTGACGACATCGAAGCTCCCGTCCGGCAGGTCGAGGGCGGCGGCATCGATTATCTCATGCTCGATTATCTGGCCGAGGTCACGATGTCGATCATGCAGAAGCAACGGGCGCGAAATCCCGACGCCGGGTATGCGCGCGACTTCGTCGAGCTCATGGAGCGCATCTTCCCCCGGTGCGTGGAGGATGGAGTCAGAGTTGTGACCAACTCGGGTGGGGTGAATCCCAACGGGTGCGCGGAGGCGCTCGTCGAGGCGGGGCGGCGCGCCGGCGTCGGCGGCCGGGCGAAGGTCGGGCTGGTTCATGGCGACGATCTCATGGAGCGCCTGGACGAACTCCTCCAGGCCGGACACGAGCTGGCGAATATGGAGACCGGCGCACCCCTCTCGGAGATCCGGGACCAGGTGCAGAGTGCCAACGCGTACATCGGTGCCGCGCCGATCGTCGATGCGCTGAAGCTGGGCGCTGACGTCGTGGTCACCGGACGCAGCACCGATACGGCGCTGACCTATGCGCCGCTCATCCACGAGTTCGGCTGGTCCCCGGATGATCACGACCGCATCGCGGCGGGCGTCGTCGCGGGGCACATCAACGAGTGTGGCGCCCAGTGCACGGGTGGAAACTGCCTTATCAACTGGTGGGAGATCCCGGACATGGCCGCGGTCGGCTTCCCGATCGTCGAGGTCAGCGAGGACGGCTCCTTCGTGGTCACGAAGCACGAGGGCAGCGGAGGCCGGGTGACGCGCGCGTCCGTGGCCGAGCAGATCGTCTACGAGATGGGCGACCCAACGGATTACATCACGCCGGACGTGGTCGCCGACTTCACGTCGATCCATCTCGACGACCTCGGGAACGATCGGGTACGGGTGCACGGCATGAAGGGCGGGCCGCGGACCGACTTTCTGAAGGTCTCGATCGCGTACTCCTCCGGGTGGAAGGCGACGGGAACGCTGACGTATTCGTGGCCGGACGCGGCCGCGAAGGCCCGGTCGGCCGACCGGATTCTCCGGGAACGGCTCGACCGACTCGGACTGCACTTCGACGAAATCCGCACGGAGCTGGTCGGCTGGGACTCGACGCATGGCACCCTGGCGGGTGAACCGCCGGCCGACCTGCCCGAGGTTCAGCTCCGTGTCGGCGTCCGCTCCTCCGATCGGGCGTCGGTCGAGCGTTTCACGCGTGAGATCGCGCCGCTCGTGCTCACGGGCCCACCGTCAGTCACCGGATTCGCTGGTGGCCGCCCCAGGGTGCAGGAGATCATGGCCTACTGGCCGGCCCTCATCCGGCGCGAGGCTGTCGAGTCGGAGCTACGAGTGGAGGTGCGCGACGTATGAGCAGGGTTCAACTGGTCCAGCTCGCCCACGCTCGTTCCGGGGACAAGGGGGACACCGCGAACGTAGGCGTCATTGCCTATGATCCCGAGCACTACGAGCTCCTGCGGGAACAGCTCACGCCTGCAGCCGTGAAGGAGCATTTCGGAGAGATGGTGACGGGGGAGGTCGAGAGATTCGAGCTTCCGAATCTCGGAGCGCTCAACTTCCTGCTGCATGGGGCGCTCGGAGGAGGTGGCACGATGTCTCTGATGAACGATGCGCAGGGCAAGGTCTTCAGCACCGGACTGCTCCGGATGGAGATCGAAGTGCCGGACGACGTGGCCGCGTCGACCGCGGGGCAGGGGCGTGTCCCGGGGGGCTGGTCGCCGTGAGCGACCTGCTGCTCTACCAGGTCGACGGCGGTATCGCGTGGCTGACGCTGAATCGACCCGAGAAGCGGAATGCACTGAATGGGGCGTTGGTCGCTGCGTTGAAAGAGGGATTCGCCCGGGCGGCAGACGACCCGGGTGTCCGGGTCGTTGCGCTTGGCGGAGCCGGCCAGGACTTCTGCTCAGGCGCGGACCTCGCGGAGCTGGAGCGAATCTCGGAGCTGGGAGCGAAGGAGAATCTGGACGACGCACGCTCGTTGGGGGCGCTCTTCCGACAGATGCGTGAGCACCCGAATCCGATCGTCGGTATCATTCGCGGTCGTGCCCTGGCGGGCGGGTGTGGTCTCGCTTCTGCGTGCGACCTGGTGTTGGCCACGGACAAGGCCGAGTTCGGCTATCCGGAAGTGTACCTCGGCTTCGTGCCGGCCCTCGTCATGACCGTTCTCCGTCGGAAGATGGGAGAAGGGCAGGCATTCGAGCTCGTGGCTCAGGGTGACCGGTTCGGGGCAGATGAAGCTCGTCGGCTCGGCCTGGTCAACCGGATCTGGCCGTCGGAGGACTTCGACGCGGGAGTCGACGAATACCTCGGTCGACTGGCGAAGAAGCCAGCCTCCGCGGTCCGATTGACCAAGAGCCTCCTCTACGAGCTCGATGGCCTCGACTTCGACTCGGGCCTCGATCGGGCGGCCGAGGTCAATGTGGAAGCCCGGATGACGGACGAGTGCCGCGCTGGCGTGCGCCGCTTCCTGGACAAGTCGACCGGCTGACCCGGTGGCGTTCGCATCGCAGCATCGCAGGGGTGACGACCGGTGGCTCGAATGGAAGGTCCGTCTGTTTTCCGTGGCGGCCGTGCTCGGACTGGCCGGGATCTACTTCGCGGAGCGCTGGATGACGGGC
This sequence comes from uncultured Gemmatimonadaceae bacterium, assembly GCA_964492085.1. Taxonomy (GTDB): domain Bacteria; phylum Gemmatimonadota; class Gemmatimonadetes; order Longimicrobiales; family Gaopeijiaceae; genus UBA2589. Next base: position 55,559 of record CAZBHZ010000004.1, on the reverse strand, counting down.
GCAGCCATCCTCGTGCTCGCGGGCGGCATCCTTCTGCGACTGATTCCGGGTGGCGATCAGGTCGATGACCCGCAGACCAGCGGTGACGAGTTCGAGAGCGAAGCGGACTCCGCCCCCGGGAGCGGAGTCGGGGCAGGGCCCGAGGACCATCGGGAGTCCGGGCACACGAAGCCGTAGTGTCCGCCGGTCCCATCGCGCCATTCGGGCTCTGGAGTCTGCCCGTGATGATTGTGGATGGACCCTGTCGAGGTGCTCCGATCCCGACTCGGATTTCCAGCGTTCCGACCCGGTCAGGAAGAACTGATCCGGGCCGTGCTGGCCGGACGCGACGCCCTGGGTGTGCTTCCCACGGGCGGCGGGAAGAGTGTGTGTTATCAGCTGCCCGCCATGATGCTGGGCGGCGTCACCGTCGTAGTGAGCCCGCTCGTCTCCCTCATGCAGGATCAGGTCGGTCGCGCACGGGCCCTCGGCCTGAGGTCACAGTGTCTCGCGGCCGTCCAATCCGAAGATGAGCGCTCATCCGTCCTCCGATCACTCCGCACCCGTCGACTCGACCTCCTGTTCGTCTCACCGGAGCGGCTTTCGGTGGCCTCCTTTCGGCACTCGATGCGGGGGGTCCAACCCGCACTGATCGCGGTCGACGAGGCGCACTGCATCAGCGAGTGGGGTCACGACTTCCGTCCGGCGTACCGCGCCATCGGTGGGTTCCGAGAAGGAATGTCCGCGCCTGTGCTTGCCCTGACGGCAAGTGCCACCCCCGCGGTTCGCCGAGACGTCTGCACCTCGCTCAGACTTCGGAGGCCGGCGACGGTCGTCCACTCGTTCGACCGGCCGAATCTGTGGTGGGCCATCGACCGTGTGCCACGGTCGGGGGATCGCCTGGAGCCCCTGGTACGGCGTGTATTCCGCGCGCGGGGCGCCGGCATCGTCTACGCTCCGACGCGAAACGCTGTGGAACGGGTTCGCCGGCGCCTCTCGGGAGCCGGGATTTCGGCGGAGTCGTATCACGCCGGCCTCCCGGGGGCGATCCGCTCCTCGGTCCAGCGCCGTTTCATGGAGGGAACGACCCGGGTCGTGGTCGCGACGAACGCCTTCGGAATGGGGATCGACAAGCCCGATGTGCGGTTCGTCGCACACCTGCACATGCCGACGACGCTCGAGGCTTACTATCAGGAGGCGGGTCGGGCGGGCAGAGACGGCGCCCCTGCGGTTTGTTGGGCGTACCACGCCCGGTCGGACCGGCGGCTGGGGTCACGGTTCATCGAACGAACGCACCCGCCGGAGCTTCGCCTGAGGTGGCTCGACTCGCGCCTTCGCCGCCTAGCTGGCCGAAGTCGGACGCTGGGATGCACGGACCCGCGCCTGCCGCGAGCACTTGGGCGGGAGGTCGACGAATGGCGCAGGGGCGATGCGCTGGGAGTCCTCGCGGCTCTCGAGCGGATCGGTGCGATCCGGGGTCGTGGAACACTCATGCTGGATGGCGTGTCTGTACATGCCGAACTTCAGCTTCTTGAGCGACCGAACTGGTTTCTGTCGAACCACTTACGCCGCTCAGCCCTGGCTCGGCTCGCCGCGGTTGAGCAGCTCGCACGGGGCCGGGGATGCCGCAGAAACCACCTGTTGCGCTATTTTGGTGAATTCGCGGAGTCCGGATGCGGTCGCTGCGATCGATGTGGCTGGGACTTTGGAACGGGATTGCCGTGCCCTGATGGATAGATATCTGACTGCCGAGCACGTCGCTCTTCGGGAGCGCGTGAACCGGTTCGGCCGTGAGGCGATCGCGCCCGTGGCTCGGGAACTGGACGAAACTGGTCGGTTTCCGTGGGAAAACGTGAAGGCGATGGCCGATATGGGGCTTTTCGGCATCGCCGTGCCTGAAGAGCTGGGCGGTCTCGGCCTCGATCAGCTCAGTTACATCCTCGTCGTCGAGGAGCTCGGCAAGTTCGACGCGAGCCACTCCATCACGGTCTCAGCGCACACGACGCTCGGGTTGTCCCCGATCCTGAACTTCGGGACGGACGAACAGAAGCGGCGCTTTGTTCCGCCTCTCGCACGTGGCGAGGTCCTGGGTGGCTTCGGGCTGACCGAGCCCGGAGCCGGATCCGACGCCTCCGGCACGCGAACCCGCGCCGAGCGTGACGGTGAGGGGTGGCGCATCAATGGCTCGAAGATCTTCATCACCAATGCGGGTGTGGGTGAGATCTTCGTCGCAACGGCCGTGACGGAGCCGGGGAAGGGTTCCAAGGGCATCAGCAGCTTCATCGTCTGCAAGCCGACGGTCGACCAGGCCCGTGCGGCGGAGGTCGGATGCGGCCACCGCGAGGACCTGCCGTTCACGAATGGGGTCCGGGCGGGCGAAAAGGAAGACAAGATGGGGTGGTGCGCCTCCGACACCCGGGAACTGCACTTCGAGGACGCGTGGGTGCCTGCCGATCAGCTGCTCGGCGAGGAAGGGCGGGGCTTCATCAACTTCATGAAGACGCTCGACTCCGGACGGATCGGCGTGGCTGCCCTGTCTCTCGGACTCGCCCAGGGCGCGCTCGAGACGGCTGTGCGATACACAACCGAGCGTGAGCAATTCGGCCAACGGGTGTGGGATTTCCAGCAGGTCCAGTTCAAGCTGGCCGAGATCGCGACGGACATCGAAGCGGGTCGCCACCTCACGTACCATGCCGCCTGGCTCATGGACAACGGTCAGCCGTACGCCAAAGAAGCGGCGATGGCGAAGTATTTCTGCTCGGAACTCTCCATGCGCGCGACGCTCGGAGCGATTCAGGTCATGGGTGGAGCCGGCTACACGAGTGAGTACCCGGTCGAGCGGATGATGCGCGATGCGAAGATCTGCGAGATCGGTGAGGGAACGAACGAGATTCAGCGGTTGGTCATTGCACGGAAGCTCCTCGAGGAGTTCCAGACCGATCCGCTGACCAGCCTGGCGCCAGAGCGGGAAATGGAGACCGCGGGCGCCTAGACAAATCAACAAACGTCGGTCCGCTGCGGTCGGGAGCGGGCGTCCTGATGACACGTGTCGTGGGAACGCCTCTCCACTGCGCCCGGATCCGTTGGAGCCCCGGTGGTCGCCGGAACTGCTCGATTCGCAGCTCGCGAGGAACAGTTCAGGGTCGCCCGGGGGCCCCGCGGGGGTTCACCGGAGTCGACATCACAATTGGAGACATACTTGAGGAGAGAAATCCTCGTGAGCTCGAACCCACAGGAATCGTGGGTTGCGCTCCGTGAAGACAAACGATTGGCCGAGGTCATGTTCGACCGCCCGGATCAAAACCGGGTCCTCGGCGACATCTTTCTGGGCCGGGTCGATGCCGTACTGCCCGGCATTCAGGCCGCCTTCGTGGACATCGGGACGGGTAAGGCGGGTTTCCTGCACGTGTCCGATCTCAACCTCGGCGATGATGGTGACGACGAGGATGAGGCCAACGGAAGCAGCGGGAACAGTGACGCTCAGGACGGCAACGCCGGGAGCGACGCGTCCGCGACCCGCAAGGGTGGAGGTCGAGGTCGGGGCGGAGGACGTGGTGGTGGGCGCGGTCGCGGACGACGCAGCAGCCAGCTCCCGCCGATTCAGGACCACATCAAGAAGGGTCAGACCATTCTGGTGCAGGTCACGAAGGAAGCGATCAGCACCAAGGGACCGCGCCTGACGGCCGATATTTCGCTCCCGGGACGGTTTCTGGTCTACATGCCCTTCGCCTCGCGGGTCGGGGTCAGCCGCAAGATCGAAGGGCGGAATCAGAGAGCAAAGCTGCGCAAAATGGCGCAGAAGATCCTTCCGAAGAACAGTGGCGGTCTCATCGTCCGCACGGTCGGAGAGGAGGTGACCGCCGAGAAGCTCGAGCGCGAGTTCAAGCGGCTTCACGAGCGGTGGCAAAAGATCAAGGGTGACGCGGAGGCCTTGAAGGCGCCGGCTCCCGTGCATCGCGAGGCTACCCTCATCTCTGGGGTGATCCGCGATCTTTTCAGCGACAAGTTCGAGGCGCTACGGGTCGATTCGAAGCAGGCGTATGACGAGATCGTCGATTACGTGAAAAGCGTGGATCCAGACCTGCTCGACCGGGTGCACCTGCATCGCGGGGAGTCTCCTCTCTTCGATGAGTTCGGTGTCGAAGAGGAAATTCAGAAGGCGTTCCGCCGCAACGTGCCGCTCAAGTCGGGCGGGAGCCTCGTCATCGAGCCGACCGAGGCACTCGTGTCCATCGATGTGAATACGGGCCGCTTCACGGGGAAGGGGAAGAAAGACCCCGAACAGACGATCCTCAAGAACAATCTCGAGGCCGCCCGGGAAATCGCGAAACAACTCCGGCTGCGCGATGTCGGAGGGATCATCGTGGTCGACTTCATCGACATGGAGGCACAGGAGAGTCGAGACAAGGTGCTGAGGGAACTGCGCTCCCATCTGGGTCGCGATCGGGCGCGGACGAAGGCCTTCGAGGTCTCGAATCTCGGCCTGGTCGAGATGACCCGTCAGCGTGTCCGTCCGTCGGTCTTCAACTCTCTGACGTCGATTTGTCAGTCGTGTGGCGGGATCGGCCGGGTGTACACCCCGGCGAGCGTGGTTCGCCAGATCGAGCGGACCATCAAGCGGGCCGCTGCGTCGAGGGACGAGAAGAGTCTCGTCGTGAGGGTGCATCCGGAGGTCGCACTTCGAGTCATCGAAGAGGAGCCGGGCTTCCTGAAGCGGCTCGGGAATCGTACGCAGCTGCAACTACACCTGCGCGATGACCCGTTGATGCGTCTGGACGAGTTCCGTCTGCTCTCGGGTCCCGCGGAGACGGATGTGACGGAGAAGTATGCGGCGTAGGGCGCTCAGAACGTCTTGACCGATTCAGAGGGCCTTTCGACATTTACAGGCTCCACATCAAAATCGATTCCACCTCGGGATCACGATATGTACGCGGTTTTTCAGACAGGCGGTAAGCAGTTCCGGGCCGAGCCCGGCACCCGCCTTCGTATCCCCACGCTCGAAGCGGACATCGGGGATTCGGTAACCTTCGATCACGTGCTCCTGGCCGGAGACGGCGAGGCAAGCGTCAAGGTCGGCGCGCCGACCGTCGACGGCGCGTCAGTGAAGGCCGAGGTGATTCGGCACGGTCGCGGTGACAAGGTGATCGTGTTCAAGCGGAAGCGCCGGAAAGGCTATCGCAAGAAGCAGGGTCACCGGCAGAACTTCACGGAGATTCGGGTCGAAGAGGTCGCGCTCGGCTGAGCGGCGCCCCGGCCCTTCTCAATAGAGGGACAGTGTCATGGCACATAAGAAAGGTGTAGGCTCCAGCCGGAACGGGCGGGACAGCAACCCGAACCGCCTCGGTGTAAAGCGCGCCGGAGGCCAACCGGTGAACGCCGGGGGCATCATCGTGCGTCAGCGCGGGACCAGGATCCACCCCGGCCGGAATGTGGGCCGCGGGAAAGATGACACTCTGTTTGCCCTGATCGACGGCGTCGTGACGTTCGAGCGTATGCGCGCCCGGAACGTCGTTTCCGTCTACGCCGCGGAGTAGTTCCACTCCCTTTCAAGATCCGCTAGGCGATCAAGGTCGTCTGAGCCTATCTTTAACGCGTCCGTGTGTGTCGAACACGGATGGAACGCCCACGCCTGATCCGGGGTTCTGAAATTCGAATCCTGGCTCCCCGTCGGTTCGTACGGAGTGGCAGGGCGACATATCGAAGGAGGTAGATGATGTCTACCGCTGACCTTCGCGAGCCTGAGGCTCGTGTCGAGACAGGAGACTTGAGGTCCGAGTCTCCGAAGGACCGGGGGGCGCCGGTTTGGCGTCTCCGCGGGTCGAGGGCCGGTCTTCTCCTCGCTCTCCTCACGATTCCCGTCGCCTGGATGGGTCGAACCTCTCCGACCGAGCTTCTGCTCACGCTCGACGCCCTGACCGTCGACGATGCTCCGCGAAGCTCGATTCCGTTGGACGTTCATCCGCGGGTCGAGAAGTGGTTCACCGCCTTCCAGACAACCCGCCGTGCGGAGTTCGAACATCTGCTCGTGCGAAAGCAGCGGTTCGACGAGATCATTCAGTCGAACCTCAGAGTGCGTGGGATGCCTGAGGAGCTCGTGTACATTCCGATGATCGAGTCGGAGTATTCACCGCTCGCCGTGTCACGAGTGTTCGCGGTGGGTCTCTGGCAGTTCATGAGCCCGACCGCGATGCAGTACGGGCTCCGCATGGATCCGTTTGTGGATGAGCGGCGTGATCCCGTGCGCGCCACCGATGCAGCGCTCGACTATCTGGCGTACCTCCACAACCGCTTCGGTGGATCGTGGTACCTCGCGGCGGCGGCGTTCAACGCGGGGCCCGGCCGTCTGGAGCTCGTGCTCAATCGGCACGCAGCAGGGCGTGAGTGGAACGATGCGCTCTTCTGGGACATCGTCGACTACCTGCCGCGCGAGACCCGCGAGTACGTTCCGAAGATGATTGCCGTGTCCCGTCTGGCCCGAGACGTCGAGGTCGTCGATTCGGCCGGGACCGTCACCCCGTACCGGTACGACAACATCTTCGTGCCGGGGTACACCACCCTGCAGAGTGTCGCGGATGCGCTCGACGCAAACGCGGAGCTCATCTTCGCGCTCAACCCGCACTTGGTGCAGGGCATGACCCCCCCGGGTGAGATGTATCCCGTGCGAGTGCCTGTGGGCAGTGGCGCTGCTGCGGTCGCACGGCTTTCGGGAGACATGCCGATTCGGCGCACCGACGACTAGGTCTCGGTAGCCGTCCCCGATGGGACGGACCATTCGATGGCGCGAACGCCTTCCTGGGGGGCGGGCCCGGCGGGTCCGCCCCCTTCGTCGTTCACGGCTGGACCTTCGGGGTCACTCGAAAAACGTGTCGAGGTGCTCGTCTGACTGTGGCTCCGTCGCGAGGCTCACGATCACGAGCACCGGTATGTGAACGAGAAGACCTACGATGCCTTCGTGCATGTCGAACGGCTTGAACTGCGGGTTCTGCCAGAAGATGAAGGCCGTGGCGGCGCCGGCGATGAGTCCAGCAATCACACCGGAGGTCGTCGCTCGCCTCCAGTAGAGTGCAGCCACGACGGGTGGTGCGAACTGGGCAATGATCCCGTAGGCCGAAGCCAGCAAGAGGACCAGGGACGAGTCGGGATCCTGAGCGAAGATGTACGCGGTCGCACCCGTGAGGAGTACAAGCCCCTGCATGAGACGACGCTGGGAGCGTTCGTCCAGATCGACGAACTGCTGAACGCCGTCTTCCACGACGACCGACGCCGACGCGTGAAGGAGCGCGTCTCCGGTCGACATGGATGCGGACAGCGCCCCTGCGCAGAAAAGCCCGACGACCAGCGCGGGGAGTTCGGTTTCCAGGATCATGAAGGGAAGAATGAAGTCACTCGACGGTGGTGAGCCTGGAAACAGCACGCCCGAAAAGCCGATCAGAAAGACCGGGATGAGGAACAGCTGGAACGTCGGAAAGAGGATCACCGTCCGACGCAGGGTGTCGTCGTCCTTGGCGGTAAACGCCTTCATGAACAGATGAGGCCACATCATGAGGCCAACGGCGCTTACGAGAATGAAGGTCGAGTAAGCGCCCCAACTCCATGGCTCGCCGGTGGCGGTGAGGCCGGGCGGGTCGAGCAGTTCTGGCCGTTCCGCCACGATCTGCGTGAACATCTCGCCGATGCCACCGTACAGCGCATTCGGGAGGTACAGGCCCAGGGACCAGGCGATGACCACCATGAAGATGCCCTGGAAGGTGTTGGTCCAACCCACCGCCATCGCTCCCGCAGACAGCACGTAGGCGATCACGATTCCATAGGCGACAGCCGAGCCCAGCCAGATCGGTACGTTTCCGTCCGTGACCGCCTCGATGACGATACCTGCGCCCCGCATCTGCAGGGTGACGTAGGGGACGAAGGCGATCAGGCTCAGGAGCGCGATCAGTCCCGAAAGATTGCGTGACGGGAATCGCCCTGTAATGAGCTGGGCCTGGGTCACGTAGCCGTGTCGACGCCCTAGCTTCGCTACCCGAGGGCCGATCCAGTAGAAGGGTGCCATCCCGAGCGCGCCGTACGCCAGGATGTAGAAGGCCGCGGCGCCTCTGGAGTACGCCCAGCCGGGCCCTCCGAGGAATGCGAAGGCACTGAAGACCGATGCGCCGGTGACGAAGTACATGACCAGAAGCCCGAAGCTTCGGTCAGCGGCCACATACCCGGCGACACTGTCACTCTGCTTCCGCCCGGCCAGGAGGCCGATTGTGAGTGTCAGGCCCAGATACGCCGTGATGATGATCGTGACGACGACCCACTGCTCCATCAGGCGTCACCTCCGTCGGTGGTCCTGTACTTCTTCTCGATACGGTCGAGTAGAGCGAGCACGACGACGCTTCCTGCGATCCAGGCGGCGATCCAGGCCATCGTGAACGGCAGGCCCAGAACGAGAGGCTCGGACTTCGCGAACGGGAGGATGCCCGGCCAGGTGACGAAGTAGAGCATCGCGAGGTGGTACACCCCCGCGAGGACGCGCGCGGTCTTCAGATTCATTCTCTCGATCCCGATCCGCGGATCCGACGCTTCACGTCGAGTGGCACGCGCGTGCCGTACTCCGTGACGCCGGACAGGCGGCTGAAGTAGCTGTAAGCTGCGGTCTGGGCCGCTTCGATGACTGCGCCACCGTTCCCGCCGTAGTTGGACATCACCGTGATCACGTACGGGCGGTCCGGTACGTCGACGATCGCCCAGACCGTCGCTACGCCGGTGATGCCGCCCGGCTTGAACGCGATCGGAATGGAGTTCGGTACGGGGGTTCGAATCGGACCTCCCTTGGGAAGCTCCAGGATCTCGATCACTCGCCGGCACGCCGACTCGCTCATGGGGAGATCACATGTCGCGATTCGTTCCATGATGGCTGCGGCGTCCCGGGGGGTGGACAGGTTCTCGTTTCCACGAGCTGACTCCTCCGGCTGAATCATCTTGCGCTGCAGTTGCGTGCGGGGAGCGCCGAGGGAGGCCGACAGGGTGTTGATCGCGGCCATGCCCAGCTCGTCGATCAGCACGTTCGTCGCGGTGTTGTCCGAATGCTGGATCATGTAGATCGCGTAGTCCTCTAGCGACAGCGCGGAGCCGCCGTCCGTGAGAACCTGGAGCACCCCACTTCCGCCGGTACGGACCCGGTCGGTCAGCTCGATCCGCTTTCTCAGAAGGTCGGGGTCAGCCTCGGCCCTGCGGAAGAGTTCGAGGAGTATGGGGACCTTGATGGCACTCGCCTGGGGGAAGACGAGCTGGTCTCGGACGGCGAAGCGATCACCGGTCGTGAGGTCGACGACGTGAACTCCGGCCACGCCTTCATAGGTCTCGACGATCGAGGTCAATTGGCCCTGAAAATGATCGCGGAGCAGAGCGAGCTGTTCGGCCTCCTGAGCGGCGGCTGAGGCCGAAATCGAGAGCAGAGCTCCCAACAGGACTGTGGTTCGGGCGATGCACATGGACAGGTCCGAGGTTGACGAAGAGAGAGATCCTAATCGTCGACGTCGAACACGGCCACGACCCCCACGTTGGCCGGTCTCGCCTCGGGCCTCACCCAGGAGGCCACCGGGGCGCGTCGGCCTCAGCGACCCTTGAAGTCCGGCTTCCGCTTCTCCATGAACGCCGAGACGCCCTCGCGGCCGTCTTCGGACGCGAAGGCGTCCAGGAACCGCTCTTTCTCATACACCAACCCCTCCTCGAGCGGCATTTCGAAGGCGGCTCGAATGGCATCCTTCGCCAGCCGCAGAGATACCGGGCTCCAGCGAGTCATCCGACCCGCGAGTTCGAGCGCACGGCTCAGGTGCTCTCCCTCGTCGACGAGGATGTCGATGTAGCCGATCCGATGAGCTTCTTCGGCCTCGATGAAGTCGCCGGTCAGGCTGATGATCGAGGCCCAGCCGCGACCGACCAGTCTGGCGAGGCGCTGGGTTCCGCCACCGCCCGGGATGAGTCCGATACGGATCTCTGCCTGGCTGATGCGGGCCGTGCGATCTGCGACACGAATGTCACAGGCGAGCGCGAGTTCGGAGCCGCCTCCGATACAAAAGCCGTGGATCGCGCAGATGACCGGCTTCGGGAAGTCTGCGACGGTCTCGTAGATCCGGCGCTGAGCGTACACCTTCCTCTGTTCCTCCGCGCTGCGAGCGGCGAATTCCGTAATGTCGGCTCCCGCAACGAAGGCCTTGTCGCCCGTTCCGTGAATGACGACCGCCCGGACCTCGTCGTCCTGCTCGAGCTCGTCGAACGTCTCGCGAAGAATGCGACGTACGTCGGCGTTGAGGGCGTTGAGCTTGTCAGGGCGGTTCAGCGTGATGACGGCGATGTGGTCATCGCGTTTGTCGACCAGGACCGGTGCATCGGTCATCGGAACTCCAATCGTCGTGAAGGGGACGCGGTCGAACCTGTCCGCACGGAGCGCGTCAGGGCTACCACGTATAGAAGCCCTGTCCGCTCTTCTTTCCCAGCTTGCCGTCTTCGACCATCTGCCGAAGCAGGGCGGGGGGGGCGAAGGCATCCGAGCCCAGTGTCTCGTGCAGGTATTCTGTGATGCCCAGCCGCACGTCGAGTCCCACCAGGTCGGTCAACCTGAGTGGTCCCATCGGGTGCCGGTAGCCGAGCTCCATCGCCTTGTCGATATCCGCCGGCGACGCGACACCCTGCTCCACCATGCGGATGGCTTCCATGCCGAGCACGATTCCGAGCCGTGACGATGCGAAGCCGGGGGCATCCTTCACGACGATCGGCTCCTTTCCGAGTCGCCGTGCGAAGTCCACCGCAGCGTCCCGAGTCTCGGTCGAGGTCTCCGCCCCCCACACGACTTCGACCAGTGCCATGATGTGCACGGGATTGAAGAAGTGCATCCCGACGAAACGGCTTGGGTCCTGGACGGACGCTGCGATCTGGGCGATCGACAGCGAGGACGTATTCGTGGCGAGGATGGCGTGGTCCGGCGCGGCCGCATCGACCTCGGAAAAGATCGATTCCTTGAGCTCCATCGACTCGGGCGCGGCCTCCACCACGAGATCCGCCCCGGCCACGGCCTCGGCGATCGTGGTCGTCGTCGTAAGGTTCGCCAGTGTCGCGTCGCGCGCCTCCTCCGTCACCTTCCCGCGCGCGATGCCCTTGTCGAGGTTGCCCCGGATACGGTCCACTCCGCCGGATACGGCTTCGTCATTGACGTCGTACATCCGGACGGTGCACCCGATCGCTGCACTCACCTGCGCGATTCCGTGGCCCATGGTGCCGGCGCCGAGGACCGCGACCGTGCCGATCTTGCTCATGCTTTCTCCAGAAGGCTCGTGATGCCCTGACCGACCCCGATGCACATCGAGGCCATGCCCCGGGCCGCATCCTGTCGTTTCATCTCGTGGACGAGGGTCACCACGATTCGGGCTCCGGAGCAGCCGACCGGGTGCCCGAGGGCAATCGCCCCTCCGTTGACGTTCACTCGCTCGGGATCAAGTCCGAGTTCCTTCATGCACGGGATTGCCTGCGCCGCGAATGCCTCGTTGAGCTCGGCCACGTCGATGTCGTCGATGGACCAGCCCTGGCGGGCGAGTGCTTTGCGTGTAGCGGGTACGGGACCGATCCCCATGCGGTGCGGCTCCACACCGGCCACCGCGCCCCCGACCACGCGCGCCATGGGCTCGAGCCCCAGCTCCATGCCTCGCTCCGCGGACACGACGAGGAGGGCCGCCGCACCATCGTTGATCCCGGATGAGTTTCCGGCCGTCACCGTTCCATCCTTCTTGAACACCGGACGAAGCCGGGCGAGTGACTCGGCCGTCGTATCGGCACGCGGGTGCTCGTCCGTGTCGATGACGATGGGGTCGCCCTTCCGGCGTGGTACCGAGACCGGCACGATCTCATCGGCGAAGACGTCGGCAGCCATCGCGCGCTCCGCTCGCTGCTGGCTTTCGGCCGCGAACGCGTCCTGAGCCTCGCGTGTGACACCAAACTCTTCAGCGATCACCTCCGCTGTTTCCCCCAATCCGATCGTCCACTCGGGCGCGAAGGCCGGGTTGGGGAACCGCCAGCCCAGAACCGTATCGGCGGTCTTCGGGTGACCTCGCGAATATCCCACTTCGGGCTTGAGCATGACGAAGGGAGCCCGGCTCATGCTCTCGACACCACCCGCGATGAAGACATCCCCCTCACCGGCCTGGATTGCATGGAAGGCCGACAACACAGCCTGCATCCCGGAACCGCAGAGTCGGTTCACCGTCTGACCGGGTACCTCCAACGGTAGTCCCGCTCGCAGCAACGCCATGCGCGCAACGTTCCGATTGTCCTCTCCGGCCTGGTTGATACAACCGAACAGCACGTCGTCGATCGTCCTCGGATCGACGTCGTTTCGATTCAGGAGCCCCTCGATCGTAACGGCTGCGAGGTCATCCGGGCGGACGGGCGCGAGCCCGCCGCCGTGCCGGCCGATCGGCGTTCGCACGCCATCGATGATCCATGCTTCGCGCATCGTGTCTTCCTGTATGGGTTCCTGGGCGTGTGATCGGCCTCAACCGTCCACGGCCACCCAGACACTCTTCGTCTGCGTGTACTTCTCCAGGGCTGCTTCGTGCCCCAGGTCGCGGCCGAAGCCGCTCGCTTTGTAGCCTCCGAACGGGGACGCCGAGTCGTACTGGTTGTACGTGTTGATCCACACGGTCCCGGCCTGAAGCTCTCGGGCGACCCGATGCGCGGTCCCGACGTCACGAGTCCAGACGCCGGAGGCGAGGCCGTACATCGTGTCGTTGGCGACCTCGATCGCGTGGTCGACATCATCGACCGGGATCACGGCCGCAACGGGGCCGAAAATTTCTTCCTGTGCGACGGTCATACCGGGGTCGACGTCGGCAAACACGGTGGCGGTCACGAAGTTGCCCTTGCCGTCGACGGACGTGCGTTCGCCGCCGGCGACCAGCCTGGCGCCTTCATTCTTACCGGCCTCGACGTACCCCATGACGCGATCGAGCTGCTCTTCGCTCACGATCGCGCCCAGTCGGGTGTTCGCGTCCATGGGGTCTCCGACGGTCATCTTTTCGGCCCGGCCCGCGAACTCGGTCACGAAGTCGTCGTAGATCGAACGTTCGACCAGGACGCGTGACCCGGCTGCACACACCTCGCCCTTGCCATAGAAGATGCCCGTGGTCGCCCCGCGCACGGCCGCTTTCACGTCTGCATCCGCCAGTACGATGTTGGGCGACTTCCCGCCGAGCTCGAGCGACACCTTCTTCAACGTGTCCGCAGCGCCCCGCATCACGATCTTTCCGACCTCCGTCGACCCGGTGAAGGCGATGGCGTCGACGCCCGGATGAGCGACCAGGGCTGCTCCGGCTGATTCACCGAAGCCGGGGACGACGTTGAACACGCCAGCCGGAAATCCGACCTCGGCCGCGAGTTCGGCTAGCCGCAGTGCCGTCAGCGGAGTCTGTTCGGCGGGCTTGAGGATGACCGCGTTCCCACACGCCAGGGCGGGGGCGACCTTCCAGGTCGCCAGCGAGAGCGGGAAGTTCCAGGGCGTGATGCATCCGACGACGCCGACCGGCTCCCGCAGCGTATAGTTCAGGAATGGCCCGGCTACGGGGATCGTGGCCCCCTCGATCTTGTTCGCGAGCCCCGCGAAATAGCGGAAATTTTCGATGACGCTGGGCAGATCGACCTTTCGGGCCTCGAAATAGGGCTTTCCGTTGTCGGCGGTCTCGAGAGCGCCGAACTCGTCGGCATTCGCCTGAACGGCGTCCGCGAGCTTCCAGAGCAGGCGAGACCGCTTGTGCGGGTTCATGTCCCGCCACTCCGGGTTCTTCATCGCTGCGCGTGCAGCGTCCACCGCCCGGTCGATGTCCGCGGCCTGACCGGACGCGACCTCGGTGATAGTCTCGTGGGTCGCCGGGTTCACCGTTGCGAACGTGCCGCCATCGGCCGCGTCCGCCCACTCGTTCCCGATCCACATCCGATTCCGGATGGTCTGCTCAGACATCTCGTCTCCTGGAGCCTCGTGTAGGAACACGAAACGGGGCCCGGAGTGCGTTCCGGACCCCGCCTCGATGGATCGTGACTGTCGTCAGCGTCAGCTGCCGGTAAACTCGGCCGCGCGCTTCTCGACGTACGCGTTCAGTCCTTCCTTCGCGTCGCTGCTCGCGAACAACTGCGCCTGCAGTTCGCGCTCGAGCGCCAGTGCCAGCTCGAAGGGGAGTTCTGCACCCGTCTGGACGGAGCGCTTGATGAGGCCGACCGCCTTCGTGGCCTTGTTCGGCGTCGTGAACTGGCTCGCGTACTCGAGGACCGCGTCGACAAACGAGTCACGATCCTCGTGATCGTAGATCTCGTTGACCAGGCCGTGCTTGTGGGCTTCGTCGAAGCCGAACGTCGTGCCTTCCGCCATCATCTGAATAGCCACCGGCTTGCCGACGAGCCGGACGAGGCGCTGCGTCCCACCGGTACCCGGGAGTACGCCCAGCGCGACCTCGGGCAGGCCGACCTTTCCGGCGTCCTTGCGGGCGATACGGATGTCGGCTGCCATCGCGATCTCGAGCCCGCCTCCGACGGTGTGTCCGTTCAGCGCGGCGATCACGAGCTTCGGCGTGTGCTCGAGACGGTTGAGGGTCTCGTTGGCATGCAGGCAGAAGCAGTACTTCCACTCCGGGTCGGCCTCGGAAAGCATGCCGATGTTGGCGCCGGCGCAGAAGAACTTCTCACCCGCGCCGGTGAGCACGATCACCTCGACGTTCTCGTCGAAGCGCGCCTTGATGATGCCCTCGTCGAGCTGGCGCATCATCTCGTGCGTGTACGTGTTCGCGGGCGGATCATCGAGGGTGAGAAGGGCGACCTTGCCACGAACCTCGTAGTGCACCAATACCGAATCGGACATCTGGGCTTTCCCCTGGAAATGGATGCTGAGTACGTCTCCGGGAGCCTCGAAACAGGGAGAAATCGGGCGTCTGGCCCGGCTCCGGAAGAGCCTGAAAGGTCCCCACGTCAGCGCTGACGGTCAACCGGCGGGAGCCGTCGGCATGTCGGCCCAATTGAAGGTTTTTCGGCACGCGCACGTACCAGAACTGTGTAGTGGCCCAGCGCGGCGCGGATGTGACAGCGGATCGCCTCCGACGAAGGCGTACCGTGTTGCGTTGTGCGGGGTAGAAGACACCGTACCTTGACGTTGCCGGAGACCTACCGGAGGTCGATTCAATGATTCGCCGAATTCTCTCGCTCACGCTTCTGGGCGCGGCACTGATTGCGCTCCCGGCGCCCGCGTTGGCGCAGTCGAGTGACATTGTCATCCGTGTCCCTGTGACCGGCGTGGTCGAGCTTGGACTGGCTCCGTTCATCGAGCGTAGCATCGAAGAAGCGGCCGCGTCCGGTGCCGCCGCCGTCGTGCTCGACATGGATACACCGGGTGGTCGTGTGGATGCCGCCGAACGCATTTCCGACGCCCTGTCCGATTCCCCGGTCCCCGTGTACACCCTTGTGAATCGGCGGGCGTACTCGGCCGGCGCCCTCATCGCACTGTCCACGGACCGTATCTACATGCGACCGGGATCGGTGATGGGCGCTGCCACGCCCGTGGATGGGAGTGGCACCAAGGCCTCGGAGAAGATCGTTTCGGCGATGCGCAGTCAGATGCGTGCCCTCGCCGAAGATGCCGACCTCGATCCCGAAGTCGCGGCCGCGATGGTCGACGAGGATATCGAAATTGAAGGTGTCACGGAGGCGGGGAAACTGCTGACCCTGACGACCGAAGAAGCCGTCGACCTCGGGTACGCGGAGGAGATCGAGGATCTCTCGGCACTCATCGAGGAAATCGGTGCCGCAGGGGCCACCGTGACGACGGCAGAGGCCAACTGGGCCGAGCGCGTCGTGCGGTTCTTTTCGAACCCTGTGGTCGCTCCGTTCCTCCTCTCGCTCGGTTTCCTGGGGCTCCTTACGGAGATCAAGACCCCGTCGTTCGGGCTGGCCGGAGGGGCGGGCATTCTGGCGCTGTCCCTCTTCTTCGGTTCGCACCTGATCATCGGCCTCGCTGGACTTGAGGACATCATCATCTTCGGCGTGGGTCTAGCCCTGATCGGCGTCGAGGTGCTGCTGATTCCCGGATTTGGCATTTTCGGTCTCCTCGGTGGCATCGGGGTCATGGCCGGGCTGTATCTGAGCATGCTCGGAGGCTTGCCGACGTCTCCGGACTTCACCCGAGCCGGATTGGTGCTGAGCACGACCGTACTGCTTATCGTCGTGTCGGCGTGGGTCGTGATTCGGACGCTGCCCGGTTCGTCTCGGCTGGCCCGAAGTGGGATTCTCCTCACGGACAGCACGGATCGTGACACCGGATACGAATCGGCCGAATCACGCGTGGATCTCATCGGAATGGTCGGGAAGGCGATCACCGACCTGCGTCCCGCGGGGACCGCACTCTTCGGAGACGAACGGATCGACGTCGTCTCGGAATCGGAATGGATTACCGAGGGTACCCCGGTAAAGGTCGTCAGCGCCGAGGGGTACCGGCACGTCGTCCGCGCCGTGCAACATGAAGAACTCAACGAGGGCGCGCCCACCGAGGCGTAGCCGCGCACAGGACCAACTTCCTCTTACGAGGCTCCACACATGGAAGGTATCGCAGCAATCAACGCGCTTCTGCTCGCCGGATCCGTCTTTCTGGTTTTCATCATCGCCTGGGCGATCCCCGTTCGACTCTGGGTGGAAGCGCTCTCTGCGGGGGTGAACGTCAGCATCGGGACACTCGTGGGTATGCGCTTGCGCAAGGTGTCACCTCCTGCTGTGGTGCGGCCGCTGATCAACGCGACCAAGGCAGGGCTCGTGCTCGACATCAATGCGCTCGAGGCGCACTACCTGGCCGGGGGGCGTGTGGACCGCGTGGTCGGCGCGCTCATCTCGGCCGACAAGGCGAGTATCGATCTGCCCTTCAACCAGGCCGCTGCGATCGACCTGGCGGGACGTGACGTCTTCGAAGCCGTCCAGGTTTCGGTGAATCCGAAGGTCATCAATACGCCCAAGGTCGCCGCCATGGCGAAAGACGGCATTCAGCTCATCGCCGTCGCCCGCGTCACGGTCCGGGCGAACATCAATCGTCTCGTCGGTGGTGCGGGTGAGGATACGATTCTGGCGCGCGTGGGAGAGGGTATCGTCTCCACGATCGGTTCGGCCGACTCCCACAAGGCGGTGCTGGAGAACCCGGATGCGATCTCGAAAACGGTGCTTGGAAAGGGACTCGACTCCGGCACGGCGTTCGAAATTCTCTCGATCGACATCGCCGACGTGGACGTAGGGAAGAACATCGGTGCGGAGCTTCAGACGGATCAGGCCGAGGCCGATAAGCGCGTGGCTCAGGCGCGCGCCGAGGAGCGGCGCGCCATGGCGGTTGCCCAGGAGCAGGAGATGAAGGCGCTCGTCGGCCAGATGAGGGCGGAGGTCGTAAAGGCCGAGGCTCAGGTGCCGCTGGCTCTCGCGGATGCGTTTCGGTCGGGTAACCTCGGGGTGATGGACTTCGTGAAGTACCGCAATATCGAAGCGGATACGAGCATGCGTTCGGCCATTGCGGGCCCGGATGACACGCCAAACGAGACGCTCGGCGAGTAGCCTGCTGACCCATGGAAGAACTCATCTTCTTCGCGGTGATCATCTTCTTTTCGATCATCGAGTCGGTCGCACGCAGCCGTAAGGCGAAGAAGGGTGGGGGGGGCGTCGAGGACGTCCCCTCCGGCGATCGAAGGCCGAGTGAATGGGAGTTCGAGTGGGCCGAGACCTCGTCTTCGGACCTCCCTACGTACGACGACGACCCTTCCTACGACGACCAGCCTTCGTACGACGATGTTGCGACACGGAGCGGCAGTACGCCCCCGCCGGCTCCGCGGGGCATGGGCGCTGAGAAACCGTCGTCGCGCACGATGCTGCCCGGAGGGTTGCTGGAAGAGCTCGCGGGCATGGCCGAGAAGCTCGAAGTCGAGCGCCAGCGAATGGAGCAGGCGGAGGCGGATGCCAGGGCGGAGGCTCGTCGGCAGGAACGCGGCGGGAGCGATCGGGCCGAGGATCAGGAGCGCTGGACCGAGCTGCAGCGACGTCGTGACGCTCGGGCGAGAGAGCGTCAGCGTGACGCACCGTCTCGACGAGCCACCCGTACGACCATCCCCTCCACCCGGGGGCCGGCTCGACCTCTTCCCTCGCATCGGATCCACCAGGCCCACGCAGGATACGGGACGGACCCCTCTGAGCGCGCGCCGTCTGAACAGGATGGACTCGATCCACTCGCGAGGACGCTCTCGGCAGACGCGAAAGCCGTTCGCGGCCAGTTGCTGAGTGACAGCGCTTCGGCACTGCGCCGGGCCATCATACTTCAGGAAGTGCTCGGTCCGCCGAAGGCGATGCAGGAGGATGGGCCTTAGGCCCGGACGCCGGGGACGACGTTGCGAACGAACGAGGGGCGGACACCACTGCCGGGTGTCCGCCCCTCGTGCCCAGGTGACCCCTGAGTGGTGGTGCCTACATCTCGCCGCGGGCCATCTTCCGCAGGACCGTCTGAAGGATGCCTCCATTGAGGTAGTACTCCACGTCGACATCCGAATCGAGTCGGGCGTTCGCCTTGAACGTCGTGACCGTCCCGTCGTCCGCGGTGGCCGTGACGTTGACCGTGCACCCCGGCTCGAGGCCATCTGCAATGCCGGAAATGTCGAACGTCTCTCGCCCGGTCAGCCCCAGGGACGAGGGGGTATCACCATCCTGGAACTCCAGTGGCAGCACACCCATGCCCACCAGATTGCTCCGGTGAATCCGCTCGAAGCTCTCGGCGATCACCGCTTTCACCCCGAGGAGAATGGTTCCTTTCGCGGCCCAGTCTCGTGAACTCCCCGTTCCGTACTCCTGACCCGCGAGCACGATGAGCGGTGTGCCCTCGGCCTGGTACTTCATCGAGGCATCGTAGATGGGCATGACCTCGCCGGTCGGAAGGTGCTCGGTGTAGCCGCCCTCCTTCCCGTCGAGGAGCAGGTTCTTGATGCGAACGTTTCCGAAGGTCCCGCGCATCATGACTTCGTGGTTGCCGCGGCGAGATCCGAAGGTGTTGAAGTCCTTCACCTTTACGTCGTGATCACGCAGGTAGAGGCCTGCGGGCTCAGCCTTGGGAATCGCCCCCGCTGGAGAGATGTGGTCGGTCGTGACCGACTGTCCCATGAGCGCCAGGACCCGTGCACCGGAGACGTTTTCCGCTGCCGGCACGTCCATCGACATTCCTTCGAAGAAGGGAGGACGGCGGACGTACGTTGACTCGGTATCCCACTCGTAGAGACTGCCTTCCTCCGGGAGGGGCAGTGCTTGCCAGTTCTCGTCGCCCGTGGTGACCACCGCGTAGCGGTCCGTGAACATCTCCGGCTTGAGCGATGTAGCAACCGTTTCGGCGACTTCTTCCGGCGTCGGCCAGATATCACGCAGGTAGACGGGCTCACCGTCGCTGCCCGTGCCGAGTGGATCGGTCTCGAGATCGAGATCCATCCGACCAGCAAGCGCGTAGGCGACGACCAGCCCCGGGGACGCGAGGTAGTTCGCACGGACGAGTGGGTGAATCCGGGCCTCGAAGTTGCGGTTACCAGAAAGCACGGACGAGACGACCAGGCCGTTCGCGTCGACCGCATTATGGATGTGCTCGGGCAGCGGACCCGAGTTTCCGATGCACGTCATGCAGCCGTAGCCCACGACGTGGAAACGAAGCTCCTCGAGGTAGGGCAGGAGGCCCGATTCGGTGAGGTAGTCCGTGACCACCTGGCTACCCGGCGCCATCGCTGTTTTCACCCAGGGCTTCACGTTGAGGCCCTTCTCCACGGCCTTCTTGGCGAGGAGCCCAGCTCCGACCATGACCGAGGGGTTGGAGGTGTTGGTGCAACTGGTGATAGATGCGATCACGACGGTTCCGTCCGAGATCTCCATCGTATGTCCATCGTCGCTCACTTCGACCGTGCGGCCTCCGTTGAGCTCGTACCCCGTCGGAACGAGTGCCGGCAGGTCCTTCTTGAACTGCCGACCCATGTCGACCATCGCGATCCGATCCTGGGGCCGTTTCGGGCCCGCGAGGCTCGGCTCGACCGTGGACAGGTCGAGTTCCAGGGCAGAGGTGAACTCGGGGTCCGGCGTCTCGTCCGTCCGGAAGAGGCCCAACTCCTTCGAGACCGCCTCGACGCGGGAGATCATCCCCTCGTCCCGGCCCGTGCCACGAAGGTATTCGAGCGTCGAGTCGTCCACGGGGAAGAATCCAATCGTGGCGCCGTACTCCGGTGACATGTTGGCGAGCGTAGCCATATCGGGGAGGCTGAGGTTGCTCAGGCCGGCCCCGTAGTATTCGACGAAGCGCCCGACGACGCCGTGCTCCCGCAACATCTCAGTCACCCGGAGCACCAGGTCCGTGGCCGTCGCTCCGTTCGGGAGCGTGCCGGTGAGCTTCATGCCCACCACTTCCGGAAGGAGCATGTAGTACGGCTGCCCCAGGACGACCGCCTCGGCCTCGATGCCGCCCACGCCCCAACCTACGACACCGAGACCGTTCACCATCGTGGTGTGGGAGTCCGTGCCGACGAGGGTGTCAGGGTAGGCGAGGAAGGAGCCGTCGTGCTCACGCCGGTGAATGACGGAAGCCAGGTACTCGAGGTTGACCTGGTGCACGATGCCCGTGCCCGGTGGGACGACCGAAAAGTTGTCGAACGCTTCCTGGGCCCAGCGGAGCAGCGCATACCGCTCCCGGTTACGCTCGAACTCCTTCTCGACGTTGAGTCGGAACGCATCGTGGAAGCCGAAGTAGTCGACCTGGACGGAATGGTCGATCACCAGATCTGCCGGGACCACCGGATTGATCCTCGAGGGGTCACCGCCGAGCTCGCGGATTCCGTCTCGCATCGCCGCCAGGTCCACGACCGCAGGGACCCCGGTGAAGTCCTGCAGGACGACGCGGGTCGGCATGAATGGGAGGTCGGCACCGGCGTTGGTCGGACTCCACTGCGCCACAGAGCGCACGTGGTCCTGGCTCACATACGAACCGCCTGCGTGCCGGAGTGCGTTTTCCAGCAGAATGCGAATCGAAAAAGGAAGGCGATCGAGGCTGTCGATCACGCCCTCGTCCTCGAGGCGCGACAGTTTGTAGAAGGAGGTCGCACCTTCCGGTAGGTCTATGCTGGTGAGGGCGCCGAAGGGGTCGCGCGTGTGGTCCGCCACGTATGGCTCCGCGGTTGAAACGTCCGTCAGGTGGGGCCGCACCGGAGCCACCGGTGCCGGTGCACCCTAGCGAATAACGATGGCCAAAGTCGGGGGCCGTGTCAGGGTGCGGGCGAGTAGCTGTGAGCGGCGATTCATGCCTGCGGAGCCCCGAATCAGCTTCAGCGTCGTCCGACCCATCCCGACCACCTCAAATCTTCGGGCACGTCAGCACTCGACTCTTCGGCGAGAGCCCGTGGTCATGGGGTCGAGCGGCTGAGGCCCACGACTCGACGGACAGCCGTGCCGCCGCGATAATGAGGGTCCAATTCTCTTTGCCGGGGTGGCGGAACGGTAGACGCGGCGGCCTCAAAAGCCGCTGTCCGCAAGGACGTGCGGGTTCGATTCCCGCCCCCGGTACTCGATGACTCAGCCTGCTTTCGAAGACGCGGAGGCCCTCCGCTCGGAAATGAACGAGCTCGAGTGGTATCACTCGGTCGAGCTCGCCCCGGGTGTCGTCACGCCGGGCCGGTACGATCACCGCCCCTATCTGCATCACTACGGGATCCCCGACGATCTGTCCGGCCTTCGAGCGCTCGACATCGGGGCGGCCAGCGGGTTCTTCTCGTTCGAGCTCGAGCGTCGGGGCGCCGACGTGACGGCGCTCGACCTGCCGCACTGGATGGCGCACGACTTCGGTCCCCTCTACCAGGCTGATCGCCCGTTGGACGAGGTGGAACGGTATCTGAAGGAGCCCCTCGCCTTCGCGAAGCGGGCGCGCGGATCGACCGTCCAGACGCTGTACGCCAGCGTGTACGACCTCGATCCCGACGAGCACGGCACGTTCGATCTGGTCTTTTGCGGGAGTATGCTGCTTCACGTGACCGACCCGTTCCGGGCCCTGTGCAGGATTCGGGAGGTGATGGGCGGTGAGGCGATCATCGCGACGGGAATCAGCAGGGACCGGCGCAAACGGCCGCTCGCGGAGTTCCACGGAGCCCACGACGGGACCATCTGGTGGCTCCCGAATCGGACGGGCCTGGACCGGATGATGGAGGCAGCCGGATTCGAGGAGTGGAGTTGGGTTTCCAGGTTCCGGCTCGACCCGGTCGACGGTTCGAAGGGGATCGAGCACGGGGTGGTCCGGGCTCGACGCAACCCCGGCTCGATTCGCGGGTTTTAGCCCGGTCCCCGCCTTGGGGCAGCGTCCCGGCGTGGATACATTTATAGGCTGCATTGGAATTGAAGCGTCGGCTGTCCCGCGACCAGCGGCCGGCATACACGGAGCACACATGTCAGAGAACGGTAGCGAGGGCGCGAACACCCTCTCCATCCGCGACAACCGAACCGGTCGGGACTACGAAGTCGACATCCTCGACGGTGACGTGATTCGGGCGATGGACCTTCGCCAGATCAAGGTCAATGACGACGACTTCGGGATGATGACGTACGATCCCGGCTATACGAATACGGCGTCGACGCGCAGCACGATCACGTACATCGACGGCGGGAAGGGCATCCTCCGGTACCGTGGGTACCCGATCGATCAGCTCGCCGAGCGCAGCTCGCACCTGGAGGTTTCGTACCTCCTGCTGAAGGGAGAACTCCCGACCCAGTCTCAGCTCGACGATTTCGTGCACGAGGTGACCTTCCACACCTACGTCCACGAGAACATCACGGAGCTTTTCTCGGGCTTCCGCTACGATGCCCATGCCATGGGTATGGTCATGAGTGGCGTCGCGGCGCTCTCGTCGTTCTATCCCGAGGCGAAGAACGTCGACGATCCGGACGCGCGCTGGCAGCAGATTGTGCGGCTCATCGCCAAGATGCCGACCCTCTCGGCCTACGCATACCGGCACCATCGCGGACTTCCCTACGTCTATCCGGAAAATGAGCTCGGGTACACCGCCAACTTCCTGAACATGCTGTTCCGGATCGGTACGCGTGAGTACAAGCCGAATCCGGTGCTCGAGCGGGCCCTCGACATTCTGTTCATTCTGCATGCGGATCACGAGCAGAACTGCTCAGCAACGACGATGCGGGTTATCGGTTCGGCCCATGCCGACCCGTATTCGGCGCTGGCAGGGGCGATGGGCGCCCTCTACGGACCTCTTCACGGTGGTGCGAACGAGGCGGTGCTCCGCATGCTCACGCGGATCGGCAGTGTCGACAACATCCCCGCCTTCATGGACGGGGTCCGCAAGCGTGAAGAGCGCCTGATGGGCTTCGGTCACCGCGTATACAAGGCGTACGACCCGCGTGCGGCGATCAT
Source organism: uncultured Gemmatimonadaceae bacterium (assembly GCA_964492085.1). Lineage (GTDB taxonomy): Bacteria > Gemmatimonadota > Gemmatimonadetes > Longimicrobiales > Gaopeijiaceae > UBA2589. Next base: position 32,119 of record CAZBHZ010000004.1, on the reverse strand, counting down.
CAAACGCACCGCCGACGAGGTGTTCGAGGTCACGGGCCGGAATCCGCTTCTCGACATCGCTCTGGAACTCGAGAAGATCGCGCTCAACGAGGACTTCTTCGTCGAGCGGAACCTCTACCCGAATGTGGACTTCTACTCCGGCCTCATCTACCAGGCGATGGGCTTCCCGGTGGAGATGTTCCCGGTTCTGTTCGCGATCCCGCGCACCGTCGGGTGGCTCGCTCAGTGGGAGGAGTTGCTGAACGATCCCGAGCAGCGGATCGCCCGGCCCCGTCAGGTGTTCCACGGGTCCGAGGAACGGGCCTTCCTGCCGATGCACGAGCGCGGCTGATTCGATCGCGGTCGTGCGCGGCCGAGAGACATGAGGGGGTGCCCGTTCGACGGGCACCCCCGTTTTCTTTTCGACGACGTCGAGGCCGGCCTCGACATCAGGACGACGACGTAATGAACGATCATCAGTGCATCGATCTCGAGCATCTCGACCTTGAAGGGGCGATCGCGTGCTACCTCGTGGGTGGTCCCGAGCCGACCATCATCGATCCCGGTCCGACCACGACGCTCGAGCGCCTGATCGACGAACTGGCCGTCAGGGGCGTCGGTCCGAACGACCTGCGTCATGTGCTCCTTACGCACATCCACCTCGATCACGCCGGTGCGACCGGACACCTGCTCGACCAATTCCCCCGGGCGCGTGTGTTCGTCCATGAGGATGGTGCGTCACATATGGTGGATCCCGAGCGACTCGTGTCGAGCACGAGGAGAACGTTCGGCGACCTGCACGACCGTCTCTGGGGCGAGGTAAAGCCGGTGGATGTGAATCGACTCGATGTATGGAGGGAAGACGGCCCGCGACGCGTCGCTGGCCTGCGGCCGATCTCCACCCCGGGTCACATCTCGCATCACCTGGCGTACCTCGACGAGAGGGACGGAACCCTGTTCTCGGGAGACTCGATGGGGATCGCGTTGTCGGGTGGGCCTCAGCATCCGCCCACACCGCCTCCTGCCGTGAATCTGCCCGATTGGTCCCGCACGCTGCAGGAGATCGGTGAGATCGGACCCGAGCGATTCGGCGCGACCCATTTTGGAGTGCACGAGGATGTGGAGGAGCGTCGTATGCAACTGATCGAGCGCCTCGACGCACTCGAAGCGCGCGTCCGCAAGGCCATCGACGAGGGCCGGGAAGACGAGGACGCGGCAGCGTTCGAACGGGAAGTGCGTGAGGAACTCGGCCCCTTCATGGGTGAAGACCGGGTGAATCGATACTTCGACATGTTTCCGGCCGCGACCGACTGGGCCGGCGTGATGTTCTACATCAAGAGGAATCCCTAGGAATGGGACGGATGGATAGAGGGATCTGGATGCGGCGAGCTGTTGTGGCCGCCCTCCTCGGGCTCTGCACTGGCACGAGCGCCGAGGCGCAGGACGACACGGTTCGCATCGCTCGGCCCATCCCGGCCGCCCTGGATTACCCACCGGAGTTCGATCGGGCGCTCGAGCGCGGCTGGCGTAGCGAAACCGGGGCTCCGGGGCACAGCTATTGGCAGAACGGGGTGAGCTACGACATCGAAGCGCGACTCGATCCCGAGACGGCGAAGTTGGAGGGTTCGGTCCAGATCCTGTACGCGCACGACGCGCCGGCCAACCTGAATTACGTGCTCGTGCACCTCCACCAGAACCTTCACAAGGAGGGCTCTCCGCGGTACGACTCGCAGGAGATCACCGGTGGCGTCACGATCACACGACTGGCTGCCGACGGTGAGGAGCTGTTCGAGCGCCCGCCGGCCGAGGGGCCCGGCTGGGAGGTCGACGGCACTCTGATGCAGGTGCGTCCCACGATTCGGCTCGAGCCCGGTGACACTCTGCAGCTCGATATCGACTGGGAGGTCACGCTTCCTCAGCGGGGGGCCGGACGGATGGGACACTCCGACAAGGAGGTCTACTTCGTCGCGTACTGGTTCCCCAAGATGGGCGTCTTCGACAATCTGCGTGGTTGGAGTGCCCAGCCGTACCTCGGCAACGCCGAATTCTACGACGAATTCGGGGACTACGAGGTCTCCATCTCCGTGCCCTCTGGGTGGACGGTGATGGGGACCGGCGAGCTCCAGAACCCGGATGATGTGTTTTCCGCCATCACGCTGGATCAGCTACAGGCCGCCACCACCTCCGACACGCTCGTCACGATTGCCGACGCGGCGTCGCGCGGTGCCGGGACTGTGACCGCCGAGGGGGTCGATGGCTGGCTCACCTACGAGTTCTCGGCCAGCAGCGTGCGGGACTTCGCGTGGACGGCGTCCAACGTCCAGCGTTGGGACGCGACGAGTGCGGAAGTGCCCAACCAGATTTGGCCCGCGGCCGATTCGGACCCGAGCGACGAGGCCGAGGACGAGGAGGACGAGGAGGACGAGGAGCGCGAGGCCGATGCGGCCGGTCCGGTCGAGCCGATCGTCGATGGGACCCGTCGGGTGCTCATTCACTCGTTCTGGCGCGAGGACGTTGCTCCCCTTTGGTCCGAGCAATGGCTGTACGGGAAGCAGTCGGTCGAATTCCACTCCGAGTACACGGGGTACGCCTATCCGTGGTCCCACATGACGTCTGTCGAGGGCAGGGACATCATCGAAGGCGGTATGGAGTTCCCCATGATGACGGTGATGGGGGCGTACGAGGATGAAGAGGCGAGCGACCTCTTCAACGTCACCTCGCACGAGATCGGACACATGTGGATTCCGATGATCGTCGGGACCGACGAGAAGCGTCATGCGTGGATGGACGAGGGCGCCACGACCTTCCTCGAAGACCAGAGCAAGATGGAACTCTGGCCGGGGGTCGATCATCACCGGGTGGGAGCGCGTAGCTACCTCCAGGTCGCCGAGGCCGAACAGGAGCAGAGCCTCATGCGGCACGGTGACTACTATGAGCCCGGTCCTGGCTATGGCATCGCGTCGTACCCGAAGCCCGCTACCCTGATGGTCGCATTACGAGAGGTCATGGGAGAAGATGACTGGCTCGCGGCCTACCGCGCGTTCATCGCCGAGTGGGCGTACAAACGCCCGAGCCCGTGGGATTTCTTCAACACCTTCGAACGGTTCGCTGAGGAAGACCTCGACTGGTTCTGGACATCCTTCTACTTCGAGACGTGGACGCTCGACCACGCCGTCGGGCGTGTCGCACCGAAGCCGACGGGAGGAGCCCTGGTCACGATCGAGGACCGGGGTAACGCGATCTTCCCGGCCCGTGTGCGGATCCGGACGTCCAACGGGATGGACTTCGTCCACGAGATCCCTGTCGACCACTGGTTGGCCGGATACGACCGGTACGAAATCGATATCGCGGCGACTGCCGGGTCGGTAACCCGGGTTGAGCTAGATCCCAGCGGTTACGCGCCGGATGCGGACCGGCAGAACAACTTCTGGCCTCGAGGGGGAGGGGGTTGATCGGCGGCGCCTGAGGCAGCCGTTCGGGAGGCGCCTCTCTCAGGACGGCTCAGAAGGCCCTTCGTCGCTGCGTTCGGCGGTCTCGTTATCCTCGACCCGCTGGGCGAATCCTACGACGGTCCCACAGGGGGGCCGCAGGAAGACCTCGTCCATTCCGTAGAAGGTCGTGCGGCGGGGCACGATGACCTCACTTCCGCCGACGGCCTCGATGACCGCGTCCAGATCCTCGACCTCGATGAAGAGCGTCGTGGTCGAACGGCCCATTTCCGAAGGCAGGTCGGCGGGCGCCCCGGATGCACCCAGGTCCGCCTCCACACTGCCGGTTGACTGGTACATCAGCAAAAGATCACCGTGATTCAGCATGGCGAAGCCGACCTTTCCGTCATGGGGAACGGTGCCGATGACCTCGAAGCCGAGAGCGGTCCAGAAGGGTAGGCAGGGTTCAACTTCGTCGACTGTGATGATGGGGGTGATCTGCTTCATCGTTTCTCCTGGTCCGTCATCGGGGCGTACACTGTGGCGCTCGGTCGCTCGACGAGCTAGCCGAAGTTCTTGATGCCCGGTGGGCTCTGTCGCAGGGCGGTCAGGTACTGATAGGGACTCGTCGGTGCATCATCGTTCTCTGCCCAGTATTCGAGGGGTTCGGGGAGTGAGGTGTGAAGGTGATCGAGGTCGGGGGAATCGAGTCCAGGGCCGCCCTGGGGGACCGGAGCGTGTGCGTCGGATTCCCACGCCTCCTCGGTCCTCTCCCTGCACTCCGCGACCGTGCCTGCCGGAATGCGTACCGGGCGTCGTGGGGGCATCGTCGTCGAGGCAGGGGATAGCATTCCAGGGGTAGTTCCTTCGGCGTCCGCGGTTGCCAGAGTCCGGGAAAGGCCGCGTCGCCGAACCGGCGTGCCCGGTACTCGCAGCGCCTGCAGTTCGTGGGCGATGACGTTGATACTCGCTCCGTCGATCTGGAGTCGTCCATGCACCGCGAGGAACGGCTCCATCCGGACGGCCGCCCGGTCACGCTGATAGATGTCAGGCTTCACAATGACGTTGATAGGACCGTATTCATCTTCCATGAGGACAAATACATAGCCTTTTGCAGTACCGGGGCGTTGGCGGGTCGTGACGAGTCCGGCGACACGTACGGTGCTCCCGTTTTCGAGGTGCGGGAGGCGGTCCGACGTCACGGTGCCTTTCGGCAGTGCGTCCTGGAGAAGGGACAGCGGATGGAGTTCTGTCGAGAAGCGCAGCATCCGGTACTCGGCGATCATCCGGTCGTGCGGGTCGAGGTCGGAGAAGCTCAGGTCTGCATACGGGTCGTCGAGCGCCAGTTCGGTCTGAGCGTGGTCTTCCCGGCCTCCGGTCCGCTTCCCGTCGGTCTCGGGTCCGAGCCAGAGGCCTGTTTGCCACAGTAATTCCCGCCGGGTCAGGCCAAAGGCGCCGAATCCGCCCACCCAGATCAGGTTCTCGATGGCCGGGCGCTTGAGTGCGGCCGGTGTGCGGCGCAAGAAGTCGAGAAGGGAGCGGTAGGGGCCGCCGGATTCCCGCTCGAAGACGACACGTTCGGCGATTTCAGCTCCCCAGCCTCGAACGAAGCCCAGCCCGATCCGCAGGTCGTCACCTTCAGCGGTGCATTCGACGTGGCTCCGGTTGATGTCCGGCAGGCGTGTCCTGATACCGTTTCTGCGGGCATCCCGGCCGAGGGCATCGAGTGAGTAGAAGCCCATCGGCTGATTGTTGAAGAGCCCGACGTAGAACTCGACCGGGTAATAGTGGCGCAGCCATGCGGACTGATACGCCAGAAGACCGAATGCTGCAGCGTGCGACTTCGGGAAGCCGAACTCCGAAAACGCCGTCACCTGGGCGAAGATCTCCCGTGCGGTGGTTTCTTCGACGCCATTGGCCTCTGCTCCGGCCCTGAACTCCTCCCAGTGGGCTGTCAGGGCCTCCCTGGAGCGCTTACGGCTCATGGCCCGTCTCAGAGACTCTGCCTGGCCATCCGTGAAGTTGGCGAGCGCCTGGCAGACCTTGAGAACCTGATCCTGGAAGATGATCACGCCCAAGGTTTCTCCGAGTGCGTCCTCGAGGAGTGGGTGAGGGTAAGGGACCTCGTATCCCGGTACGTCTCGCAGCATTTCACGGCGTCGCACATACGGATTCACGGCACCCCCGACGATCGGTCCCGGTCGAACGATGGCTACCTGGACGGAGAGATCCTCGAGATCCCGCGGTCTCGTACGCCGGAGCATCTGGATCTGCGCTCGACTTTCGATCTGGAAGATTCCGACCGTGTCCCCCGATCCGATCCGGTCGTAGATGACCTCGTCGTCGAAGTCGATCCGGGACAGGTCCGGGGCCTCACCGTGCCGGTCGGAGATCAGATCGATGCTTTCTTCGACGAGAGAGAGCATGCCGAGCGCCAGGAAGTCGATCTTGATGAACCCGGCGTCGTCACAGGAGTCCTTGTCCCACTGGCACAGGAAACGGCCTTCCCACGCCGCGGGTTCGACCGGAACGATCTCCACGAGTGGGCGACTCGAGATGATCATCCCCCCGACGTGCTGCGAGATGTGGCGGGGAAGGCCGGCGACGTCTTCGGCGAGGTCACCGAGCAGCTTCCAGAGGTGTCCGTCGGCTCGATCCTTGAATTCGGGCAGCGACGCGATTTCGTCGGCCAGGCCGGCCGCCGAGCGCCGCTCGGCGAGTTTGGAGAGCTTTTCCAGCTCGCCCATCGGGAGGTCGAGCGCCTTGCCGATCTCGCGTACCGCGGACTTTAGACGATACGTCGGAAAGGTGCATACGAGTCCCGTATGTTCTTGTCCGTATTTCTCATACACGCGTAAGATCAACTGTTCTCTTATGTCGCGTGGGAAGTCCAGATCGATATCGGGTACACTGCGGAGCGCCTCGTTCAGGAAGCGCCCGAGGAAGAGGTTGTTCTTGACCGGATCGATATGGGAGAGGCCGATCAGGTAGCAGATGATCGACGAAACGGACGAGCCACGCCCTCGGCCGGCCGGCAGCCCCGAAGAAGCTCTGGGTGCTTCGCCACGTACGTCGCGTGCCACCTCGGCCGCGAGTTGCATGATGTCGCGATAGACCAGGAAAAAGCCTCCCAGCCCATGGAGGTCGACCAGGCAGAGCTCCGTGTGGAGCCGGTTCTCGGCGTCCTGCTCCTCCGCGCTTCCCGGCTTATACAACTCGCTGATGCGCTGCAGGCACATCGCGGCGAGCGATTCGATCGCTCCGCCACGTTCCGATCCCTCGAAATCGGGGAATTCGTAGCCCAGATCCTGGGTCAGGTCGAAATCCGCACACCGTTCAGCGATCAGGAGCGTGTTCGTGAGCGCTTCAGGGCGGCTCTGGAAGCGGTGGTGCATCTCCCAGGGCGCAGCGAGATGGAAGAGCCTGTTGGCCCTTCTGGCGCCGTGTGCGGCGTCCAGCGTGCTCCGATTCCGGATGGAGACCAGGACGTCCTGGAGCCGATGACGCTCCGGTCGATGGTAGTGCACGTTCCCGGTGGCGACGACACCGAGCCCCAGGCGTCCTGCGAGGCGTCCCAGGCTCTTGTTACGGGCGCTGTCGCCTCGAACGGCGTTTTCCTGCAGCTCCACGAAGACATTCCCGGGTCCGAAGGCACGCAGAAGCCGATGAGTGAACGCCTCACCCTCAGCCACTGAGGACTCGAGGGCCGCTGCGACAGGACTTTTCGCACATCCGGTCAGCAGGATCAGCCCTTCGGGGCGCAGCAGCAGGGATTCGAGGGGAAGTCGGGGATCCCCTCGCTCGGACTTCATGTGCGCCTCGGTCAGAAGGCGGCAGAGATTGGCGTACCCGGTCGGTGTTTCGGCCAGAAGTGTGACGTGATGGCCCGATTCGGGCTCCTCCACCCCCGAAAAGCAGTCGCGAAGCGTGAGTTCTGCTCCCGTGATCGGTTGCAGGTTCGCCAGCCTCGCGGTCTGCGCGAACTCCATCGAGCCGTAGAGACCGTTGTGGTCGGTCAGTGCGAGGGCAGGGTAGCCCAGCTCGACTGCCCGCATGACGAGTTCTTCGGGGTGCGAGGCTCCGTCCAGGAAGGAAAAACCCGAATGGCAATGCAGCTCGACGTAGGGAATCGTCACCGGCACTCCGCGTCACACGTCCTCTCCCGAGCCGTTCGTGACTCGAATCGGCCCCCTCGTTCCCTACCGGAACGCGGAAACCGAACATAAACCGAAAATGAGGCCGAAGCAAGCAAAACATGTCCCGTCATCCTGCGTTTACGGGCGGCTGTGGGGCCCGACGGCTTGCCGCACGCCCCGGGGTGACGCAGAATCGCCCTGTCGCGACACCCGCAACACGCAGACAGCATGAGTGATACCGTCTATACGGCCGATATCCGGATCGACCGGATCAAGGGCCCCTACCGTCACGCCTGGCTCCCCGCCCATGACGGCCCGGTGGAGTTCGGCGTTCACGGTGCGATCAAGGAGCATTACGGGGCGGATCCCGACCGGGAGATCACCACGACGCTCGACTACGTAATGGCGTCAACCGGCGGCTGACTGACCGGGACCTTCGGAGGCGCGCTGGAGGCGCGCGGGATCAGTGCGGGAGAGGGTCTGCTCAGCGGACACGTTCGTGGCGAGGTCGGGAAGGAAGACGGTGTTCTGGTGATCCGTCGGGTCCATGTCACATACCGGCTCACGGCAGGGGAGGAGCACCGGGAGACGGTCGAGCGCGTGCATGCGATGCACGCCGATCGATGCCCGGTCTACAAGACCCTCAAGGACGCGATCGAGATCACGACGGACTTCGTGCTGGAGACCTGATTCCGACCGGACAGCCTGTGGCGCAGGCTGTCGATATTACATGAAGTGATAGCCCTTAAAGTCATGCAAGCTAATGTCTTGACTTTCGGTCGTCACGTCATGGACGCCTGGAAGATCGACTCGATCGCGGCGTCGAGACCGGCATTGAACTCCTCGTCCGACTGCTGGGCGCTGAGCCCTTCCACCAACGCGCGGGAGAAGCTGGCGACCATCCCCGGCTGACGGCCCAGCCGTGCGTTCGCCTCGTCGCGCGAGTAGCCACCGGAGAGCGCGACGACCTTCAACACGTTCGGGTGCTCGATGCACGGCGTGTAGAAGCCGTCGACGTCCGGCAGGGTCAGCTTCAGCATGACCTTCTGGTCGTCCGCGAGAGCGTCCAGGCCGGCCATGAGGCCAGCGAGCAGGAGCTGTTCGGCTTCGGCCTTGTTCGGGCAGTGGATATCGACCTCGGGCTCCAGAATTGGCACGAGTCCGTGTCCGACGATCTGCTTTCCAACCTCGAACTGCTGGTCCACGATCGCCCGGATCCCCTCGGCATTCGCTTCCTTCACCACGGAACGCATTTTCGTTCCGAAGATACCGAGCGCGCGTGCCCGCTCGAGTGTCGCGTCGAGCCCGGGCATCGGCTTCATGAGCTGCACGCCGTCCTCGATCGGGGCCAATCCCTTGTCGACCTTGAGGAACGGAACGACTTGCTTGTTGGCCCACAGGTAGGTGCCTGTAGGCAGGCCCTCGACGTCCCGGTCCATCGTCCCCTCGAAGAGGATCGCACCGAGAATGCGGTCTCCACCGAATGCAGGCATGGTCACGATGCGCGTCCGCATGGCGTGTACCGCATCGAACATTTCGTCTTCGCCGCTCCATTCGTCTTCGCCGATGCCATAGGATGCCAGCGCCCGCGGGGTACTCCCGCCACTCTGGTCCAGAGCGGCAATGAATCCGGGTGCGTTCTGAATCTTTTGGAGCTGGTCTTCGAAGGTGCTCACGGGGCGGGGCCTCGGGGTCAATGTGGATCGGGTGTGCTTTGCAGGGCGTAGAGGATCAATGTACGTGAATCACCGTGCAGGGTGGATGCCCTACCCTCTGGCGCTCCGGCACGCTTTTCGTCAGCCTTCCGGACCTCAGAGGCGCCACTCCTCCGGCGCATCCATCCGAACGAACAACCCCGCGACACCGTATGGACCTGACGATCACCGGCGAAGTCATCGACGTCCTCGAAGAACAGTCCGGTCAGGGCAAGAACGGCACCTGGCGTAAGCAGCACTTCATCATGGAGACGCCCGGCCAGTATCCGAAGCAGGTCGCGGTCATTCAGTGGGGCGACAACATCGACAAGTTCGGCGTGAGCAAAGGCGAGACGATCACCGCTCACATCGACATTCAGAGTCGTGAGTTCAACGGGCGCTGGTACACCGACGTGAAGGCGTGGAAGATCACGCGGGATCAGGCGGGCGGTGGCAGTGGTCAGGTGGCCGACGACGAGCCGTGGCCCGAGCCGCCGGCCGATGTCGACGATGGGGACGACGGTCTTCCGTTCTAGGCTCTTCACAGGCCTGACGCCCCGATGAGCGCGTCTGGCGCCGCGGAGCGCACCGATCGGCTGGAGGAGTTTCTGAATGCTCCTCGTCGCGCGCTGTGGATCATGGCGCTTCCCATGATGGCGGGAATGACGGTCCACACCACGTATCTGATTGCTGATACAGCCTTTATCGGCACGCTCGGCACCGACGCTCTGGCCGCAGCGACCTTCGTCGCCCCGCTGTTCTTTCTTACGATGGCTCTGACCATGGGGCTCGGAACGGCAGTCACGGCGCTGGTCGCACAGGCCGTGGGACGGGGGGACGCGGAGGCCGCCGACGCAGCGGCGGGTACCGCGATCGGAACCGGGCTCCTGCTCGGCTTCGCGTTCGGGGGTGTGGGGCTCGCCGCCGGTCCCACGATGCTCGAACTCCTGGGGGCTGAAGGCCGCGTGGCAGAGCTCGGATGGGCCTACTTCCGCGTGCTTGCGCTCTTCATGCCGCTCTTTTTCGTCTCCTCCGTGCTGCGGTCGATCCTGACGGGGGAGGGTGACGCCAAGACGCCGATGATCGTGCTGACCGTGGCGACGATCGCCAATATCGGCTTCGATGCGCTCTTCATCCTCGTGCTCGATCTCGGTCTTGCGGGTGCGGCGTTCGCGACGGTCGTATCGGTGCTGATCTCCGTATCCTCGTTTGCGGTCCTCCTGATACGGCGCGACAACGCCTTCGTCAGGCTGCGGCCGCAGACGTTGGTGCCGAGCGGTGCGGTTCTGGCTCCTCTGGCCGGCCTCGCCATTCCGATCGCGGCCTCGATGATCGTGATGTCGGTCGGCACGATGCTCTACAACTGGCTGCTCTCCGACTTCGGCGCCGTGGCCGTCGCGGCCTATGGGGCGGCGTCGAAGGTCGACATGATCGTGGTGCTCCCGATCTTCGGCCTGGCGGGCGCGGCGGTTACGGTCGTCGGGATGTTTGCCGGGGCCGGGCGCAGTGATCTGGTTCGATCGACCGCGCTGTACACCTACCGCTGGGCGATCTCTCTCGCTGCGGTCATCGGCGGAGCCGCCTTCTTATCCTCGGGTGTCATCGTTCGCATCTTCACCGATGACCCCCGAGCCATCGAGATCGGTACTACGTACTTGGGGTACATGATTTTCGCGTATCCGATGATGGCGGTCGGCATGACCACCGGGCGCCTCCTGCAGGGCCTTGGCCACGGACTTCCTGCGCTGATGATCACGACGTTGCGGGTGCTGATCGTCGGTGTGCCGACGGCCTTCTTCGCCGTGCGGGTCGTCGGTCAGTCGATTGAAGGCGTCTGGGTTGGTATCCTCTCGGGCGGCGTGGCGGCGACGCTCACCTCGGTTCTCATGGTACGGCGCCTGATGTGGCGTGCCGATCCGACATCGAAAGCCACCGCGCGCGCCTGATCACCACGGAGGTAGGTTGATGAAGGCGATCACGTTTCAGGGAATCGAACGACTCGCCTACGAGGATGTGCCCGATCCCGGGATGGTCGCGGACACGGACGCCATCGTACGCGTGACGGCGGCGGGCATATGCGGGTCGGATCTGCACCCGTACTTCGGTAGAGAGGCCGGCCTCGACGTTGGAACCGTCATGGGCCACGAGCCGCTGGGGGAGGTCGTCGAAACCGGCTCAGCGGTGCGAGCGCATGGGTTGGGGGCGAAGGTGGTGGCGCCGTTCACGACGAATTGCGGGGACTGCTTCTATTGCACGGTCGGCCTGACCGCCCGTTGCACCTCGGGGCAGCTTTTCGGGTGGGTCGAGGAGGGGCGGGGTCTACACGGGGGGCAGGCGGAATACGTGCGCGTGCCTCATGCAGACGCGACGCTCGTCGCCGTGCCCGAGGGCCTCGACGAGGCCGTCGCACTCCTCTCGGGGGATATCCTGTCGACGGCCTCCTTCGGGGCCGACATCGCGGGCGTGTCGAACGGGGATGCGGTGGTCGTCATCGGCTGCGGGCCGGTGGGTCTTCTGAGCATTCTGGCCGCGTTCGATCGGGGCGCTCGGGCGGTCGTCGCGCTCGACCGCGTTCCGTCCCGTCTCGAGATGGCGACGTCGTTCGGCGCCGTGTCCGTCAACGTCGACTCGGAGGGTGAGCCGCGGGCGGTCGTCGACGCCCAGACGGAAGGACGGGGTGCGGATGCCGCGATCGAGGCGGTCGGTCACGAGAGTGCCACGCGACTCGCTGCGGATTTACTTCGGCCCGGGGGCCGGATCGGCGCCCTCGGGGTTCACACGGAGCCCCACCTCGCGCTTTCGCCCGGTGAGTTGTACGACCGCAACCTCTCCTACGCGGCGGGACGCTGTCCGGCTCGCCACTACATGCCGGCTTCGCTCGATCTCGCGCTCCGCGAGCAGGATCGAATCGCGACCATGATCTCGCATCGACTCCCGTTGTCGGAAGGGGTAGAGGCGTACCGTCGGTTCGCGGCCCGTGAGCCCGGATGGAACAAGGTCGTCCTGCTGCCCTGATCAGCCCCGGCGGCCTCGTTGTCGATGTACGGGCCGGTCAGCCGGTACCGACCACCTCGGCGACCGCGTCCCGTATGTCCTCCACGCAGACCCGCATCCGGTCGATGTGCGTACGAAACGAGAGGACGCAGATCCGGATCGCGAATCGGCCGCCAATCATGGTGCCGGTGACGTAGACGTTCTGGCGGGCGTTGATCTCGTTCAGCAGGGCGTGGGTCGCCTGATCGTCTTCATCGTCCCGGACACGGAAGGAGACGAGCGAGAGGCGCGGCTCCGTCACGATCTCCAGCTTGGGGATGCCCCGGATTTCCTCGGTGACCCACCGGGCGAGGTCGAGTTTTTCGTCGAGCGAAGCCCGAAAGGCGTCGATCCCGAAAAGCTTCACGGGAAGCCAGATGCGCAGGCCGCGAAAGTCCCGCGAGAGCTCGGGTGACAGGTCGCAGAAATCGACGAAATCCGGATCGTGCTGCATGACGGGCATATAGTCGGCAAACGTCGCGTGCGCGCGGCGCAACGCACCCTCGTCGCGCACGAGCAGGGCACCGGTTCCGTACGGGAGGAAGAGTCCCTTGTGGGGATCCAGCGTGATGGAGTCTGCCCGCTCGAGGCCCGACATCGCCTGACGGCCGCGCTCGGTCAGCGCGAAGAATGCGCCGTATGCACCGTCGACGTGGAGCCACAGATCCTCCCGTTCGGCGAGATCGGCCAGCGACTGGAGGTCGTCCACGGCCCCCGTGTTCGTCGTGCCCGCGCTTCCGACGATCAGGAAGGGTGCGCGTCCCGCGGCTCGGTCCTCAGCGATGGCGGCCTCGAGGCGATCGATTCGGAGCTCCTGGTGCTCGTTCGTTTCGATCTGGCGGACGGCCGACTCGGGAAAGCCGGCGAGGACCGCTGACTTCCGAACCGAGTGATGCGTCTGATCGGAGGTATACATCACGCCAGTCCCGAAGTCGTCACCCAGCCGCTCGCGACGGGCCGCCACGATCGCGGTGAGGTTCGACAGCGAGCCTCCGCTGGTCAGGATGCCTCCGCTTCCCTGGCCGTACCCCACGATCTCACAAAACCAGCGGACGACGTTCAGCTCGATCTGGACGAGGGCCGGGGCGGCGACCCAGACACCGACGTAGCGGTTGATGGCATTCGCGATCAGATCGGCGACAGCGGACGGAAAGACGCCTCCACCGGGGATGTATGCGAGATATCCCGGTCCTGCCGTATTGAATGAATGCGGGACCGCGTCCTCGAAGATCCGGTCGAGCAGCGTGGTGAGATCGGTTCCTTCGGCCGGCAGGGTCTCTGCGAAAGTGCGGGCGACCGCGCGTCCATCGGTGTCGTACGACGCCGGCTGGGCGGACAGTGATTCGATGTGACCCACGATCCGGTCGGTCACCTGCTCGAGCATGGCCCGCATCTCCTCGGATGAGGGCTCGAGCGGGTAGGGGGTCCGGTCAGACATGCGCCGAGTCCGATGTCCGGGGGGAAGGCCGGCGTATGAGCAGCACCAGAACGAAGACGACGGCCGACGCTGCGATTCCGATCCCGGTGGCGCTTCGCGCGACGGCGGATGAGACCATGCCGGCTTCGCCTGCAAGCGACACGGTCACCAGGGTGGTCACCCCCACGCCGATGGCGGCTACCGCCTCGGGAACGCCTGGTCTCCGCGTGTACAGGCCGGCCAGGAGTGGGACGAAGAGGCTGACGCTCATGATCGCGTAGAAGATGGTGATCGTGTCGAGTACGCTATCGAACCGAAGTGTCAGAATCAGACCTCCGACCCCTCCGAATACGGCGGCCAGTCGAGCAACCCGCAGTACCTCCTGATCCGTCGCCTCGGGGGCGATGTACCGCTTGTAGATGTCCTGCGAAAGAGACGTCGAGAGCATGAACAGCACGGTGTCCGCCGAGCTGACTTCTGCTGAAAAGACGGCGGCCAGGCCGAGTGCCCCCAGGAGGGGTGGAAGGCCGAGCGTGAGCATCGTAGGGACCGCGTACGCCCCGTTCGCCAGATTCGGATCGAAGCTATGGGCGATGATCCCGACCGACATCGGTATGAACGCGAAGGCGAGCAGGGCGAGGGCCTGCAGAGCGACGCCCTTCCGCAGCGATCGCTCGTCCCGTGCGGCGTAGCCCATCTGAACGAGGCCCGGTGATACGACAAACGAGGGCATCAGGATCACGAACATGATGATGCCCGCGAAGGCCACCGGATTCATGAAGTCGGGGTTCGACGGAGCGGCCGCCAGCACGGCATCGACGCCACCCGCGTTCCTCACGGCGATCGGAATGGCCACGAGGAAGCCGATCACGAGCACCGTGAGCTGGACCAGGTTGACCCACGCCGTCGTCAGCAGACCTCCTGCGGTGAAGTAGACCACCATGATCACGCCGCCGAGGGTGGCACCGACCCAGCGGGGAGTGCCCAGAACCCACTCGAGGATCTGAGACATGGCGATGAGCTGAGCCGCCAGGATCGCGAGCGTCCCGAGCCAGAGAATCGATACGACCATGGCCCGGACCGCGGTGCCGTACCGGAGTTCGAGGTAATCGCCGGCGGTGTAGAGGCCGTGCTTCGTTCCCGCACGCCAGATCCTCGGTCCGACGAAGAACGCGAACAGAACCTGCCCGATGCCCGCGGAGCCGACGTACCACCACGCCGAAAGACCGGCTTCGTACCCCAGCTCGGATGCAGCGATCACGGAACCGGCTCCGATGTTCGCGGCGAGGAAGGTGGAGAAGATCATCCCCGGTCCGAACGAACGATCCGCGACGAAGAAGCTGCCACTGCCCCGGACTCGGCGGGACATGAGCAGCCCGAACGCCACCAGGCCCAGCGAATAGACGACCAGCACACCGAGTTGGAGTGCCATCGGTCCGTTGGGCGATCCGGTCAGCGCGCGAACTCCGATGCCGACGGAATGCCGGGTAGCCCTTCGGCGAGGCGGACGGCGCGCAGGATCGCTTCGGCCATGACATCCGCGGCGAGTGAGCCGACCAGCAGGACGCTCGCGTCGCCCTCCCATTGTCCGGACGCGAGAGAGAACACCGTGTCGCCATCCGACGGTGTGTGCGAGGGATACGTCGTACGAGCGAGACCATCCTGCGCCATCTGCGCGACCTTGTTGACCTCGGCCTTGGTCAGTGACGCGTTCGTCGCTACGAGCCCGATCGTGGTGTTGGTCCCGGCCGGTGGAGCATCCAGCTCGACACCACCCCGGAGGACGCGTCGGATGTCGAGGAGGCTGGTGCCGTCCACGGTCCGGGCGCCCGCAACGATCTCTCCGGTCGAGGGATCGACAATGTCGCCTACGGCGTTCACGGCAACCGCGGCGGCCACGGTCAGCCCATTTTCGAGAGTGATCGACGCAGTCCCGAAGCCACCCTTCATCGGACGGTATGGATCCCCCAGCTTGCCCACGGTGGCGCCTGCTCCCGCTCCGACCGACCCCTCCTCGGGGGTCGCTGCGGAGGCCGCTTCGGCCGCCGCGTAGCCGCACGCCGCATCCGGGCGGATGCGGCGGTCCCCCTCGAGGCCGAGGTCATACAGAATCGCGCCGACGACGATGGGGATCGTCTTGTCCGCTACCCGCACGCCAATGTCGCGCTCGTCGAGGTATTGCATGACGCCGGCTGTGGTCGAGAGCCCGAACGATGAACCACCGGAGAGCACGACCGCGTGCACCCCCTGGTTCGAGTTCACGGGGTCGAGGAGTGCGGTTTCGTGGCTGCCCGGGGCTCCTCCGCGCACGTCCACGCCGCCGACCATTCCATCGCCGGCGAGAACGACGGTGCAGCCCGTCGGGCGCTCCTCGAGCGTGTGATGACCGATGTGCAGGCCATCCACCGCCGTGATGCCCCAGGGGATATCGGGTGCCTGTTGTCCCTGGCAGGCTCCATGTACGAACGGGGCCCCCGCCAGGAGGACCCCGATCGTCGCGGTTCGTCTGTTCAAACCGATCTCTCCGAGCCCCGACGTGCGGGGCGGGGAAGCGGGCCGACTACTCCTCCCGGAACGCCTCCTGTTCGTTCGCGTCGATCGCGAAACAATAGTAGAAACCGTTCCCGCCCGTTCCCTGCAGGTCGGACTGGCTGCAGCCGCGAGACCCGTGGGCGGAGTTCCAGGAGGTCGGGTTCTGACCGCCTCCCTGGCGGTCGTGATGCCCCACCGCAGCGCTTCCCTCACCATTACTCGTCCAGTTGGCGCACGCGTCGTGGCCGTCGGCCGTGCTCACCGTGCCGTCCAAATTCGATCCCGTGAGGATGTCGTGCATGTTGGGCGAGTCGCCACGGCCGTTCACCTGGTCACCGTTCTCGGTAAGGATCGACTCCTTGGTGAGATTGGCGTTCTCGGAGTGCAGATCGGCAACGTTCTGGGCGACCATGTCGCCGGCGTAGTTGTACCACGGGCCGTCGCCGATCCGGTCGCGTGCGTTGACCGCGGCCTCGCCGCCCATGGCGATCGCGCTCAGGTACGCCCGCCACGTCACGTCACCGAAGCCCTTGGCGTACCCCAGGTCCTGGCAGTGCTGATCGGCTCCGCGCAAGCCACCGAGGTTCGCTCCGTCACCGGGGCCGGTACTGGTGATGAAGAAGCTGAAGTTGCTGGCCTGAGCCGAGACCGGTGCGGTCACACCGAGGGCGGCGATCGCCGCGAGAATCAGGGCCTTCTTCACGGGATGCTCCTGGCTGGAGGTGAGTGCTTCGCACGACTCGAATTCGTCGCGCGATCGCTGCGTTTCGAGGTCGGGGAATCTCCGCGGTGGCTTGCGGGTGGGCAAGTCGTCCCGGATCAGAGCCGTTGTGCGCCCGGGCGCCCGTTCTCGACGACGAAGGTGGCCAGATCCTCGACCGGACCGCCGGGCTCCTCGACGCTCGGGACACGACGGTACGTCGTCGTCCACGCGCCCGGGGTGACCTCACAGAGGACGTAGCCCCGCTGACTGTTGTAGAAGTCGAAATGAGGATTGTACGGCAGGGCTTCCGCTCCGATCCGACTCTGGGGCTCACCGTCACCGCCCGACGTCAACGAGGTGCAGGTGAACTCGGTACCGACGACCTCGGAGCGCTCGTTCTCGAAGTCCCGGAGGAGCCGTGCCACCCAGTTGGAGTGGATATCCCCGGTGAGGACGATCGGATTCGAGACGGACGCCTCTGTGAACGTGTCGAGTAGGGCCGCGCGGTCGAAGGGGTAGCCATCCCATTTGTCCATGGTCCACGTCTCGCGTCCGCGCTCGTCGTAGTTGCGAAAGCGCGCGAACAGCACCTGCTGAGCGAGGACGTTCCACCGTGCGTCGGAGTCGGTGAGGCCGTCGACGAGCCAGTCGCGTTGCGTCCCCCCCAGGATACTCCGAGCGGGATCCATGTGCTCGTCGCACGACGGCTTGAATCGATCACCGCACGGTTGGTCGTCCCTGTACTGCCGCGTGTCCAGCACACTCATGTCCATCAGCGTTCCGAAGCGCAGCCTTCGGTACATGAGCGCGTTCGGGCCCTGGGGCATGGTCGACCGTCGTAACGGCATGAATTCGTAGAACGCCTGATAGGCAGCGGCCCGTCGCAGCAGGAAGTCTTCCGGGGACATGTCGTCGTCGGGGACGACTCCGGCGTAGTTGTTATCGACCTCGTGATCGTCGGTCGACACGACCCACGGCGCAGCGTGATGAGCGGCCTGGAGGGCGGGATCCATCCGATACGTCGAGTACCGCGCCCGGTATTGCTCGAGGGTGACGACCTCCGGCCCCTCGTGACTGCGGACACCCCGATCCGTTGCCGTGCCCTCGTAGATGTAGTCCCCGAGGTGCACGATCAGGTCGACATCCTCCTCGGACAGGTGATGGAGTGCCGTGTAGTACCCCTGCTCGTAGTGCTGGCAGGACGCGAATGCGAACTCGACACGCTGGAGCTCGGCATTGAGCTCGGGCAGCGTCTTGGTGCGTCCGACGGGACTGGTCGCCCCGCCGCAATGGAGCCTGTAGAAGTATTCTCTCCCGGGTTCGAGCCCGTCCGCCTCGACGTGTACGGAATGTCCGAGCTCCGGACGGGCATCCGCGCGTCCCGCGCGCACGATGAGGCGGAACGAGTCGTCTGTGGCGATCTCCCATTGGACATCGATCGGTTCCAACATGGCTCCTGCGTTCCGGACCGCGTCGGCATCGAGGCGACCCCAGAGGACCACACCGTCGGGACTCGGGTCTCCGGAGGCGACACCGAGGGTGAATGGGTCACGGGAGAAGCGGATCGAGCGCCCGATACATCCGGGTAATCCACCAAGGGCGACAATCCCGGCGGCCGCGCTCCCGATCCGCACGAAATCTCTCCGGGTGAGGGGACGACCGAAGAGATCGAACCAGTTCAGGGCGCTGGACTTGCCGGTGCGATCAGACACGGGCCCACGCGAGGTCAGCGACCGGAAGGGCGGGTCCGTGGATGATGTCGGAGGTGAGCGCGGGGTCCATCTCGAGAAGGTAGACCGGAGGGGTGTCGGAGCACAGCGAAGCTTGTAGGGTTCTCCAGCACGTTCGGTGACGCGTGTGAGCGCGCTCTTCCCCGACCGCATGGACATGTCCGACTCGGGTCCCGTCAGAGTAGAAGTCTTCAGCGACTATACCTGCCCGTGGTGCTATGTGGGCTGGGCCCGCCTCGAACAGGCGTTGGGGCGCCTTTCTGAGGACATCCGGGTCGACGTCGACTGGCGCCCCTTCGAGATCCATCCCGAGGTGCCGCTGAGTGGGATGCCCGTGGAGGAGCTCGGGTACCCGCCGGATGTCTGGGCGCGTATGCAGGACGCACTCCGGGCCAGCGCCGCAGCCGAGGGGCTCGAGGTGGGCAACCGGCCGAAAGTGGCGAATACCCACCGAGCGCTGCTTGCCGGCGCCTGGGCCCAGGCGGAACGCCCTGAGTCATTTGCCTCGTTCCACGAGCGGCTGTTCGTGGGTTATTTCGCCGAGGGGCGGGACCTGGGGGACCCGGGGGTCGTGAACGATCTGGCAGCGTCTTCAGGGATCGACCCTGGAGAGATGAGCGAAGCCATCGACGGCGGGGCATGGGACGATGCGCTCACCCGTACGACCCGGGACGCCCGGGTCATGGGGATCACGGGTACGCCCACGTTCGTCTTCGATCGTCGTTTCGCCGCGTCGGGCGCACAGCCCGTGGAGGTACTTCTCCGAGCCTTCGATGCCGCCGTTGAGGCTCGGGTGTCCACGGATCGGGCCTGAGCGCTCGGCGCGCCGCGCAGCTACGTAACGATCGCCCGCGCCTACGTCATTCGAACGAGAGTCCGTCGGTCAACTTCGGGGCAACTTCGAGGTGCACACTCACTCGAACCCGTCGAACCATGCGGATCTTCGTTGCAACGATGTCGCTCGCCACCCTCGGGCTCCTCGCGTACGCTCCGATGGTGCGGGCCCAGGACGTCGCCCCGTCCGATCAAGCACTCGAGACGCGTCCGGCGGACGATCGCTCGGTGGTCTTCAGCGTCGGCGTCGGTGCAGGAAGCCTGGATCTCGCAGGATCCGCAGCGATCTCGTTCGACATCGGAGACGCGCTGGATCTCACCGTTCGGGCGACCGAGACGTCCGAGTTCAATCTCTTCTCGCCCAGCGATCTGGCCAGGGACGTGGCTGTCCTGGTGGGGAAGCGCGCTGCCTCGGGCACGTCATGGGTGCGTGTCGCGGCGGGTCTGGCGTGGACCCACTCGCTGGACTACGGACAGGGCTACAACTGCTACTGGTTCTCGTGCGACTACGACGAGAGGGAAGAGGACTCGATCGGTCTGGCGCTGCAGGGTGATGCGGTGCTGGCGGTCTGGCGATCGTTCGGTGTCGGTCTGACCGCATTCGGAAATCTGAACCCGGTCCGTTCGTTCGCCGGCCTCACGCTGGGTCTGCACTTCGGACGCCAGCGATGACACCCACGCTCAGGACACTGGCCGTCCCGGCCAATCGCCCCGCTGTACGATCACGGTGCCGTCACTGACAACCATGAGGACGTCCTGGACCACGCCGATGTCCTCCAGCGGGTTTCGTTCAAGAACGATCAGGTCGGCCTCGTAGCCTTCCTCCAGTCGACCGACTCGGCCGTCGATCCCGAAGAGTTCGGCGGCTGTGGTCGTGGCGGCACGCAGGGCCTCGAGGGGCGTCATTCCGATATCGACCAGCTCGATGAGTTCGTGTGCCAGAGTGGTCGTGCTGTTCGGTCCGTACCCTGTGTCGGTGGCTGCGACGATCTTCACCCCGAGGTCGTGCGCCATCCCCGCCATCTCCTGAACCCGGGGGAGCATATGCCGTCCCCTGATGTTCAACACTGCGTTGTCGTAATCTCCCCCTGCGATCGTGAGATCCCGCACGATCGCGATCGTCGGTACCAGGTACGTGCCGCGGTCGGCCATCATGCGCAGCGTTGTCTCGCTCAGATAGGTGCCGTGCTCGATACTACGCACGCCCGCGGCCACGGCCGCACGCCCACCCGCGTCCCCGTGCGCATGGGCGGACACGCTGATGCCGGCTCGACCCGCCTCCTCGACCATGACGCCGAGCTCGACGCCGTCGAAGAGCTGCTTTCGTGGGTCCGTGTCCGGCAGCCCGGCCCGTTCCGTGGCGTTCGTCTTCACGAAATCCACACCCCTCGAAAGCAGCGCGCGGGTGACCGAGCGCACGGCGTCGGGTCCCGCGACCCTGCCATCATCGAGCCCACCGAGTTCGGGGTGGTCCTGAAAGAATCCCTCCGCCATCTGGGGGCGTATGTGGTACCCCGCGGCCATGTATTCCGGCGTCTCGGCGTGGCCGGCCCGCTGCAACTCGCGCATGCCGACGTCCGCGTAATGGCTCGCTCCCATACTGCGCATCGTCGTGACCCCTGAGAAGAGGGCGCGACGGGCGTCTGCTGACGACTCGACGTGGACGTGCCCGTCCATCAGTCCGGGTGCGAGATAGCGGCCCGCCAGATCGATCGTCCTCATGCCGCCGGGGCCTTCACCCCCATCCGGGTCGATCGACGCGATCGTACCGTCTCGCACGACCACGGTCGCATCGGAGGTGATGTCTCCGGTCACGACGTCGACGACGTTCGCATTCCGCAGGACCAGGTCCTGCGCGCTGATCGGGGATACCGCGAGTAGGCTCACAACGAGGGCGAGCAGGGGGACACGAAACAAGGCCAGCCTCCGGAAGGGATGATTCCGAGAGGTTATCTTGCTTCGTGCCCGACGACTACCCGCGGAGATGTCATGCTGCCCTCACTGCGGAACTCTCCCTCCGTCGCCGCAACATTGCGTCGGACCTCCACGACGGTATCCGGCGTCACCGAGATGGATGTGATGCCGCATCCAACGAGGAAACGCGGCACCTCGTCGGGATAGTCGGACGGGGCCTGTCCGCAGATCCCGATCTCCAGATCCCGGGCTTTGAACGCGCTGATCGCGTGGGCGATCATCGCCTTCACGGCGGGCGAGCGGGCGTCGACGGGGGTCTCGTAGCGCTCGAGGTCGTCGCGCGATACGGCGTAGACGGTCTGGACGAGGTCATTGGACCCGATCGATCCACCGCTCAGCTGCATCTTCTGAATGAATCGGTCCGCCTCGATGACGTTGGAGGGCAGCTCGACCATCAGGTACAGCGGAACGCCGGCCTGAGGGGAGAGTCCATGCTGATCGAGCAAGCCGACCACACGTGCGCCCTCTTCCGGTGTCCGGCAGAACGGCACCATCAGCTGGAGATTGTCGAGCCCGAACGTCTGCCGGACGATGCGGAGAGCATCGCACTCCATCTCGAAGGCGTCGGAGAACTGCTCATCGACGTACCGCGAAGCGCCACGCCACGCGATCATCGGGTTCTCCTCCTGCGGTTCGAAGATCCGGCCACCCATCAGCTCGCGGTACTCGTTCGACTTGAGGTCGGAGAGGCGAACGAGGACGGGGCGGGGATAGAACGCGGCGCAGATCAGTCCTACGCCGTGTGCGACCTGGTCCACGAAGAACTGACGGCGATCACCGTATCCGGGGGTTCTACGCTCGATTGCACCCAGAAGCGTAACGAGCTCGTGCGGATCTTCCGCTTCGAGCCGCTCACGGAAGGGCTCGAGCACGGGCGCCAGCGTGCCGTCCGCGGTGAAGTCACGAAGCTGATCGTAGTAGGCGAGTGCAAGCGGGTGGATGCCCACCTGAGCCGTGAGGATGAACTCCAGGCGAGCGAGACCGACGCCGTCCGATGGGAGCATCGCGTCCTGGAGTGCTTTGCCCGGGAAGCCGACATTCAGCTTGACGCCCGTCCGTGTTTCGAGGTTCTCGTCTGCTTCGATCTCGACGATCTCGAAGGGATGAATCCCGTCGAAGACGAGGCCCTCGTCGCCCTCGGCGCAGCTTCCCGTTACCTCCTGCAGAGGGGCGAGCACCTTGGTCGCGTCCGCACATCCCACGATCGCAGGGATGCCGAACTCACGCGCCACGATGGCCGCGTGGGATGTACGACCACCCTTCTCGGTGATGATGAGCGACGCATCCTTCATCAGCGGTTCCCAATCCGGCGTCGTCATCTCCGTGACCAGTACGTCACCGGGATCGAAGACTCGCTCCTCGACCGGGATGTCATTCAGCCGCTCGCCCGCAGCCAGACGGTTTCGCATCTGGCGCTTCCGTACGATGACCTCCTCATAGTCGTCGTAGACACGAACGCGGCCGGTACCGATGCGGCTGCCGACGGCGTGACCTCGAAGGAGGACCTGGCCCTGCTCGATCAACCCTTCGATGACGGCCGGTGCCATGCGGAAGCGCTGGAACGTTGCGCTCTCCGGGGCGTTCGCGTGGACCGTCTCGGGTCTGGCCTGCACGATGTACAGCGCTCCGGTGTATCCGTCCTTCGCCCACTCGATGTCGACGGGACGCCGATAGTGTTCCTCGATCGTGAGGGCCATGTCCGCGAGTTCGAGTGCCTCTTCGCGGGAAAGCGACCACTGTCGCTGACGGGCTGATTGCACGTCGACGCTCTCCGTCGTCGTCCCGCCCTGGGTGGAGTAGACCAGTTTCTGGTCCTTCGCTCCCAGCTGCCGATGCACGACGGATGGGCGACCACGACGCACACCCTCTTTCCACACGACGAACGTGTCGGGGGACACACTGCCCTGGACGACGAGTTCACCGAGCCCGTAGGCCGACGTGATGTGAATCACGTTCCGGTTACCCGAGTCGGGGTCCAGCGTGAACATGACCCCCGAGGTCGCGATATCGGATCGGACCATCTTCATCACGACGACCCCGAGCCGACACTCCATCGGGTCCATGCCGCGTTCGAGCTGATATCCGATGGCTCGCTCGGTGAACGCTGATGCGCAGCACTTCCGCCACGCATCGATCACGCCCTCCTCGCCCCGCACGTTCAGATACGACTCGTACTGCCCGGCGAAGGAGGCCATCTCGGAATCCTCGGACGTCGCCGAGGAGCGAACCGCGAGATCCACGTCGCCAACGTACTGGTCTGCCAGCTTGTTGTAGGCGATGCGCAGCGAGCGTTCGACATCCACCGGCACGGGCATCGAGCAGATCAGGGCCCGGGCGAGCTTTGCGCGAGCGTGAAGATCCACCTGGTCGCCCGGGTCACCGGAGGCGAAGACGGCATGCAGGGCCTCACGAAGGGTGGGGGCCTGAAGCACATCGGCTTCGAGTCGGCGTGCCTCGTCGGTGTGCTCGGCCCATGCCTCGAGGACCACGGGTGCATCCAGGAAGCGCTCGTATGCAGAGATGGTCGTGGCGAATCCGTTCGGGATGCGTACGCCTTGCTGGGTCAGGGTGCCGAACATCTCACCCAGAGACGCTGCCTTGCCTCCCACAGACGGGACGTCGCGCGCGTTGAGCTCCTCGAACCATCGTACGAAGACGTCGACGGGCTCCAAGCCGGGTGAGCCTGCACGTGCCGGGGAGCGAGTGGTGTGCATGGAGTTCGCCATGACGGGCTCCGGGTCGGGGGGCTTCGGTTCAACCCTGACATCGCAGGAAGTATGCCGAACGAAGCACCGATCGTGAGGCCGCGAGTGCCCGGACGCCGGATCACGGACGACGCCGTCAGATCCGGAAATCGATGCCGAAGCCCGGTGGTTTTTTCCGGGCGTGCGGCGCGCGGTTACGCGCCCCTGCGGCTGACGTCTCCCGAACCGTGTTCGATGGGCTCAGGGGCGCCCGCCGCCATCGTCCAGCCAGGACCGGATCGCGTGAAGCTGACCCTCACCATCGAGACCGGCTTCGTGGATGACCATGTCCCCGGCTCCGGACCCCAGATAGTGCCCCTTCACGAACGGGTGCAGCGTGTGCCTCAGCCCGAGGTCGGATCGAATCCAGCGGTACATCGTGGGAAGCGTGAAGCCGGTGATACCCATCGTCGTCATCGCGACAGCGTCGTTGAACAGCTCCTCGCGCTCTTCCCGGGGAAGGCGGTCGAAGAGCTCGGGGCTGGCCACGTAGATCACGTCGAGGTCGATCCCGGCCTCGATGAGACGGGGCAGAGTGTCCTGTACGAAGGCGAGCGCGACACCGGAGCCCTGAAGGACGATCGTCCCCTCCGGAGCGCCGCCGGCCGAGCGCAGCTTGTAGACGCCGTTCGCCGCCGCGGATGCGGGGGCCAGTCCGAGCGCCTCGCGATCCAGAACCGGCTCACCGGGTCGTGTGACGAACGGGACGATGACGGCGGCCTCGGCACGGAATGACGCGGCCATGAGCGGCCAGATTTCCTGCGGCTCCCACGGGGTCAGGGTGACCGCCGTTCCCGGCACGTAGTTCTCGAGATGCAGCTGGAGTGCCTGCGGGTCGGCGTGCGTCGGCCCGTCCTCACCCGTCTTCATGCCAGCGTGGCCGCACTGCAGGATGAACGGTGCGTACCGGCTCCGCTCCACCTCCTGCTTCATCTGCTGACTGATTGCGTGAACCCGGGCAGGGATATGGCCCAGGGGGCTGATGAACGCGCCGTACGACGCCCCCGCACCGCAGTGCTTCCCGAAGCCGGAAATCCCGGTCAGGATGCAGGAGAGGCCGTCTTCGCAGATTCCGCCCATCGTGAGGGTCCGGCTGCCGGGGTTGTCCACATAGTGGAAGAAGCCCGCGGGGAAGGCCTTCGAGGCTCCGGAGATCGCGGTCGAATCGAGCAGGTCCGCCGCGCCCAGGAGGATGGCGCCACCCGACCGTTCATTGAGATATCCCAGAACGTTGCCGAGCTGGCTTCGGAGTGGTGTCTTCGATCCGATTTCGAGGGCGACTGCGTCGGGTGTCGTGGCCGGGTCGGAGGCGCGGTAGAGGCCGTCGAGGTCCGGGGCGCCTGCGCGAGCGTGACGGCCGCGGGCATTCAGGCCATCTCGGGAGGTCTCGAGACGTTTCGCTGCCTCCTCGCACACGTCGTGGGCCTCTGCGGAGAGCCAGTCGCGAAGCATCTCGAGCGTGGCCCAGTGACACGCTTCGAGTGCTTCTGCATCGCCGGGATCCTCGACCTGGGGCACTCCCTCTGCAGCTGCGCCGAGCAGCGGCCGGAGGGCGTCGATGTACGCGTCCGATCCGCGCTTGTGGCCACCGCCGTGCGACTTCTTGCCCGTGATCCCGTATCCGAACCCTTTCTCGGTCCGGTAGACGACGGCCGTCGGCTGCCCGTTGTCGATGGCGAGCGCGCGGCGCTGGCCGGTGAGGACCTGCCCCATGTCGAAACCGTCCTTCACGAACACGACGTTCCAATCGTGCAGGTAGAAGAACTCCATCGGGTCCCACTGGACGTACTCGCCGGGGCGATCTCCTTCGCGCGTAACCTGATCCGAGTCGATCGACGCCTGATTCCAGTCGAGGTGGCAGATCGCGTTGTGGAGCCCCGATGATCCCGCGGCAGCGAGCGATTCGTAGACCCGCCCGGGAGTGAGGCCGCCTTCGCCCTCGAGCATGTGCACCCGCGGGGCGTCTGCACCGAAATAGTCCGCTGCGCCGAACGCCAGCCCGATCGAGGCTCCCATGCCCACGCCTGACGGACCGGTCGCGATCCGAACGAAGGGGGTCATCGGTGTCGGGTGGCCATCGAGCGGTTTGGACCCGAATTGCCGGAAGAGCGGTGTGGGCTGGGTTGGGTTGCGGCGGAAGCCCAGCAGGTCCTCCCAACGGAGCCGAAGGTGGTCGTCTTTCGGCAGGAGAGCGGGATCCGCGATCCGGGCGACTTCGTCGCGCAGGGCCCACATCGCGTACAGTCCCGTCGCCTTGTGGCCCGCCGCGAAGGAGAGCAGGTCCTGATCGTCGCGGAGTGGGTCTCCGATGTCGTATTGCATCGTATCGAAGAGCGCCGCGGTCATGATGTGACCGGCCGAGACGGAGCCACCCGGGTGCCCGGATTGCGAGAAGTTGAACTGGATCGCGACGAGCGTCCTGTAGATCAGGTCGTATCGCGTGAGCAGCGCCAGCTCGTCAGGGCTGGCGACGTCAGGATCGGTGCTGTCGATGTCGACCCAGATGGCGCGACGGGGTCCGAAGGCTCGGCTCATGAAGCTTGGTCGTCCGTGAAACGTGTTCGCGTGAGGAGGCAGACTCAGATCGTGAGTCCTGCGCGGGAGTGCATGAAGCGGGCGAAGCCTTCTGCATCGTGCGCGGCGTCTGCGATCCGTTCGACGGCTGTCATGAGTTCGTCATCGCTGTTGGCCGTCGAGATCCGGATGTAATGCTGTCCTTCGCTACCGTGTCTGCTGAAGGAGCGTCGATCGAGCGCCGCGACGTGGTGCTCGTACAGGAGGAACAGAGTGAACAGCGTCGCCGGGCTCGTCTGGACCTGAATGTCCGCATCAAGCTCGGCGTACGCCTGCATGACCCCGATCCGCTCGAGCGCTCCCCCCACGTTCGGGAAGGCGTAGAACGCACCCTTGGGGTTCTGGCAGGTGATACCATCGATTCGGTTCAGACCTTCGACGACGAGATCGCGGCGTCTCTGAAACGCGTCGACCATGCGGCCGATGGCCCTCGGGCTCTCGGGTGAACGCAGCGCCTCGATCGCACCCCACTGGTTGTACGGGGGCAGGGAGGCGAAGAAGTTGATGGCCAGCTTGCGGTGGACCTCCGCCTCGAGAACGGTGGGGTAGACGGCCCACCCGACGCGACCCCCGGTCCACGCGTACGTCTTCGACACCCCCGAGGCGATAATCGTCCTCGCCTCCATGCCGGGCATCGATGCGATGCTGATGTGCTCGTCGCCGTCGAAGGTGATCGCCTCGTAGGACTCGTCGGAGTAGACACGAACCGTCGGGTCTGTCCGCTCGAGAATGAGCTCACTCAGCCCCTCCAGCTGCTCCCGCGTCGCCACACCTCCGGTCGGATTGGACGGGAAGTTGAGGAAGATCAATCCGGTGTCGTCCGTGACGAGAGGTTCGAGCTGCGTGCGCGTAAGGCCGAATCCTTCCTCTTCCCGCAGGACCAGGGGCACTGGGTTACAGCGGAAGTAGGGGATGAACGACTCGAAGAGAGGGTAGCCGGGGGATGGGTAGATGACGTCCTGCCCCTGCTTGCTGTACGCCATGTGCGCGAACCCGATCGGGGGGCGCCCACCGGGATAGACGACGACCCGGTCGGGATCGATGTCGAGTCCATGCCGCTCACCGACGGAGCGCGCGACCTCCACGCGCAGTTCGCGAATACCGCCGGGGTCGCAGTACGTGGTCAACCCGCGGTCGATGGCGGCTTTGACGGCGTCGGCGATGTGCTGTGGAAGGGGGAAGTCCGGTTGCCCGATGTTGCACCGGATCACACGGGCCCCGGTCTCCTCGACCTGCTCGATGAGGGCGCCGAACGAGAACGCGGCTTCGGTGCCGATCCGGTCGACACGATCGGCGAAGAGCGGCATTGGGGGGGCGGCTGTCGACATGAACGAACCGTTCAGGCTCAAGGCGGCCTTGGAGGATCATCCCGGGCGCGCCTGTTGGCAAGCCGTTGCCGAGGTCGCGGGGTGCGGGGATCTTCGACGCATGAACCCGGCCCCGGTCCTGCCTTCCGATACCGAGCTGGCGGCTGCGTATCTGCAGCTCGCGGTCACACTCGGGCTCGTCGTCCTGTGCGGAATTCTGAACCGCCGATATCGCCGACAGTATTTCGGTCTGTGGTCCGTCGCGTGGGCCGTGTATTCACTGCGGTTGCTCGCGATCATCACGTTTCTGATCACCGGAGCGCAGGCGTGGCTCTTCTGGCATCAGGTCGCCACCGGGTGGACCGCCGTGGCATTTCTGTGGGCCGCCCTCGTCTTCGCTCAGAGAGCAGAGTGGCGGCCGGTGTACGGGGGCCTCGTGTTCTTCCCCGTGGTCTGGGCCTTCGTCGGCATCTACGTGCTCGACAACTTCCTTCTCGCGGCCGGTCCGATGATCGGCTTCCTGAGTGTGACGACGGCCGCGGCCGGATGGGCCTTTCTTCGATACCACCGTCTCGTGGGGTCTCCGGCGGCACGCTTCCTCGCGATCGTCCTCTTCCTCTGGGGACTTCACCACCTGGATTATCCGCTCCTACGGGCCCAGGGCGCGTGGAATCCATGGGGCTACTACCTCGACATCACCTTCTCCATCTCGGTCGGCATCGGAATCGTGTTCCTGGTGCTGGAGGATCTGGATCAGGGGCTGGCCAACCTCACCGCACTCTCCGGAGAGCTGCAGGTCGGCATCGCGCGACAGGAGCCGATGGCCGAGGCCATGCTCCGCCGGGCCCTGTCGCTGCGCGGGGTCCAGGGGTCCGCCCTGTGGATCGCGACGGAGGCCAGCGGTCACTTCGTTCAGGGCGCGGGCGTTGCGGCCCTCTGGCCCTTCGAGGGTGCGCCGGAGACCGCGCGTCAGGCTGCCCAGCAGGTTCGACACGACGGCGTTCCCACCGTCGCACGGTCGAACGGAGGCGAGGGCCCGCAAGACGGTCACGCCTACACCGCCGCTCTTCCGGTGCTGGGAGACGACGGCGTGGTCGGGGCGGTCGTGGTGGTCGGGCAGGCCCGGGACCCGTTCACCGTGCTCGATCACCGTTTCCTTGTGGCCTTCGGACAGCAGGTCGGCGCCGCGCTCGCCAACGAGGAGCTGAATCGCAATCTGGTCAGCAGGACGGAGGAACTCGAACAGTTGCAGTCGCGCATGGTCCATCAGCATGAGGAGGAGCGAGCTCGCATCTGGCGTGAGCTGCACGACGAGACTGCACAGGTCCTGGCTGCCCTGAATCTTCAACTGGGAGTGATCGCCGAGCGCAGCGATGAGGCGTCTGCTCCGGCACTCGAACGAGCGAGGACGTTGCTCGGTGAGGGGATCAAGAGCATTCGCAGCGTGACGCGAAACCTCCGACCCGTGGCGCTCGATGATCTCGGGTTGATCCCCGCCATGCGGGGGCTTGCTCGAGACTTTCACGAGCCCGACGCACTCGTGGTCGACTTCGACGCACCCCATCGGGTTCCTCCCCTGTCCGGTGAGGCGGAGTCGGCGGTGTATCGCGCCATGCAGGAGGGGCTGTCGAATGCCGTTCGTCACGGCGCCCGGTCCCGCGTGTCGGTCGGCCTGACGAGGACCGACACGCACGCGATTCTCACGGTGGAGGACGACGGCCCGGGGTTCCCCGAGGATGCCGCGTCGAGGCTTCGAAGCCGAGGTGGCCTCGCGGGTCTTCGGGAACGGGTCACCTCGCTCGGGGGTGAACTGGTGATGGAAAATCGGCACGGAGCCGGCGCGATCATGCGCGTCGAGCTGCCTCTCCTGAATGAGATGCAAGAATGAGTGACGATTCGTTGAGAGTGGTCATCGCCGACGATCATTCGGTCGTGCGGCAGGGAATCCGTGGTGTTCTCGAGCAGGTCGACGGGCTCAGGGTCGTCGGCGAGGCAGGGGACGGAGCCGAGGCGCTGGAGATGGTCAACGACCTGGCGCCTGATGTGGTCGTGCTGGACGTCAACATGCCCGAAAAGTCGGGGCTCGAAGTGACGATGCAGCTCCGAGAGGATGCTCACCCGGCCCGCGTGCTCATCCTTTCGATGCACGACGACCCGGAGTACGTCCTTCAGGCCGTGCGCTCCGGCGCCGACGGGTACGTCCTCAAGGACGTGTCACCCGCGGAGTTGCGGGACGCGGTAGCCGCGGTCCACGAGGGCCGGGACTACTTCACGGCTCGTGTGACGCAGCAGTTGAGCGTCGCGCTGAGGAAGGAGATCGAGGAGGAGCAGCTGCGCACGCGGCTGGGTTCACTCACCAACCGGGAGCGGGAAGTCCTGCTGCTCGTGGCTGAGGGGCTGACGAACCGCGAAATCGGGGAGCAGCTGGAAATCTCTCCCAGGACGGTGGAGACGCACCGTGAGCGGGTCATGGGCAAACTGCGTATCCGGACGGTGGCGGGCCTCACGCGATTCGTCGTCGAGCACGGTCTAGATAACGGATGACGTCGTGTGCCGGGTGGGCCGATCGGGTCCGTAGAAGCCCGAATTCCTGAGGAGTGGGAGGCCTTCTAGCTTCCTCCCATCGCCCTCGCGCGTACGTCCAGACCACTCCCAGATCAAGCCGTTCCATGCGGTCATTCGTCCACTACATCCCGATCGCCACCACGTGTCTGACGATCGTATTCGCACCGATCGTCTTCCAGCGCTGGGAGAAGAAAAAGCCGGCGCCACACCTGTTCTGGTGGGCGCTGGGCATCGCCATGTACGGGGTGGGCACCTTCACCGAATCGGTTACAACCCTGTTCGGATGGAACGAGGTGGTGTTCCGCAGCTGGTACATTTCCGGGGCCCTGCTCGGCGGTGCGCCACTCGCGCAGGGAACCGTCTACCTGATGTTCGAACGGACGACTGCACATCGCATGACCGGTGTATTGGCCGCCTTCATTCTGGTGGCGGCGACCGCGGTCCTTCTCTCGCCCATCGATAACTCGCTCGTGGAGCCGCATCGGCTGACCGGCGCAGTCATGGAGTGGCGCTGGGCGCGATGGTTCAGCCCGTTCATCAACATCTATGCGGCGATCTTCCTCATTGGGGGAGCGGCGCTCTCGGCATGGCGGTATCGCAGTGATCCTGCCCTGCGCCACCGGTTCATCGGCAACTGCTGGATCGCGTTCGGCGCTCTGCTGCCGGGTATCGGGGGGACGGCGACCCGAATGGGTCACACCGAGGTGCTCTACGTCATGGAGCTGATCGGAATCATCCTGATCTGGCTGGGCTACACGTACAACGTCCGACCGAAGGAGCAGGCCGAGGCCCGGGAGGCTGCGGGCGCGACGGCCTGAGTCGGGTCAGGTCTTCTTCCCGATCTTCAGCCACTTCAGTGGGTCGGGCCCGAGCTTGTCCCACGGTTCGGGCGGGGATGGGAAGGGTGGGCGCTTGGGTGGCTTGGGGTCACACGGCCCCTTGGGCACCCGGATCTTCTTCTTGGACTTCTTGGCCATCGATCTACCTCCTCCTGCATGATCCTACGGATCTCGCGCCACAGGGATTCAGAAGAAAAGCGAGACCGAGAAGTACATGAGCCCCGGCACGGATCCGTACTCCGAACCCAGCGTGAAGGGGGAGGGCGGATCATCTCCGATCCCGAGGTAAAGGCCGGCGCGGGTCGATGCCGTGCTCGTCGTCGACCAGGTGATCCCCGGCGCGATCAGGACACTCCGATCGTCGAGGTTCATGAGGGCGAGCGCATCCCATCCGACGAGGGGGTGCACCTGCCAACTCGCCGTGCTCGCGACCGTCCACTGTCCGAGGACCTGCATGTCGCCGCGGAGAAAGGCCTCGGACAGCGCGACCGCCACCAGCTGGCTCGAGTCGGTGGCGCCGAATTGATCGAACTGGACCTCCGCCACGAGAAAGAGATCTTTCCCACGCGGCTGAAAATATCGGTCGAACCCGGCAGCCAACCGAAGCGCTGCGCCCCCGGAGGCGTCTTC
>CAZBHZ010000003.1:171790-223056 GCA_964492085.1 uncultured Gemmatimonadaceae bacterium | reverse complement strand
CGGCCAGCCCCCGTTCATCGCTGGTGACGAAGGGTGTACGCTCGAACGCCTCTCCTTCAGGTGAAAACGCCTGCCGCGAACTCCTCTGCCCGGTCAGAACGGTGAAGCGCTGAGCCTGCCGATCATCAGACCTTCGGGATGCCTCATCGTAGTGATGTAGACGCTCACCTGTCCCTGATCCAGGAATCTCCGTAATGACGGGGAGAGCGTGACCCCCACCGACCAGTTCCCAGGATCGGGCGTCTTCAAGCAGGTGCACCATCCGTACGCCGCCATCACGTCGAGGCACCCGAAGAGTCGCATCCATCACTGCATCGTCACGAAGATTCGGAGCGGTCCACTGATACTCGAGGCGATTCAGAGCGGGACGAAGCGTGAAGCTGATGTCAACGGAGGCAGACCGTCCCGTGTCGACCGTCGGGTCGAACTTCACGGGGATCGGACCTAGCATGTCACCACCGCGAAGAGGAGGCACGCTCCAGGGAGTCTCGCGCGCGGCCCATCGCTGTTCGAAGGCATAGGCCATCCCGACCAGCATCTCGTCGGCATACTCTCAAGCCAGCAGCTCCATCCCGACCGGTAAACCATCCTCCGAAAGACCGACCGGGATGTTCATGGCCGGCCAACCGGAATTCGAGCTGAGTCCACGGGTCGATCCCCGCTGAACCTCTCCGATCGCAGCTGGAATCCTCCGCACCGACGGGTAGGCAAGAACATCCACGTCGAATGCGTCGAGGACGGAATCGAGAACAGCGCGCAGACGCTCCCTGCGGGCCGGTGCAGCGTTGTAGACGTCGAGGGATTCTTCACCGGCCTGCTCGCGATCGCTCAGCTGTCGCTCGAGTGAAGGTGGTACGAGTCCGGTCGCGAGGAGATCACGGAGCGTACGGATCGGGCCCCCATCGGACGTGGCGAAGCCGGACGCCGGGCTAGCCGTAGTGGTCGGCCGTCACTGGTCGACGGCGGGACGTTCGTCGAACGACGTGACCTGGGCGACGGCGCGCTCCGGCCAGACCCATCGCGCCTACCTCATCAGCGATCTCGGACGGACAGATGCCCCACACGAAGGCCGTCCGGGAGACGATCCGTGACGATATGCAGCGTCATCTCACCTGCATCGAGCCATCGTCGGAGCGCCGGCGAAAGCGTGACGCTACCCGTGACCTCCGGAGCAGCGGCCTCGTTCAGGAGATGTACGACTCTGAACCCCCCACCCGGCCGAGGCACCCTGAGCACGAGATCCAAGACCGTTCCGACCGTGGTTGCGGGAAGCGTGAGTGTGTACTCCAGCCGATTCAAGGCGGGATGAAGCAGGATATCCGCACGCACGACGAGCGACGCTGGGACCTCGTCCGCAGGCGCCATGTCTACGACCCTGGCCCGCGGCACCTCGTGGCCCTCGAGCGGCGGCGTACTCCACGGTCCCTCGAACCCCTCGGTCGCCTGTTCGAAGGCATACGCGATGGAGAGCAGCACCTGGTCCGCGCCCTCTCGTCCGATCAGCTCCATCCCGACCGGCCAGCCGTCTTCTGTGAAGCCGACCGGCACGTTGATGGCCGGCCAACCCGTATTCGAACTGAGCCCGCATGTGGACCCGCGCTGGACATCGCCGATAACGGCGGGAACGCGTCTCACCGACGGGTAGGCGATCACGTCGAGATCCAGTTCGTCGAACACGGAGTCCAGAACCTGTCGGAGTCGCTGACGCTGCTCCAGGGCATCTCGATATCGGTCTGCATCGGTACTCTCAGTCGCCATCTCCCGTGCGTACAGCTGCTCTTCGAGAGAGGGGTGCACCAACCCCGTCTCCAGCAGGTCGCGGAGGCTCCGCACCGGCGAAGCCGAAGACCCGAGATACGTGTTCAGGTCCGATCGGAATTCGAACTCGATCAGAGATGCTCCAAGGACCAGAGAGACGAGCCCCGGAATCTCGACCGGAATCGTGTCGGCCCCGAGATCGTTCATGCGGGCCAGCGCCTCTCGTGTGAGGCGACTCGGCTCCACTTCGTCCGGGTGGAGTTCGTATGCGGGGGTGGCGGAGAGGTCGGACAGGTCGATCGTCGTCGCCCCGTCACCCGAACGAAGGAATCGATCCAGGATGCTGGCCTGGATCCACTGAGTCGCGAGATCCTCGTCGGTCCCGTGAAAAAACTCGTCCAACACACCCACGCGAAGCCCCTGCGCCGATGCAGCGTCGAGAGCAGCGAGAAAGGACGACTCGCGACGCCCGTCCGCCCCCTGCACCGTCGCGTCGAGGGCAACCGCCAGATCCGTCACGGACCTTGCGAGAGGCGCCACCACGTCGTGAGATCGGGAGAGCGGTAGCACTCCCGATGCGAAGACTCGCGAATGCGTCGGACGGAGCGCGTACAACGCGTTGTTCGCAGCCGGAATCCTGATCGAACCGCACGTATCCGTGCCCCACCCGAGTGCAGCGAACCCCGCCGCGACGGCGACCGCCGTTCCTCCGCTCGAGCCACCCGGAGACCTCGTCAGGTCGTAGGGGTTGTGCGTCTGCCCGGCGACGGACGACAGCGTCGTCGCCCCGGACGCCAGCTCGTGCATATTGGTCTTGGCCAGAATGACGGCTCCCGCCGAGCGCAGTCGCCGCACGACCTCCGAGTCGTCCGAGGGGACGTTGCCGACCAGAGCCAGTGTACCGGCGGTCGTCGGGAGCCCCGCTACGTCGATGTTGTCCTTGACGACCACCGGGATCCCATGAAGCAGTCCTCGGGGGCCGGAACGGTGCAACTCGTTATCCGCGGCGGCGGCCTCCGCCATGGCATGAGGATTGATCGTCACGATGGCGTTCAAGGTCGGACCCGCCCGATCGTACGCGACGATGCGGTGCAGGTACTCTCGGGTCAGTTCGACCGACGTGAGAGAGCCCGACACCAGCGCCCGGTGGAGCTCCGGGACGGTAGCGGACGAGATGTCGACCTGGCCGGCGACGTCCCCGGTGCATGCAAACAGCGCCAGGTAGACGATCAGTCGGACACTCACATGGCTACGACTCTTAAAGCCCGAGCCAGTAGTTCACCTTCACGATGAACCGGTTTTCCGATGGAGCATCCCAGAGGCCGGCGAAATCGCGGCTGAAGTCGAAGTCGCCGCGCTGGCTGCTGCCGTACTGATTGCGCTGCCAGACGAAGAAGATCGTCGACCCGGGTCGGTACTCCCACCGAAGGACTGCGTTACCGACAAGCGAACGAACGTTGAAGTCGCGATCGCGGAAGGAGTAATCCGCCTCGCCGTCTCCATCGAAGTCGACGTTCTGATACGTGGTCCCGCTTTCGGTTGTCGTCTCACAGATGGAACTGCTACAGAAGACGCCCGATGGCTGCTCGTCGGTGGCGCCGGGCGTGAACGTCGTGAAGTCGAACGTCTGTGACTCGGCGAGCTGCTTGTACGCGACGTAGTCGCCCGAAGAAAGCAGCGGCTGCATGAAGAGCTCGAGCGTGAGCGCCGGACTGAACGTCCAGTTCAACCGCGTTTCCATCGACACGGTGTTCCGGTCCAGATCGGAGAAGATGTAACGCGAACCGAACGTCGGATCGTACGGAAGGGTGCTGGTGGCGGTGACGTACTGGTTCCCGGACCTCGACACCTCGTAGCTCGGATTGAACGACAGCGACAGGTTGTCCGACGGACGCACATTGAAGTTGGCGCGGATCTGCCGGCGGCCGCCGCGACCAATGCGATCGTCACTCTGGTCGTAGTCGAGCCCGAAGCTGACCTGCTTCCGCCAGTCCGTGTTCACGTGCGCGTTCCAGGAAAAGCTGGCCGGACCCACCATCATTGGCCCGCCTCGCGTGTCCCGCCGACTCATCTTCTGCGGCTCGTACCGGACGCTGCCCCGAACGTCCCACCAGTTCCTGAGCTTCGCATTCGCTCGGAGCGAGTAGTTCCCGTTCGTGCGCGCGTCATGCCACGAGCCGACGGACCACATGTCGTCGAGCGCCTCGTGGCTCCAGTTGTGGAAGCTGGAGAGTGTCAGATCGTAGTTCTGGAAATAGCGGCCCGGCTGGATCTCCCGGTATGCCACACGGAATCCACCGTCGAGACGCTCGGCATTGGTCGAGAAGCCGATGTCGTTGACCTCGAAGACGTCGGAAACCTCGGCTGCCCAGATCGAACCGGTCCAGTGCTGCCCATTTCGCTTCTCGAACTGGAGGCGCCAGTCACGACCGCTCAGTGACGTTGCGGTCGGATCCACGGAGAAGCGTGTCGCGTCAGGCCGCTGAAGGAAGTGGGTCGAGGATCGCTGCACCCGGGTCATCGCGGTTTCAGACCCGCGGACA
The DNA here is from genome assembly GCA_964492085.1 of uncultured Gemmatimonadaceae bacterium. Lineage (GTDB taxonomy): Bacteria > Gemmatimonadota > Gemmatimonadetes > Longimicrobiales > Gaopeijiaceae > UBA2589. The sequence continues at coordinate 218,755 of CAZBHZ010000003.1, read as the reverse complement.
TGACTGCCGGCAAAGAAGCCCCAGAGTGCCCAATCGCGGTTGTTCCACTGGTGCTCGAACCGGAGGCCTCCATTGAGGGCGGAGGACGTGAGCCAGTCGAACGAGCCATCCGCCGGGAGGTCACGGTTCATGAACGACCCCAGACCACGGATCTGAGTGGTGCCTTCGTTGAAGTCCTGACCCAGACTGAAGACGCCGAAGGTCGTACGCGGCTCGACCAGGAATTCGTCCTGCTGACCCGAATCGTACAGGCCCCGCCCGAACTCGTCGCCGGTCAGCGCGGCCATGGCACCAACAGACAGGCCACTCGTGGTGCGGCCCGCCAACTTCGCAGCGCCGAGGATCGTGGCATTCTGTGGCACGTCCGAAAACTCGACATCGCCCGGGGCCCGACCCTGGGGAGATCGACCGATCCGGCGGCTGTAGAAGAGCGAGTTTCGACCGCCCGAGAGGCCGAAGTCGAAGTTACGGGCATCCTCTACGAAGAACGGCCGCTGCTCCGGGAAAAAGACTTCGAACGCCGAAAGGTTGATCACCGCCGGGTCGGCCTCGACCTGCCCGAAGTCGGGATTGACGGTCGCATCGAGGGTGAACGCAGCTCCGAGTCCGTAGCTGAGGTCCACACCCATCCGACTACCTGTCGCCGAGCCATCGAAGAACGGATCGCCCTCGACCGCCGGTCCCTGCTCCAGGCTGCTCACGACATACGGGAGCACTTCCACGCGGCGAGCGGGTCGAGACACCTGAACGTCGTCGATACGGCCCATCTGACTCACGATGCCCTGCCGGGTCCGAGAGATCAGGGAGTAGTAGCTGCGTTCGTTCGACGCGATGCGAAGACGATGGAAGTTGATACCCCACGTCTGGGGCTCGTCCGACGCCTCATAACGGATCTGGGAGAGGGGGATCCGCATCTCGGCGGTCCAGCCCTCGGAATCGACGTTCACCGCCGACGACCAGACGGCGTCCCACGCTCCGTCCATCTTGTCGTCGTTGTAGAAGTACAGGTCGCCCTGCACTCCGGCGGCACTGACTCGGAAGTTATAGCCCGTAAGGCCGTCCAGATTCGGATCCAGATGGATGCTGAACTGATCGTACGTGCCGTGCTGGTCCCGGCGCGTGAGCCGCCGATCGATCAGTTCCGGCTGCGTGTCCCACATGCGGGCCGCGATCCAGATGGCGTCATCCCCGAACAGAACGCGCACTTCCGTGTCGTGCTCCGCGGGCCCACCCTCGACAGGCTCCCGCTGTGTGAAGCCGGTGAAGACCCGGGCGGTTTCCCAGTCGGCCTCGTCGATCTGACCGTCGATCTGGATCTCTTCCAACTCGCGCGAAGAGTCGAGCGGCGCTGAGATGGACGAGGCTGAGGACCGAGTCGGACGGTCACGGTCCACTCCCTCGACGCCTACTGACAACGAATTCTCCTGACCGAGCTGGCCTGAAGCCGGCGCGGCAAGGAGCGCACATGCGATGGTCAGAAGGGTCGCAGACCCAGAGAATCGAAGCGTCACGGGCAAAACATATGTTTACCCGAGAGGCGACTCCAGCGTTACCTCTCGGTGATCCAGCGTTCGACGGCCGGGTGAAGAGGGATCGGTGCCGTGGACAGATTGTCCAGGTCGATCTGTCGGGCCATGTCGTGCACCTGCTCTAGAGAGACACGATCATTCTCGAAAATGTTGAGGAGCGTGGTGACGATCTCGTCAGGAAGACTCTCGAGCGCAAACACCCAGTTCATGACCGCCAGTGTTTTGATCGGAACATCCATGCCCCGATAGGCGCCTTCGGGAATCGATCCCTCCGAGTAGTAGGGGTGCTCCTGGTACATCGCATCGAGCACCTCGTCGGAGAAGCCTATGAGGCGCATGTCCGACGTCGTCGTCGCCTCGAGCACCGCAGCTGCAGGGTACCCCACAGAGATGATGGCGGCATCAATCGCGCCGTCTCGCAGCGCCGCAGAGGACTCGGCGAAGGAGAGATACTGCGGATTGATGTCATCGTACGTGAGGCCGTGTGCGGAGAGCACGTGTCGGGCAAGTTGCTCCGTCCCACTCCCTGCGGCACCTACGGACACGCGCATGCCGCCGAAGTCGAACACCGACTGCGCCGGCGACGACGCCGGTACAAGGATGTGCGTCACGTTCGCATAGAGTGGGGCAATGGCGCGGAGCTCCGACAGCGCATTGGTGAAGTCCCCTTCCCCCCGCTGCGCCTGATACATGGTTGAGGCGATCGCCATCGCGATGTCCATCTGGCCGGACGCGACCCGGTTCACGTTCTCGACGGATCCTCCACTGACCTCCGCCGTGTACTGCCGTACATCGTCCGCGATCGAAAGGCGGCTGGCGATCGCACCCCCGAGCGGGTAATAGATCCCGCCGGTGCCCGCCGTACCCAGCGACAGAAACTCCTGAGCACCACCCCGTGACCCACCGCTGGTCGCGGTCGCATCCGTCGGGGTCGCGACCACGTCCGCGGACGGGCCGGCCGGAGGCGCCAGGAGGAAGAAGCCGGCTACAACTCCTGCGGTGAGGGTCGCACCCGCCCACTTGGGCCAGGTGACGGCAGGCTGCCCCTCGACGCGGAGGAAGACGAGGCCGACGCCCGCCAGACCCGCGAGGTCAGAGGCCAGACCCGGATACACGAGGAGTGCGGCAGCGAGCAGCGCGAGCGCCCTCTCCCACCCTTCCAGCTTCGCACGCGCAAAGCCCACGCCTCCTGCCGCCAGGGCCGTCACACCGACAAGAGCGGTCAGAGTCGCGATCAGAATCGCGATCGGTGTGCCGTCGAGCAGGAGCTCAGGTCCGTAGACGAACATGAACGGCACCACGAAGCCAGCTCCCGCCAGCATCGCCGCGTACAGCGCCGTTCGAATCGGCGGTGCACCCGAGATCCCCGCTGCCGCGAACGCGGCCAAAGAAACCGGCGGCGTCACGTTCGAGATGCAGCCGAAGTAGAAGATGAAGAGGTGCGCCGCGAGAAGCGGGACGCCCAGTTGCACCAAGGCCGGCGCGCCCAGGGCCGCCAGCACCACATACGCAGCGGTTGTTGGCAGCCCCATGCCGAGCACGATCGAACCGAGAGCCGTCAAGACGAGAGCCCCGAACAGGTTGCCCTGTGAGAGGGTGATGATCAGCTCCGACATGCGAAGACCGATACCGGTCAACGACGCCACCCCGACCACGATTCCCGCCGCGGCACACGCCGCAGCAACCTGAACCGCCCCGCGACCGGCACGCTCCATGATCTCGCGAAGCTGCTGCGGGGACGGTCGCGTCGACGGACGCGCGACAGCCATCAGAAGCGCGGTCGACACACCCCAGAAGGCGGCGCGCATCGGGGACCGTCCCATGCCGAGGAGCACGACGATGATCGCCAACGGCAGAAGCAGGTGCAGTCGGTCGAGGATCGGTTCCTTCTCCTGGTCCTCCGCCGGCTCGATGCCCATACGGGCAGCACGGAAGTGGATCGCCGCCAGGAGCGCCCCGTAGTAGAGGACGGCCGGGATGATGGCTGCAACGGCGACCTGCAGGTACGGGATGTTCGTCCACGTCGCGAGGATGAACGCGCCGGCGCCCATGACCGGTGGCATCAACTGTCCGCCGGTACTCGCCGCCGCCTCGATCGCGCCCGCGAAGAACGGCCTGAAGCCCGCGCGCTTCATGAGCGGAATCGTGAAGGTCCCGGTCGTAACCACGTTGGCGACCGCGCTTCCGGACAGGGACCCCATGAACGCACTCGCTACGGCAGCCGTCTTGGCCGGTCCTCCGCGGGTTCTGCCCGCGACCCGGTTCGCCATGGCAATCAGGAGCGCGCCCCCACCCGCGGTCTCCAGAACGGCACCGAAGAGTACGAACAGGTACACGAAGTCCGCGGAAACCCCGAGCGGAATCCCCCATACGCCTTCGGTCGACAAATAGAGATGCTCGATGAGCCGGGTGGCGCCGTATCCCCGATGGGCGAGGAAGCCCGGGAGGTAGGGCCCCGCGAAGGCGTAGACGAGCGCGAGTCCACAAACCGCGATAAGCCCCCATCCGGTCGCCCGCCGAGCAAGCTCGATCACAAGCAGGATCGTGATCGCACCCATGATCAGGTCCATCTGCGTCGGGCTGCCCGAACGCGCGACCAGCTCCTGATTCTCGAGCGCAAGGTACGCGCATGCGATGACCGACATGATCGCGAAGAACCACCCGGTGACTTCGCTGACGCGCTCACCTGTCGTCGGACCCTCGTCACCACCGCCGGCCCGGATACGCTTCTGAACACCGACCCCCAGGAACCCGAGGACGGACATCAGGGCCAGGTGCACCGGACGTTGCACCAGTGCCGTAAAGGGCGAGATCCCCGCCGCATACATATGAAAGAGCGCCGCGGCCGAAGAGACGACCGCAACCAGGACCGCGACGATCCGTCCCCGGCCAGCACTCACGGCGACACTCCCGCGCTCGGTGAGGTCCCCACGCCTACCTCGTCTGCAGGAAGCCGACGGCGACGGCGTACACGGCGAAGATGGTCAGCATGATCGTGGCCGCGCTCGCGAAGGAGCGCCGCCTGTCGATCGCGTGAGCACCCTGCGCGATTACGAGGATCGACCATATCACCGTCAGGTCCAGGAGCTTCGCCACGTTCCGCACGAACCCCGGCTCCAGGAAGCCGGCGATGAAAACGTCGACCGTCAGTCGCAGCTCGAGGTTCCAGGTCTGAATGACCAGCGGAAGCAGCAGAATGCCAAAGAGGACGGGAATGAACCACCCGTGGCAAACAGCCGCAAGATACTGAGTGAACCGGCCGTCATCTCCAAGAATGAAGATGAAGATCACGGAGTAGAGGGCGGCGATCCCGAACTGCAGAAGAAGCGTCGCAATGACGGTACCCGGGATTCGGCCGTATCGCAGGGCATTGAGCTGGCGCTCTCCGAAGTCCTCTACCGAGACACCCTGCTCGATCAGCTGCTGGCGAAGCGTCTCGTAGATGAGTTCCGCTGGGATCAGCGCGGCCGTGACAGCCGAGACCACCGTGGTCAGAAGGAGCACACCAAGCCACTTCGGCTGCTCGGCGAGCTGGTTCATCAACGTACCCGGACTGACAAGAACGTGGACCAACCGAAGCGGCAGAGCGCTGATCCGGGGCTCCGCGGGCATGGTCCCTGTCGACGGGTCGATCGGTTCATCCATCGTCGGTCACCCGTCCTGGAGCCGCGCGTGCTCGGTGGACTCGATACGAATCGGCAGCGGCGCAGGCGCCAGCGGGATCCTTACGGAGCCTTGGCCGGTCGCGGTCCGGCGGCTCTCGAACATCACGGACGCCTGGTAGTCCCAGAGCACGTGTCCCTCGACCTCGAGATCCGACGCCTGCGTCACCGACATGCCCTGAACGTCCACGTCGAACTCGGATGCGACCGTCCCGATCATCTCGAGCACCAGGAGTGGCCGCCCTGCAATCACCGTATCCCCACGGACCGTGTACGTCAGAACGGAGGTCTCCGACCGCATGCCCATGTCGGTCTCACCCTCGTACGCCACCGTATCGACCCACTGGTCACCGGCGATGACAGCCCTGCCGGGAAGCCCGGGGAAGAAGCTGTGCGCCAGCGCGATCCCGGAAAACATCTGACTGGCTTCCTCCGCGACATCCGGCTCCGAGTGAAGCATTGAATTCCCGATGCGGTCCAATGAGAACTCGAGGCTTCCGTTGATCGCACCTTCATCGATCGTGACGGGTGCGCCCAGCGGGTTCGAGATCGAAGCTTCGAGATCGGCCACGCTGAGCCGAACATCGACGCCTTGGGCCGCGGATGTAAGCCCGACGGAATACGTCGCGGTTCCTTCCTGACTCAGCTGCATGCTCTGGCCCATCATGGAGATCGACACCGTGGTCGCGGACGAGTAGCCGTACGTGAGGTCACGTGAACCGGACGTCGAGTATTCGAGGGACGGAGGCGCAGGAGGACCACCTGCACATGCACCGAAGACCGCAGCCATGAGGAGAGTGGCAGGAATCTTTTTCATGGGTTCACACCTCGTGGAAAAGCGCGTGCCTCGGAGCACACTCGCGGACTTCGTAAAGGATAGTGGGGGACCGACTTCGCCGCCTCCAACGGTGAGACGAACAGACTTGGCGGCTTCCGGGCGGGCTGATATCCTGTTGCTCCCCGTCGCGGTTCTCAACTGCGACGGGGAATGTATCCCGCCACGATCGTGAAGGTCTTCATGAGCTACCGCACCAATCCCGACAGGATTCTCGACAATATCGACCGGGCCCGTAACCGGGCTGCGGAGGCCGCGGGACTGTATGTGGAACGGCAGGCGATCGGCCGGGAACTCGACACGGACATGCCCGATGTCGATGCCACCACTACGGAGCGCATGAAGCGGATCTTCGGTGTGCTGGAGCGTGCGTATACGAAGTGCGCCCAGCGGACCGAGCTCGGCCGCCTCGCATCTCGCTTCCAGGCGGTCGGTGACATCCACCATCACCATGCCCGCGGCGACGTGAGCATTTCGATCCAGTACATGGATCACGAGCGCTACGACGACGTCGGCGTCTCTCCCTTCGAGATCCGCCCGTATCAGGTCGCGGACGCGAAGAAGGAGACCAAGACGAGTCGTGCGGATGTGAATGCACTCAAGATTCTGCGGAAGGAGCTGCGCGAGGGTATCCGCGCCACGTACCAGAAGCTGGAGCCGCGCATCAAGGATGCGCTCCGCGACCGAGCTGACATGGGTCACGTCCAGGTCCAGGTCACCGTGGATCTCCGGCCGGCGGAGTAGGCGCCCGGACTCCTGAGTCGGAAGCTTCTTCTCCTCTTTCTCGACGGCGTCGGAATCGGCGTCGCCGACCCCTCGGTCAACCCGTTCCTCTCGGCGGATCTGCCGACCCTCACCGAGCTGAGCGGCGGAACGCTACCGACCCTCGACGATCCAACGCCCCACGCGTCGGTTCTTCCACTCGACGCTACCCTCGACGTAGCGGGCCTCCCACAGAGCGGGACGGGCCAGGCCGCGTTACTCACGGGAGCGAGCGCCGCCGAGCTGAACGGGGGGCACTTCGGCCCGTGGACCCCTACCGGGCTTCGCCCCCTCGTCGAGGAGCGCAGCATCCTGCGTCGCGTGGTCGCGGCCGGCGGCAGAGCGGCGTTCGCGAACGCCTACCCGCGTGGGTGGCCAGGTCCTCGGGGAAGCCGAAGGGTCGCCGGCCCACCGCTCGCTGCACGGGGTGCCGGGCTCCTGACCCGACATGAGGAAAGCCTGGGACAGGGTGACGCGGTCTCCAGTGAGATCGTGAACCACGGGTGGAGGACCCACCTCGGCCACGATTGGCTACCCGACGTCACCCCAGCTGAGGCCGGGGCCAATCTGGCCCGCATTGCGGGTGATCATCACCTGACGCTCTACGCCCACTACTCGACCGACACGGCCGGTCACCGAGGCGGAATGGCAGGCGCGATCGAAGCGCTGGAGCGGGTCGATCACTTCCTGCGTGGTCTGCTCGACGCGCTGGACCCCTCGGTTCTCCTGCTCATCGCCAGCGACCACGGCAACATCGAAGACGTGCACTCGGGTCACACCCTCAATCCGGCACTCGGTCTCGCAGTGGGAGACACACCTCCGAACGCTTTCGAGCTGCGAGACCTTCGGGACATCGCCCCGTTCATCCTGAACGTTCTCGAGATCGAGGGCTGATCCAGGCATCCTGACGCCCACCGAGGCTGCGATCGTATCGCATGACCGAACGACCGCGGAACCTGGGTGCCCTGTTGACGGAAGACGCCGGGCTCGACCCGGCTGCGCTGGATTCAGCGCTGACCGCCGATCGTCACGATGGGGAACGAGTCGGGCAGACGCTCGTCCGTCTTGGCCTCGTCTCCGAAGAGCAGGTCGCACGAGCACTCGCACGCCAGCTCGGCCTCGGGTATCGAGCCGCTCCTCTCCAACCTGCGGACGACGCGTTGGGCATGGTCAACCTCGAACTCTGCAGGCGTCACGGCATGGTCCCGCTCACGGCCCGACCACGGCGGATCACGATCGCCATGCACGACCCTCTGGACCTTCGCGCGATCGACGACCTGCAATTCCAGACGGGGCGTCACGCCTACCCCGTGATCACGACCCGATCTGCCGTAGAGGCGTGCCTCGCGGGGGTGCAGGAGGGTGATGAGGCAGACCCTTCGGATCTCGCCGACCCTGAGGGCGGCCCTCTCCGAGTCGTGGTATCCTCCGACCGGAAGTGCGACGAGCTTCCGGGCCCCGATCTGGCAGACCTCGTTGCGGCGCTCCCACATCAGCTGAGGACCAGCCGACCCGGCAACGAATCGATTGCCGATGCCGAGCGTGACGCCCAGCGTGCACCTGTGGTACGCCTGGTGGACGGCATCATCCAGCAAGCGATCCAGGAGCGGGCCAGCGACATCCATATCGAGGAGACCGGCTCGGAGGTCCGGGTCCGTACCCGAGTCGATGGCGTTCTTCGTTCCACCATCGACCTCCCGGCCGGCGCGCGTCGAGCGGTCTTGTCACGTCTCAAGGTGATGGCCGGGATGGACATCTCGGTTCGACGACGTGCCCAGGATGGGCGGGTCACCTTCGAGCAAGGAAGCCGCCCCCTGACGTTGCGGGTCAACACACTCCCCACATCGGCCGGTGAGAAGGCCGTCGTACGGATTCTCGACGGAGACGCAGCGCCCGCGGACCTGAGTGGTCTCGGTATGGCGGCACGCGATCTTCGTCGACTCCGCGCTTTGCTCGAGTGCGGAGAGGGCGTCGTGCTCGCGGCGGGGCCGACAGGGTCGGGAAAGAGCACGACCCTGTTCGCGGCGCTCTCCGAGGTCGACCGGGAGCGAAAGAACGTCATCACGGTGGAGGACCCCGTCGAGTACCGTCTGGCGGGAGCGAGCCAGATCCACGTGGATCGTCGCGCAGGACTCGACTTCGCCGACGCGCTGCGCGCGATTCTTCGGCAGGACCCTGACGTGGTCATGGTCGGAGAGATCCGTGACCGTGAGACTGCGGAGATCGCGATGGCTGCGGCAGTCACCGGACATCTCGTGCTGTCGACGATTCATGCGACGGACGCCCCCGGGGCGGTCATCCGGCTGCTCCACATGGGCGTGCCGCCCTTCCTCGTCGCTGGAGGGCTCGCAGGTGTCATTGCCCAGCGGCTGGTGCGCCGGTCGTGCAGCGCTTGCAGGGGGTCGGGATGTCCGCAGTGTAATGGAGGGCTGAGCGGGCGGACGGGCGTGTATCAGGTGCTCACCGTGACGGACGTGATGCGTGACGAGATCTCCGCGGGCGGCTCATCCGCCAGACTTCGGCGGCTCGCCATCGACGCCGGCATGGCCACATTGGCCTCCGATGCTCAACGAGCGGTGGCGGAAGGCCTCACGTCACCTCACGAGATCGGTCGGATACTCCGCTCCTTCTCGAGTGCGGGTCGACCCTGCGCGGCGTGCGATCACCTCGTGCCGTACGGGGCCCGCGGGTGCCCCGGCTGCGGTCGCCCTGTCGCCCGGTTTTGCCGCTGCGGTTCGGCGGTAGAGCCAGGATGGCGCTACTGCCCGACGTGCGTGCGTCCCGTGACCGGGCGGTAGCCCGTCAGCCGAATGTCGCCACGCGGGTACTGATCGCCTCGATCCGCTCGACATCGACCTCCACGCCGATCCCCGGGCCCGTGGGCACCGCCATATGACCGTCCGACACGGTGAACTCCGGTGACACGATGTCCTGATGCCAGTAGCGGCTGCTCGCCGATATGTCCCCAGGCAGCGTGAAGTTCGGCAAGGATGCGAGGGCCACGTTGTGGGCCCGCCCGATACCGGATTCGAGCATGCCACCACACCAGACCGCGAGGCCGGCATCCTGCATCATGTCGTGGATCTTCCGGCTCGTCGTCAGCCCTCCGACCCGGCCCGGCTTGATATTGATGATCCGGCAACTGCGCAGCTCGAGCGCCAGCTCCGTATCCCACTCCGTCTTGATCGACTCGTCGAGACACACCGGTGTCTCGATCTGCTCCTGAAGCCGCGCATGGTGGAGGAAGTCGTCATACCTGAGCGGCTGCTCGATCATCAGGAGGTCGAGCGGGTCCAGCGCCTTGAGTCGGTCGACATCTGCGAGCGTGTAGGCGGAATTGGCGTCCGCCATGAAGACCGTGTCCGGGAAGCGGTCGCGCAGTCCTGACAGCATATCGATATCGCGCCCCGGCTTCACCTTGATTTTCACCCGCGCGTAGCCGTCCGCGATGAAGCCAGCCACCTGGTCGTGCAGTTCCTCGTCGGTATCCTTGATCCCGACGCTGACCCCGACGGGCACGCGATCTCGCACGCCACCCAACTTCTGCGACAGCGACACACCGTCCGCCCGCGCGGCCATGTCCCACCCGGCCATCTCCACCGCGGCCTTGGCCATACCGTGACCTCGAACCCACCACACCGGAGAAAGGAGATCCGCGGGCGAGTCCGCTTCACGGCCGACGACGTTCGGAAGAATGAAATCGGTCAGGACGTGCCACGCTGTGTCGGTGGTTTCGTAGGCGTACGACGGGTCTGCTGATGCAACGCACTCACTCCAGCCGACCAGGCCATCCCCTTCCAGGGTAAGAAGCAGAATCCGGCGATCCTGCGACCCCCCGCTCGAAATCTGGAAGAACTCCTTCAGTCGGAGTGGGATCTCTCGGAGAGTGGCACGTTCGATCTTCATTCGAAGCCGTCTGGGTTCATTGGTGAAAGTGCGTCGGGAGACGTCGGACATCGACAAGCGGGCAGTCAGGCACCGATGGGTTCCGGCTGGGGCGCTCCAAGCAGCTCGAAGACTTCGTCGACCTGCTCCCAACCCACACGCAGCAGGAACGTCGAGTTCCGACCGTAGGACTTGCTGCCCAAGATGAAAAAGTCCGGCTCGGGATTCTGCAACGCATCCGCACCCTGACTCTCCTGAGCCAGACAATCCGCGGACGACGACAGCAGTGCAGCCGCCAGATTCATCGGGCCAGACGTCGCGTAGCACTCGTGCACCTGAAGCTGGCGATACATGCGTGCGTCCCCGACCGACCCCGTCATGGAAATGATGCGGTCCACGAGGACATGCTCGATGTCCCCCGCATCTGTTCGTAGCGAGACGTCGATACCCTCCTCGCCGGCCTCGAGCGCGTGCACCGAGCGCCCCAGACGAATGTCGAACGGCGACTCAGAGCCGTATGCCAACTCGTGCGCGCGTTGAATGAGGGAGTAGCGACGAGGGAGCGCATCGTTCTCAATTGCGCCGAATGTCGGCGCCGCGTTCCGGATGGCCCAAGTGACGCGGGTCTCCGGCGCTCGCTCAACCACGTCGACCAGATCCCGCGCGACCGTCTGAGCGGAATGACCAGCCCCCACGAGAAGAATCCTGAGCCCGCTCCAGCCCGTCGCGTCAGCGTGGAGTGCGGGTCCATTCACGTCCGGAATCCGTCGGATGATGTACTCGTCCGCATCGCGCTCACCGGGAGCCGCAATACCGCCGAGCCCCAGAGCGTTCGGATTGTCGTACGTGCCGGTGCAATCAAGAACAACGTGCGCATAGTCCACTCGCTCGCGCCTGGCGGCGTCCCGCACGAGAAGGCGAAATACGTGATCCGCACGCACGCCCGTACCGATCTCGTCGCTCTTCAACAGTCCGTCGCGTGAGATCTCCAGGACTCGAGTCCCGAGGCGCAAGTTAGCCGCAATATCTGGAGACTCAGCCAGCGGCCCGTACACACGGTCCGTCAGTTCCATGCCGGTAGGGCAGTCAGGGCTGTCGGGCGGCTCCTGTCCCAGGTTGTTCAGCCACGCACGCATCCGCGGTGAGACGTTCATCGTCCAGGGAGTGAAGAGCTCCACATGGCCCCACGACCGGACATTTGCGGCCACATCGTCCGCGGCCTCGTAGATGGTGAAGTCCCATCCCGCCTCGGCCGCAGCGACGGCCGCCTCCAGCCCGACAGGTCCGGCGCCCAGGATCGCGATCGTTCGATTCGTCATGCGGCCTCGTCGATATATGTAAGCAGGTACTTCGAGGTCCGGTGGCCCCGAGCGAATTCACGGACCTCGTAGCCAGACTGCAAGTAGTGCGTCAGCGCGTTTCTCGTCGCGGCACGCCACGCCTGAGCGAGCCCGAGATCCCTTTCCATCAGGCTCCCGACATCAGAAGGGATCGCGACGCTCAACCATTCGTGCTCGAGCCCTAGATCGACGCGTCCAGGGACCGGTAAGGCGTCGGAGCGTATCGACGCGTCCAGCACGACCCCGATGGCATTCGGGTCGATGGACGCCAGGTCGAACGCATGGCTCGGATCGTTCACCACACGACCGGCGACACGGTCCGTCGGCAGCTGCCACAACGGGACGAATCGGTCTGTACCGATCCCTCGATGCAGAGGCGAATCCGTCTGCCCGTACATGTCGATCCGATACTCACGGATCACGGCTCCGAGTCGCGTGAGATTCAGGTGCGCGTTCCGGCTCTGAAGCGGGTCGAAGGTCCAGAACATCTTCTCGATGCCGAGCGCCATCACCTCGTCGCGCTGATAGGCTTTCAGACGCCTCCCGAGTCCGGCATCACGAATCTCGGGCCGCACCGCGAGCATGTCCGACCAGTGGACGACCTCTCCGTCGCGGAGGCCTGTCAGTCCGAAGACGAAGCCGACGAGTCGTCCATCCCCGTCGTAGGCACCGGAGGACACACCTCCGAGGATCTGGCCCACCTTGAGGATGGCGGGCGCGACCCGTTCAGAGAAGCCGTGCCCCCAGGTGTCCTCCTGAAGCGCCACGCACTCGTGGCACTCCTCCATCGTGCGGAAGGGTCGGATGACGTAGTCGGTCATACCTGGCCCCGGAGCCCGATGGCCTCCCCGAGACGTTGTCGAAGGCTGTCGTGCGTGTTGATGTCGAGAAGGTCCAGTGCCGGGAGACCCGCGAGGGCGTGCACCAACTCCACTCCGGCCAGCGTGTTCGATGCAGGGCCGGTTACCAGGTCTACGTCGCGCTCCCAGGCATCGAGGATGCCGACGACCGCGTACGGGTCCGACGCCGCGAGGATCGTGTAGGCGATGTTCGATCCGAGCATGCCAACCAGCACCCCTCCATTGTACGGCTCGAGTGGAGAAGCGCCGGCTTCGATTACGGCAGCCGTCGCGCCAGTCTCGGCGATGCGGGAGAGAAGCGGTCCGATCGCCGCTCGGTACTCGTCCGGGGTCACCACCGTCGTGGGAAGGCCTGCATCGACGAAGTCGAAGGTGAAGTCGGCACCGGCGTCCTTGAACGTCAAGGTGTCGTGCCGGCGTCCGGCACCCGTGAGCTTCGCGCCGACGACGGTGTGGCCCAAGGCCTTCAACTGACGGACCGCCACGCGACCGGCGTACGTCTTTCCAGCGGACATCGAGGTGCCGACGAGAAGTACGGTGGGCAACGCATATGGTGTCCCCGACGGCTCTGGCGCGAACTCGTCCATGTTGACCGAACGCCCCTCCTGCATCACGTGGCCTCGGTATCGAAGCGGCAGGAATGCCTTCGAGAATCGAGACTTGGAGGTAGCGAGCCCCATGCACCCGCCCGCGGTGAGGCAATGCATCAGGCCGTCCGCTCCCACGTTCTCAAACGATCCGGTGGCCTCGAGGGTGGCTGCTCTCCGTGCCAGGGCGCCCACCAGAAGGTCTCCGGCGAGCGGCGTGCATGTGCGGCCGGATGGCAGCTCGAACTGGTCGGTCAGAGACTCTCTCGGCAGCACCTCGGCCACGACGTAGTCACCGGATCGCCATGCCTCACGATCCACCTTTTCGAACGGGAACGGCCACTCCGGTAGATCCGCGATTCGCGTAACCGATCCCATGAGCAGCGGGCTCATCGATGTCTTCCTCCTCCCTCTACTTCGTCGTGGTGACCGGTGCCAACAGAAGTCGCGCGAGCAGTGCACACCGATCGAGGGAGGGATCGATCACGATGTGCTCGTGATCAGCATGCGCTCCATCTCCGATACACCCGAGCCCGTCCAGAGTCGCAGTATAGAGGCTGGTCGTGTTCCCGTCGGACCCGCCCCCGGCCATTCCATGATCGAGATCGAAGCCGAGTTCTCCACCTCGCAGCAGGGCCTCGTTCCATAGCGCGACATTCCTCGGCGTCCGCTCCAGGGGAGCAACGCGAACACCGCCCTTCACCTCGATCGTCACGTTGGGGGTGACGGGTTCGATCGCATACACCCGCTCCTCGACCCTCCTGCCGTACTCCATCGACGAAACCCGCACGTCGACCGATGCTGTCGCCTCGGCAGCGATCACGTTCGGGCGTGTGCCTCCGCCGATCAGGCCGACGTTGACCGTGGTGCCGTGCTCGGGATCGTTGAGACGGTTCAACTCCTGAATGACGTGCGACAGTTCGACGATCGCGCTGGCCCCGGCCTCAGGGTCGAGGCCGGCATGCGCAGCCCGCCCCCGAACCGTGATCTCGAATCGCCCGAGCCCCTTCCTGGCCGTCTTGATGAGACCCGATGGACCCAGCGCGGGCTCGAGCACGAGGGCCCGGCTCGCGGCACGGGCCAGACGGCGCACATGCCTCTTCGAATCGGGACTCCCGACTTCTTCGTCGGAGTTCACGAAGATCACGGGGGCGACGTCAGGCTCCTGGCCGAGGTCCCGGAGCGCCCGGAGCGCGAACACGATCAGGCTGAGCCCACCCTTCATATCGAGGGTTCCCGGGCCGTGCAGCCGCCCATCCTCGACGTAGACCGGCATGCGCTCCAACGTCTCGAGTGGCCAAACCGTGTCACTGTGCCCGATAAGGAGCTGGCTCGGCGCTCGCTTCGAACGGCGCTTCGGCATCGCCAGGAAGTGGTTGCCGCTCGTGCGCCCTTCGACGACGCGCACATCGTACCCGAGATCGGTGAAGGCCGGTTCGAGCAGCGCGTGCACCTCGGACTGCGTCGCGGGATGATCCGTAGGCGACTCGACGAGACACAGAGTCGAGAGGAAGTCGACGAACTCGTCCTTCATGCCCCGGACGTGTTCGAGTGTTCGGAAACCCTCCTCGGTTCCCCGGCCGTCCAGGGCGGCGTCCACAGACATCAGAGAGACCACCCCGCGTGGAACGGGAAGGCCAGCGTGTCGCGGACTTCCGCGTACCGACCCGGTGCCAGGTACGCCAGCAGTGGACTCGCGGCGAACACTTCCGCGTCGTCCCGGTCGGGATCGCGCAACGCATCCTCCGCCACCAGGGCCTCGACGATCCGGCCCGTAATGAGGCTGTTGATGCCAAAGTCGTCGATCACCCGGTCCGTCTCGCACTCGAAATGCAGATAGGCATCCTGCAACAGAACGCCATCGACCTTCGTCGCCGGTCGCGTGGTCAGCAGATCCAGGGCTGGCTTGGTATCCTCCTCGCACCGGGGTGCCGCCGCCAGGCTCGCGAAGAGCACCTGAGACGGGCGTGGAAAGCTTACCGTGAAGGCGCCTTCTCTGATCGCGTTGCGGTACGTCGCGTGCCGAGGGGTGCACACGAAGCCGAAGCGGTTTTCCCAGCCCATCGGCATAGCCATGTGCTTCGGGGCAAGGTCGAAGGATCCGTCTTCTTCGCGCGTGCCCACGACGACGAGAGGGAAGACCTGAAAGAACCGGTCCCAGACCGGGTGCTCCGTGCCCAGCGCGATCAGCCCGGCGCCGTCCGTAGAGTCAGACTGATTCACCTGTAGTACCCCGCTTGCTGATAGCTCCGATCGAGCAACTCGACCGGATGAACGACCTCACCGGAAGCCCCTTCGATTCGAAGGCCCGCACCGATCTGCATCATGCAACCCGGGTTCGGGGTGCATGCAAGGTCCGCCCCGGCTTCTCTCACCGAAGCGACCTTGTCACCACCGATCTCCGATCCGAGCTCCGGGTGTGTCATGCCGTAGATGCCCGCACCTCCACAGCATTCGTCCGCGTTGGCAACCACGCGCACCTCCACACCGGGGACGGCCTCGAGCACCTGGATCGGCTCGCTCGTCACCCCCTGTGCATGCATCAAGTGACACGGATGGTCGTACGCGACACTGCACTCCACTCGCGCACCCGACCGGGGCCCCGTCGAAGCCAGGAGCTCCGATACATCCCGCACACGCTCGGAGAACGCCCGGGCGCGTGTTTCCATCACGTCCCCTTCGAAGAGGGTGCCGTACTCCTTCATCGCAGCCCCACATCCCGCAGCGTTCACGGCGACCCAGTCGACACCCGCCCGCTCGAACGCCTCGATGTTCCGTCGCGCGAGCCGTCGCGCCATCGTCAGATCACCCCCGTGCGCGTGCAGTGCCCCGCAGCAGTCCTGACGGGTTACCACCCGCACGTCGAAGCCGTTCACATCGAGCGTCCGCGCCGTCGCCTCGTTGATGCGGCGGTACAATCCATCCTGCACACATCCCTGAAGTACACCGACTGAAGCCCTACCGGAATCGAGAGGGTCACCCGCCGGTGACCGCGAGGTGTGTGAACCCGGCCGGGGGACTCCTTCCGGCGAGGATGTCCTGTCTGCGAACCGTGGCTCTTCGGTTGCCGAGAGCATGGCCAAAGCGAATCGCAGCTTGCCCGCCACACCTTCGCTCCCCAGGCGCCGCACAGCAGCACGTGCCAGTCCCGTGGACCTCATCACACGTCCACCCAGAAAGAGCATCGCTCGGAGCACCGGAGACCCCATGACCGTCAGCAGCGCACGCGTGAGCAAGTCCGGATGTCGAACTTCGGACGCGGTCTCCCGGGCCAACTCGAGCAGAGTGCCGTACTCGACGCCCGAGGGGCATACCGGCTCACACGCCCGGCATCCGAGGCAGCGATCGATGTGGACCTGAAACGCATCTGAGGCCGGATCGAGACGACCTTCGACAACCGCCTTCATCAGGTGCAACCGACCACGGGGCGAGTCGTTCTCGTCACCGAGACGATTGTAGGTCGGGCACGCGGGGAGACAGAACCCACAATGCACGCACGGAAGCAGCCGTTCGCGCTGCGCCTCGAGCGCACGGGCGAGTCGTACGCTGGCGGTGGTCACGGTCGCGTCGGCCAAAGAACGCCGCCCGGGTCGAAGATGGACACGAGACGCTCAGAGAGGCGGATCTCGGCGTCGCGGTGTGGCGTGCCGGCGGGTCGATCCGAGCCCGCCCAACGACCGACACGAAGCGCTCCACCGGCCGACTCAGCAACAACCCGGACCATCTCCACAGCCTGTGGGTCGAGTCGATCAGAGCCGATGCGAATGCGGCCGGCGTACGAGTCCACCACGAACGCATCCACGCCGGCCTCCTCCACCGCCGACAGAACCTCCGGGAGATGCGTGGGAAGGACCGAGACCTCCAGCCCACATGCTTCGACACCGCCGGAATTCCTCAGCTCGTTCAGAAGAGCGTCCACTCCACCCTGCGACGCATCAACCACGTCCATCGAAGAGCCGATGTGCGCCTCGATCGTCGCCTGATCTGCGGAGACCGTCGACTCCGCCCCGTGAAGCCGGAGGACGAGGGCAGAGCGCCCGTCCAGCGCGGTCAACGCGCCCGCCACGACGATCGACGCGGGGAGGACGGGTGCCGTTCCGACCGCGAGCGCGAGGTCGATCAAATCAGGCACGGAGGGACCGGTGATCATGAGCACGCGCTCATGCGAGGGAATGGGGAATGCGCGCAAACACACGGACGTCACGACGCCCAGGCGTCCCCGTCCCCCGACGACTGGCCGCAGAAGGTCGTACCCCGCCACGTTCTTCACGACCTTACCACCGAGTCGCAGGATCCGGCCGTCCCCGGTCACAATCGTGGCGCCCAGGACGTGATTCTTGAGCGCCCCGTACCCGGCCCAGAGAGGACCGTGCTCGGCGACCGACACGAACCCGCCGATCGATCGCTCCCTCACAAGAGGCGGATCGAACGGAGCCCACTGTCCGTTCTCCCGAAGGGCGTCATCTACCTCACCGAACGTCGTCCCGCTCCCCGCGGTGATGGTGAGGTCCGCGGGCTGATACTCCTCGATCCCGGTCAGGCGGGACGTTTCGAGTACGATGAACGGACGGTCCGCGACGGGTTCGGCATGGCTGCCCGTGCCCAGGGGCAGAACGCCCACGCCTTCCTGTGCGGCCCACCCGAGCACCGCCGCAACCTCTTCCGCGGAGGCAGGCGATGCGGTGAGCACCGGCTGTACGCCTGGCATGAGCCGGCCAGCCACCTCCGAAGCGTCGCGGATCTCAACGCCCGATGCCGCGCCTCTGAGGCTCTGAGCGAGTGTCACTGCACGACCTTGCCCGGATTCAGGTTTCCGTCGGGATCGAACACCCAGCGGACCCGCCGAAGCATCTCGAGCTCCACTTCGTTGTGAACCAGCGGCATGTAGCCGCGCTTGTCGACGCCAACTCCGTGTTCGCCCGTGATCGTGCCACCCACGGACACGCAGAGCTCCATGATTTCACGCGACGCCTTCTCGACTCGCTCCAGCTCCTCCGGGTCCTGCCGGTCAAAGAGAATGTTCGGGTGGAGGTTGCCGTCTCCGGCATGGAACACGTTGGCGATCTTCAGATCGTATTCCGTCCCAATCTCCGTGATGCGGGCGAGGACCTCCGGAAGCCGGGTACGCGGCACCGTTGCATCCTGCACGAGGAGATCGGGAGCAATTCGGCCCATCGCCCCGAACGCCTTCTTCCGACCCTTCCACAGTCCCATCCGTTCATCCTCCGACCTCGCCCGCCGAACCTCCCTCGCGCCCGCGTCGAAGCAGCACTGCTCGGCGCGATCCGCGTCCTCGTCGAGACCCGCCTCGGTGCCATCGAACTCGATGACGAGAGCCGCGCCGGCGTCGGTCGGGTAGCCCGCCGCGAACACACTCGCCTCGACGGCGACGATCGTCGCGTGATCCACGATCTCCACGGCGGCCGGCAGGAGCCCCGACGCGATGATGTCCGTGACCGCGCGACCGGCAGCCTCCATCGTGTCGAAGATCCCGAGCAGGGTCCGTACACCCTCGGTCTTTGGAAGCAGGCGAACCTCGATCTCGGTCGCGATCCCGAAGCACCCTTCCGAGCCGACGAAAAGGCCGACGAGGTCCAGGTCCATCGCTGCCTCCCTTCCCGCCCCCCCGAAGCGAACCACCTCCCCATTCGCCATCACCACCGTCAGCCCGGTGACGTACCGCGCGGTGACGCCATACTTGAGGCAGTGTGGCCCGCCCGAATTCTCGGCCACATTCCCGCCGAGCGTACACGCCGACTGCGACGACGGATCGGGCGCGTAGTAGAGACCGTAGGGGTCGGTAGCCTCGGTGAGCCGGGCGTTGATGAGGCCGGGCTGGACCCTCGCGATGCGGTTCTCCGCGTCGATCGCCAGGATCCGGTTCATCCGGGCGGTCCCGACGATGACGCCGTCGGGCGTCGGCAATGCGCCACCCGACAGCCCCGTGCCGGCACCACGGGGAATCACGTCGATGTCCTCTTCGTGCAGCACCCTGAGAACCTTAGACACCTGCTCGGTCGTCTCCGGCAGAACGACCGCACGCGGAGCGACGCGATATGCCGTAAGGCCGTCCGACTCGTACGCGACGAGTCGGTCGGGGTGCGTAATCACCTGATCCGCCCCGACAATGGCTCGAAGCCGGTCGGCGACGGTGTGAACAAGCATCTGAGTCATGATGGAGGATACGCCGAAGTCACGAGGTGCCGCCATCGCGCACGTAGTCGACCAGCGCACCGAGCGAGAGACGCGCGGCACCACGAAGTCCGTCCGGGAGTTCGAGTCCGTACACCACATCGAGCAGTCCCTCGATGTCCGCCGTCGGATGCTCCTCCATCGCACGTCGAGCCTGTTCGATGCGTCGCCTGCGATGGGACTCGAATCGATCGATCGCCTCGCCAGGATCCTCGAGTGGTGGTCCATGAGTGGGATACATCACCGCAGGGGAGATCTCACGAACTCGCTCCAGCGAACGCAGATAATCCGCCACACAGCCCGAATACTCGGCCACCCAGGTCGTGTCGCCCTGACCGAGGAAGAGGTCACCCACGAAGAGTGCGTCCCGGTCAGCCCAGGCAAAGCTCAGGTGCTCGGGCGTGTGGCCGGGCGTATGCAGCGCCACCAGGTCGCCGGCATCCGTGCTCACCACATCCCCGTCCTGAAGTATCTCGTGGACCTCATCGAGCCCTTCGGGGCCGTGCACCCGAGCACCGGTCAGCCGGGAGAGCGCCGGCGCCGCGGCCGCATGGTCACCGTGGCCATGCGTGAGCACGATTGCAACGTGCTCGGCAGTCTCGACCCGGGACGCCAAAGCCCGGACGTGGTCTTCCACGTCCGGGCCCGGGTCGATGATCGCGACTGAGCGGCTTCCTACGAGAAACGTCCGGGTCCCGTCGAGCGTGAAGGGCCCGGAATTCCCCGCGTTCAGGAAGCCCGGGTGAAGCGTCAGGAGGCCTCCCGACGCTCCGCGGCCAGCTGCTCCGCCAGCTTATCGGCAATTCCGATCAGGGCGACTTCGTCTTCCTCGGTGAAGGCACCCTTCTCCTCGGAGTCAATGTCGATCTGTCCGAAGATGTCCTCTCCTGCGCGGATCAGGACAACGAGTTCGGACTGTACATCCGGCGAGCACGCGAGGTAGTTCTCCTCGGCACTCACGTCCGGGATGTTGAGGTTGGTGCGCTCCTGAATCGCCCGACCGCAGACCCCCGTACCGACCGGGATCTTGGCGTGCTCGGTCGGCTCGCCCACGTAGTTGTGCAGCCACAGCTCGTTGTCGTCACCGAGCAGGTACACACCGACCCAATCGAAACGGTTGTCTCCCTTTTCGATCGAGCGTACGGCAGCGCGAAGCAGCGCATCCGAGAGGTGACCCTCGTCGCGCATCTTCTGGAGGTCTTTGATGGTCTCAGTGGAGTCCAGCATCAAGTGATGTCCAATCGAAGTGTTCGACCCGTTTCGGCGCGGTCCCGAACGAGCGCTTGATGTCCGCAAGTGTGCGATACACCTCCCTGCCGGTCGGCGGCCCTCCGTGCGAGGGATTCCCGCGGTCCCGACCGGCGCGGGCACGAAGGGTAGAGGCACCGCAGAAGGGCGTCAACGTACCCTTCACAGCAGGGTTGGACGCGTTTCGCTGCAGGCATCCTACCGGGGTGTGAAGTCCGTGTCGGGGCGAAGTCTGCGGATGAAGGCGGCAATCAACTGCGCCGTATGGAAAAGGTCCTCCACATTCACGATCTCGTTCGGAGAGTGCATGTAACGGTTCGGCACCGAGATGAGCCCCGTCGGCACTCCCGCGCGCGTCAGGTGAATGCCATCGGCATCGGTCCGCGTGGCCTTCGGGGAGGCCTGGATCGTGTACGGAATTCCTTCCTCCTCCGCGACCTCCGCCAGCATTTCGAAGACGGCGTTGTGGGCAGCGGAACCGCGACTCAGTACCGGCCCACCCCCGAGGGAATGTTCACCCAGTTCCTTCTTGTCGATGTCGGGAACGTCCGTGCTGAATGTGACGTCCACCACGAGAGCGACATCCGGATCCAGCGCGTACGCACTGGGACGCGCGCCGCCCCCCTGGTATCCGATTTCTTCCTGAACGGTCGCCACGGCTGTCGCGCTGGCCTGCAAGTCTCCCGGTTCGCCCGCGAGCAGTCGAACCGCCTCCAGCACGACGAAGGCGCCAATACGGTCGTCGATAGCCCGACTCGCGATCAGATCGCCCGCGAGCCGCACCATCCCCTGAGCGATCACCATCGGATCGCCCACGCGAAGACCCAGGCCAGCGACCGCCTCGCGGTCTTGCGCACCCACGTCCACCCAGAGCTGCCGGGTCTTCGAAGACTTTTCCCGCTCATCCGGCTGCATGAGGTGGATGGCCTTCTTGCCGATGACCCCGGGCACGTCACCCTCACGCCCCAGCACCATCACCCGCTGACCGACCAGGACCTGCGGGTCCCAACCTCCGATCTCGTCGACATAGAGGAACCCCTCCTTGTCGATATGCGTCACCTGCAGGCCGATCTCGTCGATGTGACCGGCCAGCATCACACTCGGGCCACCACCCGGGTTCACCGTCGCGAAGGAGTTGCCGCTGACGTCCACGCGAACATCGGAAGCGAAGGTTTCAGCCTCTTCGCGCCAGACGCGCGCAGCCCGCACCTCGAATCCGGAGGGGCCTGGCGCATCGAGAAGGCGCTCGAGGAACGCGATGTCTCTGTTCATGAAGGGAAGCTAGTGAAGGGTCCGTGTACTTCGCATACGTCCACCCACGCGACGCATGCCGTCCTCGGGCTCGCTCCGTGGCTCCTAGTCCTCGGGCTCGATCACGATGCCCTTGGAGGGATCCATCCGGGGCGTATGGGCATCTCCACCCGACTCCGCACTGCCACCCGGGAAACCGCTGGCGCCGAACCCGGTCCCGAACCCACCCATCGTCACAACCCGCACCTGCCCTGTCTCGATCTGACGCTCGAGGCTGGCCCGGACGCGTCGCTGGATCCAGCGACGCGTGACCGGCAGGAGAAGGGAGAAGCCGACGACGTCGGTGAGGACCCCCGGTGTCAGGAGAAACGCCCCGCCAATCAGAACGGAGATGCCATCGAGAAGTGCCTGCCCGGGCAGGTGTCCCGAGGCGAGCTCATTCTGAAACTGGAAGAGAACACGCAGGCCCTCCGCCCGAGCGAGCCACGCACCGGACACACCGGTGAGCATGACGAGGCCGAGAGTCGGAAGGAGACCGATGTACTGACCGAGCTCGATCAGGAGCATCAGCTCGACGATCGGCACGATGACGAATAGAAGGGCCAGACGCCCGAGGATGTTCATGCTCCTCCCTACCCCGTCGGGGCCTTCATAGATTCCGGGACCGCCGCAGGAGGGTCGGTGTACCGCCCTCCGTCACCGCGGCGCCCCAGTCCATCGCGCCACTCGACTCTGTTACGCCGCTCATGGAGCAGACCTACTTCCGTAAGGGCTTCGGGCTCAAGAAAGAGCTTCGTCCCCTCATCGACTCCGAATATCAGTCGGCCCTCGTCGAGCGTATTCGTTCGCGCGGATATACCGATGTGTTCGGTGACGTGACCGTTCGCCTGGCTCAGGAGTTCGGCTTCTGCTATGGCGTCGATCGAGCCGTCGACTACGCGTATGAGACTGTTCACAAATTTCCGGACAAGCGGATCCATCTGGTCGGGGAGATCATCCACAATCCGCACGTGAATCAGCGGATGACGGACATGGGGATTTCGTTCATTTATCCCGACGCCGACGGAACCTTCGACTTCTCCGCCATGACGCCGGAAGACGTCGTCATCCTGCCGGCCTTCGGGGTGACCCTGCACGACTTCGACGAATTGAAGAAGATCGGCTGCATTCTCGTCGACACCACGTGCGGCTCGGTCCTTCATGTGTGGAAACGCGTTGAGAACTACGCCAAGGACGGCTTTACCGCAGTCATCCACGGCAAGTACACGCACGAGGAATCCCGGGCGACTGCCTCCCAGGTCAACAAGCACGAAGGGGGCAAGTACATCATCGTCCGGAACATGGAGGAGGGACAACTCCTCTTCGACTACATCGCGAAAAGACCGGGCCACCTAAGTCGCGAAGCCTTCATCGACCACTTCTCACGCAAGGCCTCCGAGGGATTCGACCCGGACGTGGACCTGGCCTACGTGGGTGTCGCCAATCAGACGACCATGCTGGCGAACGAATCACTCGCCATCGGATGGAAGGTCCACGAAGCGATGGTCGAACGCTTCGGCGAGGAACACGCCTCGACCCACTTCCGCTCCTTCGGCACGATTTGCTCGGCCACGCAGGAACGCCAGGACGCCGTCGCGGACATGATGCAGGACCCACCCGACATCATGCTCGTCATCGGTGGATACAACTCCTCGAACACGAATCATCTGGCGCACCTGTGCCAGAAGCACACGACCACATTCCATGTGGAAGACGCCAAGTGCATCGACGTCGAGTCCGGGACGATCCGTCACAAGGTCGAGCTGGAGCCGACCGCCCCGGAGATCCAGGACGTGGACTGGCTCCCTCAGGGACCGTTCACTCTGGGCATCACGGCCGGGGCCTCCACGCCGAACAACAAGATCGGAGAGGCCCTGCTGCGTGTGCTCCGAATCCGCGGTATCGATGTCGAGCGTGAGGAGGCCCAGCCGGCCTGACCACCGCTGGATACGAAACGAGGCCGCGAGCTGGACGCTCGCGGCCTCGTTCGACAGCCTGGGCCAGAGTCGGGCTAGAGGTCCTTCGTCTGGATCCCCTTGCCGAGCGCCTTGAGCATGCCCGACAGCTGGTTTTGCTCATCCGGCGAAAGATGGCGGGACAGGTGCTGGATGTACGACGCGTGTCCCGGGAACACTTCCGCAACGAGTTCCCGTCCCTCGGGCGTCAGCCGGGCCAGGATGACCCGACGATCGTCCGGGCGGCGGTAGCGGTAGACCAAGCCCTGGTCCTCCAGGCGATCCATGACGTACGTCACGTTCCCGCCCGTAACCAGCAGCTTGTCCGCAAGCTCTCCCAGAGAAAGCGGCCCGAGGTGATACAGGGCCTCGAGCGTTCCGAACTGAGGCGTGGTCAGACCGTAGTCCTGAACCTTGGCCGCGATCGCCTTGGCGTACGTCGAGTAGCAACGAGCCAAAGTGACCCAAAGACGAAGGGAGACGTCCTGCTCGTCCGACCACGCCCGATCTGCGGGTTTGTCTAGCTTGTGCTTCGGCGCATCCGGCTGACTCATATGATGCGTCCTAGATGTGGATAGGCCTTCCCAGAGCTGCCAGCGCACCTTCCGAAACACCTTCAGAGAGTGTCGGATGGGGGTGCATGGCTTTTTCCATCTCCTCGACGGTCGCTTCTAGGTGCCGTCCGACCACGAACTCAGCGATGAGCTCAGTCGCGTGCGGTCCAACGATATGGGCGCCGAGGATCTCGGAGTATTGCGTGTCGCGTATGATCTTCACAAACCCTTCCGAGTGGCCGGACGCGACGGCGCGACCGATACCCACCCACGGGAACTTGCCGACCTCGATGTCATAGCCGGCCTCTTTCGCCTGAGCTTCGGTCATTCCGACCGATGCGACCTCAGGGTGGCAATACGTGCAATTCGGGACGTTTTCATAGTCCACGGTGCCGTGTCCCTCGCCAGCGATGTGCTCGACGCAGACGATGCCCTCGTGCGAAGCCTTGTGCGCCAGAAGCTGGTTTCCGGCGACGTCACCGATGGCGTACACGCCCGGCACATTCGTCTTCAGCTGATCGTCGACCACGATGAACCCGCGCTCGTCGACGCTCACGCCGGCCTTGTCGAGCCCGAGGTTTTCCGAGTTCGGAACGCGACCCACGGCAGACAGGACGTAGTCCACGTCCATGGTCTGCAGTTCACCCTTCTTGTCCTTGAAGGTCACCGTAACGCCGTCGGCCTTGATCTCGGCGCTCTGGAAGAATGCGCCCGTATGGATATCCATGCCGCGCTTCTTGTAGGTGCGCTCCATGAACTTCGAAACCTCAGCATCCTCGAGTGGCAGGATGTGATCCATCGCTTCCACGATCGTGACCTTCGTCCCGAAGGAATCGTACACGTCGGCGAACTCCATGCCGATGGCGCCCGCGCCCACGATGAAGAGCGAAGCGGGAGCCGAGGACTGCATCAGGGCGCCGGTCGACGACCAGATTCGGTCCTCGTCGATCTTCAGTACCGGCAGGTCGCGCGGCCGGGATCCCGTGGCGATGATGACATTCTGCGCCGTGTACGTCGTCTTGGACCCGTCTTTCTCCACCTCGACCTTGCCGGCACCGGCAAGGCGCCCGAACCCGTCGATGTGGGTGACCTTGTTCTTCTTGAAGAGGTGACCGATGCCGTTCGTCATCTGTTTCACGACTCGACGGCTGCGCTCCTGCGCCGGCGCCAGATCGAAGGTGACGTCCTTGGCCATGATGCCGTGCTGCTCGGCCTGCTTCATTTCATTGGCGAGGAGCGCGCTCGTGAGCATGGCCTTGGTCGGGATGCACCCGATGTTGAGGCAAACGCCACCGAGATCCTGATCCTCGACGCAGGCGACATTCATGCCGAGCTGCGACGCACGAATCGCAGCAACGTAGCCGCCGGGGCCACTTCCGATGACGATCAGATCGAAGGAGTTCGTGTCAGCCACGCAGACTTCTCCGTATGCTCAGAATCCCTCAGGATCCCTTGGTTTTTACAGAATTTCGAGTCCCCGAAGGTAGACGAGGGCCGGGGGTCGGTAAAGACGGACCCGTAGTGATTTCAGACGGCTCTCGGGTGTCGCTCGACCGCTCGGAGTGAGACTTTGCACGAATGCGTGGATTAAGGGTGGCATTCGTGGTCCAGGGCGAGGGCCGGGGGCACATGACGCAGGCACTGGCGCTCGCGTCGATGCTTCGTGACGCCGGCCACGATGTCGTTCGCGTCATGATCGGCCAAAGCGTCCATCGGCCCGTTCCCGCGTACTTCCTCGAGGGAATCGGCGCGCCGGTTCTTCAGTTCGAGGCACCGGTCCAGGTACCCGACGAAGACCGGCGGGGCGTGTCCGTGACCCGCACGCTCGGGGACGCCGTGCGCCGAAGCCCTCGCTTCTTTCAGTCAGCGGTGAAGATCGCCGAGAACGTCGAAGACGTGGACATCGTCGTGAATCTGCTGGACCTCATGGCGGGGGTCTCGCGAAGCCTGTTCCACTCGGAGACGCCCGCGATCGCGATCGCTCACAACTATTTGTTTCTGCATCCAGAGCTGTCAGATGCCCCGGGGCCGAAGCGCCACCGGTCGGCCATCCTCGCCTATGCCCGCGCTACGGCGACTCGTGCAAACCGCAAGATCGCGCTGTCTTTTTCACCTCTGCCGCCGGATCCCGATCACGGCCTGGAAGTCGCACCACCTCTACTTCGGCCGGGGCTCGATCGGCTGCCGGTTCGTGATGGAGGATACCTCCTTGCCTATGCACTCAACTCGGGATACGGCACCTCCCTGATCGAGTGGCAGCGGCAGTCCCGGGCGGAGGTGCACTGTTTCGTGGAGGGTGGTGCGTCGGCGTTGCCTCGAGCGGCGCCGGGATTTCACGCGCACGAACTCGATGCGACCAGCTTTCTCGAACAACTCGCCGGGTGCCGGGCATACGTCGGCTCCGCAGGCTTCGAGTCCTTATGTGAGGCCCACTACCTCGGAAAACCGATCCTCGCGGTGCCGACGGAAGGGCAGTTCGAGCAGACGCTGAACGCGTGGGACGCGCAACGGTGTGGCGTGGCCCGCCCGGGCTCGTATCAGGATCTCGACGATTTCTGGAACGCGCCGTCACGACCCGATCCGGACGATGTACGTCGCTTTCGCGCCTGGGTGGACCGCGCTCCCGAGATGCTCGTCGATGCCGTCGAGCGAACGGCGCGCGGCTCGTCGTCGACCCGGAGTAGGTAGCGTGACACTGACGGTTCGGCAGGTCGATGGGCGGAGGGGTACCGCTCGATTCATCGACGCAGCCTGGCGCGTGAACGACGCGCACGCGAGGAGTGGCGGCCCGACCGAGTGGGTACCACCCCTCCGCAAGGTCGTCGCCGATACACTCAATCGGGCGAACCCCTTCTACCGCGAGGCCGATCGCGCCCTGTTCGTGGCTGAGAGGAGCGGCCGCATCGTAGGGCGAATCGCGGCAATCGAGAATCGACGACACAACCATCATCACCAGGATCGTGTCGGCTTCTTCGGCTTCTTCGAGGCCGTGGATGACCCGAATGTCTCGACGGCAATGCTTCAGCAGGCCGAGGGGTGGCTGCGAGAGCGCTCCCTCGACCGGGTGCGTGGTCCAATCAGCCCGTCGATGAACCATGAAACGGGCTTGCTGATCGACGGCTTCGAGAGCGCACCCGCGATCATGACCCCATGGAACCCACCCTGTTACAGTCGATTGATCGAGGCGGCCGGATACTCCGGTGTGCAGGATCTTCTGGGGTACGACATCACGGCGGGACCTACACTGGCCGTCCCACCCCGCGTGCAGAAGCTCGCCGAGCGCACGGCTCGAATGACGAGCGTGACCTTCCGGACCCTCGACGTCGACCTGCTGGAGCACGAAGCGAGGAACGTCCTGGATCTGTACTGCCAGGCGTGGGCCGACAACTGGGGCTTCACGCCGCCCAGCTGGGACGAATTCTGGCACACCGCGAAGGATCTCAGGTCCGTCCTTCTGGACGAGTTCTCCTTCGTCGCCGAGGTCAACCACGAGGTCATCGGCTTCATGATGGTGGTTCGCGACATCAACCGGGTCCTTCGGCACGTACCCTCCGGTCGACTGTGGCCCACGACCGTCGTCCGCCTTGTTCGGGATCTGCCCAAAGTTCAGCGAGGCCGCGTCGTCTTGATGGGCCTTCGTGCGGAATACCGCCGTCGCGGTCTCTTTCCCCTCTTCGCCTACGAGGCGGCACGCAGAGCGAAGGAGATCGGGTTCGAGGGCGCCGAAGCATCCTGGATCCTCGATGACAACGAAGCGCTGACGGCCCCCATGGCCGCGATGGGGATGCCTCCGTACAAGCGCTGGCGCATCTACGAGAAGGCGATCTGAATGAGGAGGGCCGGGCGATGATTCACCCGGCCCTCCGTCGTTTCTGAGAACTCAGCCACATCGGCCGGGCACTGCCACGCGTCAGTCCTGTGTCATCGGCCTGCCGCGCGAGTGCATCTGGAACCACTCCCGCAGGAACAGCTGTGTCCGGAGGAAGTTCGACGGGGTGCTCGAGGTTCCGTGCCACTCGTTGTTGAAACGGATCATTGCCGTCTCGACACCCAGCACCTTGAGGGCCGCGTAGTACTCCTCTGTCTGGGGCATCGGAGTGCGCAGGTCGCCCACCCCCGTCATCAGCATGGTGGGCGTGGTGACGTTGCCGACGTACATGAGCGGCGAGCGCCGCAGATGCTCGCTCGGGTCGTCCCAGGGGAAGTTGTCGAAGTTGCGGTACCAGCCAATCCCGTCGGTCGTCCCGACGAACGAGAGCCAGTTGGTCACCGGGCAGTTCGCCGAAGCGGCCGCGAAGCGGTCCGTGTGTCCGACGACCCAGGAGGTCAGCACACCCCCGCCGGAGCACCCGTACACGAACATGTTCTCTTCGTCGATGTAACCGCGGTCCACCACGAGGTCTACGCCGGCCATCAGGTCATCGAAGTCCTTGCCGGGATACGCGCGCTTGATCGAGTTACCGAAGGCACTGCCGTATCCCGAGCTGCCACGCGGATTCGTATAGAGGACCACGTACCCGTTCGCGGCGTGTTCCTGCCACCCGAAGTTGAAGCCCACGTTGTACATGCCGTGCGGTCCACCATGGATCGACAGCATCAGCGGGTACTTCTGGCTCGGGTCGAAATCCGGCGGATGAATGATCCAGCCCTGGATGTCGAAGTCCTCGACGGACTCGTACCAGATCTCCTCGACCCCACCCAGCGTGACCCCACCCAGGACATCGTCGTTCACGTGGGTGAGCTGAGTTCGACTGTTCGCGTCGTCGAGATCGAACGCCACGATATCGGTCGGGACATGCGGACTCGTAAACGTACCGACTGCGCGGCCGTCCGCCGTGAACGAGCTGAGCGCCAGCATATGCTCGCCGTCGGAGATCGCGTCGACCCCACCGTTCACCGACGCGAAGTGGAGATTGCGGGTGCCCTCCGAACTGACCGTGAGATAGAGACCCGTTCCGTCCTTGGCCCACTGCATCCCGTTGATCGACCGGTCGAATCCGCCCGAGATCAGACGGGGGTTGGATCCGTCACGACCCATGACGTAAATCCCGGCGTTCCGATACGTGTCGTCGTGCCAGTCGCTGCCGCGGTACGCAATCAGATCACCGGTGGGGGACGGGAGCGGGGAGTAATCCTGACCATTCCGCGTGGTCAGCTGACGAATCGATCCCGACATCACGTTGACGGCGTAGACCTCGGACTGTCTCCATGCCAGTTCGGCGTCGGCCGTGCGCAGCGACGAGAAGAGGAGTTCCTCACCGTCCGGGGTCCACTCACCCGTCGAGTGATTCCAGTCACCGTCCGTGAGCTGCCTGGCCGTTCCACCCTCGGCGGGCACGACGAAAAGGTGCTGCCACGCACCGTCCACGAACCCTACACGATCCTGGCGGTAGTCGGCCCGGGTCACCACCCGGGGTGACTCGACCCATGTCGCGCCATCCGGCCGCCCCGGTGGGTTCACCATGAATGCCGGCTCGGCGTCGACGTTCATCGAGAACGACAGATGCTCGCCATCGGGAGACCAGCGGATGCCTCCGGGGCTCGACTCGAGCCGCGTGATCTGGCTCGTCGCGCCTTCATCGTCCATCCACCGCACGAAGATCTGCGTCCCCTCCGGTTCACCCGTCGCGGTATAGGCGACACGCGTTCCGTCGGGTGACCAGATCGGTCCCGACCCATCCACGAGGAAACGGTTCCTCGAGCCGTCGGCATTC
This sequence comes from uncultured Gemmatimonadaceae bacterium, assembly GCA_964492085.1. Taxonomy (GTDB): domain Bacteria; phylum Gemmatimonadota; class Gemmatimonadetes; order Longimicrobiales; family Gaopeijiaceae; genus UBA2589. Next base: position 188,342 of record CAZBHZ010000003.1, on the reverse strand, counting down.
ATGATCCAGATCGACGACTCGCGCCGGTCGTTCATCTTGTCGACCCAACCCCGCGTGTAGACGATTTCGGATCCGTCGGGTGAGATCTGTGGGTTGGAGACACTCTCGAGATCCAGGTACATCTCGAGGTCGATCGTGCGCATCGCCGCATCCTGTGCGGCAACCCGGGACGGCATCAGCGTGACCGCGAACACGGCCAGTAGCGCCATCGCGCTCGAGCGGAAGAAGAGGGTCTTGGCAGACATCACGGCACCTCGCGCTGCGGTTGGTCGATACCCCGGAATCGTGGGGGAGTAAACGTATGACCGGGCCTGCGGGGCGCCAGATCGACCCCCTGCCCCGGCACAAGACCACCCCGGACAACAAGAGGACGGCCGGCGGCGTCGGCGCGTGAGTCCCCGACCCGGCCCGTTCGCGGCGTCACTCCTCTTGGTGCCCTAACGCTCCCAGACGATCCGTCCACCCATCATCGTGAGGTCGACTTCCATCGTCTCGAGACACGGATCCGGGCACGAGAGGTAGTTCTCGCCCGTGACGATCAGGTCGGCGTGCTTCCCCACATCGAGCGTGCCCCGCTGCGCCTCGCTGAACGTCAGCCACGCGTACTCGACGGTCATCGCCTTCAGCGCCTCGAGGCGAGAGACCCGCTGGTCCTCGCCGACCACACCGGCGCTGATGGTCCCTCTCGTCGTGAAGTGGTGGAGCACCCACCACGGGTCGTAGGGCACGACCGGCGCATCCGTCCCGAGTGAGACCGGGATCCCGGCGTCCATGTATGCACGAAGCGGGGTCGTCCATCCAGCCCGGTCTTCACCCCAGTACGCCACGAGGCTGGGAGCGGCGAGGTACAGATGATCCTGAGCCGACACCGCGAGCCCCATGCGCCGCATGCGATCGAACTGGTCTGCCCGCGGGATGAAGCCGTGCTCGATCACCCACCGCTCACCGGCCAGTGGTGAGGACCCGTCGAATTCGTCGTACGCGTCCAGCACCAGATCGATCGCGGCATCTCCGACCGCGTGTGTAGCGACTCTCCACCCCGCGTCACCGAGGAGGCGCACCGACTCGAAGAACGGCTCCCGCGGCACGGTCTGCAGGCCATGAAACGTGCCCCCCTCACCCCACGGTTCCTCGTACGGATCACGCATGAGACCGCCCTCGAATCCGCCATCGACACCGAGCTTCACACCGTCGAGACGCACCAGGCTGGTTGCCGCGGAGCGGACGTGCTCTTCCTTCGTAGGCGGCTCCGGCCAGAAGGCGATCGCCTCCGCAACCGCCTCGGGGGACCCTGAACGGGGCGCGCGAAACAGGAAGTCCACACGCATGCTGAGGCGTCCCTCTGCTTCGAGGCGGCGAATCCTCTCCAGCTGTTCCGGAGCGGCACCCGGGTGTCGCACGCTGGTGAGTCCCCGCCGGTTCAATGTCGCGTACTGCGCTTCGAGGCCGGCGAGCACATCCTCCTCGAAGACCTCACCTCGAGACGGCAGAGACACGTACTCCTTCGCCCGATCGACCAGCTCCCCGTTCAGACGGCCGTCATCGTATCGGCCGATGCGTCCCCCCGGTACATCGGGCGTGCGTTCACCGATACTCCATCGCTCGAGAGCGGCGCTATTGAGGATGTACTCGTGGCCCCCGCGCACCACGACGACGGGGTGATCGGGGACTGCCCGGTCGAGGTCGTCCCGATACGGGAGCCTCTGCTCCGCCAGCTGGCCCTCGTGCCAGTCGGAGTTCGTCACGATCAGCTCGCCCGGCTCGACCTCGGCGGCCCGTTGCGCGAGCGCATCGGCCACGTCCTCCAGCGTCCGGGCACCCGAAAGGTCGACGCCCGGCCCACCACCGATCGAGTGGATGTGATTGTCGGTCAGGCCAGGAAGTACCGTGCGTCCGTCGAGCTCGATAATCCTCGTACGCGGTCCTGCCAGACCCCGCAGCTCATCCGCGCCGCCGACCGCCGACACGCGCCCGTCCCTGATGGCGATGGCATCGGGAGTGACGGATGGTGTCTCGACCCCCGGCATCCACGACGCCCCCGGCGACACGATCGGTCCCCCGACGAGCAGGACATCGGGGGCGGTGTCCGTCCCCGAGCACGACGAAACGACACAGAAGCAGAGGGCGACAAAAGCCATGCGGACCGGTGTTGTCATCAGGGTCCCTCAGTATGGGGTGATCGGCGTAGCAGGAGCCTCTCAAATAGAGAGGATTCGATGCACAGGAAAGCTCCGGCCTCGCCCTGAAGGACCGGCCCCAGAGATGCGATGCCCGGACGAGTGGCTCGGAGCGACCCGACGGACATGCCGGGAGAGGGCTCTCTCTAGAGCAGAATCGCAGTCGGCTCTTCGAGCATGCCCTTGAGCGTCTGCAGGAAACGAGAGCCCTGAGCGCCATCGATCACACGGTGGTCGCAACTCATCGTAATCCGCATGCGCGGTCGGACGACCACTTCACCGTCCACCACCACCGGCGTCTGCTCGATCCCGCCCACGGCGAGAATCCCCGCCTCGGGGGGATTGATGATCGCCGTGAACTCGTGGATGCCGAACATCCCGAGGTTGGAGACCGAGAAGGTGGCACCGGTATACTCTTCCGGAAGGAGCTTCTTCTCTCGGGCCCGTCCGGCGAGTTCTTTCACCTCGGCCCCGATCTGAGTGATGCCCTTCAGGTGCGCGTGCTTCACGACGGGCGTGATGAGTCCGTCCTCGACGGCCACGGCCACGCCGATGTGTACTGCGTTAAAACGGCGGATGAAGCCGTCGTGCCACTGCGCATTGCAGTTGGGGTGCGCCTTCAGGGCACCGGCCACGGCCTTGAGGACGATGTCGTTGATCGAAACCTTGACCCCGTCCCTCTCGAGCATGCCATTGATGCTCTTCCGGGCCTCCATGACCCGACCCATGTCGACGTCGACCGTGAGGTAGAAGGTCGGGACCGGACCGATCGAGGTGACCAGACGCTTCGCGATGGTCTTCCGCATCTGCGAGATCTGGATGTCTTCGTACTCGGCCTCGTCGGGTGTCCACGCGGGTGCAGACGGTGCGGGCGCAGCCACGCCGGCGGCCTTCGCCCCCTCGACATCGCGCTTCACCACACGCCCACCGGGACCGGATCCTGCGACCTGCGACAGATCGACGCCCATCTCGTGCGCCAGTCGACGTGCGAGCGGAGACGCCTTCACCCGTCCGTCGGCAGAAACGGGGGCAGCAGCCGGCGCAGGCGCGGCAGCCACGGGCGTGGGTGCAGCAGGCTCGGGACCTGGCGCCGGGGCGGCCGGCTCCGGGGTGGGGGCAGCGGCTTCCGGAGCCGCCGCCGCTGCACCACCACCGGACACTCCCGCGATGCCCGAGATGTCCTCGTCTTCCGACGCGATCACCCCGATTACGGCACCGACCTCGGCGGTCCCGCCGGCGTCGAGGAAGATCTTCCTCAGAACCCCATCGCCACGGGCGACCAGCTCCATCGTCGCCTTGTCAGTTTCGATCTCGGCCAGGACGTCGCCGCTGGCGATCGCATCGCCTTCGGCTTTCAGCCACTGAACGAGCTGTCCCTCCTCCATCGTGGGGGAGAGTGCTTCCATATGGACTTTGGTAGCCATGGCTATCGGTACAGGACTTTGTTCACGGCCTCGATCACATGCTTCGCCGAGGGCTTGGCGAGCATCTCGAGGTTCTTGGCGTAGGGCATCGGGACGTCGGCCTGAGTCACGCGAATGATCGGAGCATCGAGGTGATCGAACGCCTCTTCCTGGATCATGGCGACGATCTGGGCACCCGTTCCAGCGTACGGCCAGCCCTCTTCGACGTAGACGGCCCGGTTGGTCTTCTGAACGGTTTCGAGAATCGCGTCCATATCGAGCGGCCGGATCGTACGAAGATCGAGCACATCCGCGTGGATGCCATCCTTTTCGAGCTTCTGCGCCGCCTGCAGCGCGATGTGGATCATCTTGCCGTGCGTGATGATCGACACGTCACCGCCCTCATGCTTCAGGTCGGCGACACCCAGCGGAATGACGAAGTCGTCGTCGTCCGGCACCTCGCCCTTGAAGTTGTAGAGGAGTTCGCCCTCCATGAATGCCACCGGGTCGTTGTCGCGGATGGCAGCCTTCAGCAGGCCCTTCGCGTCGGCGGGCGTGCCCGGGGTGACGACTTTGCAGCCTGGCGCATGGGAGTAGTAGGTCTCACACGCCTGCGAGTGCTGAGCCGAGAGCTGTAGCGCAGCACCGGTCGGGCCACGGAAGACGATGGGCATCGGAAACTGGCCCTCCGACATGTAGTACATCTTCGCGGCGGAGTTGATGACCTGGTCGATCGCGAGGAACGCGAAGTTGAACGTCATGAATTCAATGACCGGACGCAGACCCGCCATCGCCGCACCGACGCCAAGACCCGTGAAGCCGAGTTCGGAGATGGGTGAGTCGACGACGCGCTGAGCACCGAACTCCTCGAGCAGCCCCTTGGAAACCTTGTAGGCACCGTCATACTCGGCGACTTCTTCACCCATGAGGAAAACGTCGGGGTCGCGCTCCATCTCCTCACGGAGCGCCTCGTTGAGCGCCTCCCGATAGGTCATGACGGCCATCAGCTGGCCTCCTCGGATTCGGGACGCCCATCGAAGAAGAGCCTGCCGTTGGGATTGATCTCGGCCCAGACGTGCCGGTACAGGGCCTCCGGGCCCGGCAGCGGCGACGCGTCCGCGAAGTCCGCGGCGGCAGCCGAAATCTCGCGGGCCTCAGCATCCATCTCCTCGAGCGTGGCCTGATCGAGAACCCCAGCCTTCTTCAGCACGTCGCGCAGGATCGCGATCGGATCTCTCTCGTCCTTCGCCTGCTCGACCTCCTCAACGGAGCGATACGTACCGGACACCGGATCCGACATGGAATGGCCTCGGAACCGGTAGGTCTGCAGGTCCACGAACTGTGGGCCGCCACCGTGACGGACCTTCTCCGCGAGATCGCGGAAGAAGGCGTACGTCGCGAGCGCGTCCTGTCCGTCCACTATGTGGGACGGAATCCCGTGCGGCACTGACTTGGTGGACATATCCGTCCTGGACACGCGACTGAAGGCGGTCCCCATCCCGTACTCGTTGTTCTCGACAACGAAGATGCAGGGCAATTGCCAGACGGACGCCATGTTGAGCGCCTCGTGGAAGCCGCCCTGATTCACGGCTGCATCACCCATGAAGACGAGCGAGACCGTGTCTTCACCCTTGTACTTGATCTTCCAGCCGATTCCCGTAGCCAGCGGCACCTGGCCACCCACGATGCCGTGGCCACCCATGAAACGGCATTCAGCGTCGAAGATGTGCATGGAGCCACCCTTACCACCGGACGACCCGTCCTTTCGACCGTAGAGTTCGGCCATCACGGCGTTCGGGTGTACGCCCTTCGCGAGCGCCTGGGTGTGCTCCCGGTAGGCACTCATCACGTAGTCGTCGTGTCTCAGCGGCTTGATGCTACCCGCTGCGGCTGCCTCCTGCCCGATGTGCAGATGGCAGAAGCCGCCGATCTTCCCGATCGCGTACGCCTCCTCGGCCTTCTCTTCGAAGCGCCGATAGAGGAGCATGTCCCGCATCAGATCGAGCGCGAGCTCCTCACTGATGCCGTGCTGCCCGAGAGGGTCCTTCATCTTCGCAGATTTCTTCTTGGCCTTCGTTTTCGTCTCGGCCACATCAGGCTCCGTTCGTCGATCGACCGGGTCGGCCGAGCTCGAGCTGAACGAGGTCCAGCCGGACCTCGGCAGGCGCGGGAATGTCCGCCTCCATCACTGTCTGAATCGAACCAGGACCACCGGCTTCGACCTCCCGAGCCTGCTCTTTGGCATGATAGCTCGAGCGGACCAGAGGCCCCGACTCGACGTGCTTGAATCCGTACTCCTGCTCCCCGACCTGCTTCCACGTCGCGAACTCATCGGGCGTGACCCAGCGGGCAACCGGAATGTGCATGGGCGAGGGCCGTAGATACTGCCCCAGCGTCAGGATGTCGACCGCGGCCTCGCGGAGGTCGATCATCGCCTGGCGAATCTCGTCCTCCTCCTCTCCCATGCCGAGGATGATTCCCGTCTTCGTCAACATCGCCGGATCGAGGCGTTTGACGGCGCCCAGGAAGGAGATCGACCGCCAGTAACGGCCACCGGGTCTTACATCCGGGTGCAGTCGATCTACAGTCTCCAGGTTGTGCCCCAGGATCGACGGTTTGGCATCGACGACGATCTTGAGCGCGTCTTCGTCACCCTTGAAGTCGGGAATCAGGACCTCCACCGAGCACCCGGGGACGTCTTCGTGAATCCGGCGAATCGTGTCCGCGTAGATCGCGGCACCACCGTCCGCCAGCTCATCCCGGTTCACGCTCGTGATCACCACATGTTCGAGCGCCATCTCCTTGACGGTCTGAGCGACTCGCCTGGGTTCATCCTCGTCGAGCCCGGTCGGCATGCCGTGAGCGACGCCGCAATACTTGCACGCGCGTGTGCAGACGTCGCCCAGGATCATGAATGTCGCAGTACCGGCCTCCCAGCACTCACCGATGTTCGGGCAGCCAGCTTCCTCGCACACCGTGTGGAGGCCCTCTGACCTCATCATCTTCTTGAGATGGAGGTAGTTGGGGCCGCCCGGCGAGCGAACCTTCAGCCACGACGGCTTGCGAGACCGGATGTCGATCGTCTCGAGGCCTTCATGGGCCCGGATCTTGGAGGTGCCCTTGGGCTTCACGACGCCGGTGTTCTTCCCGGCTGGCGCATACCCTTTCGGCGCGTCTGTATGTGTGGTCACGTGCGTCTCGAGTTGCGGAACGTCCGTTTCCGGCAGAGTCAAGAAAAAAAGCCCCGTACGGCACCCCCAACAAGGCCGAATGGGCCTGGGGCGTCGTCGGACCGCCGTTTACTCCTGGGTGGTCAGTCCGTGCGTCTTCGCCGAAAGCTCGATCCCCGCCTCGTCAGGTGTGCCTTGTGTTGCTCCACGATGTGCGCAGTCGCCTCGGCCGGATCGTCCGTGACCAGCATGAGGTCCATGTCTCCCGGCGAGATCTTCCCCTCCTCGAGCATGGTGGCCCGGATCCAGTCCAGAAGCCCCTGCCAGTAGGACGAACCGAAGAGGACAACGGGGAAATCGCGGACCTTGTTCGTCTGAATCAACGTCAGCGACTCGAACAACTCATCCATCGTCCCGAAGCCACCCGGGAAAATGACGAACGCGCACGCGTACTTCACGAACATCGTCTTGCGGACGAAGAAGTACCGGAAATCGATGCCTACATCGAGGAACGGGTTGCCGGACTGCTCGAACGGAAGCTCGATGTTGCAGCCCACCGACGGCACGCTGGCGAGCTGGGCACCCTTGTTGGCCGCCTCCATCATGCCCGGCCCCCCACCGGTAATGATCGGGAAGCCGGCCTCGCCCAGGTGTCGGGCGGTTTCCACACACGCCTGATACATCGGATCGTCAGGCCTCGTGCGGGCTGAGCCGAAAATTGAAACACCCGTTCCAATTTTGGACATCTCCTCGAATCCCTCGACGAACTCCCCCATGATTCGGAAGATTCGCCACGAATCCATGCCGACCTCTTCAAGTTCGGCAAAGCTCTGGAGAAGTCGCTCATCCTCCGTCGGGCGTTCGTATGGCAGCGACGACGAGGGAGGTTTGTTCGAAGGAGCTCCAGTGTCATCCATCAGGTGTTCTCCAAGAGTAGATCGGGCCGGCCCGAAATCCAGCGCCCGGTGCGTTCGAGTGCGTCGCGGTGGCTGTGCGGCGGGTCCCAGCCGAGATCGTCGTGCGCACGGCGCGACACATAAGGGTTCTCTCCAAGCGCCAGACGCGCCACCCGCTCAAGGGAGAGGTGCTGCGCCCCCGGTGTGCCCACGCCGAGACGTGCCAGTATGCGGGCACCACCCCCAACCAGGGCGCCAGGGAGCCGAACGAACCGGGGGTGCAGGCCCATGCCACGAGCCTGGGCTTCGAAGAGAGCCCGCTGCGTCAAAGGATGGTCCATGCCCAGGTCGTACGTATCGCCGCCAGTCGGCGACTCCATCACCTGCCGGATCGCCACGGCCACATTGCCCGCATAGACCACCGGCAGCGTGTTGTCGCCGGGGCCGAAGAGCGGGACCAGAGGGAGCCGCAGTATACCCGCCACCGCCGGCGCCATCAGTCGGTCCCGCTCACCGTAGACGGCGGACGGACGCACGACGCTCACCGGAAGTCCGGTTTCCCGCTCCACCCGACGCGCCTCTCCTTCGGCCTCGCGCTTCGACCGCGCGTAATGATCGCCGTCGGCCAGCGCGTGGTTGAGGGGCGCGGCTTCGTCCGAGCCTCCCTCGCGGCTGCCGTAGACGGCAACGGATGAGATGTGAACCGCCTTCTTCACCCCGCTGCGGGCACCCGCAGACAGGACCCCGGTCGTTCCGGCGACGTTCACAGCAGCGACGGACTCCCAGCTACCACCGGCATACACGAGCGCCGCACCATGCACGAGGTGCGTGCATCCGACGATCAGGCCGGCGAGGCGGTCGACCGGATCCGTGACGTCGCCCTCGACGAGCTCCGATCCGATCTCCTCGAGGAAGGAAGCGTCGGACGAGGGCCTGACCAGTGCACGCACCTCGTGCCCACGCGACACCAGATGCTCCGCGAGATGCGAGCCGAGCAGTCCGGTACCGCCAGTCAAGAATACGCGCATGGCGCGATGCGTCCGGTCAGCGCCCCGCGAGGAACCGTTCAGCATCCTCTTTGAGCACGTCCACGATCAACGAATGCTGATCATACTCTGGAAGCGCACGCTGGACCTCCGCGTCATAAATCGCCGCGAGGTGCCGATAATGCACCTCGGCCTCGTCCGGCTCGCCGAGTTCGATCGCTGCCTCCGCAGCCGCGGCGAGCCCGAGCAGATGGTTCGGATCCTGCTCGAGAATCTCGAGGGCATTATCCAGGGCAGCCTCCAGGTTCATCGCCGTGCGGTTGAGCATCGACAAATGGAAAATGCCGTCGAGCGTCAGCGGGCGAGCTCGCTGGTACGCGGCAATCGCCATCGGCAGGAAGGCCTGTGCCTGGGCGCTGTCCCCGGCGCTGGTCGCCTGCATCACACGGTTGAAGAGACGATCCGCCGCCTCGATCGGAGACATATTCGAGATGTCGGGCGCGACACCACCTGTCGCAGCGCCGCCGCCGGCCGAGGGGACCGGTCCGCTCGTCGAGGGAACGGGCCCGGGACCCGGTCGGACCATCGAGTTCCCCACGAAGAGGATGAGAATGAACATCGCGACCCCTGCGATCCACCAGGGAAGGTTCTGACCTCCGACAACTTCACGGGCAGCCTGCCGCCGCTCCGCCGACGGACGCGGGGACCGCGGGGCACCCGAGCCACCTTCTCCACGGCTTCCCGACGGCGCTGCACCCTCAGGCTGCGCGTGACCGAGGCGTACTGCACCGGGCTCGAGCTGGGTGCCGCATTGGCCGCAGAACTTCGATCCGGTGGGCAGCTGCTCGCCACACTGATTACAGAACTGACCACCGAGGTCGGTGCCACAGTTCTGACAGAAGTTTCCCGAGGCGGCCACGCCGCAGGCGGGGCATAGAGATGTGCTGTCGGACGTCATCACCGGATCGCTGTCTTGAGAAGAAGTGGTACCGTCACGTCGGACGTGACGTTACCGAAGGCGTGTGCGTAGGAGTAAGGACAATCTGCGGATGGCGGATCGCGTTTCGCACGGGACTGAGGTGGTAACCATGCGAAAGGTACGGTTCCGAGGCCACATCGTCAGACTCGTGACAAACCGGCCGCTTGTCGTGCAAAGTACGACGCCATCTCCTCCGTGCAGGAAGACCCAATGGGCATAGGTGACCTCTTCGGCCTCATCGCCTTCCTCCTCCTCCTCTTTTTCATGGTTCGTTGGAAGGTGGGTTGGGGAAGTGACGTCGAGGATGGGTTCGGAGACACGTTCGATGTATTGAGGGAAAAGGAGAGAAAAAGGGAGGAGGAGCACCGAGGATGAAATTCCGGGGTCAGACATACAGAGGGCCCGTCGCTCCAAATCAAGGCGAGACGCGCTGTTTCTCCAGACTTTGATCCTTCTTTGATGGCACGATCCTACTGTTTCGGCGTCAACCATCTACGAGGACAATCGAGGAACAGGACCGATGTCGAAGTGGGAATACAAGTTCCTGAAGACGGAAGGGAATCCCCAGCATGAGTTGGATAAGCTGGGTGAAGACGGATGGGAACTGGTGTCTTCGGTCAACCCGGCCGGAAGGGGGAATCAAGCCAGTTACGGACTGATTCTCATCCACATATTCAAACGTCCCAACGGATGACGCCCCATGTCTCCCGCGCGTCGTTTTTCCCGCCGTGCTCCTGACGAGTTATCGAATCGCGTTGAACAGCAGAGGCCAGGTCGCCATGGTTTGCGCCCGATAGTTCGGCTGGAAACCGAAGAGGACGAGCGAACCCTCGCCGATGTCCGCCTCGAGGATCGCAGGTTGGCCGGCAACGTGCTCACCGCCCAGAACCCAGCCGGACAAGAGCGGGTCGCCCGAGCCATATCGCGCCACCACGCGGACTCGCGGATCATCGACGTCGAACGCCATGCTCGACCGCCAGTACCACGAAGCGATTTCCGATCGCATGCCGTCGTTGATCGGTGACTCGGGGTCGAGCTCCAGCCGCAGGATCGAGCCGGGAATGTAGAACTCGGTGTTGGCAAGACGGGCCGTCCGGTCCGAAATGCCGAGATCGAACATGTCTCGCAGGTAGTCGGTCGCGGCCTCGATCGCGATGACCCGACCACCTCCTTCGACGAAAGCTTGAATCGCCGCACCACCCACATCGCCTAGACCACCGGCATATCGTGCAGGTACGGTTCCCTCGGCGTGACCGTCCTGAATTGATCGGGCGCTCTGCGCCTGAAAGATGAGCACGTCGTACTCGGCGAGCGCCCCACTCTGGATGTCGGCATCGTGGAGGGTGTCGTACGGCATGTCATGCTGATCGAAGACCCAGCGCTGCCATCCTTCGGGCATGGGCTCCTGCCAGGACTTGTACAGTCCGACGCGAGGTGCCTCGGGTCCGGAGAGGCGCTCAGGCAGGCGGAAGTCAAAGTCGGGAACCGGCAGAGGGTCGCTCAACGCGACATCGAGGCTGCCATCCACGGCGACCGCGTCAAAGTCGAGTAGATATCCGAGCGTGTGTGCCGTGACGTCGTACGGACGCTGTGGAGGGCCGCCCGGGTACTCTCTGAGGTCGGGATACTCCTGAATCTCCAGCATCGTATTCGCGAAGCTCGCGTACGGCTGGTTCATCGGGATGACCCAGCTCCCCTCCGGGAACGCCATACCCCCGACCGCGAAGGCCTCCTCGGCCTGGTGGACTTCGACGTCGGCCATGGTGAGGGCCCGGATCGCGTACGTGATTCCCGGATCGTTCTCCTGCCCCGCAGGGATGACCCAGGCGTCCGGCCAGGACGCCCACTTCTCCACGGCACGCTTGTTCACGCCATAGAAGTTCTCCAGCCAGTAGCGACGATGACGCGCTGCGTTCGTGAGCAGGGCCATCGCCCCGGCCTTCTGGTACTCGACGATATCCGGAAGGCCCCAACTCCCTCCTTCCCACGGGCTCGGAAAATTCCACGACCGCTCAGCCGCGTTAAAGCCCCGACCCGGGCCGAGGACATCCGGCGAGATCGTGACGGGAGTCGCCATTCGAGCAGAGGCGGTCTCGGACAGAATCCGTGCCGCACCGTGGTAGTGCATGTAGGCACGGGCAGGTGTGAAGGCGTCGTACTGCGCGTTCACGACCACACCCTTCTTCCCCTGTGCCGTCAACTCCGCAGCCATGTACGTCCCGAGCTGCGACACCGCCGCCGTCAGGGCCGGATCGATGTTCGGGTCCCAAGGTTCGATATAGGGCGGAAAGAAGATGCGGGCCCCGTTTCCACCCATCTGATGGACATCATGGACGATCTGGGGATGCCAGGCGTTGTGCGCCTCGCGAACCGTCAGGATGGTCTCCTGCTGGGTGAAGGCGTACCAGTCACGGTTGTTGTCATGGCCGACGTAGTACTGGTACAGCCAGGGGAGCGGCGCCCCCTCGAATTCCGTGCCCACCAGCTCCATGTACCAATCCGCGATCCACTGGAGCCCGTCGGGATTCAGGGACGGAATCTGAAGCAGAATCACGTTATCGAGGATCTCGCGGACCTTCTCACTGTCGGAACTGGCCAGCTCGTAGGCGAGGTTCGCGGACATCTGGCTAGCGCCGACCTCCGTCGCGTGAATCCCCTGCGTGATGAGCACCACGGTCTTGCCGTCATCGAGCAAGCGATCGAGCTCGGCACTCCCGGAGATCGAACGGGGGTCGGCGAGCTTCATCTGGATTTCGTGAAGCTCGCTGAGCCGCGCGTGATTCTCGGCGCTGGTGATAGTCAGCATGACGAAGGGATTGCCCACCGTCGTCGGACCGAGCGTGTCGACGACGACGCGGTCGCTGGCACCGGCAAGACGTTCGAAATACGCAGTCAGGGCATTCCAATCCGCGAGCTGTCGGTCAGCTCCGATGGCATGCCCGAAGTGCTCGATCGGTGTCGGGACAGACTGCGCCGCAAGGGGCGAAGACAGGGAGAGCGCGGCGACGAGGGCCACGGCAGACCGGCGTATCAAGAGGACCTCCATCGGCCGATCCGGAGGTATCGGCGGAGTCAGAACGGTGTTTCGGGCGGCGACCCGCATGGTACGCACGCGCTATGGGGGCGGCAACGGACGCTCGGCGTGCCTCCGTGATCTAGGGGATGGACTCGCCGGTCGCCTCCGCGATAGCGGCGAAGAATACCTCATCAGAAAAGGGTTTCCGCAGCAAGGCGGAGGCTCCACTCGCAAGCGCGCGGTCCTCGAATTCCGCCTCGTACCGGCCGGTCATAAGCACGACCGGAAGCTTGGAGGCGGCGACCCGCACCTCGTCGAGCACCTCGAGCCCCGTCATACCCGGCATGTGCACATCGAGTACGAGACAATCAACGCTGTGGAGTTCCCGAGACTCCAGGAATTCCGGACCGGATGCGTGACCGAACGCCGAAACGCCGACGGACCGGAGCAGACGGGTGAGTGCGCGACGGACGGATGGATCGTCATCCACGACAGCGACAAAACCGTCGAAGCGCCTCATGTGGTAAGGCCGAGGCACGGCCGCTCACTGACCAGGGTCAGGGGACGCTTCCCCCGATACGGGACAGACTCAAAGAGGATCATTGGACGACCGAACCGTCAGAGGGAGGCGCACTCGGAGAAGGGCGCCACCACCGGGGGCGTGGTCGGCCACCAGGGTGCCTCCGTGGGCCTCCGTGATCGTCCGACTGATCGTCAGGCCCATGCCGAGCCCATCGGAGCGCTGCGTGACGAACGGTTGAAAGAGGCTTTCCGGATCGTCCCTGTTGAACCCGGGACCGTTGTCGAGGACCTGCACCTCCACCACGGCCTCGTCGACCGTGAACTGGATCGAGACAGTGCGTGGGGCTGCAATGAGTCGACTCGTCGACTCGATCGCGTTCATCACGAGGTTCAGGAACACCTGAGTCAGCTGAGCGGGATCCCCGATGGTGGTGGGATCCCCCCCTTCGTAGTCGCCCACCTGAACCTCCACCCCGCGCATGATCGCCTCGCTGTGCACCAGTTCGGCGACGTCCAGCACCACGCTGCGGACATCAACGCGCTCGTCCTGCGTCTCACCCCTCTCGAGCAGCTGACGCATGCTCGAGATGACATCCCCTGCCCGACGGGCGTCCTGCGCGACGTCGTCCAGCGCCTCGCGGACCTCGTCCAGGTCAGGTGGCGCGGCATCGAGAAATCGGCGCGCCGCTCGGGCGTTGGCGACCACGGCTGAGAGAGGCTGGTTGAGTTCGTGCGCGATGGACGCCGCCAGTTCCCCGAGGGTAGCCACGCGAGCGACGCGAGCGAGCTCTTCCCGATGCAGGCGGTCCGCCTGCTCCGCCCGAACCTCGTTGCCTACATCGAAGAACACGGCGAGGCAGCCATCGACCGATTCCGTCTCGTCGAACTGGGGCACGAAGCTCATGTCGATGAAGCGGAGCGTCCCCTCGGGGTCGATGACCTCCGCCCGGAGCTGACTGGGTGTACCCTCCAGCGCGGCCGCCATCGTCGCCGACATCTCTGAGTAGATTGACTCCCCGACGACCTCACGAACGAGACGTCCCTCCATCTGATGTCGTTGCCATCCGTACCACGCTGCGTACGCTTCGTTTACGAAGCGGAACCGCTCGTCGCGGTCCACGAGGCAGACCATGGCCGGGAACACATTTTCGATTGGGCGCACGCGACGTTCACGGGACCGCACTTGAGCCTCGACTCGGCGCCGGGCCGTCAGGTTCCGGAAAGAGTTGAGAAGCTGCACTGTCCCGTCCGGAGCGGTCACCCGACTCAGCCCAAGCTCCACAGGAATTTCCGACCCGTCGCGCGGTTCGATCGCGAAGGCGCGTCCGACGACGACTGAGCGCCGCTCCGACTCCGCGTCGAACCCGCCCCGAACTTCGGCGAACTCCTCCCGGAATCGATCCGCGATCATCGGATCCAACATCGACCCCACCACCTCGCTGAGTTCGTACTGAAAGAGACTGACCGCCTGCGCGTTCATGTCCTGTACGCGCCCGTCCGCGTCGGTCACAACCATCGCATCGGGTGCGTTCCGAACGATCGAGCGGATCCGCTCTTCACTCTTCCAGAGTGCCACCTCTCGGCGCTTCCGCTCAGATACGTCCAGCAGATATCCGTGGATCCGGACGGCACCTTCTTCGCGTACCACCCGTCCGACCTCAGTCACCCACACGACTGACCCGTTCGCCGCGTGCGCCCGATAGTCCAACGAAGCTCCAGATCCAGCGACCGCGCCGCGCACACGCACATCGCGTACCTCCGCCCGGTCCTCCGCCAGCACCACCTCGTCCCAGAATCCGACGGCCAACCAGGACTCCCGCGGATAGCCCAGCAGCGTCTCGGCCTGTGGGCCGACCCACAATACCTCTTCATTGGAGGGGTCCATGACAAACGGTACGAGCGGCCCCTGCTCGAGGAACTCGACAGGATCGAACGGTCGCGTCATAAGCCGGTCGGCTGATGGATGAAGTGCGACTCGAGTCCGAATCGATCAGCCAGATGAGCCCCGACGGCACGGACGCCGAACGTCTCCGTGGCGTAATGGCCTGCAAACAGAACATGTATTCCGAATTCGGCCGCATCAAAAAACGTGTGATGGGCCCCTTCACCGGTTACATAGGCGTCGAGACCCGCATCGGCTGCCTCACGGACGAATGAACCGCCACCGCCAGTCATCACGCCGACCGAACGGACCCGCTCGGGCCCTCCCGGCAGAGCCCGAACCTGCCCTCCTCCGACTGCTGTAGACACCACGCTCTTCACGTCATCGATCGACACGGGGTCGGGTAGCACGCCCCAGACACCGAGGTCATGACCCTGGTACTGGCCGAACCTTCCCTGGACGTCGAGCCCCATGGCCTGCGCCAGAAGCACGCAGTTCCCAACCTCGAGATGGGCATCGAGCGGGAGGTGAACGCTGTAGAGGGCGATATTCGCCTCGATCAGGGCTCGAATCCGACGTTCGTGGCGACCGACGATGGGCTCGAGGCCGCCCCAGAAGAGTCCGTGATGTACGATCATCAGGTCGGCCCCGAGTTCGGCCGCGGCCCGAATCGACGCTTCAGACGCATCGACGGCGGTCGCCACCGTGCCGACCTCATGGGAACCTCCGACCTGAAGCCCATTCAGGGCGGTCGGATAGTCGGGGTGGTCGGGGACCTTGAGCCAGCTGTCCAAATATTGGAGCACTGATTCCAGTTTCATCAAAAGGTCAGCCGCGGCGCGACTTCCGCACCCGAAGTGGAAAGTGTGGAAAAAGGCCCGGTGGTGCCGTGGCGCAAGGGTTCGCGGCCTGTGGACAAACTAGCGCGCCGCACCTGTAGCCTCGGGGGCCGGATTGCCAACCTCACCCGCAACTCCGACCCCGACAGTGGGGCCTCTCGCCGCGGCCTTCGCGACATCGGCTCCCATGTGGACCGTACCGTTCAGCACGGCGCCTTCTTCGAGCTGCATCCGGCGCGTGTGCACCTCGCCCTCGATGTGACTGGTCGCCTGAACTTCAAGACGCGAGGCCGCCACGAGCGTCCCCTCCACGCGACCCGAAATGACGGCGTCCTGGGTCATGATGTCGCCGGACACGAGGCCCTGCTTGCCGATTACGACCGCCTTGCCCGCCTTCACGGACCCGTTAACCGTGCCCTCGATGCGGATCGTCCCGTCACTTTCACAGTTGCCGACCACCGTCATTCCAGGGCCGATAATGGAGATCACGGCCTCCGAAGATGTCTGATTGTTGTCGCGGTCGCGTGCCATCCTCACCTCGATCTACTGATTGGGAACGTGCAATGTATGGGGGCGATACCTCGATAGACCACATCGGCAAGACCCGTGCCCCTAAGGAGGCGAAGCGGAGGCGACACGGGATTATCGGGGCTGTTCGACGAACGTCAGCGGGTCAGCCGGC